>JAGBCL010000062.1 GCA_018110825.1 Oscillospiraceae bacterium
AATTATATTTGCATCAACGTATGCGGGATATGCAGGTTCTAAAATCATAACAGTCTTATCCCGACCAAACAAATCGAGAATATCTCCGAGTTCATCGCTTGCGCCGCTTGAAACGAAAACCTCATCGGAAACAAGCTCTACGCCACGCCCATTATAATATTTGGCAATCGTTTCTCGCAAAAACGGTGCTCCGCATTCGGGCATATATCCGTGAAAATTTTCCTTCGTTGCCTGATCGTCAACCGCTTCATGCAAGGCTTTTATTACTGCGGGCGCAAGAGGTAAAGAAACGTCTCCTATACCGAGTCTCAATAATTTTTTATCAGGATGCTCCGCTAAATACTTCTTTGTCTTTTGTGCAATACCGAAAAACAAATAACTGTCCTTTAAGTTGTTGTAATTTTTATTTGGAATCATTCTATCGTATCTCCTTCATAAACAAATTCAGCAGGACCGTTCATTATAACCGAACCGTCTTCATTCACTTTAATTTTTAAGTCTCCGCCGTCAAGTTTTACGGTCACAAATTCATTCATTTTCACGTATCCTTTTTTAACAGCGGCTGAAACCGAGGCACATGCACCAGTTCCGCAAGCCATCGTTACGCCGCTACCGCGTTCCCAAACACGCATACGCAAAGTATTTTCGTTAAGCACCTGTACAAATTCAACGTTTACGCCTTCGGGGAAATTTTTATTGTGCTCAATGATCGGCCCTATAACGGTTATAGGCTCTTTTTCCGCATTGTTAACAAATATAATAGCGTGCGGATTTCCAACTGATACGGGAGTCAACGCAATTTGTTTTCCATCTACAATAACGCTCATATCTTCAAAGCATTCGGTTTTGCCCATATCAACGGATACCTGCTTGACTTTTCCGCATATTACGTGAAGTTGAAGCGTTTTAATACCAGAAAACGTTTCTATTTCTAAATACGTTTTATCCGTGTATCCTTTATCGTAAACGTATTTTCCAACACAACGGATTCCGTTACCACACATTTTTGCTTCGCTTCCGTCTGCATTGAATATTCGCATTTTGAAGTCGGCAATTCTTGACGGCGAGATGTATATCATCCCGTCCGAACCTGCGCCGAAATGTCTTTCCGAAAGGCGGATGGACAATTCTTCTATATTTTCGGGGACTTCTCCGTATACGTATAAATAATCGTTTCCAAGTCCGTGCATCTTTGTAAAATGCATAATTTCCCTCCTTTAATCGTCTATCTTAGATATTCCTATCGTTACTTCTTCTAAAACGTCGAGCAAAACCTTAACCGTGTCAAGCGATGAAAGAACAGTGACGTTGTTCTCTATTGCACAACGCCTAATCGCAGCACCGTCTTCATAATGAACACCCGACAAAATCGCACGTGTATTTATTACGTAACTGACGTATCCCGCACGAATGGAATCGAGAATTTCTTCGCTCCCTTCACTGAGTTTTCTACGAACTCTTGTTCTGATTCCGTGTTCTTTCAAAAAGTTAGCCGTGCCGATTGTAGCTTCAATA
>JAGBCL010000063.1 GCA_018110825.1 Oscillospiraceae bacterium
AGGCGACATAACTCCCGTTATGTTGTTTTCCGTCTCGGCGTATCCACGTCGGGCTTTTTTGTTTTTATACAATCAAGCGCATATGTTCCATTTTGCGCTTATGCTCCGCTCCCGTTGTAACAATATAAATACGGGTGGTATTGATGCTGGCGTGGCCGAGTATATCTGCGAGCTTGGCAATATCCTTTTCAATGCCGTAGAACGTCCGCGCAAATAAATGACGCAGATTGTGCGGAAACACCTTACTTGGCGCTACCCGCGCCTGCTCACACAAGGACTTCATTTCTTTCCATATATTGTTACGGCTGACTGGTTTACCGTTTCGTGTGATGAATACCGCGCCCGACGATATTTTCTGCTCCTTAACGTAACGGAGCAGTTTTTTCTTTAATTCGGGCACAATGAATATTCTGCGGTTTTTGCCTTTGCAATTCACAACAGCCTCGCCCTTGTGCAGTGCTTCGACAGTTATATATTGAAGTTCACTCACACGGATACCCGTTCCGCAAATGGTCTGAATGATGAGATTGAGCCGCTCGTTGTGTTTTTTGCTCGCCGCTTCAAGCAGACGGAGATATTCGGCGCGCGTCAATTCCTTTTCCTCGGAACAGTAGGCTTGTCTTTGCACACGAAATTGCTTCACACATAGATCGTTCCAACCGCAAAAGCGCAGAAAGGAGTTCAGTGCGGCAATCATCGAATTTGCACTTGCCACCGCGTATGATCTCCCAAGTTTATTTTTGTAATCCATCACGCTTTGTTTACTTACTTCCGCCGATCCTATAAAACCAACGAAGCACCTTACATCACGCATATACTTTTCAATCGTCGCTTCGCTTCTTTCCTCATTTCTTAAAAACAATTCAAATTCTTGCAATATTTTGGGTTCAATTTTACTCATAAAACACTCTCCTCACGTTAGGTTTTGGTACTATTATTTTACCAAATCTTTGCGAATAATCCCTAAACCTTCGATACAGGCAGTTTTATACCACGATAATATTTTACGAGGTTTCGGAAAATAAAGGAACAAACGATGATTTAACCCTTAAACCATCGTTTGTCATTTGATAAAATAAATGAAAAAAGGGATACGAACCTTGAAGGATCGTATCCCGAATTGTTAATTATCTTGTTTAATTATATCAACAAGCGCAGTTATGTTTTGAATAATTGCAACAAGTTTTTCTTTTTGCTTTGGCGTATATATTCGCACCATTCTACACAGATCAGCATCTAATTCGTTTTTTGAACGTGGAACGTTTGGTAGTAACAGCACATCAAGCGAAACTTGTAATGCTTCTGCGATCTTAAATAGGATTTCCGCGCTTGGATTTTTCTTGCCGCATTCGATATAGCTCAAATATACATCTGATATATCTGCCATTTCAGCAAGTTTTTCTTGGCTTATGTTTTTACTTGTTCTACAATGTGCAATTCTTCGTCCAAGATCGACGAGAAATTGTTTTTCGGCGTTCTTCATATGAAGATCACCTCACTCTCGACGATTTCCCGTGCTGCTTTTGCAACATAGTTGGCAAGCTGCACCCATTTCATTTGATCTTTGGCTTTCAGTTCTTCGGTTAATCCGTGAGATTCGGCAAGATCTACTATCAGAGACTCAAAGCGTTCTTGCGCTTCTTCGTTGACATTGTAGAGATATGTGTTCAACTCGCCGGACATCAATAGTTCGTTGTAGCGAGCAACACGAAAGCGTTTGAGCCAACCCAAGTGAAGCAATCCCCATGCTCCGATTTCCTTCTGTTCGGGGAGTTCTACATCGGGAACGAGATGTCCGTTTTCCTCGCAGTAAGTAAGGTTGTTGTTTTCAAATAAGGATTTTTTCATAGTATCAATTCTCCATACATTTTTTATTTTTCGTAAGCAATGTATGTCTGTGGATTGATTCCTGTATCCTTATTTATGTGAAACCCCGCATTCCCATTTTGATACTGATTGCGGACTTATTGAAAGTGCGGCGGCAAGCGCGTTTTGCGATATGCCCTTCGCTTTTCTGTACATTTTTATGTTTGCCGACAAAGCCTGCAAATTAAGCATTTAGATCTCTCCTTACTACCGTCGTATTATCTGATTTTATTATACCACAACTCAACCAAAAGTCAAGTGCTTTTGAGTTGATTTCAAAACTTTATCAACCGCGAGTTGATATATCGTGACCGCTGTCTACAACAAGCAACCAATACTATAGCGGCAGTGGTTTTGATGAATATAAAAAA
>JAGBCL010000064.1 GCA_018110825.1 Oscillospiraceae bacterium
AATCGGGAAACTGTGATGTATGTGCGAATATATTATTTTGGAGGATTACATAATGGAAAAGTACATTTATAACGAACAAATCGGTCTTTGGTATGAATTGCAGGGCGATTATTACATTCCCTGTTTGGAATTACCCGCCGAAAAAGAAGACAGGCATATCGGCGTATGGGGTCAGCGGCATTTGCGGTATATCCGTCAACATAAAAAGGTGTTCTACACAAATCTGCTGACAAGCGGAAAACTGCAAAGCCACCTTGCCGATGTTGAAGAACAGGCACAGAAACTGTTTGACCGCCTTATGAAGCAATGGGCAGAGCGTGAGGGCATTACCGAAAAGCTGAAAGCCGACAATCAAATGGAGTGGGTCGGCAGGATGAACGCTCTTCGTGAAGCGGTTACGGAAACTGTCAATGCCGAGGTGATCTTCGTATGAGAAAGCGGAAATATTACCTTTATCTCACAGAAGAGGAACGGAGGTACATCTTCAATGCCCTGCTTGCCTTCCGCAATAAGTTGATTGCACAGGGCAGATATACGGATGCAGTTGACAAGGTTATGATAAAATTACAAAGATAAAGCATTGCAATCGAAAGCGAGAACGCTCGAACAGCAATGTTCGGGCGTTTCTTTGCGTAGGCGGTAGAAATTTTTACATTTTTGTGATATACTTAAAAAACGAATTGAGATTACAACAGAAACTTTGAATTTTACGGTCAGTAAGGAATGAGTAAAGTTATATGATTGTATTATAAGCGATTTGTTAAAATTTTTGTAACCACTTGTATTTGCCTGCAATTTATGGTATAATGTTTTAAAATTTAGAAAGAGGTGGAAAGATGATTAACTTTTCTTGCAAATAAAATCAAAATATGCGGTAGTGCTATACTTTGGCATTATTGTGTCTATTGCAAGAAAGTTATATGTCTATCTTACTCAATATAGTGCTGTTGCCACTTTTGCTTAGTGGTGTTATTATGCTATGACGAGCTGCAAGGATAAACTTTCTTGCGGCTCTTATTTTGTTTTGGAGGTGCTTTATGAATAGTGCAGAACAGATAGTTACACATGATTCACTCCGTATAGTGTCGGTTCCTTTTGGTGAAATCTATACATAGTAAACATTCACCGAACCGACTTTGTATCGTATGACACGCAAAGGAGGATAATATTTATGTCAATGATTAAAATTGAAAACCTTACGTTTTCATATCCGACAAGTTATGATAATGTTTTTGAAAATGTCAGTTTCCAGGTTGATACCGATTGGAAGCTTGGTTTTGTGGGCAGAAACGGACGAGGTAAAACAACCTTTCTGAATCTTCTGCTTGGGAAATATGAGTATAGTGGAAAAATCCTATCATCCGTACAGTTTGATTATTTTCCTTATCCCGTTTCAGATAAGAATCGTATTACAGAGGATATATTGCAGGAGGTTTGCCCACTTGCGGAAGAATGGGAACTTATGCGAGAACTTTCTTATCTTGATGTTGATGTCGATGTGCTTTGGCGACCTTTTGAAACACTTTCCAACGGAGAGCAGACAAAGGTTTTGCTTGCCGCTCTTTTTCTTAATGAAGGGCATTTCCTACTGATTGATGAACCTACCAATCATTTGGATTCCAAAGCGAGAAAAAGTGTGGCGACATATCTGAAAAAGAAAAAGGGATTCATCTTAGTTTCTCACGACCGTCGCTTTCTTGACGATTGTGTTGACCATATTCTATCGATTAACCGAGCGAATATCGAAGTGCAAAGCGGAAATTTTTCATCTTGGATGGAGAACTTTGAACGACAGCAGGAGTTTGAGTTCTCACAAAATGAACGCTTGCAAAAGGATATCAGTCGATTACAACAAGCAGCAAAACGCTCTGCAGTATGGTCTGAACGTGTAGAAGCTTCCAAAATTGGGGCAGCAGATAAAGGTTATGTCGGTCATAAAGCCGCCAAAATGATGAAGCGTTCAAAATCTATAGAAGCGAGACAACAACAGGCAATCGAACAAAAATCAGCATTGCTGAAAAATGTGGAAACCGCAGAAGCCCTCAAGATACAACCGCTTAATTACCATACAGATTTGCTTGCATCATTATCGAATGTAGTAGTTTGTTATGATGGCATTTCAGTTTGTGAACCCGTTTCGTTTGAAATAAGACGGGGAGAACGCATTGTGCTTGATGGGAAGAACGGCAGTGGCAAAAGTAGCCTGTTAAAGTTGGTAGTCGGGCAGTCCATAGATTATACGGGTACAGTAACACTTGGCTCTGGGCTTGTAATTTCTTATGTGCCACAGGATACATCGTATTTATGTGGAACCCTTTCCGAGTTTGCAGAAGAAAACAACCTTGATGAAAGTCTGTTCAAGGCAATTCTTAGGAAAATGGACTTTGAGCGTGTACAGTTTGAAAAGGATATTAAAGACTTTTCTGGCGGGCAAAAGAAGAAAGTCCTAATTGCGAAAAGCCTTTGTGAAAAGGCACACTTGTATGTATGGGATGAACCGCTCAACTTTATTGATGTGTACTCACGTATGCAGATTGAACAGCTCATAACGGAGTTTGCCCCGACCATGCTCCTGGTAGAACATGACAATGTTTTTCGAGATACTGTGGCAAGTAATATTGTGAATATCTAAATTA
>JAGBCL010000065.1 GCA_018110825.1 Oscillospiraceae bacterium
ATGTAACGAAGAAAGCAAACAGGCAGTAGAAAATCACTTGTCAGAATGTGAAAAATGCAGGAATTACTATGAGTCTATGAAATCAACGGAAGGATTTGTAGCAAAAGAAAATGACAATTCGGAGGATATGAAAATGGCTAATAACTTGAAGAATGTAAAGAGCAAAATTAATAAAAAAATCAGAAACATTGTTCTTGGTGCGGTGGCAGCAATGGTGTTTGTTATCGTCGGAGTTACTCTTCTATTTAATGTCGCATTAAAAGAAGTTTCGCCTGATGATGTGATAGTGTCTGCAAATGTATATTCGTTTGAAGAGCTTATAGAAAATTCTGCAAGCAATGTTCCAAATTCGGAATCGGTTACAATTTATTCGGATGATAGTGATAATTCGCAAAAGATAGAGGTTAGAATTCCCGAAATAGGGGAGATTACTGTTACTGAGGATACGATAGAAAAGAATAAGTATGTAACTGTATTTTCAGTAAGTTCTGAATACTTTATCAGAACTATAAAACACGAAATAAAAGGGGATACAATTTACATTTCAGCCTTTAAAACAACACTTTTAAACAATAAAGCTGAAAGTTATCAGAAAACAATGACAAGTCTTCAATTCAGCGAAATAAACAGAATTGTCTTTGTTGAAGATGACGGTAAAGAAACTGTACTTTGGAGCAAATAACATAAATTATAGGAGCATAACCTTCGTGGCTATGCTCCTGCTTTTTTATACTCGTGGTTCTCCGTATTCTCTTTTCATTGCTGCGGTAGATACAACCCACTGCTTTCCGAACTTACAAACATCCACACCTTCTACAAGCTTGCCGTAACTGATAGCTTTTCTTAATGTGCTTTCATTGAGTGCCCAGAGTGTAGTCGCATCGCTGAAGGCCATAAGTCCGTCAAAAGGTGTTTCGGTAACGATTCCGTTTTCCCACAATTCATCGCAGGATAAATCCAAATCATCATTCCATATAATTCCGTATCCACCCACATCAACAGTAACTTCAGAAAACAGATGTGGTTCTTTTAATTCCTTAAATGCAGGTATTGCATCGAATAGTGGTTTAACATCATATATCTTTGTGCAGCCCTCTGCAAACTGAACGCTCAGACGATAATCAGTAAGCGGAGATACATTTTTAATCTTATGGAACATACTGCATACCTCCTTATTCCAACGGAGAAAGCTGCTTAAATTCCTGAGTTTCCCACATTGTAAGTAATTCGTCTTTATTGAGAGAAACCCATTCCTTAACCATTTCGAGAGCCTTGTTCGGCAAAGCTCCTTCTATAACCTTTCCGTCAGATATTGTTATTGCTGCCACATCATCGCCGTATATTGCGTGAATGTGTGGCGGATTATGTTCTTTCTGCAAAAAATACATACGAATTATAATTCCATAGAATCTTGATAGTACAGGCATAACATCGTCTCCTTTCGATAATATTATATCACGGTATCGTGATAATGTCAATAGTATAGGCACGTTTTCAAAAAAATATTCTACAAATTTTCAAAAAAGTATTCTAAAAAAGTAATGCCCTAATGCTTTTTACATTAAGGCATCACTTTTTTATTCGATTACATATTCAAACTCAGTACCGTCTTTTACTTCTTCAAGTGTAATTTCGACTTCCTTTTCAGGAACACCATATTCTGATTCCTGATTATCACTTTCGGTTAGAATTGATGTTGTGTAAATTACATCTTTTTCTTCAAACCCGTGCTTTTCAAGCAAAGCATTAACAGCATCAGGATTTGCTTTTGATTTATCAAGCGGAATTTCAAATAATGCTTTTTCTCCCTTATATGACTCGTTAAACGAAATTGCTCCGTTTTCTGAAATGTTAAACAGATCAGAACTCGGTGCGCCTCCTTCGTAGACAGCAATGTAAACCTGTTTATCTGCAAATATTTCAATACTTCCACATTCAATCAGAAAATATTCAACACCCTCATAAATAAAGGTATGCTTGCCGCCGTTTCCTATGGTGAATATGTTTATTTGCCACGGTTTATAACCTTCAACAAGCGGTGTAATCATGAGATTAGAGTAATCTGTTACTGCACTGCCGTCAGCCTTTGTGATAGCTCCTACAATATATGTAAGTTCTTTGTCAACATCTGCATCTGGAACCTTATCAAGATTTTTGCCGGATGTCATACCGAGCAATTCAATGTTGTAATCGCCACTTGTCTGTGCGGGAATGTTAAAAGTTGTATCATCTTTTGAAAAAATCTCTGCAAGCTCATACCTTTCAAGATGAGTTGCTACATCTTTCGGTGTAAGAAAGTAATATGCTGCAAACGCGGTAAGTGAAATTGCTGCAATTATTGCTGCTGCCACAAGCGAAACAGACCATTTTCTTTTTGTTTTTCCTGTACTTGTATTCATAATTTGTTCCTCCGTAATTTTGTTTTTTGTGAGTTCTAAAACTCTGTCCGATGAAATTGATATATTTGTATTCAAATTAACCGTTTCGTCAAGGTAATTATCAAATAACTCTCTCAAATTTTTCCTCATTTGAAATACCCTCCTTCTTCAAATATGTCCTTTAATTTCTTTCTGCTTCGGTTCAGCCTGCTTTTTATCGTTTCCAAATTCGTATTTGTTTCAATGGAGATTTGCTTTGTGGACTGATTGTAATAGTAATGCCGTATCAGAATGTCCTGATCCTTCTTATCCAGTTTTTTCAGTGCCGAGGATATAACTTCATTCTGTTCATCCGCCTCAAGCTTATCGAAAGCATTATCATCAGAACAGATTATCGTATCCTCATTAAGTTCCTCGAAAACAATACGCCGTGAACGAATATAGTTTTTTGCTTTATTTCTCGCTGTGCTGCCAAGCCAGCTCTTTATATTATATTTTGTAAGAGTGTTCCGGTTTTGCCACAAGCTGAAGAACACATCTGATGCAAGCTCCTCGACAGTTTGGCAGTCGCAAAATGAACCAAGCTGATTTGCGATTATTGTGCCGACATAATTTGTATATGTAAGGATG
>JAGBCL010000066.1 GCA_018110825.1 Oscillospiraceae bacterium
ACAGATGGGATTCCTAAAATGGTTTCTGCGCTGGAGCTTCAAGAAAGGGCATCATCAGAATATTGCATACGACACTTTCAAGCCCAAATTGAAAACCACCTCTAAAAAGGTGATATTCCTGACTTGGGACGAATTGAACAGGCTGAAAGATTATCGGATACCGAAAGACAAACAATATCTGGAACGTGTCAGGGATGTTTTTCTGTTCTGTTGCTTCACAAGCCTGCGATATTCAGATGTTCGTAATCTGAAAAGAAGCGATGTGAAACCCGACCACATCGAAGTTACCACAGTCAAAACGGCAGACAGCCTGATAATTGAACTGAACGACCACAGTAAAACCATACTCGAAAAATACAAGGAAGTCCATTTTGAAAACCACATGGCACTGCCTGTTATCAGCAATCAGAAGATGAATGATTATCTGAAAGAACTGGGGGAACTGGCTGAAATCAACGAGCCTGTACGGGAAACATATTATAAAGGAAATGAACGTATAGATGAAGTCACCCCGAAATACGCATTATTAACCACCCATGCAGGAAGAAGAACATTCATCTGTAATGCGCTGGCTCTCGGTATTCCGGCACAAGTCGTGATGAAATGGACGGGGCACAGTGACTATAAAGCCATGAAACCCTATATTGACATAGCGGATGATATTAAGGCAAATGCCATGAACAAGTTTAACCAACTATAAAAGTATCAATCAGTTTCATAGATTATCAGCTATTTGAATTATATTTGCGACAACAATAAACATTAGAATGGAAAATAACAGAGAATATCATATAGGAAGAACGGACTTTGACGCATTTGTTCATGCCGTCGGTTCGGAAATAGAACAGGCGCAAGTCCGGCTGATTGCCGCAGCCAATGCGCAAATGCTGTTCCATTACTGGAAAATGGGCAACTATATCCTGTATCATCAGAACTTGCAAGGCTGGGGAAGCAAAATCATCAAGCAACTGGCAAAGGCTATCCGGTTCAATTACCCCGAAAAGAAAGGTTATTCGGAGCGTAACCTTACTTATATGTGCCAATTTGCACGGTCATATCCGTTGAACGTGCTACGAAGTTTCATTGATACAGACACAAGGCTGTCTGTTCCAAGCATACAGAATGTTACAGATGAAGTATTGAAACTGAACAACGGACAATTTACGCAGGAACTTACTGCGCAAATACAATCCGCTGATTGTCAATCTTTAGAAATTACGCAGGAAGTTCCTGCGCAAATTCAGGATGTGGAGAAAACAGTTTCTGCCATTTACAGGATGGAGATTAGGGAAATAGAAAAAGTTTTCCTGAAATCCCCTGTTGCCAAAATAAACTGGGCAAGCCAAATGGTCATACTTAACGGTTCGTTACCGTTAGGCATAGGATATTGGTATATGAAACAGGCTGTAGAAATGGGCTGGAGTAGCAATGTGCTGAAAATGCAAATTGAAAACAACCTATATAACAGACAAATCAACAACAACAAGGTAAACAATTTCACAGCCACACTTCCAGCACCACAAAGCGACCTTGCCAATTACCTATTGAAAGACCCGTACATCTTCGATTTGGCTGGAGCGAAAGAAAAGGCAGACGAAAGGGACATAGAAGAGCAGCTGGTAAAGCACGTTACCCGTTATTTGTTGGAAATGGGCAATGGTTTTGCCTTTGTCGCCCGGCAGAAGCATTTTCAAATAGGTAACAGTGATTTCTTTGCCGACTTGATTCTATATTCTATTCCGCTACACGCATACATTGTTGTAGAACTGAAAGCTACTCCATTCAAACCGGAGTATGCAGGGCAACTGAATTTCTACATCAATGTGGTGGATGACAAACTGAGGGGAAAAAATGACAACAAGACTATCGGGCTGTTGCTGTGCAAAGGAAAAGATGAGGTGGTAGCACAATACGCATTGACAGGCTACGACCAACCGATAGGCATCAGCGATTATCAACTGAGCAAGGCTATACCCGAAAACTTGAAATCAGCTTTGCCAAGTGTGGAAGAGGTGGAAGAAGAACTGGCATCTTTCCTTGACAAGGACAATAATCCCCAAAATTGAAGTCTATGGCAGGAGAAATAAACAAACTGATTCCCCAATATGGAGAACTCAATAGAATATATAATGATTGGGTAACCAATTATGCTTTTTCTTTTGACAAGCAGAAATTCATCACCGACTTTTACAGGCAGCACAATGATACAAAGGCTTTTGAAGCCGCTATCCTTGAACTGGTACTTGACAAGCAGAAAGAACAATACACATTGATTCTCAATAGTCTGAAAATCGAAATAGAAAAAAATATACGGGCTTATGAAACAAAACCGCTGAATGATGACGTCATAAAGCGTGTGTGTTTTCACTACGCAGACAGGCATAATTCTGCAATTAAAGACCAGTTGGAGATTACCACCAAGTTGCACGAGCCTTTGAATGACGCATACCACAGATATGATTTCATTGGTTTTCGGGAGCATACGGACGAAGAAGAAATACAGGCAGAAAAGGAATATGAACGCTGCAAGGCTGAATACGACAAGGAAAAGAAAGAATTGGATAAACTTTATGAACTGCAAAAGCAAGACAGGAAAGAGGCTTTTCAATATATAGAAAACCTTTCCGGCAATGTTTACCGCCTAAGTCTTCTTTTTATGGAAGTCCTAAAAAAGTACCTTCCTAATGATAGGGAAGAAAAACAGCAGGATGAACCAGTCAAGCAAAACGAACAAGAAGAAGTACAGAATAGCCCGGAGGGACAACATGAATATTTTGACATGAAGCAGCTTTCGCCCATTCATGAAACCTGTGTCGGGGAACAGTTCGAAGCCATTACCATAGCGGATTTCTATGCCAATATAAACCTGTACCCCTGCAAGAATAAACTAAAAATCAAGGCAAGGGAAAAGATACGGGTGTGTTACCTGATATTCCTGATGAGCGAGAAACTATCCAAGCAATACAGGGATGAATGGAGAAGCCAAATATTAAAATTGTTGGATATTGACGAGAGCTATTACAGGTCGAAATACAAAGAACCTGTTTCCGATTTTCCGAGTGACAGCAACCAGAAATTCGCAAAGGAAATGGAAAGCATATTCGGATAATTCGTGATATAACCTGACATTCTACGAAATTACCACTTTTACCACTCAAATTAATTTTTGAGTGGTATTTTTATTGTCTGATATTTAATGAGATAGCGCAGTATCCCATTTGTATTATCCACATCCTTACCACTTACAGCCATACCTAATTTTGCATCGTTCGAGAACAGAAATAACAGCCAGTGCGCAGGGCTGATTGTTTAACGACTAAATAGATTGGACGATGACAAATCTTCAAGAGTTATTATTAAAACCCGTCTGGCAGATGACAGGCGAAGAGTTCATATTTCTAAGCAAGTACGCTTCCAACCAAACGGAAGCGCAGCCACAGCCCGTTACGGACACAGAAAGAAAGTATGTGTACGGAATACTTGGCATTGCCAAATTGTTCGGGTGCAGTCTGCCTACCGCCAACCGTATAAAGAAAAGCGGAAAGATAGACAAAGCCATTACGCAAATAGGGCGCAAGATTATCGTGGATGCGGAACTTGCCCTTGAACTGGCTGGAAAGAAAACCGGAGGACGAAAATAACGGGAGGTGTACTTATGGATTATATGAAAGATATAAAAGAAATATCGGCGGAAGAAGCCGTAATCCTTTGGCAAGCCTCACGCCTGAGCCTGTCGAAAATCTATGAGAAAGCACCTGAGATTCTAAAAGTGCAAGGTTCGGTCATTGGTACACTGGGTAATTTCAGTGCATCAATCGGCAAAGCCAAAAGCAAAAAGACTTTCAATGTGTCGGCTATCGTGGCGGCAGCATTGAAGAATGGTACAGTGCTAAGATATGTGGCGGAACTACCCGAAGAGAAACGGAAAATCCTGTATGTGGACACGGAACAAAGTCCTTATCATTGTCTGAAAGTCATGAAACGTATTTTACGGATGGCTGGGCTTCCAGATGACAGGGACAATGAGCATCTGGAATTTCTTGCTTTGAGGAAATACACGCCCGAACAGCGTATCAGGATTGTAGAGCAGGCTATTTACAATACGCCTGACATAGGGCTTGTAATCATAGACGGCATCCGTGACATGGTATATGACATCAACAGCCCCGGTGAATCGACACGCATCATATCAAAGCTGATGCAGTGGACGGACGACAGGCAGATACATATCCACACGATACTCCACCAAAACAAGGGCGATGAGAACGCAAGGGGGCATATCGGTACGGAACTGAACAACAAGGCTGAAACTGTCCTTCTTGTGGAAAAGGACAAGAGCAATGGAGATATAAGCAATGTTTCAGCCATGCACATACGGGCAATGGACTTCGAGCCTTTTTCATTTCGCATCAATGACAATGCCATACCTGAACTGTTGGAGGGTTACAAGCCCGAAACCAAGAAACCGGGAAGACCGGAAGAGGAAAAGTTCGACCCTTACAGGCATATCACCGAACAGCAGCACCGCATCGCATTGGAAGCAGTTTTCGGGCTGAAAGAGGAATATGGCTACAAGGAACTGGAGGACACCTTAATTAAGACTTATGTGTCTGTGGGGGTAAAGTTGAACCACAAAAAGGCGGTATCGCTCATCACCATGCTTCGGAACAAACGAATGATAGTGCAGGAGAACGGCAGAAAGTACACGTTCATGCCCGACTTCCACTATTAGCCCACACCTTGCAATCGCTTCACTTTATTCCGGGGGTCTATATATTAGGGATAAAGCGAAGTGGTTGCGAAATGTGGCAAAACCGCTTCACTTTATTACCGTACTCTATATATACGAAAATAAAGTGAAGTGATTATACAGACCGTACTTCATAAAGAGGTACGGGCGAAAAGAGAAAATAAACCAATTCAACTATCATTAAACCTATCGTCTTATGGATATACAGACAGCGAAACAAATCAAAATAGCGGATTATCTGCACAGTTTAGGATTTTCACCCGTCAAACAACAGGGCATAAACCTGTGGTATAAGTCACCACTAAGGGAAGAAACGGAAGCATCGTTCAAGGTAAATACAGAACGTAACCAATGGTATGATTTTGCACTCGGCAAAGGTGGGAATATCATCGCACTGGCACAGGAACTTTATTGTTCCGACCATGTGCCTTACCTCTTGCAAAAAATCGAAGAACAGACACCCCGTATTCGCCCCGTGTCTTTTTCTTTTGGCAAGCAATCATCTTCCGAGCCAAGTTTTCAACAACTGGAGATTGTACCGCTTTCTTCTCCTGCCCTGCTTGCTTATTTGCAGGAAAGGGGAATAAACATTGCAATGGCGAAAAGAGAATGCAGTGAAGCGCACTTCACCCATAATGGCAAACGGTATTTCGCCATCGCCTTTCCCAATGTGTCGGGTGGGTATGAAATCCGCAACCAGTATTTCAAGGGATGCATCGCACCGAAAGAGATTTCTCATATCAAACAGCCGGGAACAGCGAGGGAAACATGTTATGTGTTTGAGGGATTTATGGACTATCTTTCATTTCTTACTTTGAGATTGGAGAATTGCCCGAAATATCCCGAACTGGACAGGCAAGATTATATGGTGTTGAACTCAGTAGCCAATGTTTCCAAAGCAATCTATCCGTTGGGAAGCTATGAGCGCATCCACTGTTTCTTTGACAATGACCGTGCAGGAATGGAAGCCATGCAGCAAATCTATAAGGAATACGGCAGGGACTTATACATCCGTGACGCTTCGCAGACATACAGCGGATGCAAGGACTTGAACGAATACTTACAGAAACAGACTGAAAGAAACAGGCAAGTTCAATCTGCAAAAGGGGTGCGCAGCCAACCACCGAAAAAGAAAAACGGCTTTCGGTTATAGCCCACTATAACTACACGCTTCGCTTTCGTAGTTGTGGGCTCTCCCGAGGGGATTAGGGCTTTGCCCTAAT
>JAGBCL010000067.1 GCA_018110825.1 Oscillospiraceae bacterium
GATTAATATTGCAGAGATGATTTTAAAACATGTAGTTACATCATATATTGCAACGTTATAAAATTTCATTTTAAATATGTATATTATCATCGTATTTATATTCAATCCAAGTATATATTCTGATACTGTATAAATCTACAACCAACGGATGGCATTGGCACACTTTAAAAGAGAAAACATAGGACTCCAAATTGGGAGTCTTATGTTTTACTTTATTTATCAAACGAAGGATTGAAAGCGTAGAAATTCTTAGCATTAAGATTATCCTGAGCGATTCTCAGGCCTTCGCCGAAATTATCAATTTAAGTAAATGCCTTGAAATCCAGTGTACAACTGGGTTTCAGGTTGTTTGAACTTCTTAAGAAAATGTAGTGTGATAATTACTGATATCTTTGCTGTATGCAAATAATTTAATCAAACCAAACAGAGTAAAGAACCACTGTATCACAGATAAATGCGATACAGTGGTTCTTTACTTTGCACAAAACGTCACCAAAACAAGCACACTGAAACATTGATAAAAACGAATAAAAAAATATATAATTAATACAGAAAATATATAGAGTTGTTCAAAAAAATTATACAGAATTAGCAGACATCATTATCTTAATTAAAAGGAGGAAATGAAAATGAACAGCTATAAAAAGCTGGCGGCAGTTCTTACTGCGTTATGTATGACAGCAGGATTTACGGCTTGCAGCGGTGATGACAATGCAGATGCCCCCATTACAGAGGCGATTACAACCACAGGTGTGACAGTTGAAATCAACACTGAAACTCTTTCACCCGAACAGGAAGAACAGGTTGCAGACCTTGCAGATAGTCTTACAGGAGAACTTGAAAACAAGACAATCAAGTGGATGTCCTTCTATGACCCCTGGCACCCGACAGGCTACGGCAACTCAAAGCCTGTTTCCGTTGAACTTTTTGAAAAGAAGTACGGCGGAGAAATCGAGTATTACACAACAACCTGGGCAAATCAGTTCAACGACCTTTCCACATATATTCTCGGCGGCGAAGGTATTGACTTTTTCCCTGCACCTGAGGCTGTGCCGAAATGTGCACTTGATAAGATGACACAGAGTTATGACCAGTATATTGACTGGAACAACCCACTTTGGCAAAGTGTAAAAAACATAAATGACCAATTTATGCTTGGTGATAATCATTACCTTATGGTAACACAGATTAAGGAAGGCTACGTTGTTTACTATAACAGACAGACTATTGAAGCAAACGGCTTTGATGACCCATATGAACTGTATAAAAACGGTGAATGGACACTTGAAAAGTTCAAGGAAATGCTTATGGAATATGTTGACACTGAAGCTGACCAGTATGGTCTTGACGGTTGGTTCAACTGTACTCCGCTCTATCTTGCAAGCGGTGTTCCGTCAATTTCATTGGAGGACGGCAAGGTTAAGAATAATCTTTCCGACCCAACTTTTGAAAGAGCTATGCTTTATCAGAGCGAGCTTTACAAGAACGGACTTATGCTTGATTTGTCCCTGTTCAACTGGACACCTCAGCTTCAGTTCATGGGCGAAGGCAAGGAGCTTTTCTACATAGGCGGACTTTATGAAATTGAGTCTGACCCTGAAATCTGGACAAGAAATTTTGGTGAAGTCGAAGATGTATTCTTTGTTCCTGTTCCTCGTGATGAAAAGGCTGACAAGTATTATTACAACGCTGAAATAGACTGTTACAATCTTTGCTCAGGTGCACAGAATCCTGAGGGTGTTGCACGCTTTATGGAATGTCTGATTGCAGCAACAGGTGATGAAAACGCAAAGAAAATCAGCGATGAAAAATACAGAAACGACTACGGCTGGACAGATGAAATGATTGAAATGAAATATGAAGTTCTCCGACTTACTCAGGAAAATCCTGTCCGTGATGTTTACGGCGGACTCAATTCCGACCTTTCTTCCGTAATCGGCGACAGCTTCAATCAGCCTCTCAAGGGCGGCGACTGGTACTCTATAAGAGAAAGCGTAAGCGGTGTAATTGATACTCAGCTTGTTGATGTCAATGCACAGATTGAGGCACTCGGTTAAAATCTTCGTTAACATCCTCCTCAAAATATACTATAGAACAACCGCACATATCCCCTGTGCGGTTGTTTCTTTTGCGTTTATATAAAAAGAGAAATCCCGTTTTACAAGGTTGGAGAGATAACCTCTGAAACGGGATTTCCACATATGATGAATTACATGAGAAGATAAGCGATGTGCATATCCGCAAATCCCCAGCTGTCGATACAGACATCAGGGTCGGAAATCATAATGTAAAGGTCGTGTACACCTTCAAGTTTTTCTGTGGTTTTGTTGTATACACCAAGATATTCGTCGTTGTCAAATTCAAGCACGGCAACAGGGTCTGTTCCCATTTTGTCAGCGTGAACCTGAATTTTGCCTTTTCCCTTTACGATTGCAGAGAAAACCTCGGCTTTCTTGTCGCCGAAATCCACTCCCTTAATATAAATCCAGGCACCAGCTTCTTCTGTTTTTACAGCCTTGACAATCGTGCCCTCATATTCGTAGCCGATACCTGCTGATGTAAATGATGTTTCTGCGCTGTTTTCTGTGTATGGGTCAACATATTTAATCTGTGTAACATTGCTCTTTGCGGAGGTTCGTGTTTCTGTAAACACAAGATTTTCCTCATCAACAGGAAGTTCCGCAACGCTAAGGCTTCTGAAACCACCTCTTGTTTCCATTTTTGACTGTTTCAGCATTGTGTGGTGGAACATATAATATTTTCCATTGTACTTGTGGAGATGTGAGTGGTTGTTGCTGTAATCAAGTCCGCAGTCGCCAGGATTGGGAAAATAATCTCCCTTGTATTCCCAGCTGTCAGTATCAAGCGGTGTCTTTGTTGTCATATAGGACATGCTGCACTGAGAAGGCTTTTTTGTGTCAAAATCCCATTCCATAAGTTTATCCCAGCTGTTATTGTAGGTGTAAACGTAAGTACCGTTTATGTAATTCAATTCACTTGCTTCAAAGAAGTATGGTGCCTTGATTTCAGTAAAGTCACTTGCAAATGAGGTCATATCCTCGCCAAGCTGAACAATTCTCGATACACCGGGCATATAGTTTGTGCCGTCAGGTGCCTTTCCTCCGCCGAAGCTTAACCAACCCACACCGTTCTCATCAATGCAAACTCCCGGGTCAAATGGGTTGGGACAGTTTTCAAGTCCTTCCGTTGACTGTGAAACAAGAGGTTCACCCAGTGGGTCGCTCCATGGTCCTGTAGGACTTGTTGCCGTTATAACACCAACGCCGCAGCCATTGTTTGAAAAATACAGATAGAAATGTGTGAGTCCGTCTTCTTCAACTCTTGAGGTGATTGAAGGTGCCCAGGAGCTGATAATCCACGGTGCAACCGCTTCGGTGTCAATTTTACCGTGGTAAGTCCAGTTGACCATATCGTTGGTGGAGAAAATTACAAATGACTTTATTGACTCGTATGTATTCTTACCGTCGTCACCAACTGTTTCGTACTGCTGATGGTCGTTGGTGCCGTAAACATAGAGTCTGCCCTCATATTCTACAGCAGTAGGGTCGGCACAGAAAATTGTGGGTGAAATCGGATTGGAGCAATCCTCGGTTTTGTAGATACTGTTGCTGACCTGCGTGAATTTTATGTCCATATCCATACTCCTGACATACTCCTCCATTATTTTTTCTTCAAGTGGTGTTTTCGGCTCAGGTGAACAGCCTGTCATTGAAGCCGTGATACATAGTGCAAGAAGTGCCGTGAGAAACTTTTTCATAACGCATACTCCTTCAATTTAGTATTTGTTATAAGTATATCATTTGCACGGATTTTAAACAATAGCCTGCTGTGCCTCAACAGGTGACTTATTGTGCAAAAAGTTGTGCAACGGTTGTTAACGAAAAGGTATTGTGCTATAATAAATAAAAATGTGAAAGGATACGATTGCTATGTACAGCATAAATATTAAAACAAAGCAAAAGCTTACGGATGTTTCGGGTAGTCTGTATGGCTTGTTTTTTGAAGATATAAACAGAGCCGGTGACGGCGGTCTTTATGCCGAGCTTCTGCGCAACAGAGCCTTTGATGACGGAATAATCCCCGAGGAGTGCAACTATGATTCCCAAAACAAGCTTATCACATCTGAAACAGGCTGGGTATCATCATTTGATTGCTACGAGGGTGAAGGTATTGCAGCGTGGAAATGCCGTGACGGAGCAGTAATGAAGCTTACAGATAAAGATACTCTCAACAGCAACCGCAGACGTGCGCTTGAAGTAAATTTCAACGGCGGTATGATTACAAATGACGGATTTATGGGTGTGCCCGTTGAAAATAAAAAGCAGTATCGTTTCTATATGTTTGCTAAAACAACCGTTGCTGCAGAAGTTACTGCAAAACTTTGCTCCGTTGACGGAGTAAGCTATGGAGAACACACATTCAGCTTAAATGGCGGCTATACAAAATATGAGTGCATTATAACAAGCACAGAAACCGACTATAATGCAAGACTTGCACTCCAATCTGACTCAGCTGAAACAATAGTTATCGGTTTTACGTCACTTTTCCCAGTTGATACATATATGGGCAGGGAAAACGGTCTGCGCAAATCGCTTGTTGAAAGGCTTCTGAAGCTTAATCCTGCTTTTCTGCGTTTCCCTGGTGGCTGTATTGTAGAGGGCTTTTCGAAGGAAACTGCTTACAGATTTGAGGACAGCATAGGTCCTGTCTGGGAAAGAAAACCTCACTGGCTTCTCTGGTCGTATATGACAACAAATGGTCTGGGTTACCACGAATATCTGCAATTCTGCGAGGATGCCGGCATTGATGCTATGTACGTTTTCAACTGCGGTATGACCTGTCAGGGAAGAAATCCCGATTATTTTGATGAGAATCTGATTGAAGAATTCTATCAGGACGCTGTTCACGCTATTCTTTACGCAATCGCACCTGCTGATACAGAATGGGGTAAAAAGCGTGCTGAAAACGGACATCCTGATCCATTTACCGTGCTTAAATATCTTGAAATAGGCAACGAAAACTGGGGCACAGAATACAACAAGCGTTACAAGTATTTTTACGAAAAGCTGAAAAAAGAATTCCCGCAGTTTATCTATATTTCCACTGACCACACCGAAAAATCAGGTCTTGCTACGGAATACGTTGACGAGCATTTTTATTCCGATCCGATTTTCTTTGCGGCAAATACCAAAATGTATGACAGGCTTGACAGAAATGGTGTCAACATTTACTGCGGCGAATATGCTGCAACAATCGGTTGCAAGGAAGGTAATCTTTACGCCGCGTTGGGTGAAGCAGCTTTCCTGACAGGCATTGAGCGAAATCAGGACAAGGTTACAATGACAAGCTATGCACCGTTGTTTCAGAATGTTGCATACAAGGCATGGGAGCCTGATATGATAATCTTCAATAATCACGAGGATTATGCTATACCAAGCTACTATATGCTTGAAATGTTCGGCAATAATCGTGGAGATTATGTCTGTGAGTATGAGGTTGTTACGGAAAATGACAGACGCATTGAATGCGGACATTTCACCGCACCTGACGGAACTATTTTTGAAGGCAAAACATATTCTGCTGATACAAATATTTCAGGCGAATTCCGTATTCGTTTCTGGGACAGGGGGACTGTCGGAGAGGATCAGAATCATTATGACTGGATTCTTGAAAACTGCACAAGCAAGGTTATCCATTATAACGGCTGGTCTGCTGAAATAATATGCAGTGAAATTCCGTGTGAAATTTCAGACGGAACAAACCACATTGAGATTACCGCTTATGAGGACAATTTCAAGCTTATGATTGACGGAAAGATTATTCATGAGCATACTCTCGGAGCAATTCCACATATTACTTCGGTTTGTACGGTTGATAAGAAGAAAAAACAGCTTATTACCAAGCTTGTGAATTTCTCGGAAAATGAAATTAGTGTACGCATTACAACAGATGTAGATATGAAGGGAACTGCGGAAATTACAACTCTTACAGCGGACAGCTATTTATCTAAAAATACATTTGATAACAAGAATGCTGTTGTTCCGTATACAGAAACAATTGCCGCTTCTGCAGATTATGTTGTCACCATAAAACCGCGTTCTGTAAATGTTATTGTACATAAAACAGATAGTGACGCAGGCTTAAGTAGTTTATGATATGTGTCTCAAAATTGTTTGATTTCGGAGCAAATTGAAGCGTGATTAATATTGCAGAGATGATTTTAAAACATGTAGTTACATCATATATTGCAACGTTATAAAATTTCATTTTAAATATGTATATTATCATCGTATTTATATTCAATCCAAGTA
>JAGBCL010000001.1 GCA_018110825.1 Oscillospiraceae bacterium
AAAAAATACCGAAAACATTTCTGTTCTCGGTATCGTGGTTAAGTTTTAGATTTATATTTTATATTCATTTTGGACGGTTTAATTGTTGTGTCAACGTCAATCGCTGTCACGCCATCAAGCGTCGGAATTTTCGGCAGAGTTACGGATTCGGTTTCGGGTTTTGCGAGAACGTAGTAGACGGTGACGGGCGTGCCATTGTCGTACTGTTCTTTGAGATATGCCCTAAAATCGTCGAGAGTAGAAAACGAGCGATCTTTTATATAAAAATCTTTCCACGTGTTGTTTGAATTAAAGTAAAAAAACGCTCGTCTATCAGCTACCGCTGATACATCGTTCGTGTTTTTATCCGTTAAATAATGTGTTGTATAACAGATTAATTTATCGTTTTCTCTTAGATAATCAGTAATTGAGGATAAAATGAAATGTCCCGTTGATGGTCTTCTCCAATTTTCTTCACCCGTCAGCACAAGTTCCTTAACATCCCTCTCCGCTTTCTGTTCTGCGTAATTAATGCTGTCGGCATAATCGCCGATTTTATAAAGCGGTTTGTCGAGATATAAGGTTGTTGTAATGCTTTCGCTACCGTCCTCGAATTCCGTCGTTATCGGGATTTCGTATTTTCCTGTTGTTGTGTCGTAATCTCCCACCGCCTGTACTTCAACGGGATTATCGGGCGTAGGCGTGCCGTTCTGGACTGTGTTGCCGTATATGGTATAATTTTTCAGCGGTTTTCCGATACCGTCAAGCTGTAAAGGCAGAGCACCACTTTTTTCACGTGGGAAGCCTTTTTCAAAGATGGCGGTACCGTTTTTATCTTTGACAAACTCAACGTCGTTTCCGTCTGCATCCTTGATAAATCCTACCTGACTATATGTTCCGTCAGGATTCTTCGCCATAATCAAACGTCATCACTCTCCTCCTTGATAAAATAAAAAGGAGCTGTTTTTTCCACCAACGCATCATATTCTGCTTGCGTAAGCGTTACAATGTCGGATTTATTCATTTTCGCGGCTATGTCTGCGGTATTCTTAAGGATAGCCGTGTTCATAGCCGCCGCACTGCTTTCATGCTCGGTCAGCCAATCTGACATTTCTTTGAGTGTGTCAAATTCTTCGGGAGCATCAGCAACAATTTCCGAGACCTTTTCCGTGATTAGTGCTTCGGTTTGGGCTTTTGTGTAAGTTGATGCATTAATCTGGGCTTGTGTTTGCTCTGCGATTTCCGCTTTGTCTTCCTCTGTCCAATAGTCAACGCCTTTTTCGGGTGTTTCGCCGTCCATAACGTCAAACGATTCTGTTCCCTGCTTGTCGGTGATAGTTACCCTGTGACCGCCGTTAATCGTGGTAACATCGACAATCGGGGAAAATCCGTCTTGACCGCTACCACTGCCCGAATCAAATTTAACAGCAAAATTCTGATTAGTCTGCGAAAAATCCATTATAATACCTCCTCATCAAGCACCTTTTGAACCGTAGTGGTTATGATGTTGCTTGCAATCACGTCGCCGTCCTGTTCCTTGACTTTAATTTGGATTTGCACCGCATATTTATCCTCAAATTTGAGTGTATCTTCCTGTGACAGCCTTACTTTTATCAAGTTATCCGCAATTTCGCACTCATTTTGCGTTTTCTTAACCACAATAGTTTTGATTTGCGTAACTGGATTAATCTGAGCATAGGTTACTGTAAACTCAAGCGATTCAGCCGAAAAAGGCAGTTCAAACGTGTGCTGTGGCGTTGTTCCTCTGGTCATTTTTATGCACCTCCGCTAAGTATTTTTTTAAGAGCCATATCTGTATTGGTTTGGCTTTGCTCTGCAATTTTGCCTAACTTTTCTTCAATTTCTTCGGCTGTAAGATTCGGGAATAACCATTTCGTGAGGTCTTCCGTCTCAACTGCACCTACACCGTGAGCTTCGACAAGTCGTGTCCACTGTGCGTCTGTATCCTCAAATGCGTCATAAAAATCAAAGGCAACATTCCACAAATCATCAGCGACATTTAAAAACACCGCATCAGCTCTCAGCGTCATTTCTACGCCGTTTTTAATTGATGTGTGTATCTTGTCTATTAAGGCAATTGTAGAGGCATTAGCGCGCCTGATTTCCGTCGCTGTGACCGCCGTTCCGCTGTCGTAAGGCGTGAGAAATCCTCTGTCTGTTCCGACCTGTTGCTCATACTGTTGCATATCGTCAAGCAACTTGCCTTGATATTCGCTGTATCGAATAGCAGGCGAAAAAATATCAATACTTGCACCAGAATCCCCTGCACGGTGATTGATTGGGAACATTCCCTCGGGCATTTGCCACTCATCACAGCCATCTTTTCCTTTACCCTTGCGCAAAATCAACGGGTCTGCAAAAATCTTGCTTTCGCCGTGCTTGAACTCGGTTTCAATCATCTCCAAGTCGTGAAATATCTTCTCCTCAATTTCCTCACAGCCGAAGTTGAGGGGAACACCATACACAGCGGAAAGTCCACGGCTTGAAACAGGCGACTTGAATCGACCTATGCCGATGTGATTTGCGTTTGTGAATTGCCATGTGCCTTCAAAATCCACCCAATCATCAAGGGTTGCAGGCTCGTTTCTCTCGTTTGTTGTGTATGTTTCGACCGTCAATGTGTCACCGATGAGCGTGTGACGGCGGTTAAGGAAAAACAGCTTATTATCTTTATCGACATATTCGTCGATTATTCCGATAATATCCGTGATGTTTTCGCCGTCCATGTCAATAATCCGCACTCGGTCTTGACTGACGTATCTGTGGAAAAGTTCCCCTGCATCCGTGTGAGACGGAAAAACCCAATAATCACCAGTTCCAAGCATTTCCGCTGTGATGTCAAACCGCTTTGCTTCAAGGTCTTCGCATAACCTCTGCAACGGTTCAGCCTGTACGCTGTCACTTTCGACCTCGTATGTGCTTTCGATATTCGCAAGATTGTTAAGCTTTGATACAAAAATAGCAAGGAAATTAATCCGCTTTGTATCTCTGTACTCCTGTGTGTTTTCCTTCGGGATTTCCTTAAATGCCTTGTTATACGCTGACTTCAAGGCATTCCAGAACGCCCTCCAGAATGTTGCTATTTTTTGAAACAACTTCATCCCCCCCTTAAATACAATCAGCCTGTCTCCAAGCATTATATATTTTTATGCCTTGTAAAGCAATCCAATCAACCATTTCTTCGTTTTTCGCCCAACCGCAATCAAATGTTGCAGAACTGTCAGCAAGTCCGCTTTCGCTTAAAAAGGCGTGTGTTATTTCGTGTCTTAATGTCTGCTTTTGACAAATAACCTTTGTTTCTTCGTCCTCGTGTTCCCAACCCTTGTATGTGTTCATATCACAAACAACGATTTCCTTTTTGTAACTGTCGCAATAGCCATCTATTGACCGCCTTGCAAAAGCCTCATCTTCATCATAATTTTTTACGATTATTTTGTACTGTGTTCCTAAAATATTTACTTCCATATCACACCTCTATATAATGCCAATAGCTGCTCTCACTATAACAGGCACTATCGTATGTGTCAATCTGCATACTGCCATCATCAAGCGGAATAGGTCTGTCGCTTTTCTCATCAAATACAAGGTTTTGCATCTCATCTATCAAATCATCGCACATACCGTCCACAAACTTGATTTTACCGCTTGCAAAAAGTTTAGAGTATAGAAATACCCTGTCCTCTAAAGGCGGCTTGTAGCAAAGCCCAGCCCTGTATTTCGTGTTGTCGTTTATGGTGTTGACAATCACGGCTACATGGTCGCAATTTATCATGTCAATGCGGACATTGTACTTTTCTTCGCACTCTCCGCAAAATTCATTGACAAACCGTTCAATATCTTCCATGTTCATTTCATCAGCTTGTCGTTTTTCTGCCTTCAAGCGGTATTGTATGCCGTCATACCCTTGCCCTGTGCAGGTCATGGCATAAGCAGAGCCGTTTCCACCGATATCCAGCCCTACTTCCACAGTTCGGAATGTTTTAGGCACGTCCTCAGCGTTGATGACCCACTTTTGCGGATTGTTTGCAAATTCAGGGAAGATTATGCCTTCTGCACGCACCCACCTCCCCAAAATGTACCGTTCGTAGAAAACACCTGTAAATAAGCTTTCTGCTCTCTGTATTTCCTTTTCGGTCAATATCGGGTTATCACGCATCAAGAAATGTAAGTGCTTGTATTTGCGTTCTTCGTTGGTTATCCATTCCTTGTAAAACCAATGATTTGGGCTTTCAGGGTTGCAATTAAACCATATCTTAGCATTTGAGAACGACAAAGTTCTCGCTATCGCTTGGTCTACAAATGATTGAGGCATCAATGCGACTTCATCAAATAGAACCCCTGCAAGTGTTAAACCTTGAATGAGTGCATAAGAGCTTTCATCTTTACCGCCAAACAAATAGAAATAGTTTTCTTTTTCACCGCATTTAACAGTCAGCATTCGGGTGCTGATTTTGTATTGCAAAGTGAATGGCATTCCCTCGATTTGCAAAAAAGGTCGAAGTATATTTCTTTCTGCGTTGCTTACGGTTTTGCCACATATCGCAAAGTTTGTGCGGTCAAAGTTTGTCATTGCCCACAACACAAACGCAAACGACATCACGATAGTTTTACCGCTTCTTACCGCCCCGTCACAAATAAGCGTTTCATCGTCATTGTATGCAAATCTCAATATTTCGGCTTGCTTTGGTGAAAACGTTTTAATTTCCATTCTTCACCGCCTCTTGAATAGCCTTTAACAAATTAGCTTGCTTTTCTTGCTCTGATGATGATACATTGTTAATTGCATTGTAACGTTTCATAAGTGCGTCGCCTGCCTTTAGCCTATCTGACAAAGAAGCATCAAGTCCAAATTGGTCTTTTACCTCTCCACGCATAACCGCAGTATAAAACTCTATAACCTCGTTAGCGTCTGCCACTCGTTTTTGGCTTTGTTCGTCAAGCCGTTCTTTTATATAGGCTGAAATGTCAGGTTTTGTTAAGTTTTCCGAGCCAATAAACCTTGCCGTCTTTTCGCTATATCCTGCTTTAATTGCCGCCTCTGTTGCGTTTCCTGTTTGGATATAATAATCGGCAAATGCTTTCTGTCTTTCGTTCAACGCCAATTACTCACCCTCTTTCAGAATGTCTGCAAGATAATTGACAACATCAATCAATCTAAATGTTTCAAGCAAAGTCTTGTATTTTGTTTTGCCTTTTTCCTCGACTTTCTCTTTCAAGATATATTTCGTTGACATCTTTTCCAACGCTTCTGAATAAAACTGATTTTGATTGATTGTAATATATCTGCCTTTGAATGTAAGAGCCTTTTGCAGTTTATATGCAATAGATTTCAAACTCAATACATTCACCCCATTATGCACAAAAGAGCCGACACTCCGCAAGTGTCAACTTTCTTGACTTTCGCATTGTATCAACTCTTTTCGTTTTATTTTTCTGTTATTGTTCCCTCGTAAGTCTTTCCGTCAATTATGAGGGTAATTTTCTTCGAAGATTTCTGAACGCCGTACACGTCAGCCTTAGACAGCCCCCAATGCTTGTAAAAATCATCAGTTACGCTGTAAGCAGTGGTCTTTGTCTCATCACCGTACCATTTTAAGCTCATGCGATTGTCAAGGTGTGTCGCTGTGTATGTGTGGTCAATGTTTGCGATACCGCAAAATCCAATGTCCTGAGCCGCACAGCAGACGATTTTCGAGGAAATTACACGACCTTTGATGTCATAACACACAACATCAGCCGCCGTTCCTTTTGTGTGCTGCCCTGAGCCATTGCCACCGACGTTCTTGTCATGGGCTTCGCACCGATAACCGCTATTGACAATAATTTTTGAACAATTCAGCGCTGTGAAAAGCTTTTCAAGCTTGCTGATAAGTTCATTGTCAAGCTTGGTATCATGATTTTTGCCACATTTGCAACGAAATTCCGAAACATTGAAATGCGGTGAAATCTGTGTGGTATCGGTGCTTTTAAATGTTTTTATCATTTTTATCCTCCTTAAGATTCTTCTGCGCCTGCGTGCCAAAGTAGAACGCTATGACAGTGGTGAACACGGTTTGAAACTGCTCAGATGAGATTTTGCTCACTACGGAAAGATACGCGAAAACCGCCGTAAGCGTCAATGTAACAAGCGACTTTACGTCGATTAATTTTGAAATTTGTTTCCTCATTTTTTCCCTCCAACTCAAGCCGCACTGAGGAGCATTTGCCCCTCAGCATTTCTCGTCTTTCCGAGCCGTCCAGTAAAAAAAGAAAGGAGGTGTGTCTTATGCCCATTTATATTATAGCATATTTGTTTTTGTTTGTCAACACTTTTTATCGGCGATATTCCACGACATCCCATAAATGTGACGGCAAATTAGCATCAATATAATTCTGTGCCTCTGCATGCGTCATAAAAAAACGGAATCACTCCGAGGTTATTTCTTAAAAAAGTCTTTGTTATTGTGTTTTGTATTGCCCATATTTTCATGTTTTTTGCCCTCATTTACAATCATTTTCATGGTGGCTATCCCCGAACACATCCCTGATATAAACCCTATCATGTATGGCATCAACACTTCCATTCTTTTCATTCCTTTCTGCTTTTTTTCTGCACTTGTAACAATCCCAATTCCCCTCGGGTATAATTTCGCCACAATGCACACAGCGTTCAACATCCATTTTTCATCGCTCCTTTAACGCCTTTTCAGCCAACATAGTAAATCTCTCAATTTGCCATTCCTCAGCAAAGTTATATACAAGCTTCGGTCTCACCCTTGATTTACCCTTCAATGCTCTGTACACTGTATTCTGACTGACATACAACGCTTCTGAGATTTCACCCTGCGTGTACCCCTCGCACCATTTCTTGTACGCCCATTCAATTTGCTTTGGTGTCATTGCTTTCTGCATTATGGTTCACTCTCCTTTAATTCACCTTTAGCACACCAAAAATCAGGGCTATGATTGACAAATTGCAACGTCTGATTTTCTATATAAGCAATCGGACAAGTATGCAAGCCATTATATTTGCAGTCCTTGCAATGCACAACTTTTTCTCGATGTTCAAAATAGTATTCATAGCAGTTTATTTCTTCTTTAAGACGTACATTCAGATTAACAACAAGTGTGCTGTATTTATAATTTTCTTCAAGTTCTTTTTTTAGCCTTTCGTTTTCGGCTTCAAGTTCTGATTTCGTCAATAGGTTTCACCGCCTGTCTTTCCTTTTACGAGGATGTCGATATCATCAACGGAAACCGCACGATAAGGAGAAGCATACACGCTTGGTGCTACAAGCTCTGATTTGCTTTTCAACGCATCCGCAAACTCTCTGACCGCTTTGGCTCTGATTTCGCTGTACATCTTGCCAATGTCAGCATATTGCTTTGATTCGTCATCATAGTGTGCAATCTGCATACATTCTCCCCAGTGTTTTGCTTCAAGCTCTTCGATTTTCGCTTGCTGGCATTTAATAAGGTCAAGTACAGTATTTTCCAACTGCATAATGCAATCAGCTTTATTAAGGAAACTACGATATGTGCAATCTATACAACCGCCTTCTCCACCGCACGCCTCAAGACTTTTAATGATTTCCGCATCAGTCATGACATATTAACTCCTCTCAAATATTTTTCCATGTTACGTTCAAGGTTTTCAAGAGCACACTTGCTTAACACCGTTTCAGCCGTTATCGGCGTTTCATCGTGTCTCATGTCGTCCAGTCTCTCTATTAGTCGATTAGCCTTAAATATCAGCCTTGCACGCTCCTCCGACGTGCATCTTATAACAAAACAATCCATGTTATACCTCCTCTTTGATTCTCTCGATTTGCCGTTCAAGCTTCGATTTGATGATTCCGTCCACCTTTTCCTCACCCAAGAAGTACCGCATCTGTTCAGCCATGATAAGCACGTCTGCAACTTCTTCTCGTAGGTGGCTAATTGCTTTTTCATAATCTGCTGTACCGTTAGCTCTTTTCAGTTTCTGAGCCGCCTGTATAGCTTCCGCACATTTCTCGACAAATATTTCCCTCTGCTGACCAAAGGTGTAATTACTTACAATATACCACAGCAATTCACGTAATTCTTCGCTCATGTTAACACTCCTATCTGACGTTGTAACGTCGGAAAAATTCTTTTTTTGATTCTTTTTTTTAATTTGATTCTCCCAAAATCAATGCCGTACTTTCTCGCAAGTTCGTCTTTTGTAGACTCGGAATGCAATTTTTCTTCGCCGAAAATATCAGGATAATCCAATACAAACAGCAAGTCTTCATAAAATTTCGCTATGTATTCGGGCGTCCTCTTTCTACGGTCAAATACAGCTATCACGGCGGCAATTGTTGCCTTTGCCACATCGTCTGCAATCGCTCCAAATATTTCATATTGGCATTCCATGCATTGCTTTTCTTGTTCCTTGCTTATCAGCTTTCGGCACTGGTCGCAATTCTGCACACGTGCTTTCACTTTCTCCCTCCTTCCATTTGTTCTAAAGCCCATTTATAGCCATAAAGCTTAGCCATTCTATACGCCTTATTTTCAGGTTCTGTTTCTTCTTCCGATAATCTTGTATAGACTTTTATCAACATTCTGAGCTTCTTTTTCTGTTCTCTCCGTTCTTTCCGCTCGTCCGCAATCTGTATCAGCGTTATCGGTATAGCCGCAACTGTTGCGATTATTAACGCTAAGGGCAATATAAGCATTAATGCAATTAATGTGTTCATAATTCCCTCACTTTCTGGTTTGCTACATATTATTCATACCAATGTCTGAACATTGGATTGACTTCATCCAAATCCACCTCAACCTCTTTTTTCCTTTCTTTTTCAATTAAATATCTCAAATAATCGCTAATGTTCATCTTATGCTCATAAGCATCATTTTTTAACTGTTCAAATTCTTCCTTTGTTTGACGGAATACCGTCTGTCTTGTTTCGGTCATTATTCTGTTTCTCCTTTTATTGGTTTTGCTAATTCCAGTATTTTTTGCAATTCATTTGTATTTCTTATAACTTACAAACATTTTTACCTCCTAAACTTTGAAGGACAATAAGAATTATCTATAACCGTTTCTTTTGCATCTTCTTCCTTTTCTTGATTGATAATGATTTGCAAATCCGCATCATTCAAAACAATATTTCCTACCGTCTCAATAGTCCAATCATCAAGATTGTTATATGCCGTTCTGTCCGTTCTCCTTCTTATCTTCCAAGACTTGTAAAATTCATCCCACACAAGAAAACCATAGCAAGATGTTTTCATCCCGTGTGTTAATTTTAACAAATCATATTCATAAACATATACGCCATTTTTGTCTGTGATACAACTGTTTCGGCAAATCGTATAAGGATTTACAATAAAATTCTTTTTGGTTTTTGCATCTCTTACTGTATATTCTTCCGTTATATAAGACCAATCGCAAACACCCATTACAATTTCTTTATGCCTTTCTTCCAAAGGAAGAGCCTTTACATACAACTTTGCTATATGCAAAGGCTTTTCAATTTTGAATTTCATATCAAAACTCCAATCTTATCTGTCTGTTGATTTCATAAGCAACGCCCTCATCGTATGCCTTAATCAAGGGGAGAAGATTGTTGCAAATTTCATTCATCAAATTGTTCATCGCCTTGCTCTTACAAGCAGGGACAATCGTTCTTTGCTTATTGGCTTCTTTAATACCGATTTCATACGCTCTCAATTCATTTGTTGTCATTGTTTCCATTTTTTATTACCTCATCTTTCTTTATTGGGTTGTTCCCTTTACTGTAATTATATTATAACACATCCCTTGTAAGTTGCCAATACATTTCTTTACATTTTCTTACATTCTACTAATTGCACAAAGTTTACGCTTATATTTATACACTTTGCACAACATTTTCAAGCCGTGCGTATGTGACGGAGTTTTGATGCAGGTCGTGCAGAATGGCTGTGTTTACGACTTCCCCCTTATCGTTGAAACCGACCTGCAAAGCCTGCGGATAGTACTTGATTCCATTATGCTCCACAATGATTTCTGCAATAGGCTCAGCAGGCAATTTTGCAAAATTTGCCATGAAAACAGTTGCTTTCTGTGCCATTGTGAAAAATTCTTTTCTTTCCATTACATTTTTCTCCATTTCTATACAGAATCTTGATTTTGTTACTAACATTTCGTTTTTTTAGTAACACCGATTTGCCCGATATATAGTGGTTTTTCTTGATTCTGTTACTAATGTTACTAAGTTTCCTATAAATTACTTTTTATAAAAATAAATATGCAAATTTCACGCTGAAACTCTTAACCCTTAGTAACATAGTAACAACAACAACAAAATCATCATTTATTAAGTAATATAGGGATTTTTCGGTGTTACTAACTTTGTTACTAACTGTTACTAACATTGTTTTTAAGGTAAGTCAGTAACATCTGGAGAAGGACAACCTTCCATTTTTGACTCATTTGTCCTATGCCAAAATCTCTGTAATCCGTACTTGTCGGAACGGCTCGGTTTGTCATCACGCACCCACCCACTAAACGTCTGCAAGATTAATGCAATCTCATTGCTTTCTTTTCTTGTCGGTTTTGTAAACGGATTATCAAGGGCATTTCTCCAAAGCTCCAAAATGCATACAGCATCTTTGTTTTGGATATAATCTTCAATCATGCCTACACGGTAATCATCTTCGACGGCTTGTCCTTGCATTTTTCGTATATCTTCAAGCAAATTTCTGTCTGCATAAGGCTGTAACTCGCCTTTATCGTAGAGATACTTAGCCTCAGCCCATGCTTGTATTATATCCGCTTTCACCTCGTCCTTGTGGTCGTGCAGGTCGTATCCGCTTGAATTAACCTTGACTGGATACCAACGGCGATTTCCCGTCTTGTCGGTCAAAAACTGCTCTTTGTTGGTAGTTCCGATAAAAACGCACTGTCTTTTATGGTCTGTGGTTCTGCGGTCAAACGGTCTGCGGTAACGGTCAACGAGCTTTGTAATGTACGACTTTACAGCCTCGACCTCTTTTGACTTCGTAACCGCCAAAAGTTCGGCAATCTCACAAATCCACGCCCCCTCAATGGCTTCAATGCCCTTTTGCCCCTCGATTTCGGTGACCTCGGTAAAAAAATCATCTTGTATAGCCAACCATCTCGCAAAGGTTGATTTGCCCTCTCCCTGCTTTGTACCTATCAAAACACATACATCATCAAACTTGCATCCGGGGTTATAAAGTCTATGAATACCGCCTGCAAATACAAGCCTTGTGACTTCACGGATATACGGCGTATCTTCACATTTTAGCCATTTAATAAATAATTCCTGTATTCTCGGTACGCCGTCCCACTGTACCGCCTCTATAGTTTGCTTAATAGGGTGATATTCACGCTCTGAAAATAATATTCTGAGTGCGTCGTCAAGCTTTTCACGGCTATGTATTTTATATTTTTGCTCAATGTAAAATCTTGCTTTGCTGTCGTCTTTGTCCTGCCATCGCTCCAACTTGCCGTCAACAATATGTTCGGGTGAATATGATAATTGATTAAACCTTAAGCTTTCAAAAACCTTATCGTTTCGCAAAATCATGAGAAAATTGTCAATTGTTGCCATTGGTTTCCCCTGACCGTCAAACGTCAGTGGAATTTCTGCATTTTCCTTTGCATGCTGTCTTGTATACGCATCCGATAACTCTTTATCAGCCTTTTCAAACGCCCTGAACATCCGCTTGATTTGGTTTTTTAAGTCCTTGTCTGCGTTGAGTTGTGATAACCTTGCAAAGTACAATGCTTTCAAATGTTCCCTGATTTCTTCGGGTTCCGATTGTATCGCATAAATGTTTTCAGACCGCAATAAATCGGGGATTTGCATCAATTCGATTGTTGATTCGTTCATTTCCGCCTCCTTGCATTGGCTTCATCGACCAAATGTTCTTGATATGATAATTTTTGCAATGCCTCTATAAACAGCGGATGCGGTTCTTCATCAGGGGATTTCGGAGCATATAAACGCTTGTTTTTGTCCAATTTCACCCACGTATCAAACTCCGACCAGTATTCATTATCAGCGTTTTGTTTTGCCTGATTCTCACGTTCTCGTTTCGCTTGCTCAGCACGTTGTCTATATTGCAGTCGTCTTAAATCCTCAAATGATTTATCGGCATATAATCCAAGGTTAAAATCAGTGTCTATTTTTTTTAGAGTATCAGCAAAAGACAGCCCGAAAAGTTTTTGCACAAAAGAAATAACATCTCCTGAGCCGCACCGAGAATAACACCGCCAACTGTTGATTTTAATTTCAAAATTGTCATCATCCCCACAATGCAAAGGGCATGGAATACGACGTTTTATTGGATATCCATAATAATTCATGATATCGTGCATTGTCAAGCGTTCTTTTATTATTTGCACCTTGTTGATTTGCATTATATCACCTCTGGGTAAAAAAAAACCTTCGCATATATAGTAGTGGTAGTACCATATACACAAAGGTTCTGCTTAATGTAGATGTAACTCAATGCAGAGCTACCACCTTCCACATCAAGCATTTTTATTATTATAACACATTTATTCGGATTTGTCAAGGGTTATTCCTTACACGTCTCTAAAATTTCAATTATTTTCCGTGCGGTGCTCCGCTTATCACAGAACAAAAATTCTACTCCATAAGCAATGTGTACTCTGTAAATCTCATCCATTAAGGCTCTGCCACTCACACCGCTATATTTGTCCATCCATTTTGCGACATCTTCAATGGATTTGATTTGTCCTCCGTGTTCAACAAGCACAAACAACTTGATTTTCTGCTCTCTTGCCCTGCGTACCTCTTTCCAAAAACGGCTGTGGTCTTTGGCGTTCATAAGGTTTTTTGATAACTCTTGCAGATTTCTTTTGCGGTCAACGCTGATTTGCGGTTTTTCCTCAATTTGATAATCTCCGACATCAAGTTTGCGTATTTCATATTCAATTCCGTGTTTGTCAAAATATGCTTTTATGTGTTCATTTTTCTTTTCTCGTGTATCAAAAACAAACTTACTCATTTATTCACCTTAAAACGGCACGTCGCCGTCGCCTAAGATTTCCTCAAAATCTGATAATTGAGTGTCGTTGTTATCACTTGTATTTGTTTTAATGTTACCGTTTTCAGACTTTTTGCCGCAAAAATGCACTTTTTCTACATTACATATTGTTCTGCTTTGTGATTGTCCATCTTTTTCCCATTGTTCGGTAATCATCTTGCCTTCAATAATGATTTCGCTACCTTTATCAAAATATTTGCCGACAAATTCAGCCGTTTGTCTCCACGCTTTGCAACGCAAAAAACATTTTGTTTCAATTTCTTTGTATTTTTCGCTCCAAGCTACCGTGAATTCCAAGACAGCTACACCACTTTGTGTATGTTTTAATTCAGGGGATGCAGTGAGCCTCCCCTGAAATTGAACTTTGTTAAGCATTGTTCAAATCTCCTTTCAGTGCATCAGTTAAATCACTTGCTACCTTTTCGGCTTCAAACCATTCTGCGATTTTGCTTTCGCCCTGCTTGATAGCGTTGTAAATTCCGATATAATCAGTAAAATCATCAATTGTCATTGTGTCAACTTTACGACCGAGCCTCTTTTCGATTTGCTCCTGTGTAACACCGATTTTGCCAAAGGCAACAATCATTTTCTTTACACGGTCAATTAATGGTTCCGAATTGTTTCCTGCAAGCGTTTTTTTACATTCTGCAATAGCCATATCAACAAGGTCTGTTGGAAGGATTGCAAGAATACGGCTTCTCAAACGCCTTGCACCCATATTGGCATTGATTTCGTAAATATCACGCTGACTTGTCAAAATCTTTGCCTTGCCGCCGACCTCTCTAATGTGGGGATTGGTAAAGTTCTGCACGCTCTGTGCATTTGTTTCCAAATCCCACGCATAAGCCTGCATTTCGCTTTTGCCCTCATCTTGTGAAAGTTCTTTGATACCATAGTCAATATTTCCCCAACATCTTGCAAGCTCCTCGGCAAAACGAATTGTCGGACCGCTGACAGTTCCACCGCCTCTATTGTAGGAATAAAACGCCTTTTCCGCTATGCCTTTACGCTGACAAGCCTGTGCTACACGATTATAAGCCTGTACCTCATCACGAGGGAAACGCTTTGCAATTACGAGCTTTCCTTGTGCCTCTGCTATTGCTCGGCTTGCTTCAATAGCGACTGTTCCTTGATTGATGTTGTCCAACTGTGCCATTACACCGCTATTCATAGTCGGCATATTCGGCATCTGCTGTTCCTGTACGATGATTTCGTTGTTTTCCATTTTGCCCTCCTTATTCTACTTCCTTTGCAAGATATGCCGGAAGTGCTAAATTGTTGATTTGATTATACCGCCCCAAATATCCATACCAATTGTCCGTCTGTTTACAATCGTGATAGATTCCCAAATACTCACGGAAAAGGTCATAACCTCTGCGGATAAGCAATTTATCAGCCTGTAAAATGTTAATTGCGTATGGCGGTTTTTTCTCGATAGCGATAAACACAAATAACGGTTCTCTGCCCGTATTGACTTTTACCCCCTCGGTATAATATGCGGATTGAAAATCATAGCCGTATTTTATGGCAGACCGCATAAACGCTTCTGTTTCTGCGTTGTCGGTTGATTTAAGGTCAACGATTATAAGATTTTCGCCAATCTCGGTCAACGCATCTGTACGACATTTGCAATTTTCGCCCGTCATTTCATCCACCCAAAAGAACGGTTTTTCTTTTTCACCTTTGAGCAGTTTCTTGACAAACTCATTTTTGTTCAATGCCTCACACATAGCCGATGCTTGTTCTACCATATCAACCGATACAATGGTTTTTCCCTCTGCCTGTGCTTCAAACTCTGCAAACGCTTCTTTCCCCGCCTTTGTCCGCCTGTCAATATTTGGCAAAACTGCAAATTGTTCCCGAACTGTGTCAGGCGTTAAAGCCATAGCGTGAAACAACTGACCTAATACAAGTGCAGGTGTCGGCTCTTCGGGGTGTTCTCGGTAATACTTAAATTTTTCGGGGCTTTCTCTGATTTTGAAAAGCTCCGACCTGCTTATAGCAGGATGATTTCTGTATTCTTTTTCGGTCATTATATCACCTCAAATCGGCTCACAGTCATAAAGCTCATTCAACAGCGACCTTTCTTTGCGATTAAAATTAGCGTTTACAAGATTCATAAAACGCTCTTTTACAGTCTTTTTGCAATCCTCGCAATAGATTTCACCGTCACTGTAAACTCCGCAGATTTTACACGGTTCGATTTCTTTATATCCACTTTTGCATAAAGGGCATCCACTCATCGGCTCATTGTATTCCTTATGTGTTTCAATCCACGTAACTTCTTCACCTTCATCGAACAAATGTCCGCATTCTATGCATTTATACATCACGGCACTCCTTTACTACTTCACAGATTTCCTCAACAAAACTCCTTCCGTTGCCATACCAGCAACCAGTATCAGGCTTATACAACCAATCTCCTGTTAGTTCAAACGGCTCTATTTCATTACTTTTGGGCTTAACCTTCATAACACCATGAAATGCCTTATAACCTTCAACTTTAATCATTTTTGACCTTCCTCCATTCTTTTTTCATAATCGTTCAGCAAATTCATGATTCTTAAATCACGTGCTTTTCTGACTTCATGGCGTCCATTCTCTATTCGTGATATTTGAGACCCGGACTTCATTCCTAATGCTTCGCTAAGTTCTTGCTGTGACAAATTGTACTTTGCCCTTACAGCAATGCATCTTTCCGCTAATGTCATTAAATCACCTCCTTGATTTAATTATGGTTGCCCGAGTGGGAATCGAACCCACGATTCACGGAGTCAAAGTCCGTTGCCTTACCGCTTGGCTATCGGGCAATATGTGGGCGGAGGTTAACCGCTCCGCTCGGATGAGGGTTCATTCTATGTCAATCCATTTGCCGTGGACTGTCATGTCTGTATTCGCCCATGTGTATGCTGTTTTCTTTGCTTCTTCTTCTGTGTCAAAATATCTGATACTTTTACTGTTCAGCTCGCCCCAGTATTCTTCCCAGCCATTTTCAGCTAAACAAAGCACTGATACCATTGCTTCCATGTCGCAATTAATGTATGTTTTCGCTACAAACCATACAAGCTTTTGTTTTTTCATAACTTTTCTCACTTTCTGCCTTTCGGCTTTAAAATTAGGTTTAACCGTGACCGCCTTTCGGCGGTTTCGTCTTAATTTTCAAAGACTCGTCAGACGGTTTTTACCATTCTGTGATAATGCCTGTACATTCATCTTCGCCATCATTTGTGTACTCACAGATTATTGCTGTTTCTGTGGTATAACCGTTTGATGTGATGTACTCAACGCATTCTTCAAAAGTTCCGTCAAATACGTTTTCGCTGATAATTTCTGTTCCGTCTATAATGTCTACTGTATAAAACTTTTTCATAATAATTCTCCATTCTGGTTTTTACGACTTTTCCGTGTCCTTTACTGTAACTACATTATAACACACAATATTACAAATGTCAACACTTTTTGAAGAAAAAATTGCACAAACATTTATACATTTTTTGCACATTTTATACAAAAAAGACCGCCTTATAAAAGACGGTCAAATTCTTATGTTTTTAGTTTGTCAATCATTGCTCGGTATATCTTGCGTTCTTCGTCGTTTTTTGTGCTGGCATATATCGCACAGCAAAACTCGGAAATTTCAACGCATAATTTTTGCAGATTGGCTATATTGTGGTCTGATTTGTACTTGTGCAATGCCGGGAAAATGTCAACTGCCTCCTTGTATTCATCATTTATTTGCTTAGGCGTGACTTTATCCTCAAATTTATCCAACATTAAACACGTTCCAGCTTCCTCATGCAATCCTTGAGGATTTCTCGCTCGTTTGGGTCAGCGTCCTCCATCATTCCACCGAGTTTTGACATCATGTGGTCTTTGGCATCATTACGGCTGTAGCCTCTGCCGCCCTGACCGCCTCTGTATGACATCTCTTCGGAATAATCATCGTAAGATTCTCCTTCGCTCGAATATCTGCCCATGCTGTCACGCTTTGCATTTGTGCCACGTCCTCTGCGTCCGCTGTACATCATTTCATCGTCGTAAGACATGCCGCCCTCATAAGATGAGCGACCACCACGACCTCTACCGCCTCTCGCTTCGGAATAACTGCTTTCTTCTTCCTGCATTTCAATTACGCCGATGTTTTTGACTGCGCCTGTGAGGTCTTTAATCATAGAAATATCCGCAGGAGTTTTTAATTTTCCCGATTCAGCAATTTCTTCAAGTTCTTTGCAGAGCATTTTTTTAATTTTTTTGATATATTCCATAAATCAGCACTCCTTTCTTAGGCTACACGGTCAAAGATGATGTTTGCGTTTGTAACATCAATTGCCGATGTGGGGCTTGCATTCTCCACGGAAACTGTCACACAGCAACCGCAGGGAATGTCAATGAATGTCGTGATAGACACGTTAAAGAAATCACCGATTGCCGCAGGAGTTACTGTGGCTGTCGCATTTCCAAGCGTTTCGCCATTGATTGTGATTGCTACGGAAATCGGTTCGAGTATTCCGCCATCGTCTGCCGCACTTACAGCGATATTGCCATTAAAAGTCACTCTGTAGACCGCTTTACAGCCGTTTGAAACACCTTTGAGGAAAAAGATACCGCTGTCATCACGATGAGAAATAAAACCTTTTCTGCATGCTCTGCAACCATTGGTGAAAATGGCATTTTCGTCAACGGCTACAGTCTGCACGTCAATTCTGCTATATTCAGCAGCCATATTATTCATCTCCTTTCAGGTCGGAAAGCGTGATAGGTTTTTGTGAAAATCCTTTTTTAGACATTTCCAAAAAAGTTTGGGCGACATCAAAAGTGTTTTCGTTTATTCCAGATATAACACTTACTGTATCAGCCAAAGTTTTAAGGTCATATATAGTAATTTTGGAAACGTCAATAGAATCAACCGCTTCTATGAGTTTATCTTTTAAATCAGAAATTGTTTTTCTTGCCATAATAAATACATCCTTTCAAACAATTAAAGCGGCAAAGTGTGCACCTTACCGCTTTTAAACATTATCAGTGGTATGTGCATTTTTTGCAACAACCACCGAACATTCGCAAGGTGCGAAAGTAGTTATTGATTATTCGATTAGTAAGAACCGCAACCGCATCCGCCGCTTGCATAATTTACAGTTCCGCAACAATTGGTCGGGAATGTAACCTGCTGAGGGGGCTGTACGATGTATGCAGGTTCGGGGCACTTGTCACCGAGGCGAGCAATAAGGTACTCATTTTGCTTTGCCTGAGATGCAGCAAGACGGAGAGCCATATTCTCATCACGGAGAGTCTGTGTCTTTTCTGCCGCAAGGTAATCAATAATTCTATCGCCTACCTTGTCAATTGCCTGTAATGTATTGCAATTGTATGCCTGAGCGTCAAAACGGTTCTGCATATTAGCCTTTTCAAGGTCACAGCAACAATCGGAAATCTGCTTGGAAATCGTCCAAGAATTTCTCTCATTGCCATATGCAACGTCCTTGATTGCTCCCTTTGTTTCACAGCAACACTGTGCCTGCTGATAACCGAGGTTTGCAATAGAGCTGTTTATGCCGCTGAAGCCCTGACAAAGTGTCTGCTGTACGCCTGCAAAGCCGTTAAGCATATTGGTATTCTGTGCATAAAATCCGTCACAAAGACCGTTGTTTACGCCGTCGAGCTTTCTTTCGATGGTTGCAAAGTCAGTTGCAAGAACATAATTCTCACCTACACCGCCAGAACCGTAACCGCCGAAGCCGCCACCGAAACCTCTGTTTCCGCCCCAGCCGAACAGAAGCAGAATTACAATCCAAGCCCAGTCATTGCCGAAAAGACCGTTATTGCCGTAACCGCCGCCGTTTGTGGAATCTCTACCAACTGCATAGCCAGTTGCGAAGCCGTCATTTTCCATCATTGTTTTTATCTCCTTTGTAAAAATTTATGCCTAATCGGTGTGCACCCCGAATAAAGCCGTTAATTATCCCCCATAAACTGCACAACCTGCTGTGCAATTTGGGAAAATCTGTTAAAATCTGCTTGTGACATCTGTCCAGACTGCAAAAGCCTTTCCACCTCTTGCCGAGGATTTCCTGTAAAACTCTGTCGAAATTGTCTTGCTTGCTGTGCTATTTGTGCAAGTGGATTCATCTGCATACCGCCGCCCATTGCATTAAAAAGATTGTTAGCCATCGTTTTCATCCTCCGTTTTTACAATTTTTGTGGTTTTTGCTTTTGGTTTTGCCTTTAATTCCTCTAATTCCTCACGCATAGCCTCAAATTCGCTCTGTAAGGCTTGAAAATCCTTTTTAAGTACAAACTTATCACCGCAAGTGCATTTGTGCTCTACGGGCGTTTTTGGGGCATTGTCGGCGGTGCGCTCTTTATAGTCAAGCACACGGAAAGAAGGAATATTTTGAGCATTTACAGATTTGATATAAACCACGTCATTGTTTTTGTCCCACAATATAACGCTATTATTCGGTGCGACGGGGTAAGAGGTTGCCTCTGCCTCGTTCAAGACGAAAATCATATCGTTTGAAGGTGCGGGCTGTGCCATTGTCTGTATTGGCATCTGCTGAACGGGCTGTTGCATCATCGGCTGTTGCATCGGAATTTGTTGGTACTGTGCCTTGTATTGATTTAACATATCGGGTGTCGCTCCATTATTATACTGCGGATAATAGCCGCCTTGATAATATTGAGGTTGCTGATAAGCCATTTTCAATCATCCTTCCTGTAAAAATATATCGGGGTTTCGTCACTGGAATCCCATGTATCATATAGCACTGAATCAACAACACAAACTGCGTGTGTTCCTGTGCCTATTACATAAACGCCCTGCGGATATTCATTGCAAAAATCCTGTATGGTGTAACAATCAAGGCATTCGGCAGTTATCAGATGTCGTGTGAATCCTTGTGTTTTTAGATAGCTATCCCACACACGATTACTTGACGGCAAATCCCCCATAATGTAACCGAGTAAGCACAATTCGATATATGTTTCTTCCCAAGATTTGCCAGTTGCCTTTGACAAAGCCCTCACGACGCAGTCGCCTACACGCTTTGAATGTGGGTGAGGGTTATAATAGCTATACATCAAGGCTCACATACCCATCTTTTATGAGTTCCGTAATTGTGAGATAGACCGTCAGAAAGTCAAGAGTTTTAAGTTTTGGATTTGATTTAATATACTCCGATACATTACTCATAGTATCACCTCTTGACTATAATATAACAAAAAAACACCACCCCGGGAAGTGTCCCGAAGTGGTGTAAATGTGTGCTTTTTATTTCACAAGTGCTTGAATAACTTGTTTTGTGATTTGTATACAATTCTTTTCAAACGGTCAATTGACAAATTAAACTCCGTTTCGAGTTCTTTGTAAGTCAATCCGTCTAATAATCTGCGTTTTAGGATGTTTCGGTCACGTTCCGAAAATATCCACTCGTCAATTAGGTTCGCCCATTCTGTTCGAGATCTCCCCGCATCATCCATAGGCATCAACCTCCTACCTTGCCTGTGCCGTTACAAACACGGCAAGCTCTTTTCTTGCCACGCTTCTTTTTGCGCACATATCTAACGACTTTAGTCGTTGTTGTAATCCTCTGTTTCGCCATAGAAATCGCCTCCGATAAACTGATTGTATCCGTCCTCTACATCTTGCTCTGCAGTTTGAGTAGTGGTTATTTCCGCTCGCTCGTACTGACGGGAATGCCAAAGCCAGAGGGCATTTGTCGCAACAAGCAAAACAATCAGCAAGATTATCACGCCCCAGAGACGCTTGAAATGTCTCTCAGCTCTCGCCATATCGGATTCGTGGACGATATAAGGCACTGTTGCTGTTTGGTTTTGGTCGCATTTGTTACAGATTTTTGCCATTTTATCACCTCAATATTAGTTCGAAAAGTGCTGTAATCAGTGAGCCGATGCTTGCTGTTGCAACAATTCCGACTAATTTTTTAATCACGGAAAAATCGTGCTGAATGATTTCGATGCGTTTGTCATCCTTTGCAAAACTGCTATTGATTTTTGATTGCGTATTATCACAATCGCCTTTTAACACATATCTATCATCAAAAACCTCTTTTAATTCCTGCACATCTTCGTGTGATATTCCCATTTTATGCCTCCTCCGCTGTTACTTCATAAGTGATTTTCATTGTTTGTGCTTCTGTTTTTGTTACTGGTGTTGCAAGGTTGTTGATTGTTGATATGTTTCCAATAAAATCATAAATGGATAACTGTATACTATTTTGGTAGGTATAAAGAGACAACACAAAATTTTTGCAAATCTGCAAATACGTGGTCAGAAAACGCGATGATGTAGTTTTTCTTGTGTATTTTTTCAGCGTTTCAGCGTTTATAATGTCTACATAATTATAGCCAATGAAAAAAACATCTTTACCAAACGGCACTATATCATAGTATTCTAATTTTATGCTCGTTTCTTCGCCCTGTCCGCCGCTTGCAGGGTATCGTGTTAAATTACCGTTGCTATAAGACGACGCAAACCAATAACCGTCGCAATAACCAATTGAGTCTATTGTTTGCTGATAATTCGGGCTTACTGTCCTGCTCTGCCTTGCAGAAAAACTGTTTGTCACAGGGTCGAAAATCACGTATGAAAAATCGTTTTGATTTATAAGATTTACAATGTAACATTTATCGTCATATACAAAAACGGAAGTATATGTGGTCAAACCGTCGGGAATAGGATATACATCAATTTGTCTTGTAGTAGTGCTGTTTGATTTGTCAAATGCCAAATCAGGTTGACTTGACAATGTATCCGACAAATTAAATAATAATTTATCGTGCGGAAGTCTTAACACTACCAAATCATTGCCCGAAGTATAACAAAAAGTATCTTCGCCGTTGATATTCCCTAAATATCGAGGATTTTTAATAGTATCATATGATTCTCCTGATATTTGTAATCCCATTCCATTCACAGAATTGTATAAAATGTCATTGTTGTTTTCTGTCACATTGTAATCAACACCGCCGCCATAGCCACTGTTACCGCTGATTTTTGGCGTCAAACAAACGCAGGAAATCATTCCATTTGCCTTATCTGTGCCAAAATCAAATACATGACGATAGCCCTTCCACGGATTTGCCGAATCTATGTATCCGCTTTCGTTGGTGTTATAGCTTCCTCTTTTCGAGTTGTTTCCGCTGTAAGACTCTCCAGCGTGCCCCACACAATCATTAGCGATTGACAGACGTGTGTTATCTGTTTTTTCCTCTACAGGGTCAGCATAAAGCAAAACGCCGCCAATTAATTTGTCATAAATCGGAACTTTGTTGCTTAAATTCACACTTAATTGCGTTGCGCTTCTGAAATTTAAAGGTAAATTCAATGATTCGGAAATATATTCTGTCATCATATTGGTTTCAACAACCTCAGAGACTTTATTTCCATTTTCAAACAATTCAATTTTGGTTTTTCCCTTGATTTTAGGTAGATTTATTTTATCTCCGCTTATGCCTTGGTTTTTTATTAAGTCATTCATTCCGTGCCCCCATAAATTGTGCGATTAAACTCAATGTCATTAATCTCAATTTGATTTCCAGTAAAAGGATTCGCCGCATTAAGGTTTAAATCGCAAATTATTGTTGATTCAAACGTCGATAAATCTTCGGTTTCAATCCAGATTATATTTGACATATTAACAATTTCTTCGGATTCGAGCGATTCTAACGCCATGTTGTTTACTGTTATCGGAGTATCAACACCGCCGATTATCCCTGTCAATGTCGCTCCTGTTAATACCTCTGATTCCAGCACAGCAGGATTGCTCAGGACGATTTTAACCGCATTATTTGACGTGTTTGTGATGCTTGCCACATTATACGGCAGATTATCTGCAACCGCCTTAGAATCAATTCTACGGCTTAATACGACAGCGTTAGGTATTGTCTCATCAATTGCTCTTGTGATTGGCGTAATAAGATTAATATTAACATTGTCATTAATAGGCTCAGCACTAACGCTTTTGGCAATAACGATAGCATTTTCGATAATATCATTAAGGTCAATAAATCCGTCCCACCCAGAACGGGCAATCAGTCCCGAACCGGTAACAATAGCATTTGCACCTCTCGGCTGTATCACCGCAGAACCGCCAGAAATAAGGACATCTAATTTCTGAGAACCGCCCATTAATTGTGTAAAGGCGGTCGAGAAATTAAAAAGATTATACCCGTCAGAAGCATTAACTCTGTATGTTGTAAAATTAGAGCCGTTAAGTCTGAGGATGACCGTCACAACTTCGGACGTTGTCTGTTCGAGTTGTATCGTTGCCACAACAAAAGGCAAGCTTTCCTGTTCCGTGGAAAAACTCAAAGAAACAACCTCTTTTAATGCAGTATCAACAATTATTTGTTCCTTGTTTTCCCCAAAAATAACAAGCGTATTATTTCTGTTGGTCGATTCTGTTTTTTTGCTTTGCATCTGTTGAGGTGACTGATATTCTTTGTCAACCTCTGGACCCGTTGCTGTAAAATCAATGCTCACTCCGCCGTCGAAATTGAGGTCGTAAGACATTGGGATTGTTTTAAATGTCCCGTTTTTGGTCGTTACTATGATAATGTCCGATACATCAATGCGGATGTCTCCGAGGATTTGTTTAAACTTGCATGGACGGTATTTAAAACCGCCCACGCTTTCAAAAACCTTGTTAATTAGTATATCTGTTGCATACGGATTGTTTATGCTGATTCCTTGCTCTGCTGTTCTGTTGCCGCTGATGACTGTTATTCTGTCGGTGACATCAGCCTTTAAAAATTGCACCTTAAAATCTGCTTCATCGACGTCCGCATCCCCGATGTAGTCGCCGTTTGTGGAGTATCCAGAATCAGTGTACCAGTAAAATTCAAGGTTGCCTACACGGTCAAACCTTGCATTTTTGCCGCATAACGCCGCTATGTGTCCGATAACCTCACGCATGGTCATTGATACGGGATTAGTAAAAACAATCACATTTTCCAGACCGCTGATGTTGTAGGAAAATCCCAGAATCCTGCTCATTTCCTCTATAACCTTATCTGCTGTTATCGGATATGTTAAAAATGTTTTGTACTCTTTATCGGCAAGATACATCATATCAGCCGCAGAAATTGTGGTCTTTTTGTCCTTGTTTACGGCAGAACGTACATAAAAATCACCGAATGGGATATATTCGACGAAGTCCCCCAGAATTAAGCCGATTTCAAGCCTAAATTTGCGGTTTTTGATATTTTGCGGAATCTCTACTGCATCAATATCAACGGTTGTCGCTGTAGTTGTACCAATGCTTAACAACGTGTCAAGATTTGCACCGCCTTTGAGTTTGACCGAGTAAATACCGTTATCAACAATAAAATCCTCAAAAATCATCCTTGCACGAAAAGAACGTGAATATTTAGTGATTTCTTGCTTGAAATCGTTTGAAACATTTGTAAACAAGTAATCACCTCTCTATACACTTAAGCGTAAACGAGTCAAAACTCGCTGAACCTTTGACAATCTTCTTAAATGGGTAACTTCTCGGCGGTTTATAGCATTGCATTGTGATTCGTTTTTGTGGCATAAATGGGTCAATAAAATCAATTGTGTAAAACGTGCTTAATTCTTTTTCAATCATTGATATCTCCTCGGAATTAAGCTGAGTAAACGTAAAAGTTACTACACGCTTTTCCGCTACAATATCCCCCACAAACAAACCGCTTGCTGTTCTTCCTGCGTTACTGCTCCACAACGGTTCTTTGTCAAAAACAACATTCTCATCGGGAGTTGGCATATTTTTACCATTGATTTTTAAAAAATCTGATATTCTGCTCATATGCCGTCCCCCTTAGTATGCAAGTGCATTTCTGCCTGTTCTGATAGTGTTGTCACGGTTTTTCTGTACAACCTTTTTATATATTATATCACCATCAAGTAAAACTGTCAACTCTATATTTTCAGAGTTTCCACCGCTTACACCCAGAACCTCAGCGACTGCTTGTTTGATAGTCTCCAACGGTGCTTCGATGTTCGTTCCGTGTTTTTGGTCACCCAAAACAGCCAAAAACTCTCGATTCGGCGGTATTACTGCACCTTGCGCAAGCCTTGGTATTGATACTCTTCCAAAACTTGCTTCGGGGATGTCAAATCCAAAACTTTTACCGCCTAATCCGGGAACCCAGTCAGGGATTTCGATTCTGATTTTGTTTAATCCATTGACTATCCAATTTATCATTTTCTCAAACATGGTGATTATTCCATTTATTGCTCCTTCGAAACCGCCAATTAAGCCATTTCCGCATTTTTTGGCAAGCTTTAACCACCATTCAGCGGTAAATACAGGTGCGATGTAAGAATTCCAGAAGTTTTTTACATTACCCCAGACTTCCCTTATTTTGTCAACAATAAAGCCCCAATTTGCCGTTACTGTTGATGCTAAAGCCACACCGCCTGCCAAAAGCAAGCCTAATCCGAGTGGAATGCCTACACCAGAGAATAACAAGATAACACCAAGCACAACCAATGCAAGAGAAACTCCGACAATTAATCCTGCATTTTCTTGGAAAAATCTTGATATTTCTTTTTTTATTGCTCCGGGATTAAATTTTTCTTCTGTTGCCAAAACTGTTGCACCTGCTACAACCAATCCCAACGCAAGGGGAGTGACTTGACCAAATGCAAAAAGCACGATTCCAATAACTAACAGTGCCAAAGCAACTCCAACAATTAACGCTTGATTTTTTTCCATAAACTTCTGAATTTTGGTGGTCACGCCGCTGTCTTGTAATTTTTGCTCTTGAATTCCAAGCAGTCCTTTTCCGACGATTATAAACCCAAATCCGAGAGGTATATGTCCAAAAAATATCAGTATTATTCCAATTCCGATTAAGGATACTGAGACAGTTTCCATAATTACAGCAAGCTTAGTTGTTACATCTGCGGTGTTGTATTCGCTTGTGCTCACTTCTTTAACCGCATATATTGCCGCACCTGCAATAATAAAGCCAATTCCCCACGGTATTTGACCTAAAAACATTAAAATAATACCAATAGCGACAAGTATTTCTTCAATCCAGTTCGCAAGGTTTTTTAAATCCTTTTTTACAACATTAAAATCAAATTTGCCCTTTGACCGTTTCGTAACGCTGTAAAGGTAAGCACCTGCAACAATAAATCCAATTCCCCAAGGAATATTTCCCATTGCAAGTAAAATCAAACCTATTGCGACAAGTGCAAGCTCAATTGTTGGGAGTAAATATTCAAGGTCTTTCTTTATATCGTCTACAATTCCCGATAAAACGCCAGAACCTACACCGCCGCCAATGTCACCACCGATTCCACCGGCAGAAATGCCCGGGATGCCTATTCCAGACCCTGCACCACCTGCACCACCGCCATCATCAGCAGGGATTTTGTTAACCTCATCAAATGCCGCTAAGTATCTTTTTGCTTTTTTTCCTGCCTTTTCAGCAGCATCTCCTAACGCATCCATTCCTGACGTTGCGTTGTCGAGAGATGAGCTAAGACCGCCGACAGAAGATGATACGCCACCAACGCTTGACTTGATTTCGGCAGTAACGCTTCCAGACCCGCCAGAAAATAATGCTTTAATTCCTGACCATATTCCCTTTGCAAGTCCTACAATCATGTTAAATACCGCACTTACAAGACTTGGTATAGCCTGTATTAAGGCACTTGCAACGTTTTGCACAAGCAACGGTCCGACACGTTCTATCAATTGCCCGATTCCGATGAGTGAGCGTTGTACAACAGGTACAATATTTTCAAAATATTTTTGTATAGAATAAACAAGGTTGTTTATTGCCCTGTCTAAATCTCCACCACCTGCAACGGCAGACAATACATTTTGCCAAGCCGCTTTCATCATATTGGCAGAGCCTGTTATAGTTCTTTCAGCTTCCATTGCTGTAGCTCCAGCAATACCGAGTTCTTCTTGAATAACATGTATTGCCGTATACACATCAGAAAGATTTTTGATGTCATATTTTACACCTGTGATTGCTTCTGCATCCACCAATAATCTTTCCATTTCTTGCTTCGTCCCTCCATATCCTAAACGAAGATTATCAAGAAGTATGTATTGTTGTCTTGCAAAACTTTGATATGCTAATTGAACATATTCGATATTTGTTCCCATTTTTGCAACATTATCGCTTATATCAATCATTGCCATATTTGCAACATCAGCCGCTTTTTCTGTATCTCCTGCTGTACTTCTAATAAGTGCCGCTGAAAATTGTGTAACTTGTCGCATATAATTATTGGCTGAAACACCTGCGGTATAAAATGCGTCATTTGCGTAATCAATAATTTTCTTTGCCGATTTGCCCCAAAGCGCTTCAATACCACCAACCATTTGTTCATAATCAGCATAAGCACTAACCGCCATTTTTGTTATTGCAACAGTTGCCGCACCTGCTGCCGCACCTATCACGGCAAAGGATTTTCCAACTTTAGAGACAAAGCCACGCATGGAAGACAATCCCTTTTTAAGCCCAGAATTGTCAACTTTGGTAGTCAGTATAATACTACCGTCGCCGCCGCTTATTGCCATATTATCACCCCTTTATCACCAATCGGAGTCAAGCCATTCTTGTTCCTCTTCGGTAAGATTTTGCGGTAAATCTACCATTTTTTTATTTTCTCTGTAAAACTCTTGTTCCCATTCTTCAAGCTTTTTGCCTCTTGCCCGTTTGTTGCGAATAGAAACTATGTTCTGGAATGTGCATTCGCCGATTTCCATATATCCACCTAAAAACGTATACCAGTGTGTGTATTTTTCGGGCATTCTCACGTCATAACCTAAAATACGACTAACAGGCGGTGCTATTTGTGGAAAATCATGTTCCCAATCCATTAGGCGTGGTTTGTTTTCATTTTTGTCCTCATCTTCTTCGCCATAGGAGATTATTTTATACATTTCTTTTATGGCTTTTTCGATGTTATTACAATCGCTTAAATCTTCATAAAAAACATATAACGCCGTGCGGATTTTCTGCTCATCGTCTAACTCATTGTCATTCAATGCACAGATAACGTCAAGCACCATTCTGTAGTCGCATTTATTGGTGATTGCATACTCTTTGCCGTCTATTTCGACGGCTGTCGGCAAATTCCACATCATTTATTCTTAGGATATTTCAAGGTATATTTGTTTGTGGCATTGCTCATTTTGTTACCGTATTTCTGTATTTCAACCGCCAAAGCCTTTAACACAAGCAAAATATACAGCTCACATTCGCCGTTTTCGTCAGGAACCATTGCAAGCGGTGGGACATACTTAAACGCTTTACTTGATACATCGCTTTTAAAAATATTGTCAATTTCCTCGCAAAATTCTTTTTCAAGTTCCTTGTCAATTTCCGCAATTGTGTTGGTCTGACGTGTAAGCTTGTCGAGTTCTTCCTGCGGCATATCCATTATTTTTGTAAAATCAAGGCTACCAATATCAATACCGTCACCCAAAGAATCCTTGTATTTGTCAAGTGTGATTTTTTGCAGTCTTTCAGTCATAGATTTTTCAAAGTTGTTAATTCTTTCCTGCAATCCTGCATCATGCGGATTTATAAAAATGTTCTCCACATCTCCATTATCAAACTGTAACGGAAAAGCAATTTTGCCTGTACTTAATTTCATTGAAATTTACCTCCTAAATTAAATATACCGCCCTACCATATAGGGCAAGGCGGTATGTGTGTCTGTGTTGTTATGCGGCACTGTCGGGCGTGAATGTGATGCTCTCACCGTCAACCTTTGGCATTGTGCCTGTTGTGGTCTTGTTGGCGTAGTGGATGTCTACCTCAAATCCAAGATAGCCGCCTGCTTCGCCTGTAAAGTTGTTAATAGCAATCATAACATCCTCTTCAAGTCGTGCAAGGCATGAGCCTTCTGTTGTACCGTCAACAAATTCAAATTTCTGTAAGATCTTCAGAGCATTAAGACTTGTGTAATCCCTCTTAAACCATGCATCAAAGAGCATCTGTCCAAGCTTTGAGCCTTTGCGGATTTTAATATTAACGCCGCTTTGTGTAGGTTGACCGACAGAGCGTTCCATGTCAATTGTACCGAGGACATCCGTCACCTTTTCAACATCGCTGTTTTCCTCAATCGTCCATGATTCTATGCCACGTCCCTGCAGTTCCCATTCTGGCGTTTTCTCTGTGCCAACGTCGAGATAAATCTTAAATCTTTTTGTCTCTACTTTTGGATTGGCAAATGTATTAAATTCTGCCATTAATTATCATTCCTTTCGTTAAATCCTTCCGCTTTGCAATGCATTGTTTAAAATGCGATATAATTTGTCTTTCTGCCCTGCATCTTCTGCCGCAAAGTCCCAGTGGTCAGTTGCGGACGGGTTTCTTCCGACACCTTTGGTAATAAATGTTACACCTCTGCGGTTATAATATACTGTTTCAGCGTATTCCGATTTATACCAAATTGCCCAAGGTTTCAATTCTACTTGATTTGTTAAACCCATTAGCGTTCCTGTATCTCGTGGAGTGTATGGGTCAATCAACCTTTTCCACTCATTAGACACAAGCAATCCAAAACGGTCACTGTTTATTTTTTGTAAAATATGCGGCTCGTTTAAATCAATCCTCAGATGCATATTCCACCGTCTTTCTCGGTGTGCGGTTTACATATCGTAATCTTACTGTGATAAAATAACCGACCGTGTTTTCTTCGGGGTTGACGTATCGGATTTGTGGCACAAATGGATTGCACTCAATTGATACGATTTGTTCGCCGATTTCGGGGAAATTGTTTGCATCGTTCTGAGCTTTTACCCAGTCGCAAATACTTTGCACCGATTCCAACGATAAAACATTTTCGTTTCTCTCAGGTGGTGAGCCGTCCTTGACGTCGTACCATTCATAGCAGTTTATCTGAAAATCCTCATAAACTGACGGGTAAGGCTCAATTGTGCATTCATAATTTCCTAACGTGTCAAATCGCTCTTGATACTGCACGGCAGGGCTTGCACCTTGTGGCAAAATAACGCGTCTGCCTACATCCTCAGTTGCGGCTATGCTCCACAGGTCGGCGAGTTCGGGGCATTGACGGAAATATTCAAATATTTTTGCGTATTTATTCATTTAATCACCCCACATTCGACATTGATATATTATCGACGTTTACGCCGTAAATGTTATCAGAAACAGTTCGGACAACAAATCCACGCTCATTGTATTTTTCTTGCAACGCCGCAAATTCACGGCTTGTCGTGACAACATCATCAACTTCGCCCTCAACAACAAAATCCCCTATTTGCACGGTGTAAAAACCCTTTGCAAGGTCAACAGGCATTTGCCTGTATTCATACGGCGGTTTATATCGTGTAACATCTTTTGTTTCAACGGTCTTGCCGTTGATAAGATTCTCAATTGTTCCGTCTGCTCTCGGTACTCTGCCTTTGACTATATGGCATTTGTCAAGCACAAATCGGTCAAATCTTCTGGCATTGACTGCATCCGCTGAAATATCGTTGTAAATCGTGATTTTCTCTGTAAAAAAATCAATCACCGCATACACCCCCGATATAACAACGGCGTGCCATTATCATCGACCTCATTCAGCAAATAGTCTTTTATCATATCGTCAATTTCTCCTGCACGTTCTTCAATGGAGCGAATAACAAAGCTTTCGCTTTCGCTCACTCCGCCTGCTGATTGACTGTGATTTGATACTTGTTTGGAACTGCCGAAATCACTTGCAAAATACTCCAAAATATCACGGCAAAGCGGCTTGACTTTATCAGGTGCATTTTTCATACCCTTGATTCGGTTTTGTGTAGCGTTGTCAATAATTCCACATACCCTGTCAATATTACGGTTAAAGGCGGTCAAATCAAGCGTACCGCCTATTGTGATATATTCCTCATAGGTTAAGTAGACCATAATTCAACCGCCTTCTGCGTTATTCTTCATCAGCTTTCGCTGGCTTTTTTCTTTTAGGTGCTTCCGATTCATCGGGGATTTCCTCAATCAGCGGACAGCCCTGTCTGTTTTTACTGCCTGCAAGTTCCCTAATTCTGCTCGGAAGAACGCTCATACCTTTTCTTGGGTATTCGTCGCCTACCTGATAAGCAAAATTATTATCCTGCATATCGGTAAAATGCTTAATTACTCTAAACATTATTAAGCACCTGCCCCGATTGTACCCTTAACAACGCCCTCTGCATATTCAACAAGGAACTGACCGCCATTCATAACAAGGCTTTCAATCTGTGCTCTTTCCTCGTTCTGATAACCTGACTTAATACCAATGTAACCAAGTTCATCAGTTGTAAGGTCAAATGCGTTTGCAACATCGCCATTCATTGTAAGGTAATAATAGATAAAGTTTTCTTTTGCAGTTGCAATAAATGTACCCTGTGCAATTCTTGAAGTCATAATCACAGTACCAAGACCGAGGAAGTTCTCAACATAATTCATACCGAATACAGTTGCAAGGCCTTCATCTTTGCCACCAAGATATTCAGCGACATCAAGAGGGTTTACAAAATAAACTGCTTCTGCCGCATCATCTTCAAATTTAACCTGTAACTGTCCCCAAGCATTTGCAAGTGCGGATTTAAGGTTAGCACCCTCTGCGGTTGTGCTTCCTGTAATTTCGCCATTAAGGAAGCCAAAAAGGTCTGTTCTAATACCGCCCTGAACATCACGAAGTAACGCCTTGTCAGTATCATTAACTGCCACATTGTACCCTGACTTTTTAATTGCTTCTGCGGATACTGCTTTTCTCCACTTTTTAAGAGCGATTTCGCCCACAGGTGTTTTCTTTGTTTCATACTGTGAAAGCGGAATGATTTCACCTTCGGGAACTGCTCCGTCCTGTAATGTGCCTGTGGTGGAATATACATACATTGTTGTACCTTCCATCATAGGAATTTTTCTTGTTACGCCCAAAACTTCAATAAGTTTATTAAGCGAATTATGTGTAAACTGATTTACAAAATCAACCTCACGAACCTTTTTCATCTGTTCCTGTGTGATAAGGTTAGTTTCAGCACCTGTTAATACATTTGCCATATTTGTTTTCTCCTTTATACTTTTAATTCAGGGAATAAATGAGCGTGTGCAATCATTTCAGCCTGTCTTGTAGATGCGTCTTTGATTGCGTTTATTTCTTCTCTTGAAGAATACTTTTTACTACCCAAAGTTCCCTGCGGTGTACCACCTGCCAACTTAACGGCAGTAACGCCTGTAAATGCGGTGGCATCGTCTTTTGTTAATGCGTGTAGAATATCGGCATCGCTCTGTCCCTCATATTCCTTGCTTTCAAGAGCATCGCCAAACTTTTTCAAATATGCTTCACGAATTGCATCGTGGTTAAACTTCTTATCGCCCAAAACGGCTTCAAATCGTTTGTTAATACTTTCTGTCTTTTCGGCAAGTATGCGGTCTGCTTCTGCCTGTTTTTCCTTTGCAACATTTTCAGCCTGTAAAGCCTCAAACTTTGCTTTCCAATCCTCACCGCTTGCGTTTGCGGTTTTCAATTCTTCGATTTCTTTGTTGAAATTGTCAATAGCCTCTTTTTTCTCTTTCAGTTCGGTTTCAAGTGCCGTGACTTTCGACTTTGCTTTCTCAACATCAGCACCGTTCAAATCCATAACGGCTTTTAACTGTTCGTCTGTCGCATCGGCAAAAATTGCCTTGATTTCTTCACGCTTCATAATCTCTTTATCTCCTTTATTGCTACGATTTTTTACGAGGTATCGCCTCTTGCTTTAATTGAGTTTTGCAACTTTACGAGTTGCCAACAAAAACATAAGAGTAGAACATTACAATTCTACTCTTACATTATAGCATATTTATTTTTGTTTGTCAAGAGTTGGCGGTTTTAAGAATTTTGTATCACACCATGCAGTAGTCCATATTTTGCCGTTCGTTCTTATATCTATCGGCATTTCAAGTTCATATCCTGCAAAATCGCAATAATGAGCATAATCCCAACCAACAAACCAACCTTTTTTATCAACTGTATGCAGATATTCTCTTGAATAGGTCAAGCCACAATGACATTCAATGTCGATACTTCCATAATCTTTGCCGTTCAAGTCCGTATCTGTAACATCTACATACGCACAAGGGTGTGTCCCTAAATTGAATACATAAAAGTGCAACCCCTTATATTCTCCATCTGCCAACATTTCAGGTGGGTTAAGTCTTTTAGCAGAATAAACCATTTCTTTCATTTCTCCCTCTCCTTCCTTTCCATTTCCACTAAATTAGCAAATCTGCATTGATATTGTGGCTGATAATCGCGCTTGAATATCTTGAAAAATTCGTGTTTCAAATCTTCCCAAGCATTGTGTAACCTATCGCCATTACAACCCATTGTGTCCTTTATCTTTTTAGATGCAGGGCAATTATCACACATCATTGCTTTTCTCCTTCCTTTCCTTTGCTACGAGGTAGTCTTTCAATATCATTCTAACAAAGGCAGACAAGGACAATTCGCTGTCCTTTGCCGTTTTCTTTGCCTTTGCCAATAAATCTTTTGATATTCTTATTTTCAAAATATCAGTATATGTACTGTTCGATTGATTTTTCAAGCGTTCCCTCTCCTTGTTCTGCAATTTTTATAAAATCAAATACCTTTTCGCTCCAACCTGCAATTATGTTGGTTTTCGCTCCGTGAAATTGCTGTGTGCCGTAACCCTGCAAGTCAATAGCGTGCACCCATATATCATTGCCTGATGCTTTTCTGTATTCGTCTGCGATTGATTGAACAGGCTTTCTTGAATACCAACCACCGCAAGAATTACATTCATTGTCGGAAAGAATAATAACACGGTCAGCATTTATATTATCATCAATCATTTTTTTGGAAAGGCAAAAACATATTTGTACCACCGCCACAATATGAATTTGTAACAGTTTCAAGTATTCCGTTTCTGTGTGATATAGCATATTTCTTTATATCGCTATTGAAAGTATAAAAAACACTATTTTCGCAAATTTTATTTGCTATCAACCCAAGCAACATTGCTATTTCATAACAACGCACTTTTGATTTATCGCTTATATTATCGCCCATAGAGCCTGAAACATCAACCGCAATTACTGTTGTTCCCTTAAAAGTAGGCATATTCTCAATAGATGCTTCAACAGCATTTTCAAGAACATCAAACAATCTGCTACCGCCAATATCCGCAAGTTCTTTATATGCAGACAAAAAACGGAAAGGTAACTGTTTAGATTTTTTAACTTTTTCAGTATTTTCAATATCTGCCATTACCTTTTCAATGTTTTTAGGATCGGCATTAACAATGTTTCTTAAATTACGAAGCAATGCCATATAGCCGACTTTTTCGCTATCAATCAACTTTTCCCAAGTTTCAGCGTTGTTTCCGTTTGCAGATAACTCTGTTTCCCAAGTCATAGGAATTTCAAGTTTATCTTCAAGTAATCTTTTCCACATATCCGATTGTGCGTTTGTTTTGGGTGTAGGTCTGCAAAGGCAAAGTAAATCACGCATTTTTACCGCTTTTCCGTTGCCTTTATATTTTGCAAGTGTATATTCGTCAAACCCCTGCAAAACATCATTTATCCCCTTTTTCAATGCGTTAGGAATAGGCTTACCAAACAGGCTTATATAACAAGCCATAATTTCTGTAACATCACCGCCACGCAATGAAACACCTTTTACTGTTTGTCTAACAAAAGGCTTTCCCTCAATTTCGTGTGCTAAATATGCTACAAGAATATGGGATATAGAACGCATATTAAACTCGCGCCTTGCAAATACCGCAAGATTGGAAACAAACTTTGCATCTTGCTTAATTACATTTTTGATTGTTTCTTGAATTTCCGCTGAATTATCGCCATAGAATTTCTTTTCATTAAAGAACGAAGTTAAAACCTGCGTAATAAGTTTTGATTTTTCGCTCATTCCATAAGCAACTCTACCGCTTTTGTTTTCTGTTTTGGTTGTGTTGTTTGTGTTAAATTTGCTCATTTTTTACCTCCTAAAATTAAATAAGCAAGCGTGATAAATTCATAATCAGGTCAATTTCATATTAACGGTACGAAGTATCTGATTATTGCAATGCACGCTTGCTATGGTATAAAAAGCAGATAAAATCTATAACAGTATCTATTATCGTTGCTCTACCAACTGAGCTACCCACCGATATGGTCGGTGGGGCAGGACTTGAACCTGCGACACACGGCTCCCAAAGCGAAGTATCTGTTATATGCAATACTGCTTTTCATCAAATATAGAAAACGGATAAAATTTATAACTGTATATTTTCAACAGCGCGAAGTAACAGTTATATGCAATGCCGTTTGTGTGCCTTTTGAACACACTTATATTTAAACTATATTTTTGCATTTGTCAACCCCTTTTCGCAAATTTCTCAAAAAATTTTTATTTTCGCTCCAAATCAGCCCGACAGAGCGTGGATTTGTTACTAAGTATCATTTTCTTAGTAACAGCCGAAAAGCCCTATTTTATGCGGTTTTTTGCCGTTTCTGTTACTAACGTTACCAAGATTACTATAAATTCCTTTTTGTATTATAACTTTTATGTTTTTTCGGGTTTAAAAGTTTTCCTATATTATTAGTAACATTAGTAACAAAATCATAGTTTATATCTATATATAGGGGTTTTTCCGATGTTACTAACTTGTTACTAACATTGTTACTAACATTTGTTAGTTACAAAAATCCCCTGATTTTTAGGGCAGGGGGAGTGTTATGTTTTTGGTTTGCGAGGCACGGACATTCGCTTGGTTTCTGGATATAGTCCTGTTGCGTCGGTAATCTCGGTGTATTTGTCTTTGTATGCTTTTATTCGTTCATTACAGCGCTTTACAAGGGCTTTATCGCCTGATGCCTGTGCAACTGCTTTGATGTCCTTTTGCTCTCTTATGGCACTTTCTAATGCCCTCATTTTTTGCGAGAAGAAATATTTATTTCCCTCTAAATTACCAACCTTGTATTGCTTTTGGTTATCCGCTTCAATCTGTGTCAACTGTTCTTTGCTAAATCTTGGCTCAGATATACCGCACAGAATAGGGGTCTTATAATGCAAGCACCCATACTCGCCCAATGCTTGACTTGCAGATTTTCCGTCAGGGCTTGTCGGGTCTGTTTCTTCAAAACCAATAAACTTAACGCCATTTATTGTTCGTGATTTACCAATGCAATATTGCTTACCCTGTACAAACATATGACTTGGTCTTGGTGAACTGTGAGCATCCACCTCGTAGCCGTCACACCCAAGTTCTTCTCCGACAAGTTCATTATATTCTATGGACGCTTGTTTCGCCCCCCAAAGCAGATTTTGACGGACTACTGTGTCTAATCGCCTTGAAACGCCACTCGCATATTCGACTTGAACGCCACCGCCACCAAGTTGTATTATGCTTTCTCTCATAGCAGTATGGAAGTCTGTCGCGCCCGATGTAACTTGCATTACGGCTCTGTCAAGGATTTCAACATAGCCCTTTTGCATATTCACAAATCGCCCTTTTGCATTTCGTGTCCTCAACATAGATGTCTTTGCAAGGTTTATCATCGTTTCGCCTGTGGTCTTTGCGTAGGCTCTTGCTATTGCTTGTAGTTCCCTATTCTCCGCAAACGGCACAAACTTTTTGCCCCTGTAATCATACAAGGGTTGGTTTGCAAGGTGTTGTTCGGTCAATAAATCCGCATACATCTGCTCAATCTGTGATATGTTGTAACCTGTAACCTTTGCAAGTTCTTTTGTTATGGCATCCATATCTTGCTTGACTGTTGCGATGTTGTTTATGCTCTTAACATCAGCCAAAGAAAGTTTGCCGTACTTCTTTATTCTTTTACCTATTCGGGTGAGAACATTTTGCTCCCACCCCGACACATTATTCATCAATAGATTTGCCTGTTGTTCTAACTTTGAAATATCAGCCATTATTCAGCCTCGCTTTCAAGCCAATTTTTGTAAAAATTAAAGGTTATTTCTTCCCATTCTTTGAATTTGCTTTCTTCGGGTTTTATTATATATTCTTTTATTTTATCTGTAATGGCTTCGTATGCCTGTTCCTGCGTTTCTTTATGCAATTCAGTAAGCCACCTTGCAAACTCGTCAACCGTTGCATTTTTTAATCTTTCAAAATTTGTATCAGCCATTCGCACCACCCTTTATTGCTTCATCAATTCTTTGTTTTGCTATGTTGAAATATCCCTCGTCAAGTTCAATTCCTATAAATCGCCTATTTGTATTGACACAAGCTACTCCTGTACTGCCACTCCCCATAAATCCGTCAAAAACAACTGATTTTTTTTCTGTGGAATTATTTATAAATTGCTCGAGCAAGTCAATCGGCTTTTCTGTCGGGTGATTTTCGTTTTTTGTCTTATTGGCAAAAATAACATCTTCCATTCGTTTACCGTAAAATGTTCTTCTTCCTTTGTTGCCATATAAAATGAATTCGTGTTTAGGTGCATAGCTTGCTTTCAAATCACCACTTCCGTGATTATTCTTAACCCAAACAATTATATTTTTCAACTTAAAATACTTTTCAAATGCTTTCTTGAATATATCCACATTATGCCACGAACAAAAGCAATAAATAGCCGTATCATCTTTCAAAATTCTGTTGCATTCTGCAAAATAGCCGTCAAGCCATTCAAGACTTGTATCATTCTTGATTTTGGCATATACTTCTTTTCTTCTATGACTTTGAAAGCCCATTCCATACGGCGGGTCAGTTAAAACAAGGTCAACACTTCCGCTTGGTATGTCTTTCATCAACTCCAAACAATCACCCTGCCACAATTCGCACTTCTCTATGTTCTCCACTCAATCACCGCCTTATCCATCAATAAAAATAAACAAAGGAATGAAGCCAAAAATCAAAAGCATTCTATATATTTTGCATTCTTCTTCAACGCCGAACACTCTTTTTACTTTTCTCCACTGTTTCCAAACTAACACTTCTCCCCACCTCTTTCTTTTGGTGAGCAATTCATAATTGCCCCACAACGCCAACAATATTTGCCAAGTATTTGTGTATGGTCGCCATCTTTTGCTCCGCATAACGAACACTCATATATGATACCGCCAAAATATGACGGTGTTTTTGTTGGTAACCATTTTCCACATTTAATTTCTATATAGTCTTCTTTGTTTTTGAAGTCATCACAACCACATTCGGCATACATTTCGCCATCAAATTCCCCTTGTTCTTTTACTTCATAATAAGCTCCTTTGCACGCTTCGTAATGTAAACACTCTTTACATTCAGCCATCACCCCTCACCGCCTTTCAAATAATTTACTTTCAAAACCGCCCTCATTGAATACATCAATAATTCTATAATCAGGACTATTCGGCAAATGCTTTTTTAACTCCTCAAAATCGCCCGAAACTGCAATATCTTTCCAACGGTAAGTATGCACAGGCATTGAATGATTACCTAAAATATTCGGCATCGAATAAGGCTCTTTTCTTTGCAATCTATATCTACATTGTTCGCTCATTATTCGCCACCGCCTTTCTCGGTTGGGTGGTCGGCATCTTCAAATCCGATAACTTTCACAAGTCCGTCCATAACAGAATTAGCCATTATTCCGCTTACTTCTTTAGCATCAATAATTTTAGCGTTGTATCTTACGCCATCTTTTACTGCAAATATTTCAAAATAAATTCCGTCTTTCATTTCCCCTCATCTTCCTTTCTCTTAATACTGTTGTATTGTGTCTTATTCTTTTTAATTGTTTATAACTGATAGAGTCGTTATTGACCTTATATCCGTCTAAACTTCTTACATTGAAATATCCCGATTTTCTTCTGCCGAAAACAAAATATCTTTCGCCTTGATATTCAACGGTATCAAACAATCTAAAACCAAAAACCTCTCTCGGTGATTGATTATTTTTCTTTTTACCGCCTTTTATAAAATTATCCTTTGTTGCTTTTCTGTTTTGCCGTCTTACGCACTTCACAAACCAATAATATTGTAAAGGTTTTGCGTTTGTGTTTCCACTTATACAGAAAGCATCAATATAATGTTCTTTCGGAAATTCGTTTTGTATTCTAACGCTTTTTGTGATATAACCATAAGTTTCAATGACATTCGGGTATATTTCTCTTAATCTTTTCAACAATTCTTTTCTCATAACACCCATAAAATGTGCGTGTCTAAAACTCCTACCTCTTTGAACATTTAATTTTATTTTGCCTTTGTGATAATCTTCGTGGCAAGTTTCACACAAACAAATCAAATTGTTTGGAGCATTACCGCCTGTTTTACGGCTTTCGATGTGATGAACATTCAGCCTGTTATCTTTCGATTTCCCTTTGCAATGCTGACATTTGTGGTTATCTCTCCACAAAACATATTCCCTTACATTCCAAAAGCCTAATTGATTTCCCTGCTGATATTCTTCTCCGATGATTTCGGGATTGTTGATTTTTTGAATATCAAATTGAGCAGTTTCAACAATGATTTTGCTAACAGGAATAATGGAACAAATACGCTTGATTTCTTGTATATGCGAATTTATCTTTTGTTCAACGCTCGGAGCGTACTCCCTTGAACTTATCCTATTATCAAATCGTGGTTTTCTGTATCTCAATTTGTTTCTTCTTGACTTTCTCGCTTCTCGCCTTAACGATATTTTTTCAACAATATCATTACGCAATTCAACGACCGCAGAATATAACTCTTTATTTTCTGTTGTTGCCGATATTCCCATATACTTACTTCCTGCATCAACACCAAGATTTACACCCTGCACTTGATTTTCACATTCAAACAATAATTGAATAGTGAACGGCTCATATTTTGTTATTTTGGCTTTTCCTTGCTTCAATAACTTTCTTGCTTTTGCCTCATTACAAGGCATTAACGGTTGTTTTTGTAAATTTAACACATACACCATTGTTTATAAAACCTCCTGTATGTTAGAGTGGTTGCTCCACGACAATGTTATCCAAAGGTTTTTATACGCAACACTATTCCTACCCATTAGAATTGTTTAATCACATACCGCAGAGCGTAGAACTGAAGCGTACATTCTACGGTGCCTATATATTCTTTGGTAACGGAGGGCATACGCCCAAAGTCTGATTAGCAAAAGATATAATCTTAACATTACTGTTTGGGTTGCTAACTTCTCTGCTTATCTATTATTTTACCATATTTACAACCGCTTCAATGTTTTTTAGATACGCTTCGTTTTTTTGCATATCCTTTTCGATAATGTCATTTACAAACTTTGTCATAGATACACCCTTGATTTTTGACATCAGCGTAATGTATCTGTAAACATCATCGGTAAAAGCCATATTGATACGCAATGCCTTTGTACCTTTTACACCTTGCACAGTAAAATCCTCCTTTCTTTTCTTGTTCCTCTTATATTATAACACATAAAACACAAGAAGTCAATACCCTTTCACAAAAAAATACCGAAAACATTTCTGTTCTCGGTATCGTGGTTAAGTTTTAGATTTATATTTTATATTCATTTTGGACGGTTTAATTGTTGTGTCAACGTCAATCGCTGTCACGCCATCAAGCGTCGGAATTTTCGGCAGAGTT
>JAGBCL010000068.1 GCA_018110825.1 Oscillospiraceae bacterium
AACAAACGGGGAAAATAAGTAAATAAGCAAATAAGTTTTTAGGTAAAAACCTCATGAACATATCATTTTTTCTGAAAAGTGTTATCTTTGTAGAAAAATAACCGATTATGGAAAAGCTAATTCAATTCATCAAAGAGAACAGCCGAAGCCGTGATATCTATCTTTTCGCCATGTGCTTCATTATTGGTCTTCTAACCTCTATGCTAGCAAGAATGGTATTATAGCACCGAACAAAGCGCCGATGAAAGCAATGAGAATATCCTTAATCAAATTTCTTCTCCTCTCCTCCGCTTTGATCTCCGCTACAAAGTCATCATAACCATTCAACCCCAACTGCAAAGCTTTATTGCCTCTATCCGTTACACGGACTGATTGCTTGCGCCCTTGCATCAAAACCAGCAATTTCTTCTCCAGAAGTACATCTACCGTCAGCTTCACATCAGTAGAACCGTAACCCTGCTTTACGGCAAATTCATCACTAATATCCATCAAATGGCTAATCTTATGCTCAGACACATATCTCAAGATAGCTTCAGCAAGTGTATTGTCAATCATATTATATAAAATCATCTCCCCATATCGTGCGCCGACCGGAACCACCCGGAACCCGATTCTACGGGTTACACGATATGAGGAGATGAAACAAGTTTTTATTCGGCACAACAAATGTAATAAAAAAAAGGATTCCAACCAAGGCCGGAACCCTTCAAGATGCATTTATTGTCAAGCGAAAACTTCTACTCTGCAAAGGTAATAAAAAAAAACCCTCAACTCGTGAGGGTTTCTCAGCTTATCTCAAGCTGCTTGCGATGTTTGATGATATATCCGATAATTTCGAACTCAAATCCTTTAAAGAATCAGCCAAAATAATCAGTTCCTGTTGAGAAAAGCTGGCTGGCTTACCATTCACATTTGAATTGTTCAAGCGATGATAAAGCCAAGTCTTGTCTTTCTCAAAATATCTTTTAGCCAAATATGACAAGGATAGAGCATCAGCCATTTCACCCAACATATTACGAACCTCAACATCCGGGCGCTTGCGTTTGTTCATGGCCTGGACAAGATACTGACCCGCCTCTTTCTTGTCTTCAGGTGTAAGGGCAAGTACGAAAGCTTCTGCCATCAGCTTGTCCGACAAATCTTGATTACCCATATTGGCAACCACTTCGTCAATCTTCTGTTTTAAATCCTTATTCATAAATGTACACTAATAATCATTATAAAAAGCGATGAAAGCGATGAAGTTACAGGTAGCCCCGAAGGGCTACCCTCACTTTCATTCCTTGAGCATTTTTTCAACACCTTCCAAGAAGGTCTGAATGACCGCTTCAAAGAATTCCGAGTCCGAATACCAACCTTCTTTCTTCAGTTGATTTTCGTGTCGGAAGAGGAATCTCAAAGATTCGAGCATTTCCTCCCGGGCCTTTAGCCCTTTCATCAAATCAAACATCGCTTTTTGTCTTAACGACGATGCAAAGATAATCATCTTTTGGTGATTTGCAAAACTTTTCAAAGAAAAAAATCATCTTTTGATTATTTTTTACCCCTCCGTGGTTCAAGGAACGGAAAAACCTCTCCCCTACTACCAATCAATCGGGTCCCATTCCGTTTTTGTGAGCGTGCGAGCAAAAACGGAATGGGCTGTCGGCCACCGATAACGGCACAAAAAAAGCAGCCCCTAAAGGCTGCTTCCCTTGCTTGCTCCGTTGATTATTCAGAAATCAACTGCATTTCAATTTCGGAAATCTTGGTCTTGATTCGTCCACGCATAAAACCGATGAATTCCACCAACACGAAACGATTCGACAAGGCGAAAATTTCTCCGCTACCATATCCGCCCGAAAATTTCAGCTTATAGTTTGGCGAGTTGAAGCCATCTTCTTCGCCCAACTTTGCTTCGGCTGCATCCAAGTCGTCAAGTGCCGACATAAATGCGCTGCGGTCACTGGATAGCTTCTTCTTTCGTTCCAGGTCTGCCAAGCATCTTTGGAGTTCTGCCGTCTTGCGTTCGATTTCGGCTTGCAGTTCTTCAGCGGTCTGCTTCTTGGTCGGCTTCTTCTTGCCCTTGGCTTCGGCCTTTGGTGCTTCTTCCACCTTTGGCAATTCTTCCACCTTTTCCGCATCAGCAGAAACGGCCATTTCTTCGGCCTTTGGTGCTTCTTCCGTTGGCTTGTTCACGATTGGCGCAACTGCTACCATTACAGGGTTTACAGACTGAGCAGACATTTCTGCCATTACCTTACTCACTTTCTTTGTTTCGTTAGTCTTCATAATCTTGAAATTTAATTGTTTATAATAGGGTTAATTGTTTTTCATTCGTTGAACTTGGCAAGCAGCAAACACATGGCACACGGGGAAATAATCCTCCTTTGCTTCTTCTTCCGTCTTTCCGGCTTCGGTCGCTGCTTCCTTACTTTGGTTACTTGCCACGGGTTGCGCCCAAAGCAAAATGGCCTTTTCTCCTTTCTTCACTGCAAAGCCTTCCTCTTTCCATTGGCGGAAAGTCTTTAAATCGGTGTACCCCTTACTTTGGTAGTAATAGCGTAAAAGGCCGTTCACAGTGGGGAACTCGGGGAATAATCCTTGTTTCGACAATGCTTGCAAACTTGATGACAAGTCTTTAAGAGCTGCTCTTCTTTTGAGGGCTTCTTCTTTCTTCTTGGGGTCAATACTCTTTTTCATGCTTCAAATATTTCATAGTTGGAAACTCGTTGGAAATACTCGCTATCATCGGCCAAAAGGCACAAATTATGTCCGTCTGATGTTGTGAAATACACCTCTAATCTGTCGGTAGTGTCTACCTTGTCCGTCACTTCATAAGAACCGAAAATCTTGGTAAGTTCGGCAATCGCTTGTTTGTAGGTAAATGTTTTCATTCGGTAATTCATGGCTTGTTAATTTTATGATGAACCTTGAGCTCGGTGGGTGTGAGCCTTTATTCGGCTGTTTCCCTGATTGGAGCTTTTTTTTTCTGCGTCGCCTGTCGCTACGCGGTATGTTTCGCCTTTTTTACGCTGCCTACAAAGGTGCCGGATAGAGCAAGAGCAAGTTTTTCACGGAAACCATCGGCTTGAATACTACCCGAAGGGCTGGAGATTTTTACGGAAACGCTGCTTGAACTTGAGCCAGTGAGAGACGGCATTTACCTTTGCAGCACAAAAAAGCGGAACTGCGCAGTGATAGGAGACAGAAATGAATGGCGACAATCAGAAAAGGAAACAGCCTAAAACAATACAGCGGAACGCTACCAAAGAAAAAAAACGTTGGATGATGTGGGTGGAGTTCTGAGGTTAAGCCTGTGTACAGAAGAATTTCAACCTCTTCAATACAACTCAGACAAGAAACAGAAAGCGTTGCTTTCTACCGCTTAACCGCGAAAAGTCCAAGGGTATGTAGGGTACCGCATTCTCTTGGACTTTTCGCGGCGCCCGACCTTTCAAAAACAGCCTATTTTCAGCCAATTACCACCCCAAAAGGCACTCTAAAACTTCAGAAAATTGCAAGATTCCACCGCTCAAAAAACCAAGTTCCACAAAATCAGCCAACTACCCCACCAACTTACCGCACAGCGTGCGGAACTGGCGAAGCCTACCCCCCACCGCCCTACGCAAAAAATCTCATCACCTTCTTTTAGGCTTGCGGAATATGTACAA
>JAGBCL010000069.1 GCA_018110825.1 Oscillospiraceae bacterium
CAGTTTGAGTGGAGTGCGACACGTTCCTGACTGAAAAGGTCAGGCACTAATCAAAGAACGTGAAGGTATCTTTATTAGGAGAACTGATATTCCGACAGGTGGAATGAAGGGGTAACGCCCTGAAACGCCTGCCTTGATACTACGGTGTGCAGGTTGTGCAGGCAAGAGCAAAACTTGTGCAAAGCCCGTTGAAGTCGGCAGAGAGTAGCCCTAACATTGCTTATGTGCAGATGAGGAAAGTGGTTTGGAGGCAGATTATGCTACCTATATGCCGGAGGTCTATAATTTTCCATGGTGAGTATGCGAGAAGAACGCTGACGAAAATCCGAAGTAAAGAGTCTAAACGAATAATGTATAGAAATGTGCAGGCACTTGGAAAAGTGAGTATGTGAGGTAAAGTAAAATTTCCATTTATGAAATACCTTGTACTGTTACAGGCAGTACCAAGCATACAGGCTCAGAGGAACACCTAAAGAAAATTTAAACAGATAGGAATATCGGAACGTGGAAAGGTCAGAACGCAGAGCGATTGCACGCAATGAAGCGTTTACAGAGAAAGCAATTTGTATAACCTGTATTTATCTGACTGAAAGTAGAGCCATAGTACCGATGAAACGGTGATAATAAGCCGTGGAGGGATGGGCTCAAGTCATCAATTGAACAAACAGATAAATATATGACCATCAAAGGTTCGAGTAAGACTAAGAAAAGCAAAAACTCTGTACGGGAGTGATGCTGACTTTGACAAAAGCAAAACAAAAGAAACAGACTGTACTGCGTAATATAGAATACTACGATTTCCAGAAAATACTTGACAAACTATATGAAGAAAGCAAGCAGGACAAAATATTCAAAAATCTGGTGAATCTTATTACAAGTCCCCAGAATATACGGCTTGCCTATCGGAATATAAAAAATAACAAAGGAAGTAAAACCGCAGGAACAGACAAGAAAACAATCTCTGACTTGGAGAAATGGCAACCAGAGAAATTGATTGAATATGTTCAGAAACGGCTTAAATGCTATGTTCCACAGCCCGTCCGTAGGGTTGAAATTCCTAAGGGGAATGGCAAAACCAGACCACTTGGAATACCAACAATAATGGACAGGTTGATCCAACAATGTATACTACAGGTGCTTGAACCGATCTGTGAAGCGAAATTTTTCAAACGCAGTAATGGATTTAGACCTAACAGGAGTGCGGAACACGCAATCTCACAGGCATATAAATTCATGCAGGGACAGCATCTTCATTTCGTTGTTGACATAGATATAAAGGGTTTCTTTGACAATGTGAATCATGGAAAGCTTCTGAAACAGATGTGGACACTTGGCATAAGGGATAAGAAATTACTGAAAATTATTTCTGTAATGCTGAAAGCGGAAGTTGCAGGAATCGGATTTCCGGAAAGAGGCACACCACAGGGAGGCATCATTTCACCGTTATTGTCCAATATCGTTTTAAATGAATTGGATTGGTGGATTGTTTCACAGTGGGAAAGTGTTCCGACAAGAGTACCATATAAATGTCGGATTCTTAAAAACGGCACACCTGATAGAAGCAATGTATACGCAGAATTGAGAAAAACAGCCTTAAAAGAGTGTTATATCGTCCGATATGCCGATGATTTTAAAATCTTCTGCCGTAAACGGAGAGACGCTGAAGCAATTTTTCTTGCAACCAAAATGTGGCTGAAGGAACGGCTTGGTCTTGATATTAGTCCGGAAAAATCGAAAATAGTGAACTTGAAAAAGAACTATTCTGAATTTCTTGGATTTAAAATGAAAGTTGTCCGGAAAGGAAAGAAGACAAACGGACAGAATAAGTACGCAGTACGGTCACATATGTCAAGCAAATCTGCTGAACGTGTCAGAAAAAAGGCAACAGAAGCACTGAACAACATCAAGCACGCCGGAAGCAGGACTCTCATTCAATCTATATTTCGGTATAATTCATTGATAATCGGGTGGCACAACTATTACAGATATGCTACACATATCAGCAAGGATTTTTCACAGATTGCTTTCTTAGTCTTAGGGAAAATAAACGGTGGATTCAAATGTAAGCTGAAAGACAAAGCCAAAGAACCAGTTAAAACGCCAATTTATATTCATTATGCAAAAAGCAAAAGGATTCGGTATCTTCGGGGTATTCCGATTTTGCCGCTTTCTTATGTAAAGCACAAGAACCCTATGGATAAAAAGAGTATTATCAATAAATACACAGAAGCAGGTCGTGCAGAGATACACAAGAAACTGGAGTATGTGGATGTTAATGCTTTGCATTATCTCATGCTTCATCCTGTTAATGGAAGTATTGAGTATAACGACAACCGACTATCGCTCTACTCTGCCCAGCGGGGAAAATGTGCAATTTTGCATCAGCCAATGGAATTTGATAGAATACACTGCCATCACATCATACCCAGATCACAGGGTGGAAGTGATAAGTATCGGAATTTGCTGCTTGTGGACAAAGATGTTCATGCTTTGATTCATGCAACAGTTGAAGATACAATCCAAAAATATCTATCAATTCTGCAACTCAGTGCAAAACAACTGGAAAAAGTCAATCAGCTACGAGAAAAAGCCGGATTACAGCCAATATAAAATGCTTTTGCAAATCATATAGATTATTTTAGTTCAACTGATGAGGGAACGCCGTATGACGGGAAACTGTCATGTACGGTGTGGAGTGGGGGAAAATTTCGAGATAACATCAAAGAATTACCTATCACTATC
>JAGBCL010000070.1 GCA_018110825.1 Oscillospiraceae bacterium
TCGGCGTAAACACCGCAGAAATGCCAGTCGTGGTGGCTTTGGATGTATTCACTGTAATATCGCACCTGTGCTTCAAGAGAATGAAGCATTGCGTCCTTTCCGCTTGATACACGAGCGTATGCTGCTACATTGAGAACCTTCGGAATTTTCGGCGTGTGAAATTTCACACGTTCTACTGTTCTCGCCATAAAATCGCCTTCCTTTCGTATCACATATTAAATCAGAAGAGGCGATAAGTCAAGCGATTTCACGATAAATACTACACAAAGATAAACCGCATTTTTCGGCGATAATACGTTCAATTTTCTTAAATTCCGACTGGTTGATTATGCCGTCGGACAGAAGATTTCTGAACAGGGCAATTGAAGTTTTGTAAGCGGCAAGACGCTGTAATTTTTCATTTGTCATGATAATTCTCCCCTCGGCAGGACTTTCCGTAGCATTTTTTTGAGCAATATTTTCTGTGCTTTGATGGGTAGGAATAGAATTTTTTTCCGCAGACTGCACAGGTTATTTCCGTCATTTTCGCTGTTTTATGAGGATGCTTTCTCCACCACAGCATACGGCACTCATCAGAGCAGAAGCGTTTTTTACCCGTGATTTCTACCTTGCACATAGCGCAGACGGCTTTATTTTTACGAGAAAAGAACGATTTCACGGCACTTTCGGAGAGGTTTACTGCGTTTGCAATCTCCTTGTAAGTAAGCCCATCATTCCTTAATTCGATGATTTTTTCTTTCTGTGATTGTTTCATAAATATCAGCCTCCTACTATATAGCCACGGGAAACGCAAATGTTAACCCCTCTGCTAACCACTACAGAAAAGCGGGGCGTTTGGACGAAAAAAAGCTGCCAGAGAAAAATCCCCGGCAGCTATACACATCAAATATCCTTCTTCTCAACCCAACCCGTCACATACTTACCGATCGGCGTATTACCACAGTTATTGGGGCTGTTGGTAATTCTCATTCTGCCGTTAACGACCTTGCCGTCATACAGATAGAAAGTACCGGAGCGTTTCACACCAGTCTTGGCAGTTGAGGATGCATAAAGCGTCACATCCTTGAGCGTCACCTTCGTACCCCTTGCGTAGGTCTTTTCGGTAGCGTTGCTGTGAACAGCCTTGCCGTCCTCATCAAAGACGGAATATCCCGTAGCACAGGACTTCTTTGCATTATCCAGGCTCTTGAACGCACCCGTCTGCGATTTCGCATCATCCCATGTCTTTCTCACACGGTACAGCTCATCGTCGGCAAGATACGCCTGCACTTTTGCCTTGAATTCTGCCCAATGCGGCAGGATATACGCAGGACAGTACTTGTACGGATTTCTCTTTGTATTGAGCGTATCCACATCGCCCTTCACGCCATCACGGACATTCAGCCAGTGCGTATGAGTAAACAGGCACTCAATGCCAAGTCCGTACTGCTTGAGCAGAGCAGCCGCCAGTCGTGCGGCGTTATCCTCCGCCTTCTGGTCATCGGCATTGTACGCACTGCTCATAATGCACTCGATAGCGATGGTTCTGCGGTTGCCGTTGCCGTCACCGTCAGCGGCGTGCCAGCCGGAAAGCTCGTGAGGGAGATTCTGCCACGCACAGGTTTCGTCAACATAATAATGAACACGGACATCCTTCATGTTGCCGTTAACCGTTGCTCTGGTGTACTGCTCCGCAGGTGTTGTGCCTTTGGCGGTTGTGATGTCACTGGTGTTGTGAATTGTAACACCAATAATTTTGCCCTCCATAGATTCGGAGGGCATTGCGATATGATTCGGATTGTGCTTTGTGAGTAAATACTCATTGACGGTTACACCGCCGAGATTTGTTGTCTTATCAGCCTTCAGAATTGCCATTTTTATCGTCCTCCTCAAATTTTTCTTCAGCTCTGCCTACTTTAGTCTGCAGAACATCGATTGCTTTCTTGATAACAGGCGGGTAGAGTAGGAAAGTGCCGCCTTATCATATTGCTATGACAGGTTTGCACAGACCCCTCTCCGAACCGGACGTACCCCTCTCAAGGTATCCGGCTCTCCATTTATGCTGATTACGTATGAAATTCTCTGCCATGAATTTTATAATGGCATTTTTTACAAACCACAAGTGTTTTACGTTTTCTTGAAATCATCATTCTTTCCCAGAGTTCTTTACCTTTGAGGTTTTTCAATTTATTGATATGATGTATCTCAAAATTGGTATTCTCAGCTCCGCACAACTCACACTTCTTCGCACTGATACGCTTATCAAGTTCGTTAAAGCCATAATGTGGACTAACAATGATGTCAATACCCTTTGAATATCGGGGCATTTTTCTTTCTTTCAGGTCAGTAATGCGTACAATCGGCATATATTTCTTTCCGTTTTTAGTTTCATACGGAATTGCCCACGTCTTACCGTACCTGTATTTGTCTATTATCTGCCCAACACTCATTTGATGTTTCCGTGCAAGCGTTTTCAGACAGCTGTATTCCATCAGGTAAACAAAATAATCCAGCTTACCATAATTACTTGCCATACTGTAGTAGTTGCAGATGCCTCTTGTCTGAGCGTTATAGCTGTCTACGATTTCAAGGTCTGTGTTGTTTACCAACGCATTTCTATGCACTGGCTTTAGTTTTCCATTTCTGTCTATTACCACTATGCTTTTATCAAACATGAAGTGCTCTATTTTCTCCTTAAATGGTATGAGAAGTTCAATCTTTTGGTTAAGTGACCTTTGAACTACTCCATCAGAACGCTTCTTTAGTTCGTTGTTTCTTCTTACCCGAACATCATACCCCAAAAACCTTGCACATTGTGAGCTATGTGTGATTTTTGTTTTCTCGTCACTTAGTTCCAGTCGCAAATGTTCTGCAAGAAATTCTTTCAAGAGAGATTTAATCTTCTGACAATCTTCCTTTGTGCCGTTGACTCCAATCAAGAAATCATCAGCATATCTGACATACACAATCTTTTTGTCACTGGGGTCTTTTGCTGGAATTTTCCGCAGCTCTTTTCTGAGTTGTCTTAATTCGGAAATCAATATCGCCTTTTCATCAGCATCCTCAGATTTATTGATTTTATGACGAATCTTCTCAATCTGCCAGCTTTTAGCGTTATATTCGTGCGTCCGTGTATATCTTGCAGGCTTGTCAAATTCTTTTTTCAGTTCTTCCATTTTCAAATCAAGTTCATTCAGATAGATATTGGCGAGAATCGGAGATAAGATACCGCCCTGCGGCGTTCCGCTGTAAGTTGCGTAATACTTCCAATCTTCCATATATCCTGCTTTCAAAAACTTTCTGATAAGATTGATAAATCTGGAATCTTTGATTTTCCTTGACAGGATTGATAACAGTGCAGCGTGGTCTATATTGTCAAAACAGCCTTTAATATCGCCCTCTATAAACCATTTAATACCGTTAAAGCCTTTGTTTAATTGTTGTAAGGCTGTATGACAGCTTCTGTTCGGACGAAATCCGTGCGAACGGTCACTGAAAATAGGTTCATAGATTGCTTCAAGGTACATTCTGATTATGTCCTGCACAATTTTATCTTTAAATGACGGAATACCCAAAGGGCGTAATTTACCGTTCTTCTTTTCCCTGTACGTTCTGCGTACAGGTTTCGGCTCATAATCTCCGTTTGAAAGTTCAGTGATTATTCTGTCAATATATTCTTTGCCGAAACTGTCAGCTGTATCATTGTCAGTACCTTTTGTTGCTGCCCCTTTGTTGGCATATAGATTCTTGTATGCCATAATATATACATCTTCTCTTAAAAGATAGCGGTACAGACGAGTAAAAACACCGTCTTTGTGGTTTTCTGAACTTTTTCTGATACGTTCCAAAATTTCAGTTGTTGGTTTCATTGAGGTTTCTCCTCCCTTTCAACTTTCTTTTTGAATTCGCATAAACTGCGTTCCTTCGCCGTTATTGCACTGTTAATGCACTTGACTACTATGAACGCTCCGTACCCATGGGTCATATTCAAGTCCTCTAACTATAGCTATAAAGCATTGACCTTTAGGGTATCTCCAGTTAACATTTTTGCTTGGTATGAGAATTGTCGGTTTTGCTTTCGGTTACTTCATACAAGTTCTCTTGCTTATGGTACAGCATTGTAATCACACTTCTAGACCCATACCCTGTCAGAAGCCGCTGTACACAAGGTTTCAGGCTAATTTCCTTGCTCCTGGCATAACGGACATATAACCTCACATTCATCAAATACAGATTAGACCTCATATTCTCTTGTCATTGCGGTTCAGTCGTATCCTTTAGCCTTTGGATAACTTACCGCTTTCCTGTCATGCTCTGTTCCCGTGTCAGCTTTCGCCTTTCGGTTAGACAGGTTGACTACTCCGTGATTATGGAGTGCATAGACCAGTATTTACGCTATCAAAAATGTCCTATCTGGACGCACA
>JAGBCL010000071.1 GCA_018110825.1 Oscillospiraceae bacterium
CAAGAAACACAGTTGATACTCTTAACTTTACCCGTGAACTTAAAAATATCGGCGTTGAGGTTTATTTCGTCGAGGACAACATCTGGACAATGGACGGCGAACTTCGTCTCTCCCTCATGGCTACACTCGCTCAGGAAGAAAGCCGAAAGGTATCGGAACGTGTTAAGGCAGGACAGAAAATAAGCCGTGAGAACAAAATGCTATATGGTAGCGGAAACATTCTCGGATATGACCGCAAGGCTGGTGAAAGTTATACTATCAATCCTGAACAGGCTGAAACTGTCAGAATGATATTCGACCTCTATGAGCAAGGCTTGGGCGGTGCTAAAATTGCAAAGGTGCTGACTGAGCGTGGACGTAAAAATTCATCAGGACTCGTCCGCTGGGATGTATCCTATATCACTCGTGTTATTGCAAACGCTACTTACAAAGGCTATGTATGCTACAACAAGAGCCGAAGCAACAACTACTTAGAGCAGAAGCGTATCACCAATCGTGACAGAGATAGTTATATCTATGAAAAGGGCGACTTTGAACCGATTATTACCGAAGAACAGTGGAATAAGTGTAACGAGCTTCTTGCGAAAAGAAGAATTGTCAGCAAGGACAAGTTCGGCAATACCACATCAACGGGATATAACCCTTCTGCTGATTTGTGGCAGAGAAAACTGCGCTGTACCTGTGGCTCGAAATTCAGAAAGAATGTTTATCATAAGCACGATGACGGCAGCAAGACCTTCTGCTACATCTGTTATAACAAGCTCAATCACGGCAATGCGGCTAATCGCAAAAAGGCTGGACTTGAAACGGAGGGCTACTGTGATAACAAGACTGTTCTTCAGTGGAAAATGGATATGATGGGCGAGTTTATTTTTGATGAACATTGGGCAAACAGAGCGAAGGATATGCAGGACGCACTTGAATATATCAAGAAATATTATACGCAGAGTGCTCCCGAAGCTGTTCCGACTTTTGATTATGAAGCTGAAATCGCTAAGCTTGAACGAAAGCTCGACGCTTTGATTGATATGCGTACTGACGGAGAGATAACCAAAGAGGAATATAACAAGAAGCGTGCGGAATATGAAGCACAAATCAAAAACCTCAGAAGTCAGGCGACGGCTGTATCCCCTGCAACTCCTACAACCGATACACTTGACCTTGATAAGATTATCTCGGCGTTAAATGACATTTCCGACAGTAAAACAGAGCTCGGACGCGAGGTATTGGAAGATATTGTTTCATCTGTTGTTCCGACAAGCGAAGGCGTGTATGAGTGGCATTTATCCACAGGAGCCGATTCCGAAACGCAAACAAATCTTGCAGTCAAAGGCAGAGCAAACTCAAAAGAAAGACCGTATGTGTATTTATACGGCGAGGAAGCGGACAAAACCGCTTCCGATGTACATAATATCTGCATTGTCAATTTTGACTGCCTACGCAGATTACTGCACAGGCTGCTCTTAGATAATCAAGGAGTTCTCGAAAAATCCGAGGATTTGCCAGAAATTGTGCTGTCCTGGGAATTCAGAATTGACTTTGAAACCGCAAAGGCTTTCCGTAAATCCGGCGGCAACTACCTCCGTGCTAAACAGTGGGAGGATTTAACCGTTGAAGTGCGGATAAGCTGATGTGAATAAGAAACAAAATGACCTCCTCATTCCGAAAGGAATGGGGAGGTTTTTGTGTTTGTATACAGTTAAAAAATTAGATGATATTATTTCATGCCTTTTCATCGTTGATAAGATAACCTTGATTTTATGATAAATTCCTATTGGCTTCTTATCTACTTCTTTGTTTTATGACAGAATTTAAATTTCTTACCACTTCCGCACGGACACAAATCATAAGCACCTATTTTTGATGCCATTCCTCGAATTAAATCTGAATCTCCGTCTTGCATAAATTTAAGTTCTTGAAGTCTATATAAATACTCTGAAACAGCTAAAATTGCTTGAAACATATGAAGTGCCTCAAGCTCAAACTGTAGCAAATATTCAGTATCTTTTTTGGCTCTATTCTTTGGGTCTGGATAATAAGTAATAAGTTGCAAAATAGAATCGTACTCAATATCATTGTGCCCAATTGCATTACGCAATTTTGCGTTATATTTTAGTTTGAGAAAGGCAGTGAATTTTTCTGTATCAGTACAGAAGTGATACCTATTCGCTTTAGTAAGCTTTACGAATTCTTCTAATGTCAGCGTCTTTGAATCAATGATATCAGATGAATTGAGATCACTCCTATAATGTATGTTGTTAAACGCAACTGGAATAATTATGAGATTGCCGAGTGTTTCATACACATCTAAATAAAATTGTTTTATAGTTTCAAATGTGCTTGTGGTTGTTCCTTTATGCTCAAAATCAAAGTTTTCTTCACCGCTATGTTGCAAACTGATGGCTGGAATCAATGAAGGATATACTTTTATGAACTCATCTAATATCTTGTAAATCTGAGATTGTATTTGTTTTAGATGATAGCCATCGTGTGAATTTAAAAAATCGTTTAGACATTTCATTTGAACTGGATTCAAACGTAAAATATCATCTGAAAAATTTAAGTTTTTCAGTATTTCTGGTTTTAACGAACTACAAAAACCGATTATCTCTATCATATGAATGGTATGTAATACCTCAGAGTCTGTATTACACGGAAACATTTGACCATCGAATTCTTTTCTTATTTCTTGTTTAAGATAAGGACTTTTACTTTCATATAAATCAAGTATTCTCTTGTAGCTTTTCCACTTTTGACAAGTACGGTCAAGATTTGCAAGTGCTTGTTGATATGTTTCAATGTTTTTCATATCGCTGCTCATCGACATCATCTGACTTAAAAATGGTGAAATTGAAATTAAATTGTCAACATCATCCACACCTTGTTTTCGAACAGGAAATTCACCAGAACACTCAACAAAATAATCCCCCTCACTCATTATATGGTTACCTAAACTATTCGCATTATCGAATTCCATCTTCAGTCCAATATTATCCTGATCGATATACGCTGTTCCATATAATGACGTTTTACACTTGCCACAAATCACGACAATGGGATGTTGCTTTAAATATCCTACTTGTAATCGGATTCTTGTTACACTGCCGCAAACTTGACATTTAATGTACTGATTATATACCATTTGAGTCACCTCTATAAAATATATGATGATGTAATAACTCTTTAAATAATTATAAATTCAAAATAGCAACTAATTTTAAATACTACTGGATAATTTTGATTTTACCTATAAGAAGAATAACTCAATTCGTTGTTCTAATAACAAACAGTTTTAAGAGCACTATTATTGCGCACCTATAATCGAAATATATTCTACATAGTAATCGAAATCAAGAATTCTTCTATGAATATATCATAATCCAATATCACCAGTTCTCTCTCAGCAGAAAATCTGCTATATGCACGATTTCGATGCCGTTGTCATTACCGATTGCAAGAGGGTCACGGCAGACAACGTACTTGTGATAATGGTCTTTGATTTCCATAAGATTATCTGTTTCACGGGTGGACTCGGTCGGAAGCTCCACGCAGACCTGAACATAGATGCGTTCTTCTCTGCGGACGCCCACAAAGTCAATTTCCTTTGCGCTGTTCTTGCCGATATAGACGTCATACCCTCTGCGCTTCATTTCAAGATACACCACATTCTCAAGCATTGCAGAAAGCATCTTTCTGTCAAAGCCCATCTGACTATATCTGAATGAAATGTCGGAAAGATAATATTTCTCCTGTGTTTTAAGCACAGCCTTGCCCTGTAAGTCGTATCTCTGGCAGGGATAAATAATAAATGCCTCTGAAAGCCACTTTATATAGTTGTAAACCGATTCCACAGAAAGACTGCGATTTTCACTTTTCAGGAATTTCACGATAGACGGAGCAGAAAAGGTCATTCCTACATTTTCAATAATGTAGCGTACCACACGGTCAAAAAGCTCCTTGTTGCGTATCTTATGGCGCTTGGAAATATCTCTTGTGATAACGGAAGCGTAGATTCCATCGACAATATGGTAAGCAGAACGTGTGTCAAAATCGCTGATACCGATAAGCGGAAAACCGCCGTACTGGATATATTCGTCAAATACAGTCCTTGCTTCGGAAAAATCTTTATTCTTAAAGGTAAGATATTCCTTGAAGGAGAGTGTGTAAACAGGAATAGAAACATAACGGCCTGTCAGATAGGTTGAAATCTCGCTTGACATCAGCTTTGAATTTGAGCCAGTAACGTAAATATCAACATCACAGCCTTCAAGCAGACTGTTCACAACCTTTTCCCAGCCGTCAACTTCCTGGAGCTCATCAAGGAACAGATAACATCTGCCCTTGCCCTGAATAGCAGTTTTCAGGTCATTGTACATATCCTTTGCAGTAAAGCCCTCATCCATATCCATTTCGTTGTATCTGCGTTCGATGATATTTTCACTGCTGATTCCACGCTTTTTCAGTTCCTCAGCCATCATTGCAAGAATAGTGGACTTACCGCAACGGCGGACACCTGCAAGAATTTTTACAAGGGGAGCGTCAATAAACGGCTTGATAGCTTCAATATAATCAGGTCTGATAATCATAGCAACACCTCCGATATAC
>JAGBCL010000072.1 GCA_018110825.1 Oscillospiraceae bacterium
CAGGCGGCTCAGACTGAAGACAAACTCACGCACCGCAAAAATGCGTAAAGTTTTATACTTACCATACAAACAAATAAAAATGTTGATACAAAAGTTTAGGGAAGCCGGAAATGGCTTCCCTAAAGCATTTTTGCTTACTTCGTCACCCTCCCCTCAACTGTACCTTACGCGAACACCTTGTCGTGCGTCGTCCTGACGCACCTTGTGTGTTCGCTTTACGGCATCCTTGCCGTTTGTTCGCCTGTCGGGGCGGATGACGATTTTGACCGAACAGGTCAAAATCAATGGCTGACGTGCGTTTTTCATCTGTTTACTTTTAAAGTTATGCGATATATGTATATTGAAATCCATCAGCACGAATGCTCTTCAGCGCTATTTTCCACAACATCTTTTTTATTTCTTTATTTCTGAAAAAGCATCCTCCTGCATTTTATTACAGGCTCCTTATATGAAACACAAATCGAGGCTTCAAAGCGGCGTTATATATGTCATCAGAGAATTTTGTTTAAAACAGAGGAAATACGACTATCCCGCCATCCACTAATACATAAGCAGATTCGTCTGAGCTGTTCAGCTTTATATCAAAAACATCTGTATCAAGTTCCTTTTCTAAAAGCTTTTTCTGTGTTGCGATATCAAAAAACTTCACAATAACCTTTCTATCGTCATATCGGGGATTTGCAGTTGCAACAATCCTGCCGTCAGAGCTTATATAGGCGAAGTGATTATCGTGCTGTTCCTCGCACCTGAAAACTGTCATCTTTTTATTGTTGTAGCTACAGTAACTGATTATTCCGCTTGTGTCACCGGACGCATCGGGCTTATACCCTTCGGTAATCACAAAGAAGGTATCCTGCAAGGTATAATTCGTAGATAAAATTTCATATTTGTCAAAAATCTTTATTATTTCTGTTTTACCACCCGAATCAATACTAACCACACAACCTCTGTATATTCTTTCGGGTTCCGTTTCATAAAGTACCTGACCAAGAGCTACAATGTTTTCGCCGTCATAGCTTTCTATTCTTGTGATACACTGCAAAGTCAAGGGAATATCGCTGTTTTTAACACTACAAATAAGCTTTTTATCATTTCCCGAAGCATCATCTGTGTACAGATAGCACATCCCGCTTTCTGCGTCAATATATGAATATGCAATTTTTGTTCCGCAGTCAGAAATACGATATGCACCGCTGTCATAGACCGGGGGAGAGATTTCGTTTATCTTATTTCCACTATAATCATACAGCTTTATTTTTTTATCTGCAATTTCATAAATCGCAAATCCGTTTTCATATACGGAATAGCTGTCTCCGCCCTTTTTGGGTATTTCGTTTAAAAGCTCTCCGTTTTCTTTGTTGTAAAAGAAAACGGATGCGAAGCCTTCTGCAATCAGCGTATCTTCACGCACAGCAAGTATTTTATGTAGTTCTGTGTTTTCAATAATATAATCTGTTTTTTTATCGTCTTTATTGTTGTTTTGGGTTCTACCGGTTTCAATTTTGCTTTCAGCTTCAGATTGAGAGCTGTCACTTTCCAGGCTTTCCGAAACCTGCTCCGAACTGCTTATCTGACTGCTGATATCAGTCAAAGAAGCATCGTTATAAGAAGCATTGCAGGCACACAAGGTATGTGATGCCGCAACCGACAAAACAGCTATGTATAATATAGCTTTGGAATGAAGTTTCATTGTTTTATCCACCTTAGCGAATTCTTTTTCTTTATACCTGTTATTTTTTCATATCGTTTTATAAAATTCAATAACCTTTCAGGATATCCGTTACGGACATTTCAGAATCGTATCATCAGTACATAATTTTCCCTTCTTAATATTAGACTGCAAAAAAGCCGAAAAGTTCCCTGGTGATAGCAATATTTTGTTACCTAATAATTGATGATACTTGATTTCGTCATTTTATAACAGCCCAAACCTGTTTTTCTCAAAACAAATGAGTCCCTCATCACGCATTTTACAAAGTTCATTTGACATTGCGCTTCTGTCCACGGAAAGAAAATCTGCAAGCTGTTGACGATTGAAGGGGATACAGAACTCGTTGCTGTTATGCCGCTTTGCTTCTTCGGAAAGATATGCAATCAGCTTTTCCCTTGTAGTACGCTTGCTCATAAAGGTCAGCTTTTGCACAAGTTTTCGATTCTTTTCGGAAATGGCAAAAAACAGATTCTGCACAACAATCGAATGAAATCTGCAAGCCGCTGAACAAACGGTGATTATACGCTTTACATCGAAGAAAATAACTGCACTGTCCTCCACTGCAAGTACGTCGTTCATAAGTGTTCCGCTTTCGGGAGCAACATACGCTTCACCGAACATTTCACCGACACTTATCATATTTATGATGCTGCGGTTTCCCCAGTAATCGTCACGCTGAATGTGAAGCTTTCCACCCACAAGCACCAGAATTTTATCGAGATGTTCGCCTTGTCGGAGAACATACTCTCCTTTTATATAAATACAGAGCTTTGCTTGTAAGCAATTAAGCATTGCTCCTATTTCTTCCTCGCCTACTCCCGAAAAGAGCTGGGTTCTTTTTAATATTGGGATAAATTCCTTCATAAAATCCTCTTTCTGTTGTAAATACAACCGATTTGTTACAAATATTATAGTATAATATCAACAGAAAGTCAAGGAGGTGCGAGATGAAACCTAAAATCAAAATAGCGCTTGTTGAAAAGAAAGGTGAATGTGAATGTCACAGAGGGCATAAAGTAGGTGACGCCTTTGATTATTACAGTGAACGAGGAAAGCTCTGTCCTATGGCAATGCACGTTGCCTTTCCGTATATAGATATTCTTCGTTACGGCGGAACACCGCCTAAATCAAAAAACGGAGATATACGCTTCTGCTGTCCTGATTGTGATGTGATAAATGTATTTAAAATAGAAGTGGAGGAACAACTATGATAAGAAAAATTATAAGAATTGATGAAGAAAAATGCAATGGCTGTGGTCTTTGTGCAAAGGCCTGCCACGAGGGTGCAATCGAAATGGTTGACGGAAAGGCAAGACTTATCCGTGAGGATTACTGCGACGGTCTGGGCGATTGTCTGCCAGCGTGTCCCACAAACGCTATCACTTTTGAGGAGCGTGAAGCCCCTGCCTACAACGAGGCGGCTGTTCTTGCGGCAAAGCAGGCAAAATCGAGCGGCGCACTTCCCTGCGGATGTCCCGGAACGCAGTCAAAGGCTATAAAACGTGAAGCGGTTTCCGTTTCCGCACCTGTTTCAAGTCAGCTTTTGCAGTGGCCTGTACAGATTAAGCTGGTACCTGTAAATGCGCCTTATTTTGATAATGCTAATCTTCTTGTTGCGGCAGATTGTACAGCCTTTGCATACGGAAATTTCCACAACAAATTTATCCACAATCGCATTACCCTTATCGGATGCCCGAAGCTTGACGAAGGGGATTATGCTGAAAAGCTTACGCAGATCATTGCGAATAATAACATTAAAAGTGTAACTGTCGCAAGAATGGAAGTGCCTTGCTGCGGCGGTATTGAAAATGCTGTAAAGCGTGCTTTACAAGAAAGCGGAAAATTTATTCCGTGGAGAATTGTAACAATTTCTACAGACGGAAGAATTCTTGACTGAGCAGAAGTCGGAAATGACGGTCGGGCGATATTTTTCCGATTGTTATTCCTGGTGCAAATTAAAAAACACTTTAGTAATACCGATAACCGCATTCATATCACTGAGTGCGGTTATTTACAGAAAAAATCTCAAAAACATATTGACAAATCTCTATATGTGGTGTATAATATAGAAAAACATCAATGTGAGGTGAGCAGATGGAACTCAATCCTAAAAAGACAGCCGTTATCTTCAAGGCATTCTGCGACGAAAGCCGAATCATAATTTTACAGATTCTTAAAGACGGCGAAAAATGTGCCTGCAGGCTTTTAGAGGCGCTCAACATCACACAGCCTACCCTTTCCCACCACATGAAAACTCTGCTTGACAGCGGAATTGTAAACGGGCGAAAGGAAGGAAAATGGATGTACTATTCCATTTCCG
>JAGBCL010000073.1 GCA_018110825.1 Oscillospiraceae bacterium
ACCTTGAAACGACAGGCAAAATCGTCCGTGAAGCGGTGAAAAACGGTGCGGATTTAATTGAACTCGGAATCCCGTTTTCAGACCCGACAGCGGAAGGTCCTGTAATTCAGGGAGCGAATATCCGTGCCCTTGCAGGCGGTGTAACAACAGATAAAATATTTGATTTTGTGCGTGATTTGAGAAGGGATATAACAATTCCGCTTGTATTTATGACATACGCAAATGTCGTTTTTTCTTATGGTGCGGAAAAGTTTATTTCAGCCTGCTCTGAAATCGGAATTGACGGAATTATTCTTCCAGACCTGCCCTTTGAGGAAAAGAACGAATTTCAGCCGATTTGCAGAGAATACGGTGTTGACCTTATTTCGCTGATTGCCCCCACATCAAATGAACGTATTGCAATGATTGCAAGAGAAGCGGAAGGCTTTCTCTACATCGTTTCAAGCCTCGGTGTAACAGGAACAAGAAGCGAAATCACAACCGACCTTGCTTCTATTGTAAAGGTTGTCCGTGAAAATACGGATATCCCCTGTGCAATTGGTTTCGGCATTTCCACTCCCGAACAGGCAAAGAAAATGGCGGCTGTTTCAGATGGTGTAATCGTAGGCTCGGCAATTATCAAGTTGATTGAGAAGAACGGCATAAGCTCTGTTGAACTTGTTGGTGAGTATGTTAAAAAGATGAAAGAAGCTGTAACAAACATATAAAGATTAAGAGCAGTACCGCAATTAAGCGATACTGCTATGTTTGTTTTTACATCAGCTGCCGTTTAGTCAATAACCATTAGTATTTCGGAATACTTCTATATGGTCATTGCCCTAATAAACGATACCGCTTTTATCTATTTCATTATCCTTTCAGAAATCCCACCGATTATACCTGTAACACGCTCATCACCATATCACTTGGTATTTGCCAAAACAACCACATATAGTTGAAAATTTCTTTTCGATTCTTAAAACTGAGTGTATATATCGGGTGAAGCTGAAGACTTACGATGAGGATCGCCTCCTCATAAGTCAGTATATTGATTTCTACAACAATCAGCGTATTCAATTTAAAACAAAACTGACTCCGTCTGAATTACGAAGCCAGTATGTTGCTTAAAATTAAATATTGCACCATAGGGGGTGTGCTGTCCATACAATTTGGAGCGGTGCAATTGGAAAACAGTTTTTCTTTGATAGATGTATTATTTATTATTTGACAAATCAATGCTTCTTACAGTATCTCTTACCTTCAGAACAAATGACGGTGAAACCGAAAGCTCGTCAATGCCAATCCTTAGGAAAGTTTCTGTAAGAGTTGTATCAGCAGCAAGTTCTCCGCAAATACCAATCCACTTGCCATATCTGTGAGCACTTTCAGCCGCCATTTCAATAAGCTTAATAACAGCTTCATGGTGCGTATCACAGAAACGGTCAATATCGGGGTTCTGTCTGTCGCAAGCAAGGGTATACTGTGTAAGGTCGTTTGTACCAATGCTAAAAAAGTCAACCATCGGAGCAAGCTTATGACTTATAAGGGCAGCAGCAGGTGTTTCAATCATAATACCAAGCTCTGTTTCTTCCGAATATTCAATGCTG
>JAGBCL010000074.1 GCA_018110825.1 Oscillospiraceae bacterium
GAGGACTTAAACCATACCGGAGCACATAAATTAAATCACTGTATGGGCGAGGTTTTGCTTGCAAAATATATGGGTAAGAAAAAGGTTATTGCAGAAACAGGCGCAGGTCAGCACGGTGTTGCACTTGCTACTGCTGCGGCATATTTCGGTCTTGAATGTGACATCTATATGGGTGCTGTTGATATTAAAAAGCAGGCACCAAATGTTGCAAGAATGAAGATACTCGGTGCAAGAGTAATTGAAGTAACTGACGGACTGCAGACACTCAAAGAAGCGGTTGATGCGGCATTTATGGCATACTGCAATGAATATAAAGATGCCATTTATTGCATAGGTTCTGTTGTAGGACCTCATCCATTCCCGATGATGGTAAGAGATTTTCAGAGTGTTGTAGGTATTGAAGCAAGAGAACAGTTTATTAATATGACGGGAGAATTGCCTGATGCCATTGTTGCTTGTGTTGGCGGTGGCTCAAATGCAATGGGACTTTTCTCAGGCTTCTTAAATGATCCCGTTGACATTTACGGTGTCGAACCATTAGGACGCGGAACAGCGCTCGGTGACCACGCTGCAAGTCTTACCTACGGAACAGAAGGTATTATGCACGGCTTTAACAGCATTATGCTGAAAGATGGAAACGGTGAACCTGCACCTGTTTATTCTGTTGCAAGCGGACTTGATTATCCGTCAAGCGGTCCTGAACACGCATTTTTGCGTGATTCAGGCAGAGTTAAGTATGATGTTGTAACTGATGATGAGACCATTGATGCTTTCTTTGAACTCTCAAGGATGGAAGGCATTATTCCTGCAATCGAAAGCTCACACGCAGTTGCTTACGGTGTGAAGCTTGCACAGACAATGGGCAAAGGCTCTGTCCTTATCAATCTTTCTGGCAGAGGTGATAAGGATATGGATTATATCATTGAAAAGTACGGCATTAGATAACTGAATGATTTCGCAGACCGGCTAAGTATTTAACTTGGCCGGTAATATAAATAGTTACTTGTGCGCAAAGGGCGGATATAAGAAATTGTATTTGTAAAGCAATGTAAAATAAAATATATTATGTAGATTGAAATTTAGATACAAATATGATATAATATAAAAAATCAAATAGCAAGAAGGTAGGTGCTATTATGAATATATTACATATGAAATATGCAGTTGAGGTTGCAAAGGCAGGTTCTCTCAACAAAGCATCAGAAACTTTGCTTATTGCAGTACCTAATATCAGTCGTTCGATTAAGGAACTTGAAGCGGATTTGGGAATAACAATTTTCGACCGGACAACGAAAGGCATGTGCTTAACACATGAAGGCGAAGAGTTTATGAATTTTGCTAAAGGGATACTGAACCAAATCGAATCTGTTGAAAAGTATTACAAATATGGTGCTCCGAATAAACAGAAATTCTCTATTTCTGTTCCACGTGCTTCTTATATATCGGAAGCCTTTGCTGAATTTTCACGAATGCTAACAAAGGATTCGGCCGAAATATTTTATAAGGAAACAAATTCTCAGAGAACCATTCATAACATGCTTAACCATGATTACAAGCTTGGGATTATCCGATACGCAGAAAATTATGATAAGTATTTTAAATCAATGCTCGATGAAAAAGGTTTTGTATATGAGCTTGTAACAGAGTTCAGCTATTCACTTATTATGAGTGCAGATAATCCCCTTGCACAAAAAGGAGAAATAACTTTTGATGATTTGACTGACTACATAGAAATTGCTCACGCAGACCCATTTGTTCCTTCTATGCCTTTATCAAAAGTTGTTAAGGAAGAATTGCCGGATAATATCGATAGAAGGATTTATATTTTTGAAAGAGCAAGTCAGTTTGATTTGCTTGATAAAAACCCCGAAACATTTATGTGGGTATCTCCTGTTCCGAAGAGCTTGCTTGAAAGATACAATCTCGTTCAGAAGAAATGTGTAGAAAACAAAAAATTATATAAAGATGTTTTAATCTATAAAAAGGGATATAAATTAACTGAACTTGACCGCAGATTCATAACAAAACTGTGTGAAACAAAGAGAAAAATATTTAACTA
>JAGBCL010000075.1 GCA_018110825.1 Oscillospiraceae bacterium
AAGGTCTATATAGGAAAGCAATCGGTAAAACACATTATTCAAAAGGGCGAAAAGCTCACGAATATCGAAGTTACCGACCAGAACATTAAGTCCTTCAACAAGACCGCCCGTAAGTACGGTATCGACTACTCTCTCAAAAAGGATGGCTCTGAAAAGCCGCCGAGATACTTCATCTTTTTCAAGGCAAAGGATGCAGAGGTTATGAACGCTGCTTTCAAGGACTTTCTCGGAAAAGAACTCAAAAAGAAGGAAAAGCCGTCTATCAAGGCAAGGCTTAAAACTCTCGGTGAGCAGGTCAAGCAAAAGGCTCAGGAGCGTACAAGAGAGAAAAACAAGACACGGGAGGCGGAACTGTAATGAAATTCAATAAGCAAAAAGTAATGAAGGTTCTGCCCTTTGTTATCCTCGGATATGCCTTCAACAAGGTATCTCAGGCGTTTACAAGTGCCGCAGGCACAGAACTTGGCGATAAGATAATGAACGGTATGGACGGCTTGGGTGAGGTTTTCCTAAATCCCTTGCCAAGTTTCAACCCGATTGACATTCTCATTGGTATCGCTGGCGGTGTAATCATAAAGCTTGCCATCTATATCAAGGGTAAAGACGCCAAAAAGTACCGTAAAGGCTGTGAGTACGGCTCTGCCCGTTGGGGTAATGCCGAAGATATTAAGCCGTATATGGCTGACAAGTTTGAGGATAATGTCATTCTTACCGAAACGGAACGTCTGACTATGGACGGCAGACCAAAGGCAGGACCCAAGTACGCACGAAACAAGAATATCCTTGTAATCGGTGGCTCAGGCTCAGGTAAAACCCGATTTTATGTAAAGCCTAATCTGCTTCAAATGCACTCGTCTTATGTGGTAACAGACCCGAAAGGAACGGTGCTGAACGAAGTTGGAAAGGCTCTGAAAGAGGGCGGATATGCAATTAAAGTGCTGAACACTATCAATTTTAAGAAGTCAATGCACTACAATCCACTTGCCTATATCCGTTCTGAAAAGGATATTTTGAAGCTCGTAAACACGATTATCGCCAATACCAAAGGCGAAGGCAATCAAAGCGGTGAAGATTTCTGGGTAAAGGCTGAAAGGCTTTATTACTCGGCTCTTATCGGATATATCTGGTACGAAGCTCCCGATGATGAGAAAAATCTCAATACCCTTATTGAGATGATAAACGCCAGTGAAGCACGAGAAGATGACGAAAGCTTTGAAAACCCGATTGATAAGCTGTTTAAGGAGCTTGAACAGGAAAATCCTGAGCATTTTGCCGTAAGGCAGTACAAGAAGTACAAACTGGCGGCGGGAAAGACCGCAAAATCAATCCTCATTTCCTGTGGTGCAAGGCTTGCACCTTTTGACATTGCGGAGTTGCGTGATTTAACGGAATATGATGAGCTTCAGCTTGATACGTTAGGCGATAAAAAGACGGCACTTTTTGTCATAATCTCGGATACCGATGATACTTTTAACTTTATCGTAGCCATAATGTACACTCAGCTTTTCAATCTGTTGTGCGACAAAGCCGACGACGAATACGGCGGCAGACTCCCTGTTCACGTTCGCTTTATACTCGATGAGTTCGCAAACATCGGTCAGATACCAAAGTTTGACAAGCTCATAGCAACGATACGAAGCCGAGAAATTTCAGCTTCAATCATCTTGCAGGCACAAAGTCAGTTAAAGGCGATTTACAAGGATAATGCGGATACTATCGTGGGTAACTGCGATACAACTCTCTTTCTCGGTGGCAAGGAAAAGACCACTTTGAAAGAGATTTCCGAAATACTCGGAAAAGAAACCATTGACCTGTATAACACTGGTGAAAGCAGGGGCAAAGAAACCTCGCACTCCCTGAATTATCAAAAAACAGGTAAAGAGCTTATGTCAATGGACGAACTCAGCGTAATGGACGGTAGTAAGTGTATTTTGCAGCTTAGAGGCGTGAGACCTTTTCTCAGTAATAAGTACGATTTAACGAAGCACCCAAAATTCGCACTAACCTCCGACGCTGATGAAAGAAATCTTTTCGATATTGAAAAGTATCTATCCCATAAGCTCACAGTAAAACCGAATACAGTCGTTGAGGTTTACGACTGCTCGGAAACAAACGAAGATGACACGCAAGCCGCTGATGAATAATCAGACGGCTGTTTTTGTGTCCAAATCCAAATCAAAACTATTTAATTTAAAGGAGATTTTTAACTATGGATTTTTTTAACTCTGCTGTTGATGTTCTTCAGACACTTGTAATCGCTCTTGGTGCCGGTCTTGGCGTATGGGGCGTAATCAACCTTCTCGAAGGCTATGGTAACGATAACCCCGGTGCAAAGTCACAGGGTATGAAGCAGCTTATGGCTGGCGGTGGCGTTGCTCTCATCGGTATCACACTTGTACCCCTTCTTTCCGGTCTTTTCGGTTAATTCAACAGCTCGGCAAAAGCGGAAGCCTGCCCGAAACGGCAGGCTTTTGCTATTAAATAAGAAAGGTGGTATGTAATGGACGATATTTTGCAATCCATTGGCGACGCCATACACGACTTTTTCGTTGACGTCTGCGGTGGAATGTTTATCGGAATATTTGATGATGCCAATGCAGCTACCGGCGATATAGCAAGTCAGGTGGGGCTTACACCCTCTCAGTGGAACGGCAGTATCTTCACAATGATACAAAATCTGTCGAAAAACGTGGTAATACCGATTGCAGGTTTAATCATCACGTTTGTGCTTTGCTACGAACTGATAACGATGATTACCGAAAAGAACAATATGCACGACATTGATACCTTTATGTTTTTCAAGTATGTGTTCAAATCCTGCGTGGCAGTTATGCTTCTTTCCCATACGTTTGAGATAACAATGGCGATATTTGACGTAGGTCAATGGATTGTCAATCAGGCGGCGGTATCAATTACCAACGACACCTATGTCGATGTAACGAGCATTTATATTCAGTTCAGAGATTCACTCGACGCTATGGGAACGGGAGAACTAATTGCTCTTATGCTCGAAGCGGCTGTTGTGAGCCTTGCGGTTAAGGCGATAGCAATACTTGTTTCCGTCGTTCTTATAAACAGAATGATTGAGATTTATCTGTATTGTTCTGTTGCTCCTATCCCCTTTGCCACTATGACCAATCGTGAATGGGGAAATATCGGCACGAACTATATCAGAAGCCTACTTTCTCTTGCTTTTCAAGGACTATTCATAATGGTAATTGTGGGCATTTATTCGGCGTTAGTAAAGGATATTCTTATAGTTTCTGACCTGCACTCAATGCTTATGCGTATCGGTATGTATTCCATTGTTCTCTGCCTCACGCTGTTTAAGACATCATCAATTTCAAAGTCAATTTTTAATGCTCACTAAAGAAAGGAAATGCAATATGATTTACAAATGTAACGAAACAATCACAAGGAAACAGCAGGATTATCTTGCAAGGCTGGCTGAACTTTCGATTGAAGCGGCGCTTGGCGGAAAGAACTCCCTCTCATACCGAGTTCTTTTTCGTTCTTGCTGCGACGACCTTGATGATAATTTTGAGGAGGTTTTTGGCACAACCGAGCTTTCCGAACTCAGGGCTTGCCAGTTCAACGATGCAGTGAAATTCCTTACGGAATGGTTTCCAAGCGACATTATTATGGAAATAAGCGTGGATATCGAAGCGGATTTCGAGAAGTATCGCTATCGTTTCGTTGAGGAAATGCCAAAGGATAGCCCCGCCTACAAGCAGTTAATGGAGGATTTTATGTATGCCGTATGTTCAGGTTCCGAAAGACCTTGCGAAGATTAAGACAAAGGTCGCTTTCAATCTTACAAAAAGACAGTTAATCTGCTTTTCGATAGCGGCAGCAACAGCAGTTCCGACCTATTTTCTTACAAATGAAGCTCTTGGTAATATGGGGGCAATGCTTCTGCTTATTGTAGTTGCAATGCCCTCTTTCCTTGCAGCAATGTATGAGAAAAACGGATTGCCCTTTGAAAAGGTGGTGAAAACGGTGATAAAAAGCCGTTTTCTACGCCCGAAGGTAAGACCCTACAAGACCGAAAATCTCTACGAATATGCCGAAAAGCAGTATGACTTGGAAAAGGAGGTAAAAAGCATTGTCGAAGATAATTAAAAATGTATCAGGCAAGCAGAAAAAGCAGATTGACGTTGCTGTTAAAAAGGCTCGTCCTAACGGGAACGGTAAAGTTCCCGTAACAGCACAGCAGTCAATCCCTTTCAAGCAGATGTTCAAGGACGGTATCTGTAAGGTGGACGATACCCTCTACACCAAGACAGTTCAGTTCTTCGACATCAACTATCAGCTTGCACAGAATGAGGACAAGACAGCAATTTTCGAGAATTACTGCGACTTCCTCAACTACTTTGACAGCTCCATCAATGTTCAGCTTTCCTTTCTCAATCAGGTAGCCGACGTTGAGGAGTTTCACAGCCAGCTTGAAATTGACGGTCAGGACGACGAGTTCAACGACATTCGTCAGGAATACACCGAAATGCTGAAAAATCAGCTTGCAAAGGGCAATAACGGACTTGTCAAGACAAAATATATCACATTCGGAGTAAAGGAAAAGTCCTTGAAAGAAGCAAAGCCAAAGCTTGAACGTATCGAAGCCGATATTCTCAATAACTTCAAGACTATGGGCGTACTTGCTCAGCCTATGAATGGAGCAGAACGCCTTGCGGTGCTTCATCGTAGCTTCAATCCCGACGGCAGAGAAAAGTTCCGTTTCTCTTGGGATTTGCTCCCGAAGTCAGGTCTTTCCGTCAAGGACTTTATCGCTCCCTCGTCCTTCGATTTCTCAAAGGGCAACAGTTTCCGTATGAGTGGCAAGTACGGAGCAGTTTCATTCATCAACATTATGGCGTCTGAAATGTCAGACCGTATGCTTGCCGATTTTCTGAATATTGAGCATAACATCACGCTCAGTATTCATATTCAGTCCATCGACCAGAACAAGGCGGTAAAAATGGTTAAGAGTAAGATTACCGACCTTGACAAGATGAAGATGGAAGAACAGAAAAAGGCTTTCAGAAACGGTTACGACATTGACATTATGCCGTCGGACATTAACACCTTCGGCAAGGAAGCAAAGAGTCTGCTTAATGACTTGCAGAGCCGAAACGAGCGTCTTTTTATGGCTACAATTCTCATTATGAATACAGCCGACACAAAGAGAAAGCTCGACAATATCATCTTTCAGGAGCAGGGTATCGCACAGAAGTACAACTGTCAGCTCAAACGCCTTGATTATCAGCAGGAAGATGGCATTATGGCTTGTGTTCCTATCGGCGTAAACGAAATCGAAATCAAGCGTGGTCTTACCACATCAAGTACAGCGATTTTCGTTCCGTTTACTACTCAGGAGCTTTTTCAGGGCGGTGAAGCTCTCTACTACGGTCTTAACGCACTTTCAAACAATATGATTTTGTGCGACCGTAAGCAGCTTAAAAACCCCAAC
>JAGBCL010000076.1 GCA_018110825.1 Oscillospiraceae bacterium
AGAAATCACAGCTTAACTTCTGGTCACAGCGTCCAGAAGTGACTTTACAACTAAATATTGGAACTATTGTTATGGGAGTTTTTCTGAAAAATCATAAATCAGAACAGCTCCCTTTTTTAATTCATTTTTCAGAAAAAGGAGACAAAAGAATGAGCTTTTTTACAACATCAGTAACAGGACTTAAAACAGTAGTAACCGCTATCGGCGCAGGTGTAGGTGTGTGGGGAGTTATCAATCTTCTCGAAGGATATGGAAACGATAATCCCGGTGCAAATGCTCATGGTTAATAAAGAAGCACAACAAAAACAGGACAAGGACAGCAGCCCCGCCGCTATTCCAAAGCAAGGGGAAATAGAAAACCAGATAGAGAGAATCTAAAGAGAATTTTGATAATTTTGTGCTTTATTATCTTTTGTAGATGGAGTACAATGTAGCTGGATAAATTCAGAAATCAGAAAAAGGAGTAACAACAATGAAACACATAAAGAAAAGTGGAATTGTAATGGTATTGATATTAGTAACAGCATTGTGTATTGGCTGCGGTAGCAAAGTAAATGAAGAAAAAAGCAACCCAAGTACGGAAAATCATTCATCTCAAGTTGAAGAAGAAACTCAAGCCACAGAGAATCAGCATACAAAGGATATGCTTGATACAGAAAATAATAAGGCTGAAAGTATTCAAGATGAGATTGCAAAAGTTGAAGATAAATCTCGTGAATATGAAAATGCTGATTGGGGCAGCATGGGACAGCAGGAAATGAATCAGCTCACTGCACAGTGGTATCAGCTTTGGGATGATGAACTTAATTCTTTGTGGAGTAGATTAAGTGATGAATTAGATACCGAAACAAAAGCAGAAGTGCTTGATGAACAACGGGCATGGATTGATAGAAAAGAGAAAAATGTAAAAGGTGCAGGCATGGTTGCTTTTGGAGGAAGCCTTCAACCTCAATTAGAAAATGATACTGCCAAAGACATGACACGAGCAAGGACTTACATACTTGCCGGTTATTTGGCAGATGTCAGAAACGAAAACTTTATTATTTCGTCTGAAATTCAAGAAAGTATTGACATGGCAGATCCAAGCCTAAATGAGATTTTTGAAAAATTTGAAGGACAATGGATATTTGATAAAGAGCGTGGAGCATGTGTTGGTGTTGAAAAAACAGAAACATGTGCCTATGGTGTTGAGGGGAGTAATTGGACAGTTTGGGTAACTGGCGGTGATATTATTTCTGACCTTGATGTATATGGCTATACAGAGAATAACATCATATTCAAAGTTACGCATGATGACTACGATGCTTATTATGAACTTTTATTTAACATGGATAATTTGCTTAGTTTTGCATATGGAACATCTTTAGGTGCGATGGATGATATTATAGTGTGTGATTAAAATGAATACTTGTAGAACCGAACAATAACGAAATACCCGCCGCCCATCACAGCGGGCACACAAGCAGTAAGTCTGAAAAGATTTGCTGCTTTTTTTGCGTCCATTTTTGGCAAACCACCCCATTCGCTTGTAGTAGGGAGTGACCGGGGAAGTTTGCCCGAAATGGGCTTGCTGCCGTAGTAGTGATGAAAAAATCCAAAGGAGCGTTTGGCATTTTCCGTTTCCGTCCGTAGAGGGGAGCAAAGGCGGGCAGGACACGCCGCCGCACTCGCTTTATTGACGGAAACCAGCTAAGCCGCCCCCTGCGGATTGCCGCAAAGTCAGCCGTAGAGGAAAGCGGCAGTTTCTTAGAGCAAGATTCTACCGCAGTACCAAAATTCGCTTTTCGCTCATTTTGCCCCTGCGGGAATCTTGTTGGGGAGTGCCTTCCCCAAACCCTGCTAATGCGGCTTATGCCGCTTAAAAATCCCTCAAAATATTTTTTCGGATTTTTCAAAAACAGTTCCGCTTCACACCCTGTTTTTCTCCTATTAGTGAGAGGACACCATACACAGAAAGGAGGTCTGTCGACCATGAAACGATACAACACGCCGCACCGCAGCCGGGTAGTCAAGACACGCATGACCGAGGAAGAATACGCTGAGTTTGCCCAGCGGCTTTCTGCTTACAACATGAGCCAAGCCGAGTTTATCCGGCAAGCCATAACCGGGGCAGCCATACGCCCCATCATAACCGTTTCCCCCGTCAATGACGAGCTGCTTGCCGCTGTCGGGAAGCTGACCGCCGAATACGGCAGGATCGGCGGCAACTTAAACCAGATAGCCCGGACGCTAAATGAGTGGCACAGCCCCTACCCGCAGCTTGCCGGGGAGGTACAGGCAGCGGTTTCCGACCTTGCTGCCCTAAAGTTTGAAGTCTTGCAGAAAGTGGGTGACGCTGTTG
>JAGBCL010000077.1 GCA_018110825.1 Oscillospiraceae bacterium
AACGAGGGTCTTTTCTTTGCCTGAGTACCTGTGATACCCTCGTCTATGTATCTGCCTACGACTTCCCAATTCGGAAAACGCTTTGCAGTATCTTCATACCATTGCATCTGATTTTCAAGTGCCGAGAGCTGCGCTTCGTGTTCTGTTGATACTCGTCCATAAAATACGACTTTTCTCGGTCTGTTTTTGTCAAGAAAAAGCGGATTTGTTCCATAATACATAATATGTCCTCCTTCGGCTTTATGCCATATATTCTCTGAGTTCGTGTTTAACAATTTTATCAAAGGTTTCCTGATTGATAAGTTCGTGCTTGAGCAGAACTTTCAGAGCCACCCATATACCAAAATTGCGTTCGATTTGTGTTGTATTAGTCATTTCTATCTCTCCTTACATTTTAGCACTTTAAAGCGTAAATGTCAAGAGCGTTTCCTGACTTTCGCTTAGTGCGAGGTTGTGCCTACTTGGGGTAGGCTATGTAAAAAGGCAGCTCTTAAAGAACTGCCGTTAAAAGAGGGAGCCAATCAATATGAAAGAAAATTATCTGTTTATGATGTCAAATACCTTATCGAACTCATCGTCGCTGAGTTCAATACCGTAGTTATGGTAGAGTAAACCCATAATTTCGCAGGTTTTCTCCAAGTCCCTGTCAAGCTCTTTCATCGCTTCATCGGGAGTAATAACTGCTATAACCATTACATTATCCATAAATAAATTCTCCTTTATTTTCAGTTAGTTATTGTTATCTGCTTTATCCAGTCAAAAACGGGTAAAATGCCGTTTTCTTTCAAGCGGTTATACAAGAATGCTGCTCCCTTATGCGTCCAACGGGTATGGATAAAGAAGCCTTCGCCGTAGAAGGTTGGACGTTTGTCCGTCCTCACATATCCACAGTTCTCATATTCAGGAGCAAGTATCCAAGTTCCATAAGCTCTATGCTGAATACCGAGAATACAGAGCAAGCGATTGAATTCGATTGCCGACATCTGATATGCGATTGCAATATCTGATACATTCAGCAAATCGCTTTCGTCGTCATACATATTGATGAAGTCAACGACCTCTGCAAGAGAGTCGTTTTCTTCGGCAAGCCTCATATTCTCGTTTTTAAGTTCCCTTGTGCGGAGCTTTTCTTCTTTAAGCTGAGTAAAGAGCCTTTCAGCCTCCTCAGTGCCGTTAAGCACATTGTCGATTGTCTGCTCCGTTGCGTACATTCCGTATTTTCTGATTGAAGGGAGGACTTCAGAAGTAACCCAGCGTTTGAACTGTCTTGCGGCTTCGAGTTTACTCTTAATGATTAAGCAGTAAACCCCGCTTTCATTTATGAGCCTTGCAGGCGTTCCGTTGACGGTGAACGATTCGTTCACCGTCAAATCTTCATCATCAACGTGGTCACGAAGTGCTTTTTGGGGATTTGTATATCCTAAAGCTATCGCAACGTCTTTACCAACAAACCACGGCTGACCGTCGATGAGGATTGTTCTTACTGAGCCGAACTGTTCGTGTTCAAAAATTTTGATTTCGTTATTCATTCTCGTTACCTCCAAAGTTATTGTTAATTCCGACGCTTACCGCAAGAGCCTTATCGACTTCTGCAAGTGTCTTGTTGCTTATGCGGCAGAGCATTTTGCCGAGCCTTGACTTGTCTATTACCTGAACCTGTTCGCAAAGCACCATCGAATTCTTATGAAGTCGATTGCTGAAAACAGGAACGTGAACGGGCAACGCTCGTTTCTTAATCGCCGTTGTAATCGGAGCAACGATTGTTGTTGGACTGTACTTGTTACCGACATCGTTCTGTAAAATCAGTACGGGGCGTTTGCCACGCTGTTCACAGCCTTTACCGGTAAGCCTTGATAAGTAAACCTGTCCTCTAAAAACTTCCTTGACTTTTTCCATATTGGATTGTCCTTTCTGTATTTTATTCATAGTATGTTACTATGTAAAAGATGTAGGCTGACATAAGCGCCAGCCTACAAACCCTGTAATCGCTATGCACCCGTCATACTTGTCCACGACACCCCTGACGGAACAACTGTGAACAATGCCACAGTATAGGGAACAACTCAAGCCAGCCACTCGCTAAAGCAGCTTCATAG
>JAGBCL010000078.1 GCA_018110825.1 Oscillospiraceae bacterium
ACACATCATTAAAGAACAGCATCAATGCGTCTTATTATGTGACAGTACCGAGCTTTTCAGCCACAAGACAGAGTAAGGCTCCGACTTATGAGCTGAAATGGAATGAAGCAAATCAGAGATTTGAAACAACCTTAACAGACAGTAACGGAGTGCTTGGAAACTTCTCGATTTCCCTTAGTGGATATTCTGTTGAAAAGAGTGGCAACAGCGTTACTATTTCCAGCACATCAGTAAATACAAATGCAACCACAGCAACAATGGATTCCACAATCGGGGCAGTTGAGACTACAACAAGCTGTGTGTTCTGGCTTACAGACAAATCCGGTTATCAGGAGTTTGTTTCCGAAAGACCACAGGCTGATCCGGTTCATGCGTATTTCAAGGTTAAAACTGAGAATATCGGTTATGGACAGATTACAAAGCAGGATGAGGAAAGCGGTGTGAAGTTATCCGGTGCAGTTTATGGTATCTATTCCGACAGTAGCTGCACAAATCTTGTAGATAAGCTGACAACAGGCTCAGATGGTAAGGCAAAGTCAAAAGCTCTTGTTGCAGGCACTTACTATGTGAAGGAGATTACTGCTCCGAAGGGTTATGTGCTTAGTGACAAGGTTCATACCTTAACTGTAAAGGCAGGACAGACTACTTCCTTTACGGCTACGGACAAGGAACAGCTTGGAGCCATTACCATTTACAAAGAGGGAGAAGTGCTTTCCGGTTGGAATGGTACGAACTTCACTTATGAAATGAGAAAGCTGCCGGGAGCAACTTTTATGGTAACAGCAGGTGCAGATATTTATAAGGCAGATGGTACAAAAGTGTATAACAAGGGCGATGTGATTGCAGAAAACCTTGTGACAGGAACTGACGGACAGGTGGTGCTTACAGACCTTCACTTAGGAACTTATGTGGTAACGGAGACAAAGAGTATTGACGGTTATACTATCAATACCACTCCGCAGACTGTAAAGATTGAGTACAAGGATCAGACTGTAAATGTGCAGTACGAAGCAACTACCATTCAGAATGCAAGACAGAAAGCGGAAGTATCCGTTGTGAAGCAGGATTCTGAAACAGAAAATCCTCTTGATGGAGGTAAATACACTCTTTATGCAGGAAATGACATTAAGAACTATGCAGGACAGGTCATCGTGACAAAGGGTACTGCATTACAGACCGTAACAACGGGAGAAGATGGAAAAGCAGCTTACACATTGGATTTACCGATTGCAAACAGTTATTATATTTCCGAAACACAGGCTCCTTATGGATATATCAGAAACAGTAGTGATGTTTACAGTTTCAACTTCAATTACCTTTCTGAAACAACACCAAAGGCAAACTTTACCCATACTTTTGAGAATGACCGTACCACAGCAAAAATCCATATTTTCAAAATGGATAAGGAAACCTGTGTAGCCATTCCACAGGGCGATGCGTCTTTAGAGGGTGCTGTATATGGCTTGTATGCCCGCAATGACATTGTTCATCCTGACGGAGCAACAGGCGTGGTATTTAAGGCAGGGGATTTGATTGCCACACTTACCACAGACAAGTATGGTGAGGCAGAGGTAAATAACCTCTATCTCGGAAATTATTATGTGAAAGAAATTACTCCTTCTGAGGGGTATCTCTTGGATGAGGAGGAGCATGACCTGATATGTGATTATGAGGGCGACATGGTTGCAGAGGTTTCCAGAAGTACAACTTCTATGGAACAGGTAATCAAGCAGCCTTTCCAGTTAATCAAGGTTTC
>JAGBCL010000079.1 GCA_018110825.1 Oscillospiraceae bacterium
TTGTCATATATCAAATTTCGGTCAGACTCATCTCTTAAAATTGTTCCCTTACCTTGAATAATTGTAAGCGGCGGTAATTCTTCGTGGTTCTTTTCAGAGTATTCTTCAAACACATTCCCAAACTTACGCTGTTCCCAAGTTCTTGCAAAATAGGCAAAGAAAAAGGAGCTAAGAAAGTCTTAGCTCCATAAAAATATACATTTTTTATTCAGTTTTAGGATTTCGCTGTCAATTTAGTATCATCTATTCTATAATTATCATCACGAAGCGGGACAATTTCTTCAATTAACAGGTCTGACAAGGCTTTTTTCATAGCCTGATTGTACTTGAATTTCGATATATCGCTGTGGGTTTCGGAGAATTTGTCAAAATCGGCAGCTTTCTTCAAATTATTAAGTCCGGGGATTTCCGTATCACCAAGCTCATAGCGGTCGGCGGAGTAGGAAACCGCTTCAAGACTTACACACCATTCAGCAGCAAAGCCCGAAAGAACATTGTCAATAGCTTCCTTACGCATCTGAGCAAGAGTGTGAGAAACTCTCTTGTCCTTAAAATCATCAGGATTATTGTTAATCTCGTCCCACAATTCCTGCATTAAAGCACCGAGCTTAGGGTTAGATGAAAGCAAATCTTCAATGTATTTACTGATTTCGGCAAGAAGATTTTGATAATGCTGTTCTGCTCTTTCCTCATCAGTAGCTGAAACTACGGTCTGAATTAAGCTAACAATGTAGTCATAGTCTATTTTTTCACGGCTGTACGCTTTAAGCTCATATTCAAAGTCGATAACAGTTGGGTCAATAGGGTCAATCGGATTGGGTTCCTTTCTATACTTCTCTCGAATATTCTTGTAATGAGCAGCATAATCATCGTATTCTTCCTGAGTTATGCCGTAAGACTCTGGTGGATTTTCAGCATACTTTGTAAATGCTTTAAGGCTTGCATAAATCTTGTCAAACTCTTGGAAAGCCTTTGCAAAGCGTAATTCGCCCTCTTTTGCAAGAGTAGGAATAACATCAGGAGTAGCCGCAGTTACACGAACATAAGCAAGAGCTTTTGTGAACTCGTCATATACTGTATCCCAATCAGGAGCAAGTACAGAGGCTTCTCCGCCCGCTGAGTAGAGTATCAGTGCTGCGTCAACAGCCTTTTTAAACTTATGCGGAGATTGGAAAGTAACAATCTGTCCTGCCTGTTTAGGCTTATCAAAAAGACGATTTGTACGGGAGAATGCCTGAATAATGTCGTGAGGGTGCATAGGCTGTCTGTCCATAAAGACAGTTGACAGACAAGGTGCGTCAAAGCCCGTAAGTAATCTGTTTACAACGATAACAAGGTCGAGTTGTTCATCACGGCTCTTGAATTTGGATTTCTTTCTTGCAAGTCGGTCATTCAGATTTGCGTTATATCCTTTGATTTCGCCAATACCGTATGTAGTACCGAACATCTTGTTGTAATCATCAAGTGACTCTTTCATCTTCGGAACATTGAGGTCTGCGCTTTCAGTATCTTCATCACTTGAAACGGAATATGTAATCGCAAATTTCGGGAAGTCAGGTAAAACTCTTTTTGTTTCTTCGCTGATTTCAAGCTCCGTTTCGCCGTTCTTGACTCTTTTCAGCAAATCATAATATGCCTGTGCCCTCTGAATTGAATTAACTGTGAGCAAGCCTTCATAAGTTTTTCCGCGTCCGTTTGTAAAGCCGAGCTTCTCTCTTGATTTATTTAGAATAGTGTCAAGAACTTTGAGCATATGCATTTCGGTTTCGTAAATGGACAAATCTTCGTTTTCGTCATTGTTCTTTAAGTCAAGCTGACCGAGATGTTCGGTCTGGAAGCCTAAAACGGCTTGGTCACGGATAGCTTCCTTTACTGTATACTTATGTAAACAATCGCCGTAAAGCTGGTCGGTCGTTCGTGGCAAATCGCCTTCTTCCGGATATGGGTTTTCTTTGAAGCGTGGGGTTCCCGTAAAGCCGTACCAAAGAGAATTATGGAAGAACTGCGAAAGAAGTCGCTGTGTTCTCGGTGTAACAGCTCGGTGACATTCATCAACAACAAAAGCAATACGCAGGCTCTTAATACGGTTATAAGCTGGTGTGCCTTCCTGTAAACGCTTCTTTATCGCAATAGACAGCTTTTGAATTGTTGTAACGATAACCTGCTGATTTTGATTTTTCAGTTTGTTAATAAGGTCACCTACATTGTCGGTTTCATCTACATCGACAACATCATTGTTCGCATAAGACTGGAATGCCTGAGTTGTCTGCATATCAAGGTCTTTTCGGTCAATGAGGAAGATAGTTTTTTCAATGCTCGGAATATCCATAAGAAGATTTCTCGCTGTTTTATAGCTCGTCATAGTCTTGCCTGAGCCTGTTGTATGCCAGATATATCCCGATTTGCCTTGACGGGAAGCCGTTCTCACAGCTTCAATAGCGTGTATCTGATACGGACGGAGCAGAAGGAGCTTCTTATCCTCTTGGTCTAATACAACATATTTCATTACCATCTGATGAGCTTCGGGGATTTTAAGCACCTGTGAAGCGAATTTCAGATAATCGGAAACAGGAGCGTTTTCGTTATCCTGCCAACCTGAAAGAAACTTTTCATTGAGCTGTTCCTCGGTAGCTGCCGCAAAATACTTGGTGTCTACTGCATTTGATACTACAAACATCTGAACAGCAGAAAATACGCCTGTAAATTTACCCTCGCTGATATACTTTTTAATCTGTCTGAAACCGTCCATATATGAGTGCTGACGGTTTTTCAGCTCGATATGAATAAGCGGAATACCGTTAATAAGCAGAGAAACGTCAAAGCGACGGTTCTGGTCGTGAATATCACATTCATCGTCTTTTAAGGCTCTGTACTGGTTAATAACCTCGTAAACGCTTGAACCTCCTGCAATATCATCACGCTTTAAGACTGTAAGCTGAACGGTCTTGGTATCTCTCTGAACGGAAACGTGTGCAACGCCGTTTTCTCCTGCAATCCATTTTGCAGCATCATAAAAGGTTGGGAAAGAAAGCTGGTTTTTAACCTGTTCAAACTCACGGTCTGAAAGCTCTGTTCCGTCAAGCTGCTCTTTGTTTCCTCGTTCAAGAATGAGCTTGATATTCGCCCAAAGTTTTTCTTCGTCATTAAGGTCGGGGCGGTAAGTCCACTGACTTTTCCCCTCAGTAAGCTGTTTTATTAACTTTTCTTCTATTGTCTGTTCGAGTTCTGCCAAGTTAATACACCGCCTTTCATATAAACATCTTCTGGAGCATAGATTTTTTCATTTTTTTCAGCGTTTCCAACTTACGCTGATGAAGGGTGATAAGGTTGTCGAGATGTCTGAAATAGTCGCTTAATTGCTTTTGTTCTTTAACAGATGGCATTGTAATCTTGATACCCATAAACTCATCATAGTTTATATTCAACAGTCCGTCCATACGAGCACCAGATGATATGAGCTTGCCTAATTCTTTATCAGGAAGCTTTGTAGCAAAGACGTATTCAATGAAATCTGCATCAGCTTCATCTGTTACTTTAAAACTGTGATAAACCCTCGGAACAAGGGCTTCTTCGTATGTTCGGAGAGAAAAAACAGTACCATATTTTGCGAGTTTAGAGTTGCCGTGATTATATGAAAGTTCACCTTTGCGAAGAAGTGTATAATTCTTTTGTTCCTTACCAGCTATATTTGCAGAAAATCTATCACGTTGGTCAAGCCAGCCGTATCCTGCTGAAATTGTAAGGGTAGGCAAATCCATTCTACCATCATTTCCTTGCACTCTTTGAGTAACATCCTTTAACTTACGCTGTTCCCAAGCGTCAGTAAATCCAGCAAATCGAATTTCGGGATAAAGGCTTCCATTTTTCGGAAACATTTTTTGGAGCATAGATTTTTTGAGTTTTTGAAGGGTTTCACACTTACGCTGATGAAGGGTGATAAGGTTGTCGAGGTTGGTAAAATAATTTCCGATAGCTTGTTGCTCTTCTGATTTTGGAACATTTGCACTAATTGTACTGAACGCTGGGAACTTCAAATTCCAAGTATCAGAAGTCAATCCTTGAGAATTTATTTGAAATTCGTGTATCATATCAGTTCTCTTAAACATATAAGAGAAGAACACAGGATTTACATTTTCTCTCGGTATTACAACTGTATATGCAGGGCTTAAAATGCCGTCATATTGGGAATATCCGCTTGCACCTTGCCACATTCTCATACTGTTATATGCAATATCATTTACCCGTACAACTTTATAATTAGACTTATCTTCGCTTGAATTATCGTGTCGGTTTAATTCAGAAGCCTTAACAACGCCTGAGTTTATTGTGACTGCAATTAACTCCCCATCTGCCGAGCGTTCTGTTCTTTCATCGAAACATTCTCCGAGCTTACGCTGTTCCCAAGCATCAGTAAAACCTTTGAAGCGTACCTGTGGTACATTCTGTTCATTTTTCATCAGAATAATCCCTCCAAAGTTTTCATAAGAGCTGAAATTTCAGCTTGTGCCTGTTCGTCGGAGGCTGTCAACTCTGCAAATTGAGCAAGAAGTTCAGTCTGAGCTGTCTTGATTTCCTTATCCTGTTCCGAAAGTTCGATTGCAATATCTGCAAGGCTGATTTCTTCTTCCTGTTCAAAAGTGTCTACATAACGGGGAATATTGAGGTTGTAGTCATTAGCCTTGATTTCCTCATAGCTTGCAAGATGAGCTTCCTTTTCCACGTCTTTGCGGTCTGTGTAAAGCCCGATAACGTGGTCGATATTCTCCTGACTCATATCGTTCTGTGTCTTTTTCTTCACGAAATGACTTGAAGCGTCAATAAAGAGAATGTCACGACCTTCACGGTTTTTCTTCAGAACAATGATTGTTGTCGGGATAGATGTATTGTAGAAAAGGTTGGACGGTAAGCCGATAACAGCGTAAATCGCACCGCTGTCAATGAGCTTCTGTCTGATTTTACCCTCTGCGGCTCCACGGAACAGAACGCCGTGAGGAAGGATAATAGCCATAGTTCCGCTGTTCTTCAAGTGATAGAAGCCGTGCAGTAAGAAAGCATAATCGGCTTTTGATTTAGGGGCAAGAACACCGTAATCAGAGAAACGTGAGTCGTTCAGAAATCCCTGTGCAGCAGACCACTTGGCTGAGTAAGGAGGATTCATCAAAACCATATCGAAATCGGTTTCCTCATCAGTCGGCCAGTCTGCGTCAAGTGTATCGGCATTTCTGAGTGTCTGATTTTCGGGGTCAACACCGTGTAGGAACATATTCATTCTTGCAAGGTTGTATGTAGTTGTGGAAAGCTCCTGACCGAAATAGCGGATATAATCAGGCTTGTTTGAATATTTCTTTGCATTGAGAAGAAGTGAGCCTGAACCCATAGCGGCGTCATATACGAGAAGTCCCTGCTTGTCCTCCTGTCCCTGAATAGCAACACGGGTAAGTATCTGTGAAACAGCCTGTGGTGTATAGAATTCTCCTGCTTTCTTGCCCGTTTCACTTGCAAACTGTCCGATAAGATATTCGTACGCATCGCCGAGAACATCGCCCTCGTGATTAAGAAGGTTTGCTTCATTGATAGTCTTAACGACTTCTGCAATAGTGCTTGACTGCTTCTGTTCGCCTGCACCAAGTCGTGTAGAATAGAGGTCTACATCGGCAAAAAGATTTGCAAAAATACTGTCTGACTGCTCTACATTGTTAAATGCTTTCTGCAAATTTTCACGCTGGAAAGAGTTATTGTTAGCAGCTTCGGCAATCTTTGTGTATGTAAGGTCAGGAGAGATTGTGTAGTGGTAGCTCTCCTTAATATCTTCGAGAAGCTCCTCTGCATCTTCTGTTTCAAAGATTTCCTCGTAAGCTCTCTGAGCCTCGGTCATATTTTCAGGTTTCTTGTTGTATAAAAGGTCATAAACGTGAGTAAGGAAAGTATCCGAGAGGTATTTGTAGAATACAATACCCAAGAGATAGTTTTTGTATTCGTTAGCGTCCATTTTGCCACGGAGAATATCAGCTCCCGCCCAAAGAACGCTTAAAAGGTCTTTGCTGTTTTCGTTTTCCGCCATAGTGGTGTCCTCCTAAGATTTATTTGAAATCATTAAATTACCCTTTAAAACTATTATACCATAGTCGTTGTATCATTTTCGGGACAACGACAAAA
>JAGBCL010000080.1 GCA_018110825.1 Oscillospiraceae bacterium
CCATAACCGTTATCTTTCAGAACAAGAATTTCATAAATTCCGTCAAAGCTCATATCAATGAAAGCTTTTTTCTTGTAACACTCCGAAACAGCTTCCATAAACTGCTCCTGTGTCTGTTCGGTATAGGTTATTTCACCGTATTTTCCCAGATGTACAACATAAGCAGGATTATATTTCGGAGTTGTAAGCCTGTATTCTCTCAAATCATTCGGCGGTCCCATAAAATAATCTGCAAAATAGGTTATCGTTGTGGGGAAATGAATGTTTGTCACTCTTGCCAGCGAGAGTTTACCAAGATATGTCACGCCCTCAGGAAGAACAATCTTCGCCCCTGAACAATCCATAAATGCCCTATCTTCAAGCTTTTTAAGTTCTGACGGAAAGGTTATATCTTCAAGAAAAGTGCAATATTCAAAACAGCTTTCCGTTATCACAGTGAGCCCATCAGGAAGCTTTACCTCTTTGCAATCACAACGGTGAAAAGCAGCAGATTCTATACTTTTCACGCTGTCGGGTAAAATTACAGATTTTATTCCCGTAAAAGCAAATGCATCTTCACATATTGTTTCAAGCCCATCTGAAAATTCAACTTCGGTAAGATTTTCACAGCTGCAAAAAGCTCTGTTTCGTATAACCTTCACGGATGACGGTATAACAACCTTTGTAATATCTGTTCTGTCCTCAAACGCACTTCTGCCTATTTCCGTTACTCCATCAGGAATTATCATTTCTCCCGTGCCTTTGTAGCCTGTTAAAATACAACTGCCGTCTTCCGTTGTTTTATATTCAAAATCCTCAGGAATATCAATATTTTCCGCATTAACCGTAAACGGCAGGAAAACACAGCATAATATAGCTGCAATAATACATATTATCTTTCTCATAATCTGCTCATTCCCTTCAATGCGTTATATTTTGTAATATATTACAGTCAAATCAGGCATATTTTCTTTAAGCCACTGCTCCTGCTCTGCGGTAATAGTCCTTTCCCAGCAGTTTACAAGCAGAAATTCAAGGCTGTCCATTTCTTTAAGCACCTTGAAGAAATCGTCAGGCTTGTCCAATGTGTCACGGAATTCCAGAATTTTCACCCCATCCATTCCGCTGAGAAAATCATAATTTTCCGCACCACTTACATACAGACTGACAATTCCGTTCATTTCGGAAAGCACTGAAAGGTCAGAAATACCACATACTATGAGTTCCTTTATCTCTGTAAGCTTTTCAATTCCTTCAATAGAACGTTTTTCATCTGACTCGTTATATATGCCAAGATAAACAACATCCTCTTCCGCAAGCTTTTCAAAACTGTCTTTATTTATCTGTTCATTCTTCAGATAATGACATCCTTTACGGTGCCAGAAATAATCATTATCATCCGTTTCGTCGTATTTCTGCTCGTATTCAGCCTTGGTCATTAAATCCGTTTCATTAGGATAATCGGGAATTTCACCGATAGTAATGCTGAATTTATGTCCCTCCGCAGTTTCCTTAGCAAGCTTGTTAAGGTCATATGCCGCTGTAAGCTCATATTCGGAAAAAGCCTCTGCAAACACTTCTTCGATGCTTATAGAAGCATCTTTATAGATATATTTCCCGTTTACAACTCCGTAGTAAAGCTGTTCGTCATTTTCTCCGTAATAAAATCCTGTACATTCACCCAAATAACAAAATGCTATCTCATCTTTGAGGGGTATTATTGCATAGTACGCTTCCCCATATCCTACTTCGAAGGGGTAAGATGTTACATAAAAATAATAATCATTTTCACTGTCATAAAATTCATAAAGCATTGAATTGCCATAAAAATCACAGTTCCAACTGTCATTACCGCCAAATTGACAAAACTCCACATAGCCGTAATCGCATTCAAAATACTCGGGAATACCGTCCTTGTTCATATCAATATAAACACGCCATCTGGTGCCTTCTGACGGCTTCGGTATTGTCCTTCCAGCCTTTTGCAGACGTGTTTCCCCTATATACTCGGGATAATATTGCCCAAGTCCGTCAATATAGCTGTACGCATAAACAGGACAATCGTTGTTGATAACTGTCCTGCCAACCTTGGTCACAGTTGCGGGAATACGCAGTTCCTCAATCTGCGTGTTCTGAAAAGCATAGTTGCCAATCTTCTCAAGACCGTTATTGAGTTTCAGGCTTATGAGTCCGCTTGTTGAAAAAACATTTTCACCGATTTCCGTGAGGCTGAATGGCATTTCTACAGCAAGCAGATTTTTGCACCCTGCAAAAGCGTACTTTTCCATACGCTTCAGATTGTTTGAAAAAACAACCTCTTTCATCTTTCCATTATGGCAGGCATACTCACCTATAACCTCAACCTCGTCAGGAATTATAACCTTTTCAATTCCCATTGGCACAAGAACAAGCTTTTTCATATCCTTGCTGAAAAGCATACCATCCTTTGACGTAAAAAGACTGCTGTCTGAAATTTCGATTTCCTTAAACGAGGGAAGCTGACCGAAATTATGCGTTTCAATGGTTTTGGTTGATGATGACAATGTGATTTTTTCAAGGTTTTCAGCCCCGCCCAATCCCTTTACAACCGTAACGCTTTCGGGAAATACTACCTCCCTGACATCTGTGCCTTTAAAAGCATCCTTGCTTACGGCTGTAACGGGTAGTCCCTCTATCTCGTCGAGAATTTTTACAATGTCATCCTTGCCTGTGTACGCTGTAACTGTAACATTGTCATTGAGGATTGTATATGTAAAATCCACTGTGATTTCCTTTTCCTCGGAAGCAGCTGTAGACGCTGTTATTGCTGAAGATACGCTTTCGCTGCTTGCGGCTTCCCCTTCGCTTTTATTCTCCGTACACGCGGTAAGAAGCACCGCCGCAGCCATAAGAACAAGCAATTTCTTTCTCATAAAGTCACCCCTGATTTTTGTACTTTCTTAAATTATACATCTTGTTTCA
>JAGBCL010000081.1 GCA_018110825.1 Oscillospiraceae bacterium
AATCGTCCGCTGGCTCATTCTATCGGAGTGATGGAGGCTATGATTTACGCCGCCCTCATATCCAAGAGCAGCTATTACGAGCGAAACGGAATGCTCGATGAAGGGTGGTTTTACTCAACTATTCCAGACCTTGAGGAAAGCACAACGCTTTCAGAGTATCAGCAGAAACGCTGTATAAAGAAACTTGCGGAAATAGGCTTGATTGAAACTAAAACCAGAGGCTTACCCGCACGGCGTTGTTTCCGTGTTATAGAAAATCTCCCCCTTATTACAAAGCTCCTGTCTGACGGCGAGAAAGCTATCGCAAATATAAAGCCGATGGCAGCACAGTCTTATGAGCGAAAGCGTAAATCTTCCTGCTCTGAAGAAAGTGCGGAGCTGGGTGATGACAGCAGCGATGAGAAAGACAAAAATCGGCATTCCTGCTCCGAAGAAACTGCGGAACTTGTTCCGAAAGAAAGTACAGAACTTGCTCCCGAAGAACTTACTCCACAGCTCCAAAGCAACTGCGGAACTTACTCCGAAGTTTGTCCAACCCCCTACATATATAAATCCAAAGAAAATAAATCTAAAGTTAATAATCATCTATCAATCAATCATACGCACACGGGCGATTTTGACGATGAGGACGATTTTTTCGAGGATATGATTGATAGGATTGATGAACGGCAAAGCTCTGATGTTGATGTTATGGAAGAACGAGCCGAGTATCTTGATATTCTTCGGACGAACATCGACTATGAATGTCTGATTGCAGGTAGTCCAACTAAAACGGACAGGATAGATGAAATCTTGAACATAATGCTTGATGTTGTGTGTTCTGCCCGTGAATATATCCGTGTGAACGGTGAGGATTATCCGCAGAAAGTGGTAAAATCGCAGTTCTTAAAACTGAACGACAGCCACATCGAATATGTGCTTATGGCTTTTGACAGGAACACAAGCAGTATTCGCAACATTCGGTCATATCTGATTACCGCATTGTATAACGCTCCGCATACTATCGGCAGCTTTTATTCAGCTATGGTAAATCACGATATGTACGGGAATAATTGAGGGTGCAGAAATGCACGGAAAGGAAGAAATATGAACACAATAGCTTTTTACAACAACAAAGGCGGTGTCGGTAAAACCACAACCGCTATCAATGTGGCAAACGAGCTGGCAGAAAAGCACAGAATATTAGTTATTGACCTTGACGGACAAGCTAACAGCTCCCGTTTCTTTGCCGAGCCGAAGGCAGGGCTTGAAACGGCTCTTGTAAAGAAGAATTTTACTCCCGATGTTGCACACAGCAATACACGCTATCCGAACATTGATGTTCTTACATCAACCTCTGCATTAAATCTTGTCAACGCACAGTTTGAGCAGCTCTCCGATGAAGAACAGACGGCGAATATCCGCAAGGTGCTTTCTTACGGCAGCCGTTACGACTATGTTCTGCTTGACTTGCCCCCTGCTCTTACCAAGATTACCGAAAAAGTCATAACACTCTGCGATTGTGTGTATGTTCCGATAGAGTTAAGCACTTTCGCAATACAGGGTATTCCGACGGTAACAGGAGCTTTGACAAACTGCAACGCACAGTTCGGCGGCTGTATCGTAAACAAGTTCGATAAAGAAAACCCCTCTGATAACGAGCTGTTGGAGCTGCTTAAATCAATGCTCGGAAATAAGGTGCTGAAAACTACTGTACCGTTCAGCAGAGTTATTAAAAACTCGTTCAGTTTCAGACTTACCGCAAAGGAATATATGAAATGGACAGCGGCGGCAACAGCTTTTGAGAATTTGGCAGCGGAAATCATTGAAAGGACGGAGAACGGAATATGAGCAGAAAATTTCAGATTGACAGCGCAATTATGGCAGACATACAGACAGCGAACGCAGACAGCTACATAGACAACCTCAAAATGCTTGACATCGAGCTTATAGAGCCTAACGAGGATAATTTCTATGAGCTGTCCGAAATCGAAACATTAGCGGAGGATATTGAGCGACAGGGACTTATGACGGCTCTTGTGGTATCGGAGAACGGCGGCAGATACAAGCTCATCAGCGGTCACAGAAGATTATCTGCGGTAAAGCTACTTACTGAAAGCGGACGGCGTAAGAACAGTAAAGTTCCTTGTTTCATCAAGGGCGCAAAGCCAAACAACGAAACACAGCTTGACCTCATTATGCTGAACGCTACACAGCGTAAGTATTCGGACGCAGATAAAATGCGTGAATATGAGGAACTGACGAGGATTTTCAAGGAGCTGGAGGCTGCGGGCAAGCCGATTAAGGGCAGAATAAGGGACAGAATAGCGGACGCACTCAATGTTTCCTCTGCACAGGTCGGAAAGCTGGATAATATAAAGCACAACGCTATTCCCGATGTGGAACAGGCGGTAAAATCGGGAGATATGTCTATATCTACGGCTAACGAGGTCGCAAAGCTCCCGCCCGAAAAACAGCAGAAAATCATATCCGAAAAGCCGAAAATCACGCACAAAGAGGTCAAGGAAATGCAGAAAGAGGAAAGCATTTCCGCTGACGAAGATGTTGAAATACCCGATGATAACGAGGACGAAGATGATACCAACGAGGAAGAAACTGACGGATACACGGCTGTTACGCTTACTGTTACCGAGGCTGAAACGCTTTCAAGATATATGGACGCTCTGCTTGTCCGTGTTATGGGCGATGATTATGATGTTCTTCGTTCTCTTGCTGACAGGCTGACACAGTAAAATGTGCTATATATAGCACGAAAGATACATAAAAAGCCGACTTCATACAGAAATCGGCTTTTGATATATAAATGTAATTGTGTTATACCAAGTTGGCATCGGATAGAAGATTAGACAATATTTTTTCGGAAAATCTTTTGAGATAAAAATACTTATCCTGTATTTTATATGATTGTATATTTTCAATTTGCTTTTTACAAAATTCTATTAATTCATTAATAAAATCTTCAGCAGAAGAATAATACTGGGACAAGATAATATTATTTTCAGGAAAATGTAAATAATTATATATGTATTGTCCATCAATGTCTTTTTTAACAATTCCATCACCTGTAAAAGGCATTGGTGGCACAATATAAGCGAGTAAATATGGTAAATAGGCAGTGTCGTTTGCAAGCGTCCTGTATTTAACTTGTTCAATGTTATTTATAGTTTCTTCGGCAACAACAGAGTCGATAATTATGCGAGGATGAATAGCTGTTTCCGACTCTAACTTATAAGCTTTATTTACTGCAGGACCGAAAAACATACTTCTATTCAAATCAATATAAGCTTCTCCGTAAGATATTCCACCACGAAATAGAATTCTTTCTTTAATAAAGCGTAAAAATATTGGCTCACAATTGCACAATGCAACTGTAAATAGCTTACCTAAATCCTTGCGTGTATCTTCAATCCCGTCTTTAAATCCATAAAAAATATAAGCACAATCAGAAAAGGAGTACACTTTTCTAAAGTATACTGTATGTTCCATATCATAACTAGTGTTATTCTGCAATTCTTCGTGAAATATGTCATTTATTTTGTAAGTTTCTTGATAATCATTTCTATTCTGACTACCAAGAATATCAATAAAAATTACTAAATATTTTGAAAAGCCTTTTATATTATTACTCATAAAAACACCTCTTACATAATTTATTTGTTGCTAATTATTATATCACATTTTTATGCGTAATTCAATATTTACTAATCATATCAAGCAAAATTATCCGCCTTGACACAATATCGTGAGTGGGTGTATAATGAATATGAAAACATTGTTACTTATGCGAAAGGAGCTTATTTATGGGATTACCGACAACAGGTTTCAGTGCAACGGGCATTGAAGAAATCGAGTGGGGTGAGTTCACTTCTGCGTGGTCATTAAAGTTTATGGATGAGCTTTCGGGCAGAAAGTACGCCGAGGGTTTCAATCCGAAATTTACTGCCGTTCTTAATTGGGCGTTTGCAAATCGGAAAAAGATTGAGAATATGCCTTTTGACGAGCAGGAGCAGCTTATGATAAAAGACGGTGTTCTGACCGAGAATGACATCAAGGATGTCGCTTAAATCTGACAATCAAATATATGTGTAGGCGGAGAACTTCAGAGTTCTCCGCCTTATTTCTGTTTAGGAGGGATTTTTATTATTAACAAGCTGACAGGCGAGCCTGTGTCGGAGGAAATGCAGAATGTGCTGAAACGCCTTGCCGCAAGTGAGAGCGTACCCGAAAGCGAGATATTGGCACTCAAAGAAATTGACGAGCCTGTGGAAGATACGGACACAACCCAGCCGCCCGAAGAAACTACTGACAGCGGATACACGGACAGCGGTTACAGTTCATCGAACACAAGCGGAACAAGCGGCGTATATACGATAAAGTTCAATACCAACGGCGGCGAAGGCGAG
>JAGBCL010000082.1 GCA_018110825.1 Oscillospiraceae bacterium
CAGCCCTTTCCTGAATTTATTCAGAATATTATAAGAAAAGGCGGACTTTTGGCATCATTAAAGGAATGAGGTGTTTTCATTGAATAAAAATATAGCAGTAATCAGAGGTGACGGAATCGGTCCCGAAATCGTAAATCAGGCGCTCAAGGTTCTTGATAAGGTGGCGGAGCTTTACGGTCACACATTTACATACACAGATGTAGATATGGGCGGATGTGCCATTGATAAATACGGTGAGCCATTGCCTGAAGCAGAACTTAAAAAATGTTTAGAGTCCGACAGCGTTCTTTTAGGCGCAGTCGGCGGAGATAAGTGGAATGATGTTCCCGGAGATAAAAGACCTGAAAAGGGACTCTTAAAGCTCCGTGCAGGAATGGGTGTTTACTCCAATAACAGACCAGCAAAAATCTGGCCGCAACTTAGCTCGGCTTCTCCGCTTAAAAAATCTATCGTGGATGCAGGTATTGATTTTATAATCGTTCGTGAGCTTATTGGTGGTATTTATTTCGGCGAACATAAAACAGAAGGCGATGTTGCAACAGATGTTTTGAAATACTCCGAAGCAGAAATCGAAAGAATTGGCAGAATCGGTTTTGAAACTGCAAGAAAGAGAAACAAAAAGCTTTGCTCTGTTGAAAAAAGTAACGTGTTGGATTCGTCAAGACTTTGGAAAAAGGTTATGCACCGATTAGCCGAAGAATATCCGGACATTGAGCTTTCTGATATGCTTGTAGATAACTGCGCAATGCAGATTGTGAAAAATCCTGCTCAGTTTGATGTTGTGGTAACAGAAAATATGTTTGGTGATATTTTATCCGATGAAGCATCAATGATTACAGGCTCAATCGGTATGATTCCATCATCAAGTCTTGGTAGTTCTTCCTGCGGTCTTTATGAGCCTATTCACGGCTCTGCTCCTGACATAGCAGGCAAAGATATGGCAAATCCAATCGGTACAATTTTATCTGCTGCTATGATGCTTCGTTTTAGCTTTGATATGCCGGATGAAGCAACAGCGATTGAAAATGCCGTTTCAGAATATCTTGATAAAGGCTATCGCACAGCCGACATTATGAGCGAGGGAGGAAACCTCGTCGGTTGCAGTAAGTGCGGAGAGCTGATTTGCGAGAATTTGAGAAAGGGGTGTTAGGTGTGCAACTTTGCGGTTCAGATATCATAGTAAAAACTTTAATTGAACAAGGATGTGACACAGTTTTCGGTTATCCGGGCGGTCAAATCCTCAATGTGTATGACAGTCTTTATAAATACCAAGACGAAATAAATCATATACTTACCGCCCACGAACAAGGCGCCACACATGCCGCAGACGGATATGCGAGAGTTACAGGTAAGGTTGGCGTTGTTATCTCGACATCAGGTCCGGGCGCGACAAATTTAGTTACGGGTATAGCAACTGCATATCTTGATTCTATTCCAATGGTTGCTATTTGCGGAAACGTTCCTACAACTCAGATTGGTACAGATAGTTTTCAGGAAATCGACATAACAGGCGTGACACTTCCCATTACCAAGCACAATTATTTTGTAGGCTCGGTGGAAGACCTTGCTGATACTATTCGTGAGGCGTTCAAGCTTGCAAAATCAGGCAGACCGGGACCGGTACTAATTGATGTGCCGAAGGATGTTCAGATTGCTCAGTGTGAATATGAGGAAAAAGCAACTGTTCAAAAAGATGAGCCTTTCGCTGCAAAAGATGTGCGTATCATCGAGGCGGCTTCGATTATCAATTTCGCTAAACGTCCATTTATTTATTTCGGTGGCGGTGTGATTACATCAGAAGCGCAAGTAGAAATGCTCGAACTTAGCGAAAAGATTGACGCACCGATTGGATGTTCTTTAATGGGACTTTCAGGGATTCCTACAGACCATCCAAGATTCCTTGGTATGCAGGGAATGCACGGACACTTCGCATCTTCAATGTCAATGCACAATGCAGATGTAATCCTCTCTCTCGGTGTGCGCTTCAATGACCGTGTTACAGGCAATCGTTCAAAGTTTGCAACAGGTGCGAAAATTGTTCATATTGATGTGGATGGCTCAGAGCTAAATAAAACCGTCAATTCTGTGTGCGGACTTCGTGGAGATGTTAAGCTTACCTTACAAAAGCTTCTTCCTCTTATAAACGAAGATAAAAAAGAAGAATGGATGAAAAAGGTCAATGCTTTCCGCGTGGAAGAAGAAACCTATCTTGACAACCGAGAGGGACTTACACCGCGCAGAGTAATACTTACACTTAACAAACATTTAGGAGAGAACACAGCAGTATGTACTGATGTAGGTCAGCATCAGATGTGGTCAGCGCAAAGCCTTAATTTCAAAACCTCTCGCCGTTTTGCTTCAAGTGGTGGTCTTGGTACAATGGGTTATGGCTTTGGTGCAGCAATCGGTACGGCATACGGAACAGGTGAACGTAGCGTACTTATAACAGGAGACGGAAGCTTTGGAATGAATCTTAATGAACTTGCAACCGCTGTGAGATATAACATTCCTGTTGTCGTTCTCATTATGAATAACGGTGTTCTCGGAATGGTAAGACAGTGGCAGACCTTGTTCTACGATAAGCATTATTCCAATTCTGTGCTGCAGCGTAAAACCGATTTTGCTGCTTTTGCCCGTTCTTTTGGTGCTGATGGTGAAGCAGTTACAACACCCCAAGATTTGGATGCGGCACTTGCAAGAGCATTTAAAACAGAAGGCCCTTATATCATAGATTGTAAGATAGACAAGGATGAATTTGTTCTTCCTATGCTCCCTCCGGGTGGAAGTATGGATGATATTATTACAAAACTGGAGGTGGAGGTATGAGCAGATACACAGTAGCCGTTCTTGTTAAGAACAAGTTTGGCGTTTTGAATAGAGTAACGAGTATGTTCAGACGCCGCCAGTTTAATATAAGTGCGCTGACGGTAAGTGAAACAGAAACGAATGAGTATTCACGAATTACAGTGGTTTTTGGTGGCGAGGAAAACGCAAAGCAGCAGCTTGTCAATCAGTTATACAAACTGCCGGATGTGCATTCTATCAAAGAGTTTGATGATAACAATGCAGTAAGCTTTGAACTTCTGCTTGTGAAAATGAAAAATGAACAAAAATCACGCGAGGATATACGCGGTGCTGCCGAAGCGTTCGGAGCGACAACAGTAGATTATTCCAAAGACTACATTACGCTTAGACTGACAGACAGTTCAAGAAGAATTGATGACTTCATCAATCTGTTAAGAGAATATTCGATTCTTGAAATTTGTCGTACAGGAAGTGTGTCGCTTGAAAAGGGCAGCGAAACGATTCGTCAAAATTTAAATTTATAATAATATATGGAAAGAGGTTTTTAAAATGGCAAGAATTTTTTATCAGCAGGATTGTGATTTGGAGAAATTATCAGGTAAGACCGTTGCTATCATCGGCTACGGTTCACAGGGACACGCTCACGCTCTTAATTTAAAAGACAGCGGCGTAGATGTTATTGTTGGTCTTTACGAAGGCTCAAAAAGCTGGGCGAAGGCTGAAAGTCAGGGGTTAAAGGTTATGACAGCTAAAGATGCGGCAAAGGCTGCCGACATCATTATGATTCTTATTAACGATGAAAAACAGGCAAAGCTTTATAAGGAAAGCATTGAGCCTAATTTAACAGAAGGCAAGACACTTGCATTTGCACACGGCTTTAATATTCATTTTGGATGCATCACTCCCCCTGCAAATGTGAATGTAATTATGATCGCACCAAAAGGTCCCGGTCATACAGTTCGCAGTGAGTATCAGGCAGGCAAAGGTGTTCCGTGCTTAATTGCAGTTCATCAGGATGCAACAGGCGATGCCTGGGATTTAGGTCTTGCTTATGCACTTGGTATCGGCGGTGCAAGAGCAGGTGTTTTGGAAACAACCTTCAGAACAGAAACAGAAACCGACCTTTTTGGTGAACAGGCAGTTCTTTGCGGTGGCGTTTGTGCTCTTATGCAAGCGGGTTATGAAACGCTTACAGAGGCAGGCTATGATCCGAGAAATGCTTACTTTGAATGTATCCACGAAATGAAATTGATTGTAGATCTTATCTACCAAAGCGGATTTGAAGGTATGAGATATTCTATCTCCAACACAGCTGAATACGGTGATTATGTGACAGGTCCGAAGATTATTACAGAAGATACAAAGAAAGCAATGAAGAAAATCCTTTCCGATATTCAGGACGGAACATTTGCAAAAGAATTCCTGCTTGATATGTCAGATGCAGGCGCACAGGTTCACTTCAAGGCTATGCGTAAGCTTGCAAAAGAACATTCATGCGAAAAGGTCGGTGCAGATATCCGTAAGCTTTACAGTTGGAGTGATGAAGACAAACTCATCAACAATTAACGGAGGTGTTTGTTATGGATAGAGAAAATGTTGTAGAGGGCGTTCAAAACGCCCCTCACCGCAGTTTGTTTCACGCACTTGGGCTTACTGAGGAAGAACAAAAAAGACCGCTTATCGGCATTGTAAGTTCATATAATGAGATTGTTCCCGGACATATGAATATTGATAAGATTGTAGACGCTGTAAAGCTAGGTGTTGCAATGGCAGGCGGAACACCAATCGTGTTCCCTGCTATTGCAGTCTGTGACGGAATTGCTATGGGACATCAGGGAATGAAATATTCCCTTGTTACCCGTGATTTAATTGCCGATTCTACTGAGGCGATGACGCTTGCACACGGTTTTGACGGTCTTGTTATGGTTCCTAACTGTGATAAAAATGTGCCCGGACTCTTAATGGCAGCCGCAAGAGTAAATATTCCTACTGTATTTGTCAGCGGTGGTCCGATGCTTGCAGGAAAAATTGACGGATGCAAAACAAGTTTATCGAGTATGTTTGAAGCAGTTGGTAGCTATAATGCAGGAAAATTAAGCGATGAAAAGCTGAAAGAGTATGAGTGTAAAACCTGTCCGACCTGCGGTTCGTGCTCAGGTATGTACACAGCAAATTCTATGAACTGCCTGACAGAAGCACTCGGCATGGGACTTCGCGGAAACGGAACAATCCCTGCGGTATATTCTAAGAGAATTGAGCTTGCGAAGCATGCGGGCATGGCTGTAATGGAGCTTGTTAGAAAGAATACCTGTCCCCGTGACATTATGACAGAAGAAGCTTTGATGAACGCTCTGACTGTGGATATGGCACTTGGTTGCTCTACTAACAGTATGTTGCATCTGCCTGCTATTGCTCACGAATGCGGTGTAAATTTGAATTTGGACGTTGCAAACAAGATCAGTGCAAAAACTCCAAACCTTTGTCACTTAGCACCTGCAGGTCGCACCTATATGGAAGATCTTAATGAAGCAGGCGGCGTTTATGCCGTAATGAATGAGCTTAACAAGAAAGGCTTACTAAATACCGATTGTATGACCGTAACAGGTAAAACCATAGGAGAAAATATTTCAGGTTGTGAAAATCTCAATCCCGATGTTATCAGGCCGATTGAAAACCCATATTCGGAGACGGGTGGTATTGCGGTTCTTCGTGGAAATCTCGCTCCTGACGGAAGCGTTGTTAAAAGAAGTGCTGTTCTTCCTGAAATGCTTGTGCATGAAGGTCCTGCAAAGGTATTTGACTCGGAAGAAGATGCACAAAAAGCAATAAATAGCGGTAAAATTGTTGCAGGTGATGTTGTTGTAATTCGTTATGAAGGACCGAAAGGTGGTCCCGGTATGAGAGAAATGCTCAATCCCACCTCTGCTATTATGGGTATGGGACTTGGTAATAGTGTTGCACTTATCACCGATGGTAGATTTTCGGGAGCAACAAGAGGCGCTTGCATCGGTCATGTATCGCCCGAGGCTGCAAGCGGCGGTATGATAGGAATTGTTAAAGACGGAGATATAATCTCAATCAACATTCCTGAAAATAAGCTTGAACTTAAAGTATCCGATGAAGAAATAGAAAAGCGTATGGCAAGCTTTGTGCCAAAAACAAAAGAGCTTTCAGGATACTTAAAACGCTATGCAACGTTAGTTTCAAGCGGAGCTGAAGGAGCTGTTCTCAATTGAACAAATTAAAAGAATTATCACTTCGTCTTCATGCGGTATCCGTAATGCGAGATTTACTTGAAGATAAAGTGATAAAGGCACTTATGAACTTTTTAGACCTTGCGGATGAAGCAAACGAGGCAGACAAGGTTGATGCATACACATTCTTTGTTTCAGAGCTTTATAAGACAAGCGAGGAAAGTTTATCTGATTATGTGAAAAAAATTGTATTTGAAAGTGAAAATGTTTATGTAAAACTCAAAGGAAAAGGCGAAGTACCCTCTGCTGTGCTATCAAAAAGCCTTGAGAACGAATTAAAAACCTTCGATGAGGTTGCATCACTTTCTGCCGAAGAGCTTTTAAGTGAGTTTGACTTTCTTCCAAGATACTATACCGGAAAATGCAATATATCCAAGGAATACATAAAACGCCTTGATAACATAAGTAAATACGGTTACGGCATATATGCAAAGTACAGAATGTTTTATATCGGTGAGGATGGTCAGATTACTCCTGTTCAGAATCCCGATGAAACGAAGCTCTCAGACCTTATAGATTATGAACGTGAGCAGAAAGTGATAATGGATAACACAAAGGCTCTGCTCAGCGGTAAGCCTGCGGCAAATATTTTGCTCACAGGTGATGCGGGAACGGGTAAATCTTCTACTGTAAAAGCGGTTGTAAATGAGCTTTGCGATAATGGTCTCCGTAAATTGAGCAAA
>JAGBCL010000083.1 GCA_018110825.1 Oscillospiraceae bacterium
TCAAGGAGGTATTTTATTATGCGTTGGGGTAACTGCGCATCACTACTCGTTATGAGTAGTGATTATGAATTTATGGCTTAACCGCTGCTCTACATAATGAAAAACTGAATAGCATTAGAAAGGCACTTGTTGAATGGTACGCAAAATTAAGCGTATCACGCAATAAGTGCCTTTTTGTTTGCCCTTGCGAAAAATATCGTTTTATGCCGATACGCGCTCCTCCTGTCGGATTTTGAAAAATAAACCTTTCAAAATCAAAAACGACAGGAGGATAAACGCATGAAATATGCACCAAAAAAGGTTTTTATAAAAGAAAATGAAATTTTTATTGAGATTACAAACGAAGAACACGAGAGCCGTAAAGCTACGGACGAGCAGTATGCCAAGAGATGGTTTATTCCTCTGCAGGGATGCCTTCTTGAAGTGGACGAGCAGTTCTACAATGAGTATTACAAAGAGTATGAGAGAAATAGATATCTCGCAGCTTTGGATCGTAAAAACAAAGTGCTTTCCATCGAAGCCTTTGACAGCGATGATGATAACGGCGTAGACTTTATAGTTGACGAAGATGAAGATGTTGAAAAGCAAGTAACGGACAAGCTCATGATTGAAAAACTCCGTTCTGTCCTTCCTCAACTGTCCGAGGATGAGCAACTACTCATCCGCAGGCATTATTACGATAACATTCCCGAAACTGAACTTGCTAAGATTTATGGGATTTCACAGCAAGCAATCAGTAAAAGAATGCTCAAAATCAAAGCAAAATTAAAAAATCTTATGGAAAATTAAAAATTTTGGTTGTAGCCCTCTCACTTTTTTCCTTTGGACAAGTGAGGGGGCTTTTTCTGTAGGTCTCCTATGATCCTTGACAACTGAATATCAGCACACTTTTTACTTTCCTTCTGTTGTTCCGTGAGGAACGAGCCACGATAGCGAACGCACAGTAAAGTGCCTTCAAGACTATGACGTTGCGACAGCAATTCGCAACGACGGCCAAGACAGGCAGAAGGGATAATGATACTTATGTTCAGCTACAGGTCGAGCGTTGAAGCCACAGCAGAATGGTGAGCCGTCGCAACCGATAGGAGCATCTGTGTGAGATCCACACGGGGGTGAGAGTCCCATGAGTCCAAATGCATGGACGGAAGGTGTGTTCCCATTGTTCAGGGGCGTTGAGGACAAATATGAACAGCAAAAACGATTGATACTGAAAACTTCCAAGCGGTCGTTGATTTTTATCTGCGACCGCTTTTTACTTATTAATTCAAAAGGAGATCAACATATGAACCACACCATCAAACGCAATGAAATATACTATGCAGATTTAAGCCCCGTGCAAGGAAGCGAACAGGACGGTATCCGTCCTGTTTTGATTATTCAGAACGATATCGGTAACAAGCACAGCCCCACAACAATCATCGCTCCAATCACGAGCATACAGAAGAAAACCTACCTACCAACGCACGTATTCATGGGAACAGATATACTGCCGAAGGACTCCTATATTCTTCTCGAACATATCCGCGCCATCGACAAAACCCGACTTCGCAATTTTATAGGAAGAATCGAAGCACCAACCATCAAAAAAGTCAACCAAGCAATATGCATCAGCTTGGACATAAAAAAGGAGGAAACATAAGATGACCGAAAGAAATTGCCTTTCCATGTTAAAGAATGAACCCGAAGTAATGACCGTTATCGAAGCAGCTAAAGTCCTTCGCCTCGGCAAAAATAAAACCTACGACCTCATCAGCAGCGGTCGTCTTTCATCCATCAAGGTCGGTGGAAAAATCATCGTTCCGAAGATGTGTCTCGTCTCTTTTTTGACGGACACAAAAAATTATCAATTTAGTCCCGTATAATCACCAATAATCTCTGGACTTTGAATAACTTCTGTGGTATTGTGTAGTCAGGCA
>JAGBCL010000084.1 GCA_018110825.1 Oscillospiraceae bacterium
ACCTATTTTTAATAATAAATATTTTTTTACAATTATTATAATATTTCATAACACAATAATAATCTAAAATAAATGATCAATTGACAAAACAGAAAACGAGAGTTATAATTATTAAGTTTTAAAGTATAAATTGTAGCCATTTTTGCCGGACTTCAAGTAAGCGCTGAAGCTGAGAACAGCAGGACAGCGCGGCGAGAGGGAGAGCGAAAGGCGGAGAGCCAATTATACAAAATGCTTAAATTTTGTTTAATAGGCGGGCGCGGAGCATAACTTTTGATTTTAACAGGTCTGAAGCAAAGCGCCCGAAAGCGAAGATTTATCGAGCCCCTATTATACAAAATTTGGATTTTGTAGGCGATTAGCCCTTGTAATTGGCGCGGAGCTTTTCGCTTGAGCACGTGTCGCGCGGATTAAGCAGCATGCGCCAAGCTGAACAAAGTTCAAGTTTGGCGAAGCTGCGCGAAAACTATTTATCAGATCAATTTCGGTTACGGATAAAGCGAAAACATTTTTTGGAAAAAGAATTACTTCAAAAGTACCAAAAACAAAATATTTTATTTAAATTTTAATTTTATTCTAAAAGAAAGGATATGTTCCCGACTATTTAGTTTAGAATTACGCCAAAAAGGCTTGACATACGATGAACAGGGTTGTATAATGAGTTTAGGCGAAGGGAGCATTCGAAAGAATACTCAACTGGTGCTTTTATCCGTAAACTGAATAAGTCGCGATATTTGGTTTAGCATCAGCAATGCGGAATCAAGACCACTGTGTATACAGTGGTCTTTTTTCGTTGTTTTTCGGCTATTTGACCGTCGGCGCAACAAAAGAATGCTCTCTGAGCCTGCCCCCGCGGCGAGCGGGCCCTCGGCAGAGACGCTGCCGCAGCAGCGGAACACCCCTGACAAACACAAACACACAGATGCACGCGGAGCGGAGGGGCGCTGCCCCCTGCACAGCTGCAAAGCGCGCGCGCGAGGGTTTAACTCCTTACCCTTGCAGCTGCACAAAAACACGCGCGAGCGCTTTGAGGCGGCAGTCCAGCGGCGGTACACCCCGCCGCCTTGCCGCCGACAGCAGCAGGGGACAGCAGACCCGCAGCGCAGCACACCCTGCGCAGCTGCACGAACCCACACAGCAACCGGCGCAGGCACACAAAAGCCGGGGGCTGCCGAGGTACGAGGCAGCGGGGCGCCGCAGCAGCGGCGGCGGGCGCGCAGCGGGGGTCTCTCCAAAACAAACCCCGCTGAAGCTCTTTGCGTCTGCAGCAAGGGGCGCGCCACTTGCCAAGGCGCAAAGCCGGCTCGCCTGCGACCGCCGCAGGCAAGAGGGGCAAAGCCGCAGCGCACGCGAGGGCGCAGGCGCGCCCCTTAAAATAAATTCGCGCAGCGAATTTTTCCGCGTTAGCGGTGTGAGCGTAGCGAGTTTTTTACGTGGGGTTTAGACTTTCTTTTATTACTTGATATATCGGACTGTATGTCATCAAAAGGTGAAAACGGATATTTCACTAAATCCCTTATCTGATAAGGGTTTAACGGGTTTTATTGAAGATGATTTTCGACACAAATGCAAAGCAAAATATTATCCCGACAAAGACGGAAACCTGCGCCTGGCTTCCGTTCAAGAATTTTCCATAGCTGTTTTTTCGGAAGGTGGTTTTGAAAAGCGGGAAATTTTACCGCCCGGGTACCTTCATATTCTTTCGCAGCTTATTGAAGCGCGTGAGCACGGCAATACGCGATTGGTTAAATCTCTTACTTCGCGTCTTAATGATATTTCTCTAAAATATTATGACGATGAGTTCACCGACAACGGCGATAGGGACCTCCCTATGTCACAAGAATTGTTTGATAGTATACGCGCTGAAGAAAATCTTCAACGCGCCATCAGGCGCGCCAAAACTGCAGCCTTCGACCTTATAGAATGTAATCATGATTTAGACTGTTTTGGAACTCTCACATTTGATCCCCAAAAAATTGATAGCAAAAGTTATTCTGATGTTTATGATGTCTTAAAAGTATGGCTTTCCAATCGCGTTCAGCGTAATGGATTAAAATATATTCTTTGTCCTGAGCATCATAAAGATGGCGAAAAAATACATTTTCATTGTATTTTCAATAGTTCCGCTTTGAAACTTTCAAAAGCTCGCGGTCCTTCAGGTCGCTTATTAAAAAAGCGCCGCGGCGGAGAAGAGAAACAACTGTATAATATTGACGATTGGACTTATGGTTTTACGTCTTGTGAATTGATTACGGGTGAAAGCGCTACTGACAAAGTCGCAAAATATATTTTTAAATATATGGGAAAACAGTTGCAACAAAAAATCGGTGGTCGATTTTTTCTGCATGGCGGCAAATTTACTTTGCCCGTTTATGCTTACGGTGAACGAGCTACTGACTTCTTTGAAGGTCAAGAAGCGAAAAAAACAAAAGCTTGTCAGATTACTTCGGCGCTTAGTTTTTACGAATGGAATTTTATTTGATTGAAAGAGGGTGATGAGTTGAACTCAAATAAAAAAATAAATGTCAATAATTTAAAAAATATTGGTTGGATAACACCGGGGAAGTACAAGGTATTTAAAGAATATAATACCTCAAACGGTGGTGTTAATTATGAGTTTGTTTTGGCGTCTGAAAGTTTTGATACTGTGAAAGAGTTTTGCAAAGCTGTGAGCGGTTCTGTCAGGACGTTTTCTTATGTTATATCTGATGAACAATTAAATATTTTGATGCGTTATCCTTCTGTAGAGGTGCTTTTTAAATGAATATACGGACAGCAAAACAATGCGAAAAACTTTGTGATCATTTGCTCGAAGCTAGAAATTTCTGTAAGCAAATAACGCGAGAAAATAGCGGGATGTTAAATTATGATTTGGCAAAAGCTGTTTACTCTGCAGAAAAAGCAATTGATATTGTACATAAGCAACTATATGTTGCGATGTGCGGAGCAGGGAACAACAATCCGTTGACATTTTAGGTTTGTAAACGCGCGAGGAAAATTTTTTTGAAATCAAGGTATTTAAATAGCGAAGAAATTGCCGCTATTTTTAAAAAAATGCCCGTTGAAAAACGCTTAATTTTTGAAATAGCGCTTGAAACAGGTCTCCGCATAGGTGACGTGCTGAAAATCAAAAAACGCGACATTTCCGCAGCGCCAAATGGGCGTTGCGAAGTGCGTTTTTTGGCTGAGAAAACGAAAAAGAAGTCAATTGCATTTGTTGAAAGTCCTGCAGTCGCAAAAAAGCTCTTGAATCAACCGAAAGGTTACAAGGGATATATATTTGCTTCTCTTAAATCAAAAAGCGGTCATATAACGCGGCAGGCGGCTTGGAAGTGGTTCAAAACCGCTGCAAAAGAAGCCAAAATTGATATAGACGGCTGCAGTCCTCATTCTTTGCGCAAATCTTTCGCCACTGAGCTAATGCACAGAAAAGGTTTAGCGGCGGTGCAAAGCGCTTTGCAGCACACAAATAGCTTCACTACCGCTATATATGCGTATGCAGACGCATACGCAGGCGCAGCACCCGAATCACCTATTTTATGGGGACAAATTAATGAACTTTTAGATTTGATTGTAAAGCGCATAAACGGCGAAAATCTTCTCAAAATGGATGAAACTCCGCAAAAAAAAGGCTGAAAACAGCCTTTTTTTAGCTTTTGAGCCACCATGGATATCTATAGCCGGGGCGGCATTCCGGCTGAACAATTTTCCTGTTTTCGAACGGAAACCAGATCACTTCATAAACCAAGCCGCGAAGACTTTCAAAATGCCCTTTATATTCGATGCGATGATATATGAAATATCCAAGATCGCTGCCAACGATTGCTTCGCCTTCGCTAATATAAAAGCCTGAGGGCATTTTGAGACCTGCGGCGGCGCGGCTGATCTCGCGTTCGTGCTCACAGCGGATTGCAGATTCAATAGGAACTGCATTTTCATATATTGCGGAAAAATTGCGCTCATTCGAGGGATTGTGAGAGCAATATACGTATACTTCTTTGTTATTGCACCATTGATTGAAGCGCGAGAGCAGGGCGCCCAGTTCCAACCCTTTGTCTGTTCCCATTCTGATTTTGTGAAATTTGCTGCACATAATTACCTCTTTCTGCGGCTGCCGCCGCTTTTTTTCATTAAGGAACGAGCGCTGCGCCCGCAATAAATAATTTGTGTAAGTTTTGCGCGGAGAATGATAACTTCTAATTTCGCGAAACTAAGCAAAAGTTCACAAACTATTTGTTGCGACCATGCGTATAAGGATAACTTTATGCGCTCGTTATAATGAAAAGACAGCGGAGGCTATTACGCGTTGAGAGGCAATTTATTAAGCGCCACGCGTTGTGCGCAACGGTGCGCGTAATGCGCACTATTTGCGCGCTCGCGCGAACAAACTAATTGACAACCTTTAATTATGGTGGTAGAATATTCGTTGCAGAGTGGTCGTCTGTAATTTTTGAAAGGCAAACATACATTTTGCCGGACTTCAAGTAAGCGCTGAAGCTGAGAACAGCAGGACAGCGCGGCGAGAGGGAGAGCGAAAGGCGGAAAGCCAATTATACAAAATGCAAATTTTGTATAATTGAGGGAATAGAAATACGAAAGGAGATTCAGGTTATGCTTTTAGCTGTAGATATTGGCAATTCCGGCATAAAATTTGGAGTTTTTGATGCAAATGATAGTTCTGTTGTAAAATACAGATTTTCAATTTCATCTAAAGTTTCAAGAACAGCCGATGAATATGAACTTCTCATTCGACAGTTTCTTTCAATTCACAATTTGTGCAATGTTAATCATTGTGTGATTGCTTCAGTTGCACCTTCAATTACCAATTCTATTTATAATGCTGTGCGCAATATTTGTTCAGAAGTTCCTTTTATAATCGGTAGTGGCACGCATACAGGATTTAAGATTCGTATTGATGATCCCAGTGAACTTGGCGCTGACATTGTATCAAATGCAGCTGCTGCATTATCTTTGGCAAACGGTCCCTCAGTTGTTGCAGACCTTGGAACAGCCACCACATTAACAGCAATTAATAGAAACGCTGAATTGATAGGATCCGTTATTATCCCCGGCGCAGGACTATCTCTTGATGCGCTGTCTGATACGGCTGAGTTATTAAATAAGGTTTCATTTAAACGTCCCAAAAACCTTATAGGAACTAATTCTGCAGACAGTATTACTTCA
>JAGBCL010000085.1 GCA_018110825.1 Oscillospiraceae bacterium
AAATTCATGCTTGAGATTTTTGAGAACGTCAATTTCAAGACGGATATCTGTTTTGTCACGAAGCTCATTTTTGATGAGTTTGATCGCAACATATTTCTTCATTCGCTTGTGATAAGCCTTGAAGATAATGCCGCCTGTTCCTGATCCAAGGCTTTCGAGGACTTCATATGTATCGTTGAGTATTTGTCCGGTTTGTATCATAGGGGAGTGCTCCTTTGAATTTTAGTAATCAATATCGGAATAAATCATACAGTCAGGAATAGCTTTTTGGAGTTCATCAAGGTCCTGGGCTGTAATCTGATTTCCACCTAAATAAAGGAATTCAAGATTTGTAAGCTTTTTAAGTGCACTTATATCTGAAATGTTGTTATCATTCAGATACAGAACCTGAAGATCTGTCAGCTTTCCTAACGGACTTATATCGGAAATCATATTGTCATTCAGGTATAACTCAGTTAAGGATGTGAGTTTTTTCAGCGCACTTATATCAGTAATTTTATTATCATTCAGATACAATATTGTCAGTTCTGCTAAATTGCCCAATGGTGTTATGTTTGAAATGCCATTGTCACGGAGACTTAATTCCGTCAGACTTGTCAGTTTTTTCAGAGCATTTATGTCAGTGATGGAGTTATCCCATAAACTGAGGTAAGTAAGGTCAGTAAGGTCTTTCAGCATACTTATATCCGTGATTTGGTTGCAGCTTAAATTCAGGTACATTATTTCCTTCATTTTATTAAGCGGCTTTATATCATTTGATGTAAGATCCATTGCTGATAAATTAAGTTCATAACTATCAACTGGATGCTTTACACCTTTAATTGATATATAATAATTTTCAGTAGCTGCAGTAGTTGTTTTGGTTGTTGTTTTTTTTGTTGAAGTAACTGCAGGTTTGTTTGTGGTTTCCTTTTTTGTAGTTGTAACAGCTTTTGTTGTAGCAGCAGGCTGAGTTTCCGTAGCAGGCGGAGGTGTTGTTACTGTTAAGCTTTGCCTTACAGTAACAGTAGTTTCAGCAGGTGTTGTTACAGGTGCAGCTGTCGTTTCAGCAGGGGTTGTGGTTTCTTCGGAAATAAATACTGCAGTTGCAATAGTTGTAACCGCAAGAGAAGATGTTGTTTCTTCTGCACTTGTTTCATCGGTACTGATTTCGCCTGCAGTTTTGCCGCTTGAACCAAGAAGAATTCCCACTGTTAATGCTACAGCAGCAATAATTGCAGCGGCACCGAATTTCATCAGCGGATTATTACCTGATTTTTCAGCAATTGCAGCCTTACATTCCGACATGTTTCTGTATCTTCTGCTTGGAATAGGGTCTGTCGCAGTAAGGATTGCGTTTTTTAGTTCAGCGGAACAATCTATTCCTCTGAAATCGAGAGTGTTGTTTGCAGGAATTCGCTGGGTAAGGATGTAATAAAGAGAAGTTCCTACACCGTAAATATCAGTTCGGACATCAATATATGCAATATTAGCACCGGTTTCGGAATATGGCTGTGAGGTTTTTGTTCCTTCGCCCATAAACCTTGTTTCTTCACGAAAGTCGTCCTGAATTTCAGGAATGTCAATGATTCGTCTGAATTGTTCAGGTGCGGCGAAACTCATTGAACCGCCTTTTGAAACAGCGATTCCGTTGCTGGATATCGTGCTGATATTAAAATCAATCAGGCAGATGTTGTCCTTAGGGGTAAGCATGATATTGGCAGGCTTGATATCGCTGTGAATAATCGGAGGATTCTGACTGTGCAGGTACTCAACGGCATTGCAAAGCTGCATTGCATACTTTCGGACCTGCTTTTCGGTAAATTGTCTGCCTTCTTTGACAAGCTGCTTGAAGTTCTTGCCTTCAATGAATTCCATAACGGTATAGACGTCATCGCCTTCTTCAAAAAAGTCAATGACCTGAGGGAGGTAGTCATTTTTCAGATTCTTCAATACGTCAATTTCTATACGGATATCAGTTTTGTCACGGATATCGTTCTTGATAAGTTTTATGGCAACATATTTCTTCATTCGCTTGTGATAAGCCTTGAAGATAATGCCGCCTGTTCCCGAGCCAAGGCTTTCGAGGACTTCATATGTATCGTTGAGTATTTGTCCGGTTTGTATCATTTTAATTTCTCCCTATGGTTTCTTTGTTTAACTCCTGATATATGCGTACAAGTTGGCAATTATTGCACCATATTCTTGGTCAGCGAGAATAGCTTCTGCTGTATCAAGCGTATCTGAATTTAATAACAGAATTACAGTTTTTAATTATGGGATATTATAAATATCGATAATAAATAATGTGTATAACCAAAATAATTAACACTACATTATAACATATTTCGACATTTAGGTCAATGAATTCCAAATCCGGCGGGAATTTTTCAGTATTTCATACAGAAAAAAGCCTCACTTTTAGGTGAGGCTTTAGGTTTTATTCAGTTATTTGTTTTTTGGATTTTTTCTTTAGTCCTGCATCAAAATTTACAGACATTGTAAACAGCTTGTCAGTTGTGAATACTTTTACTGCAAGAACCATACATACAATCAGGCAGACAACCTGATAAGCCAGACCAATCCAGAACATCAGCATATCGCCGTTCATAAGGTTGGTAAGGGCAGTATATGTGTGGGTGAATGGAATTGCGTATGCAATAAGTTTAAATATGGCAGGCATTGTGTTGATGTCGATAAACATTGTGATGAAAAACGGAATCATTACAGCAATCATTATCGGCATTGTAAGTGTCTGAACGGATTTGATGTCAGTAGCCATTGCACCGAGAATAAGGGAAATGGCAAGACCGATTGCAATTGTGAGGAAGAGCTGTACTGCGAAAAGCACATAGCTAAACGGACTAAGTGTAAGACCGAGTTCTGCCATTGCCTGAGGAAGTGATGTAACTTGTTCAAGTGCACTTGCGTCAATAGGAAGATTTGTTGTTTCAAGTATTGAGCTTGCAGTAATTTCTTCAACAGCGTCACCTACCATGCCTAACATGTAGAATGCAAAACCTACAATCATAAATGCTGCATTGAGAAGTGCTGAAATAACTGCTGCAATCATCTTTGCACCAAGTACGCTCAAACGGGAAACAGGTGCAGAAAGAAGTGTTTCAAGAGTTTTGTCAATCTTTTCTGTTGAAATAGCTGTCATAATCATCTGTGAAGCCATCAGAAGCAGGAAGAAAATTGCAAAAGGAGCAATCATTGACTGCATCATTGTAATGGCGGTAAGCTCCATTACGGAAACCTTTGAGGTTTTTCCGTTGAGTGTTGTGTATTCCACAAGTTTCAGCGGACCACGGATAAGTTCAATGTCAGCTTCGGTAAGTCCATAATTTTCAAGCAGAACCTCGTCCATACACACATCCTGTATTACAGAAACTATATCAGAGGCGGAAACGGTGCTCATTGTACCTGCAAGACCGCCGTTCTGCATCTGACTTACAACCTGAATTTGTGCGGGCTTCTTTTCAACTGTAACGCTGTTACCAAAACCTTCAGGGATAATTACAAGATTTTTCAGACCAAGTCTTTCAAGTTCAGCGGCATAGTCCTCGCTTTGAATATCAACAAAGTTAATTTGTGTATGTCCGCTTTCCTGGATTGTTGCAAGGACATCTTCTGTAAAAGCACTGTTATCTTGATTGCAGAGTGTTATAGTGGAAGTATCATAGCCTTCCTCCATGGCACCGCCCATAATCTGACCCATTACGATGAAAAGAACCATGGTGAAAACCATACTCATAAGTGCCTGAACAGTAATAAGCTCACGGAGTTCCTTCTTGAGAAGATTACCTAATTTCATGATTCTTCACCACCCTTTCAAATACTTCTTCAAGGTTTGCTGCCTCGTATTTTTCTTTAAGTTCTTCGATTGTGCCCACAACCATAAGGTGACCGTCAGCAATAATTCCCACACGGTCGGAAACATACTCAATTTCCAGCATATTGTGAGAAGAAAGCAGGAACGCCATATTCTGTTCCTTTGCAAGAGTCTTGATCATCTTTCTGATTTCAAGAGCATTGATTACGTCAAGACCTGATGTTGCTTCGTCCATGATAGCAAGCTTAGGGCCTGTCATTACCGCACGGGCAAGAAGAAGCTTTCTTATCATACCTCTGGAGTAACCGCCGATTTTCTCGTTAAGACGGTCACCAAGTCCGCAGATAGCCTTTCCGCGTTCAACATACTTTTCGAGGGTTTCCTTATCCTTGGCAAAAAGACCTGCCATAAAGTTAAGGTAGTCGATACCCTTCATTGTCTTGTACGCACCTGCCTCGTCGGGAAGGTATGTAATATTTTCACGAACCTTGTCAGGCTCCTTGATAATGCTGTGACCTGCAACAAAAGCATCGCCTTCCGTTGGGTTGATGAGTGTGGAAATCATACGGATTGTAGTTGTCTTACCTGCACCGTTAGGACCGATAAGAGCAAAAATTTCCCCTTCTTCAACCGTAAAGCTTACCTTTTCGGCTGCAAATTTTGTTTTCTTGGGGTACTTTTTGGAGAGCTCCTTAACCTCAAGAACAGTTGCCATATAAACCACCCTTTCATATATCGCTGTACTAAGTAACTAATACAATGATACTACATATTTGTTGATTTGTCAATCAGTAATTATATACAACTTATCAATGCGTAATCAGATATAATTGTGCAATATCAATATTTTTTACTGTAATAAATGCTGAATGCAACCTTGACGATGGAAACAAAAAGTATTACGCAAATAAGCGTGTACAGAATTGGACGTGAAAAGAATGATACAACAACACAAGCAACACCCAGTCCCATAATTGTTACCGCAAAGCTTGCAGTTGAAGTTTTCTGCTCAATGAGCAGGTTACGTTCGTCTGTTTCCTTTATGTACATAGCCTTCAGCTTCTTTTCGTCTTTAAGTGCACGTGACAAAACAATAATTTTTACAACAGCAAAGCCAATCAATGACGTACAGAAACCTGTGCGGAAGCCTGCGAGGAAATCCAGCGATTCGTCACCGCCGGTAAATTCGGCAGGGAGAAACGTACTCCATGCGTTTGTTGCATCCATAATTATAAGTGTTGCAAAAAGCGCCGCAAGAAAAATTGCAAGTACCACATTTGTCCTTAATCTCCTTTTAATCTGCTTTCTGAATTTTTCCATAATCACTTGTTCCTTTCTTCTTTTGTAACAAACGGGGACTGCTTGTTATATGAACAGATTACCGCAAAAATTATCCAGAGCACCTGTGCCGTAAGCTGAAAACCGTGAAGAAATCCTGTCGCAAAATCGCTTAACCCGTCACAATTACGGCTTATCATCATTGCTATAAATGAAAGAAAGAACATAAATGACATAACCGTTTTGAAGCATTTGCTGAACATCCACTCAAAGTTTGTTTTACTCATTATCGTCAACCTCCGTAAAATCAAAAACCTCTTCAATGGTCAGCCCGAAAAATTTTGCAATCTTGTAGGCAAGCACCAGTGAAGCCGTATATTTTTCGCACTCCAGCGAGGTTATGGTCTGCCTTGTTACGCCGACGGCAAGTGCAAGTTCTTCCTGTGAGATGCGTCTTGCCTTGCGTAATTCCTGTATTCTTGTTTTCACGTCATACCCTCTTTCAATTTTGTAAAGTTAACTTTACAAATTTAGTATAGCACGCTTTGCATTTTTTGTCAAGTATACTTTGCAAAAATTCTTAAAAATTTTTTACAGCAAAAAAGCACTCCCAAAGGAGTGCTTTTTTATAATAGATTATTGTCGATAATTTCTGCATCAGACAATGCGTGTTTTTGAGCTGCTTTTGCATATGCATATGCTGATTTGCCGTGTTTTTTGATGTTGTACATGGCTTCATCAGCAGCTGCAATAATTTCTTCGCTGTTTTTGCCGCTTTCACGTAAGAAAGCAATACCGATAGAAGCATGGATTGTAAGCTTGAGTCCGGTTGAATCCGAAATAAATCCCTTTGAAAGGATATCCAGAACTTCCTGAGCAATTTTTCCGGAATCACCGTACAGAGTCAGGTTTGTAAGGCATGCAACAAATTCGTCACCGCCAAGACGTCCTGCAAATCCACGTTCAAAGCATACTTCCTTCAGGGTATCCGCAACAAATTTCAGTACTTCGTCGCCGCATGCATGACCGTATTCGTCATTAAAGAACTTAAAGTCATCAAGGTCAATAAACATCAATGCATCAAGAGATTTCTTATATGCCGAGTTATCAAGTTCTGCATCAAGAGTTTTGATAAAGGTTTCTCTGTTGAGCAGCTGAGTAAGTGCATCGTAACTTGCTCTTTGGAGCAGATGCATTTCACTGCGCTTTTCCTTATCGATGTCCATGATTACACCAACGATTTTAGTTGGTCTTTCTTCGCGGTTATAGAATTTTGTTGCCTTGATCATAATCCATATGAAGTCGCCGTAAATGCTCTTCACACGGTATTCGCCCTGCATTGTATTTGCCGGACCGAGAACGCGGTCAAGGTCAGTCATATAGCGGTCCTTGTCATCCTTATGCAGACGAAGTTTGTAAAGGAAGCTTTCTTTTACTGTATCATCTTTTGCACGGTGGCTGAATTTCTTGTTGAAATTCTTTGAAACGAACACGCTGTTCTTTTCAAAATTGATTTCAAAGACAATATTGTTTGTGATTTCAACGATTGTTCTGTAGCGTTGTTCACTTTCAAATACGTCATCGAAAAGGTCATTGAAGGCATTTCCGATAAGGCGGAACTCGTCATTTGAACGGATATCAAATCTTGCGCTTGTGTCGCCCTTCTGTTTTTTACGGAAAACCTTCATAATCTCATTGATAGGCTTTGTCGCAACAATTACAAACATGACCATTGCAACACATGACAATATAATCAGAATAATTGAAAGATTACGCTGATTATTGGTTTCACGAGATATTTCTTTATTGAGGTTTGCGTCATTTGTAATAGCGAGAACAGACCAGTTATTTGCCGGAATATTGCTTGCAAATACAGTTCTTGCATTCGTATTTTCCCCAAAGCTGTAAACGGGATTGTATGCGTCTGTATTACCTTCTGCAGTAAGTACATTAAGCAGCATAGGTGATGCATGCTTGAAGCTTTCATCTTCGGTATAGCTTTTTAAGGTTTTGTAAGGATATTCAAGAATATGACCGGTGTTGTCCATGATAGCGCAAGTGGTGTACTTGTTATAATTTGAACTGTTTATAAGATTCTGGAGGTAACCGGTGTTGTAGAGATGATAAACAATTCCAAGACACTGGCTGTCATATGAATAAATTGCCTTTGCAACAATAAATACGGGAACATTGTTATCTTCACCGCCTATAAAGAAGGAAGAGATTCCGTTATTGGTAGAAGCAAGGTTAAACAGCCCCTTGTAATTGGACATACTTTTTCCTGTATCAAGTTCATTCGTTGAAGCTATAATCATTCCGGAATTATTGATGATCATAACCTTTTCGAGGAATGAACTGCATTCGGTAAGCGTATTGAGTTTGTTTGTGATTTCAATATACTCTTCGTCAGTATCTAAAATTGTGAAGTCAGAAGAATTGCTTTTTTCAGTAAAGCTTCTGATCTGATCGGAGGAAGCGATTTCCTTTGCTGAGGCAATAATATCGCCGAAATAGAAGTTAATGCTGTCCGCCTGATTTTCGGTAACATTCAAAGTAGACATTTGGTTAAGGTCTGCTGACGTTTTAACAAACTTTTTATATGAATATACATTAACTATAACAATTGGAAGAATTGCAAGCAAAGTGATAAATACAATAAGCTTGGTTCTTATTTTCACATACATCCCCCTTCCTGAAATAGCTACTTACTATTTTAATATTTTTTTGGCAACTTGTAAACAGATTATATATATTTTTGTTTATTATAGACAACTTTTTTTGGTAATATTAGATATATTTACTATTGTATTTTTTTGCCTGATGAGAAAACAACATACAACATTGCAATAAGCACGCCGCCCAACAGAATACAGACAACTGTTTTGAATCCCTTTGAAACCTTTATATTATCTTCAAATGAGGATTCCTTTGAAGTGGTTTGCTCTGGCATTTCTTCATTTTGAACTGTTGCAACAGCAGTTCCGCTTATGTCTATGTCATCTGGAAACGGAATATCTTCAATATTTACTGTTGTACCGGCAGAGGACAATGTTTCGGCAGATACGTGCTCAGGAGGCATTGTTTCTGCAGTTGTAGTTATAACAGCCGGTATTTTATCAGTAGCTAAAGTAACCTCAGTGTCATCTTCTTCAGGATGTTCTTCATCAATAAGTTCTTCCTCATTATTATCATTATCACCAAGCTCAGAGCTGCTGAAAACGAGCATATAAACCGAAAGCGGTTCCATATCAAATTCAATACTGTTATCTTCTACAATAATGTCCTCTGTGAAGCGGTAAATTTTGCTGGAAGTAGAATTGAAGCAATAAACCTCGGCAGTTTCATATTCAACATCCGAGAACAGTTCAATAGTCGCCTTCTTCGGGTTGTTTTCATTTTTATTGATTAGCACGGTTTTCAATATGGAAGTATCATTACCATCAATTGCAGAATAAACGGAGTTCATAATATCCCCGCCGTTATCAGATTTAACAATAGTATCTCCGAAGCGGCTTCCCATGCCGTCATAATTGGTATAGATGTTGATTGCCGCCTTATGATAATCGATATTCTCGGTGTTTGTCTTCAGACATGCCATATGTACACCGAATTCTGCAAAAATTCCAAGAGTATCAGCTGTTGCAATTCCTCCGCTTATGTGGTTGCCGGCGCCGAAATTATATTCTGAAAATGAAAGCTTGGTTCCCGGGTAATACATATTGATTGAGGCTTCAAGAGTAGGAATAAGCGGGATATGCTGGTGATTAAGGAAAGCAATGGTACTGTTTTCAAAATAGGTACTGTCCCAGAAAATACGAGGTGCCTGCATTCTGGTGTTATTTGAGAAAGCATCAGTGCCATCAATGACTTGTTCAAAGAGACCGTTTGTTGTCTCTGTATGGTAATGAACATCAAGAACATCCAGCAGACGTGTTCCTGAAAGGCGTGATGCTTCGTTCATTTTCATAAGGTAATAGTCGATAAACCAACTGTATTCGCGGCTGTGATTTGCCCAGTCATCAGGATTTTTCAGGTTGGTAAATGCTTCAATACCGCTTATTGACGGACCGTACACAAGTGCTGTAGGGTCAATTCTTTTTACTGCAGCTGAAAGCTGAGCTGATTTTTCTATAAGCTCATCCGCAGTTATCATTTCTGTTATTGCAGCAGGGAAGCGTTCTGCCCAGTTTTCAGGCTCGTTGTCAAGGAAATAACCGTTTATTCCTCCGTCAACAGCATATCCGTAACGATTGACAAGGTAGCTAACATATTCGTCAATGTAAACAGTTGAGTCGGAAATATCAGGCTGAGACATATAGCTGTCTGTCTTGCTGAAGGAAATATCATTCCATCTGTTCTGATTTTGGGACGAAAGAATATCCCCGTCATTGTCCGCAGCGACCTTGCCCATCATCTGCAATGTGACGTATTTTGACGGAATATTGAAACGGCTTGCTTTTGTGACAAGATATTCCGTGTAAAGAGCAGGGTTGACCCATTTGCCGGGAGGGTAATTGCTGATAAGGTCAGCACCGTTTGACGATGCAGTGCCTGTTCCGCTGTTGGTAAAATTGTTCTCCCAGTTATATGAAGAAACAGACGGGTCTGACTGTTTGATGGCGTTTACTGTCAGTAAAGAGATATCAGATTCAGAATTTATTCCATAGATATACGGACTGATTTCTCCAACAATATCATTGACGTCAATAGTTATGGTAATGTTATCTGTATCAAAATATGTTGAGCTGAACATTGCTTCGGTATTTCCGTCCTGCACAAGTGAGGCGGTTATTCCTGCGGCACATATCAGCGACAGTATTCTTTTGCAGTAACATTTTGTTGAATTTATATTCATAGCATAATCCTCATAAAAAAACTTCTGCACAAGTGCATACCTACATTATAATATACAAAAGTGACAAAAGCAATACAGAAGCAGCTTTTACACAAACTTACGAAAAATTCAGGCTGTATATACCAATCATACCGCCAAGTCTTACCCGAAGCGGAGCAATTTCGTTTACCGCTTCAAGCTGAATAACGTATTCCGAAAAGCCATCCTTGCAAGGTGACGGACTGATATCAGTTTTGCCAATAAGCTTTTCGCCTGCGTAAATTTCAATCGGCTTGGTACTGCATGGTGCGGAAGCAGTAACAGTTACTGATGTGTATCCCTCAAAGGAAGCGTTATCAAAAATCAGATTTCCGCCCCAGTCGTGGCTGATTGCATAATGGTCATTCTTGTCAAAGCTGAAATCAAGGGTAATCATATCCTTTGCATCGTAATTCTTTGCCTTGAGGTTATGAATACCTCTTGGTGGAATTGTTTCGCCTGCAATTTCAATTTTTGCCGTACATCTCACATCGAGACTTGAAGCCGCCGCTGTAAATGTGTACATACCGCTTTCAACGCAAAGCTTCTCACGGGTTACGTCATAGAATTCAAGAGCATTCCACGGCACATCAAATTCAACCTTAACAGCCTCGCCAGCCTTGATATTCACACGCTTGAAGCCGCAAAGCTGACGGAGAGGACGCTTTACACGCGGGTTGTTATGCCTGAAATAAATCTGCACAACCTCGTCACCGTCAACATCGGAAATATTTTTCACCGTTACAGATGTTTTAACCGTGTTGCCCTGCTGAACAGCTGAGAAATCGCTGTACTCAAACTTTGAGTAGGACAAACCGTGTCCGAACGGAAACAACGGTTCTCCGTCATAGTAAAGGTAGGTACTGTTGCTGCTAATTATATCATAATCCATAATATCAGGCAGCTCGTGAACCGACTTATACCATGTCATAGGGCAGCGTGCGGCAGGATTGTTTTCGCCGCTTATCGTTGCCGCAAAGGCTGTGCCGAGTTCAGCACCTGCGTGGGAAGTATACATTATAGCAGGGAGTTTTTCCTTCTCCCAGTTTACTGCATAAGGATAACTTGCAACAATTGCCAGAACGGTATTTTTGTTGCCCTCATAAATTGCCTTCACAAGCTTATCCTGATGAGGCGGAAGAATAATATCAGGGCGGTCGTAGCATTCACGGGCAACTTGCATAGGGTGATTACCAGTGCATACGATTGCCACATCAGCCTGCTCAGCAAGCTTTTTCGCACGCTCTGTACCGCTTGAAACAACAACTATTTCAAACAGCTTGCTGTCGGTCATTCTGCCTGGTCTGCAGGTTGTAAGCACGTTATTTTTATCAACACAGACATCTACTGCCCAGTCATTCCAGGTACGGAAGCTGTATGCACCGTCGCTGTGGATTGTAGGCTTGAACCATTCGTGGATAAACCATGCATATGGTGTTTTGCTTTCTGCCTTATATGCACCATTTTCCGTTACATACAAGCCGTTTGCCACGGACTTGAAATTGATTGAGCCGAAGCCCCAGTCGTGCATTTCAAACTGTGCGTTTTCTGTCGCTTCATCAGCAACAGCCTTGACTGTACCGTTCTCGGTAACGGCAAGATATTTTCCGTTCTTGCGGCACTTGATTGCAACAATATCGTAGCCGTTGTCAAAGAGAATATTCTCCTTGCCGTATTCAGCTTCAAGGCCCTGCTTTATGCTGATTTTGTAGCTTGTTCTGCCTGTGTACCAGTCGCAGTAATTCTCGTCAGCAATCGGACCTGTAAGAGCAATTTTCTTACCCTTTGCAATCGGCAGAAGTCCGTCATTTTTCAACAGACACATCTGCTTCATTGCTGCCTCACGGTTTACCGCACGGAATTCTTCAGTATCAACAGCCTTGCCCATATCCTTGTATGGGTGCACCTCGTCAAACTCGCCAAGACGGAAACGTCCGTAAAGAACATTTCCAACAGCTTTGTCGATGTCTGCTTCGGTAATAAGTTTTCTTTCCAATGCATCGTAAGCCGCTGCCGCAACCATATCAGCAGGGTCAGTCATACTGTCTGCACCGTTTTTGAGGCAGAGCGCAAGTGCCTCAGCGTGGGTTTTCACAATTTCGTGGGAAAGGACATTCTGTGAGAAGTCGCCGCCGTCCGTAACAACAAAATCGAGTCCCCATTCGTCCTTGAGTAAGTTCTGAATATCGGGATTCATTACCGCAGGTACACCCGACAGCTCATTATATGCTGCCATAATGGAATGTGCGCCGCCCTCGGTTATTGCACCCTTGAACGCACGGTAGTAGTATTCGTGGAGTGTTCTCGGTTCAACGTTTGCAGAACAGCTACCTCGGTCCTTTTCGTTGTTGTCGGCACAGAAATGCTTTAAAGTGGGAACAGTTTTAAGGTAGAATTTGTCCTCGCCTGCAAGTCCCTTTGTGTAAGCCTTTGTCATTTCGCAGGTCAGGAACGGGTCCTCGCCGTAAGCTTCCTCGGTACGTCCCCAGCGTGGGTCACGCTCCATATCAACGGTCGGTCCCCACACCATAAGCTTGCCGATTGGATTCTGATTATAGTAGTAACGTGTTTCCTCAGCAGCAATTTCACCCAGCTTATACATTAAGTCGGGGTCAAACATAGATGCCATACCGATTGGCTGAGGTGTAACGGTTGAAATCTCATCATCGCTTCTTCCTACATAGCCACGGGCAATTTCCGTACCAACGTACCACTCGCCTATATCAAGGCGCGGTACAGCCGCCATGTGTGAAGAAAGCATATTGATTTTTTCGTCTGTTGTGAGTCTTCCAAGCAAATCGGAAAGACGTTCTTCGATTGGGAGAGAGCTGTTGCGGAATGGATAATTCATAACGGTTCCTCCTTAGAGTACAAAGTAATATGTAAACGGGTAGATAATTGCAAGTAGAATAACGTTTATCAGCGTAAACACACCAAGATATTTTATAGGCTTTGCTCCGTCGGTTTCCATATAGATACGGAAGGAAATCAGACTTGCAAGGCTCGCCACAAGCGTACCCAATCCGCCCACGTTTGTACCCAGCACGAGGGCACGTCCGTTATCGGTAAATCCCGAAAGCATGAATGCCGCAGGGACGTTGCTGATAACCTGACTTACAAGGGTTGAAGCAAGAAATTCCTGACCCTCAACAAGCTTTGTGACAAATTCGTTTACGGCAGGCATATTCTGAAGATTGCCCACGAAAACAAAGAATGATGCAAATGTCAGCAGCAGGCTGTAGTCAACCGCTGTAAAAAGACGCATATCGAGAATTATTGCAACAACGCATACCGAGGCAAACACCACGATTACGTCCATAAACCCAAAAACAGCAAGCAGACAAAGAATGAAAAGTATCACATAAAATGCAAGGAAGCGCTTGTTTTCAAGAACAACTTCCTCCGTATTTTCAGTTCCAAGGGGAATGTTTTTTATAAAAAAGCAAAGTATCAGAATAAGCCCTGCACTTACTGCAAAAACGGGCAGGGTAGTGCTGAAAAAGTTCTCAGGGGTATAGTTGTAGAAGTCATATAGATAAAGGTTCTGCGGGTTACCGAAAGGAGTAAGCATACTGCCCAGGTTAGCTGCTGCAGTCTGCACGGTTATAACGTAAATCATTGTCAATGGAAGCTTGCTGAAAAGTGCTGCAGTAAGTGGCACGAATGCAATCAGTGCAACATCATTTGTGAAAAGCATTGATGCAAAAAAAGTAATAAAAACAAGTGTTGTTCCCGTGCGCCTTGCCATAGGCGTACCATTGCCGAGAAGCTTTCTTGAAATTACCGAAAGAAGTCTGCACTCACGAAAGCCCGCAACCGCAATCATCAGACAGAAAAGCAGACCTATTGTGTCGGTATTGATATACTCAACAAAATTTGTTATAGGCACGAAGAAGCAGGAAATCAACGCCGCAAGCGTAGCTATTACAACAAGAAATTCTTTTTTGCAGAACTCAATAATCCCTTTCACCCGAAACGACCCCTAATCAAATCAGAATAAATTTATCACAATACCGCTAAGCACGCCTACTGCATAGACAATACCAGTAATAATGAGGTTTTCTTTAATACTTTTATTTGCACGGAAAAGAATTGCAAGGCCAATACCTGCTCCTGTGCAAAGTCCCGCAATTGCCGTGCCGAACTCAATTGCTCCCTCAGCGTAAAGCTCGGTAATCAGCACCGAAGCCGCACAGTTAGGAATCATTCCCACAAGACCTGCAACAACAGGCTGAAGCATACCCATATTTTCAAGGAAGTGCTTTACATTTTCCTCGCCAACAAGTCCGAAAACCGTGCCGAGAACAAGATTTACTATGATGATGAAAATACCGATGCCGATTGTGTGCTTTAGAGCGGAATACCATATACCGTGACTTCCGCAGCCACAGCCTGCATCATCGCAAAGGTCACCTATATGTTCATCGTCAGTCTTTATTTTAAGTGCTTTCATTACAAGGTCAACAGCAATACCTGCAACAGCAGCAATGATAACCTTTGTCACCAGAAGCTTCCATATCATACCCGCTTTGTCTGGGTGTGCAAGAAGTATCGGCACGGCCTCGTCAGAGGTTGACAGGAACACGGCAACAAGCGTACCCGCCGTGATAACACGTCCCGCATAAAAATTTGATGCGATTACCGAAAATCCGCACTGAGGAACACAGCCTAAAAGTGCACCGATTGCGGCACTTCCCGTACGTCCTCCGCCCGATTTGCGAAGAAAGTCAACAAGCTTGTCCCCAGCCCTATGTTCAAGCAGTTCCATAAGCAGGAATGCAAGGAACAGAAACGGAATCATCTTTGCCGAATCAAGCATGGCATGCAGTAGTATATCGAGAAAGTCGAAGCCTTCACCGTGGTGATGATGCTCATGAATTGTAAGAAAAAGCTGTGGGAAATATGTCATTTTTTTAATCCTTTCGCTTAAAATTGCTTTAACGTTTATTATAACATATTATACCTGATATTTCAAGCCTAAAGTGGAGTTTACAAATAAGAAAAAGGTATCGGACTTATGCCCGATACCATACTATTAAAAATAATTGTTACGGATTTCCTTTGCCACATATGCACCCTGAAGATTCTGACCATTCTGCTTCGGATGAAGTCCGTCTGCAAGATATCTGCCCTCGCCGCCGATAACCTCAAACTTTTCGCAGATACCGCAGTTGTTGTAGCAGTCGATAACCTGTGCACCCATTGCACCTGCAATCTTCTTCATTACCGTTTCAATCTGAATTTCAGTCTTGCGGTTATGCTCGGGATTTGCCGTCTGAAGCGGAGTAAGAACAAATACTCTCGCATCAGGGAATTCTTCCATAATTCTCTGCAGACACCAACGCATTGCACCTGCTTCATTGAAAAGGTCAACGCAGTCTGTTGTTTTCTCTTTCAGAGCTGTTTCAGCGTTACCGAGGTGGTTTATATCGTCGTTTGTACCCATTGCAAAAGCAAAAAGGTCAGGCTTTGGGGCAATACCGTTGTGTACCTCGTGAATATAACGCTGAATATGTACAACCGCACAGTTATTGGCACGCTTCTGAAGCTCAACAAGGTCATCTGTAGGCTCCCAGCCGTCGCTTATTCCTGCGAAATCTTCGTCCCAGTAATTCTGAGTTGTAACGGTTTTTCCGTCGGTTGAAGTAAGGATACGCTTGTACCACACCGCACTTCCTACTGCAACATTGTGGCGTGAAGCCATTCCAAGATTATCTGCAACATAGCGTGACCACTGGTCCCAGGCGGTAATGCTGTCGCCGTCAACGCCGAAATTGATTTTTGAAAAGTCCATAGCAATCTCCCTTTACATAAAATAAAACTGAATAAATTATACCACTTTGGAAAAACTAAATCAATAGTTATTTTGAAATATCAAAGCCTTTTTCGTCCATAACCAGCGGCAGTCTTTCTGTAACTCTTTTAACAACGCTTATTCGCCATGGCGTTCCCATAAAGCATATGAGATAATCAATTTTCTTCCATGCACCCTGAATTTCAGCCTGCACATCGCCGTTTTCAAGGTTTCTGCACCAACCCGTCAAGCCGAGTCTTTTCGCCATTTCGCTCATTTCCAAACGAAAGCCGACCTTCTGGACACGTCCCGAAAAGGTGCAACGTAAGCGTACTGTTTCGCTTTTGGGAAACTTGGGAAGCTTTGTTTTTCTGACCTGATTTATAACGTAATTGTCACGGATTTTTTTGAGTGTTTTTATTATGGGCATTTTGGGGTCCTCCATAAAACTAATTCTCAGAGTTTTCTTCAATTTCCTTAATTGTTTTCTTGTCTGATGTTTTCCATTCTTTTCTGCCATTCGCATTTTTACCCATCACCACAGATGCCGCAGTTGAAGGACTGGCGAAAACATAGTCTTTTGTGAACATATAATTTTCATCAATTATATGTTCATCAAGTAGATTCTGTCGTATATTGAACAAAGATTTTGTCATACTTGGAACAGTCTTATCAGCAATTTTTGAGTCTTTCATAACAGTAAAACCATCCGCAACGACAATTCCCTTTGCATTTGCACCTCTTGATGCAGTAATATAGAAAAACAAATTGTCATTCTGATGCTTAATGGTACTATTTTCAGGTAATTCAAAAGTTTTATAACCAAGCGTATTTACCAACAAACAAGCGTTACTGAAAAACTCCTCCAGCATTCCTTCATCATACTCAGATACAGATGAACATGTAGGAATCGTAGTGTTTATAATTACAGAACGACCTGATTGTTGAGCAAGCATATAAAATTTATTTTCTAAGTACTTAACATGAGCTTTATTGAGATGATCATCTTTGCTGATTATAACGATACAATCATTCCAATAGTACTCATCCTTCAAATGATTTTTCAAACGCTTATGTATTCTCTCTGCCTCGCCTATATATACAGTTTCATTATTTTGTTCATCTCTGCCGTACAGAAAGTAAACACCTGTATTCTCTGAATCCTCACGTTCTGAAAACGCAGCTAATTCATTACGGGTTATTTTATAAATGCGGCCATTCCAGTTAGATAATTCACACATTATTCTGCCATTAGGATTGCCGTCAAAAATACACATCTGAATAGTTTTGTTGTATCCCATAAAAGCTCCTTAAAAATTTTGTTATGCATCATTTTTGCAATTTTCATTTTCAAATCTTTCATATTTCCAATTTTCAACCATTTAATATGGTAATATTATACCACAATTCACCAACAACGTCAATCTGTGATTTTCACGTTGCACAAAATGAAAAAAAATATAAAAAAGTTGCAGAAAAGGTATTGAAAAATAAGAAAGAATATGCTATGATATTTTCATATTTTTAATTTGAGTAAAGGAGAGTTTACTATGAGTAATGTAAGACCGGACTCAATGGCAAGAATTACTACACCTGAGCTTGCTGAAAAGTTTATTGAAGAACAGATTGCCGAGGTGCGTGCACAGGTCGGCGACAAGAAGGTTCTTCTTGCACTTTCAGGCGGCGTTGACAGCTCTGTTGTTGCTGCACTTTTAATCAAGGCTATCGGCAAGCAGCTGGTTTGCGTACACGTTAATCACGGACTTATGAGAAAGGGCGAAAGCGAACAGGTTATCGAGGTTTTCAGAAACCAGCTTGACGCTAACCTTATCTATATTGATGCTACAGACCGTTTCCTTGACCTTCTCGCAGGCGTTTCCGAGCCTGAAAAGAAGCGTAAGATTATCGGCGGCGAATTCATCAAGGTGTTTGACGAAGAAGCAGGTAAACTCGAAGGTATCTCTTTCCTTGCTCAGGGTACAATCTACCCTGACATTCTCGAAAGCGACGGTGTAAAGGCTCACCACAACGTTGGCGGCCTGCCTGAAGATATGCAGTTTGAACTTGTTGAACCTGTAAAGCTCCTTTACAAGGATGAGGTTCGTGTTGTGGGTAAGGCACTTGGTCTTCCTGCATCTATGGTTGACCGTCAGCCATTCCCAGGTCCTGGTCTTGGCGTAAGATGCCTCGGTGCAATCACCCGTGACCGTCTTAACGCTCTCCGTGAGGCTGATGCTATTCTCCGTGAAGAATTTGACAACGCAAAGCTCAACGAAACAGTTTGGCAGTATTTCATCGCTGTTCCTGATATGAAGAGCGTTGGCGTAAGAAATAACAAGCGCTATGAAGGTTGGCCCGCAATCATCCGTGCCGTAAACACTACAGATGCTATGAGTGCTACAATCGAGGAAATTCCTTACGAACTTCTCCACAAGATTACTGCTCGTATCACTTCTGAGGTTGAAGGAATCAACCGTGTTCTTTATGACCTTACACCGAAGCCAATCGGTACTATTGAATGGGAATAATCCAAATAAAAAAAGCTTCAAGCCCCGATCATATCGATCGGGGCTTGTTTTGTATAAATATGATTTTAGCTTATAAGCTCACCGTCTTTATATGTACCTTCTTCGACATAAGTTTCACCGTTTTTATAGGTCCATATCATTTTGCCCTTTCCATTGAATGTATTGTCTTTCCATTCTCCAACATATTCAAAAGTTTTAAGTTCGGGGTCATTTACATAGGTATAAAGACACGTACCTTGCCCATTAATAGTGCCATTAACAAATGTACCTTCTAAAACTTCGGTATCACCATCTGTATAGGTCCATGTTTTTTTACCTTTTCCGGTAAATGTATTGTCTTTCCATTCTCCGACATATTCAAAAGTTTTAAGTTCGGGGTCATTTGCATATGTAATAAGAGTCTTACCCTGTCCGTTTGCAAGATTATCTATAAAAGTACATTCAAGTACTTCAATTGAACCGTCTGGATATACCCATGTTTTTTTACCCGCTCCGCTTACAGAACCGTCTTTCCACTCGCCGACATATTCAAAAGTTTTTAGTTCAGGGTCATTTGCATAAGTATATATATATGTACCTTTGCCGTTAAGCCAACCATCTTTATACGTGCCTTCTAATTCCATTATGTCACCATTTTTATAAACCTGCTTTTCTTTCCCTTTACCATTGATTTGACCATTCTTCCATTCGCCGGTATATTTATATGTTATAATTTCAGTGTGATTTTTAGGAGTGTATACATGTGAACCTTGTCCGTTTAATTTACCATTTTGGAATTCGCCTTTATACACAAGGGTATTGTTTTTTGAGTCAGTTCCTGTAAATGTGCCATTGCCGTCAGGAACACCATCAACAAGATCACCGGTGTATTCTCCGGTAAATTTCACATTACGATAAGTATAATCAATACTATTGTCAGCATAAACCACCGTACACTTTATAGTGCCTGTAGTAGAAGTCTGAGTATCTTTACGTGTAGTTTTGGCAGTAGTAATTGCTTTTTCAGTAGATGTCACTGTTGTTTTTACCGTTGTTTCAGCTGTTTCAGCAGGAGCTGTCGTAGTAGTTTCTATTGTTGTTTCAGCATGAGCTGCCGTAGTAGTTCCTACTGCTGTTTCAGCAGGAGTTTCGGTGTTAGTTTCTATTGTCGTTTCAGCCATAATTGCCGCAGTAGTTTCAGAAGCAACTGTAGTAGCATTTGCCTCAACGGCAATATCATCATTCTTGTTGTTCGAGGAAATTGCAACAACGGAAATAATTACAGCTGCAGCCACCGTTGCTGCGATTCCGGCAATTTTGAGGGTTTTATGACCTGAACCGAGAGCATTCTCGAGTTCAGCAACCGTTTGGAAACGCATTTGCGGATTAGGATTCATACACTTCAGAATTACATTCTGCAGTTTTTTGGATACCTTTATTCCACGGAAATCTACCTGACCATTAGCAGGCATTCTTCCCGTAAGGATATAATAGATGGATGCACCTATTCCGTAAACATCAGTACGCATATCGACATAGGCTTTGTTTGCATTTTTTGTCTCAAGAGTAGCAGTTCCTGTATTAGTATTGGAACCTGCCAAACATGTTTCATCATCAAATTCGCCTATGAATCTTGTTTCTTCGTGGAATTCATCTGCTGCAGGAACAGCTACTATTTTTTTGAACTGTTCAGGAGCTGCAAAGCCTTTTGAACCGCCTACAGTATATGCTTCTGTACCATTGACTGCTGTACTGATATTAAAATCGATAAGGCAGATGTCATCGTTTGGAGTAAGCATTATGTTTGCAGGTTTGATATCGCTGTGAATTATAGGGGGATTATGTCTGTGCAGATATTTAACAGCTTTACATAACTGTTTTGCATATTTTACTACGCTGTCCTCATAATAGTATCCGCCTGAAGCAATAAGCTGCTTGAAGTTCTTTCCTTCAATAAATTCCATAATTGTATAGACATCATCGTTATCAATTACAAAATCGAATACCTGCGGGATGTATTCATGCTTCAGCTGCTTCAGCAAGTCAACTTCAGCACGTCTGTCTATAACTTCCTGAGCTTCCTTTTTCAGGAGTTTGATTGCAACGGGAATCTGCATTCTCAGATGGTATCCCTTGAAAATGATTCCGCCGCCGCCTGAACCTATCGGTTCACGTACTTCGTAAGTGTTATTCAATATGTCGCCTGTTTTTATCATATATATTCCCCTTAATATTACATATATTTTCATTATAGGTTTTATTTTTCAAGCTGTCAAGAGATTTGTATTAAATAAAAAAGATATATTTATTCTACAGGAACTTACACAGTCTAAATTACAAAACAAACGGTTGAAACAAAAAATATTTTGTACAATCAGAAAAAAATGAAATAATCCTATTGAAATTATGCAAAATGTGTGGTATACTAACTTACGTGGTTTTTAAATGCGCGATTGGAAATCTGCATTTCCAAAAGTGAATAAAATGTGTTATATACATAATTAAAGTCAAGTTTAAATTCCAATAAATGAAAGGAAGTTATCACTATGGAAAAGATTTACACAGGCAAAACAAAGGACGTTTACAAGCTTGAAAATGGCAATGTAATGCTCAAGTTCAAGGACGACTGCACCGGTAAGGACGGCGTTTTTGATCCGGGCGAGAATACTGTTGGTCTTACAATCGACGGTATCGGCAAGGCTAACCTCCAGACTTCCGTTTACTATTTTGAAATGCTTAAGGAAGCAGGAATCAAGACTCACTATGTAAGCGCTGATATTGATAATGCTACAATGGAAGTTCTTCCTGCAACTGTTTTTGGCCATGGTCTTGAAGTTATCTGCCGCCTTGTTGCAACAGGCAGCTTCATCAGAAGATACGGCGAATATATGGAAGACGGTACTGTTATCGACGGCGGTTATGTTGAGTGTACATTCAAGAACGACGCTAAGGGCGACCCACTCGTAACAAGCGAAGGTCTTGAAGTTCTTGGTGTTATGAACAAGGCTATGTTCGAAAGCATGAAGGAACAGACTCTCAAGATTACAAAGATTGTTGCTGATGACCTCAAGACAATTGGTCTTGATCTCTGGGATATCAAGTTCGAATTCGGTTACAACAATGATGAAGTTATCCTTATTGACGAAATTGCTTCCGGTAACATGCGTGTTTACAAGGACGGCAAGATTGTTGATCCTGTTGAACTCACAAAGCTTATCAATAACAGATAAGTCATTTATCAACAGCGAAGCATCTTACTTGTTCACATTATGAAACAATCAGACAAGCACACAGAAATATTTTCTGTGTGCTTGCTTTTGTAATATTGAATATGAAATTATAAAATCTGAAACATTATAACACCTGCAACGCAAATCATACTTCCGATGAGGTTCAGCTTTGAATGACTTTCTTTGCGCAGAATTCCAATAAGGAACAGCGATACAAGTATCATAGGCTGAATAAAGGAATAATTCGCAAGGCTGATTGCGATAACTGCATTTTCCAGCAGCATTCCTGCTGTATTCGGTATTCTTGCGAGAATAACTGTCAATGAACCCTGCTTGTTTTTCTTGACAATCTCCGACGGTTTTATCCTGAACAGCATTATTACCGCTATTATCACAAGCGCAGGCAGAAGCTGTACGGTTGAGGAAATATATGGTGTAAACGCTTTTATCACAAGTCCGTATCCGTATTTTGCGGAAAGATACAGCACAAGCGGAGCAGCAATTTTTCGGTATTCAATTTTTCCGTCTCTGCCAGATTTGGCTATGAAAACAAGACCCACAACTGTCACAGCTATGCACAATATTTTCAGCACGCGCAAATTTGCACCATACAGAACGTCAGTTATGTAAGAAACGAAAAGCGTTACGCCAAGCCACGCTTTAAGCTCAAATGCTGACAGCTGTTTAAGTACAAGTGCGCTCATCTGGAATTCGAGCATTTTGCATGCTGCAATCAGAAAAATTGCAGCAAAGCTTTGCCATGTCAGCGTAAAGCGAAGTTCCTGAAACGGTAGGGTAAACGCAAGAAAAACGGACATTGATGAGCACATGAGAAACGTGAATTCATCGCCTGTGAATTTTGCTTCCGACACGGCATATTTATCGCTGAGCGAACTGATGGTGTAACAAACCATAACCGCCAGCATTAAGAATATAACATTCATTACCATCTGACCTTCCACCGCTCACGAAGTGTTTCAATGCTTTCAACGTGAGCGGTTTTTATTTTTTTGAGCATTTTTCTTCAGCACAGCGTTTTTTCAGATATTCTTCAAACAGCTCTTCATCTGTAGGAATTTCTGCCCAGTCATTTGTCCAGGTAGAAAGGTAAGCGGCATTTGAAATTGAAAGGGAATTCAGTCCTTCTTCACCTCTTGCAACCATTTCTGTACCGTTAAGAATTGACTGCGCAAATGCTTCAAGCACCTCAGGGTGTCCCTCAGGCTCAGGTGCAGTAAATTCTTCGTAAGTGTTCTCAGGAGTTACAAATCCCTCAGTTGCGGAAAAACAGAATTCACGCTCAGGAACAGCCAACTTCCACCAGCAAAGCTTGCCGTGTTCAATTACGATTTTACCTTTGTCACCTGTGATTTCAAGACGGTTTGTTCCGCAGGCATCACCTGTTGTTGTGATGAATGTTGCGGTTGCACCGTTTTCATATTCACCGAAAATTGTTACGTCGTCCTCAACGTCAATTTTATGGTACTTGCCGAATTCACAGAAAGCGCGTACTCTTTTCGGCATACCGAAAATCCACTGCCAGAGGTCAAGGTTGTGTGGTGCCTGATTGAGGAGAACACCTCCGCCTTCGCCGCTCCAGGTTGCTCTCCAGCTGCCTGAATTGTAGTATGCCTGTGTGCGGTACCAGTTTGTGATAATCCAAACCATTCTTTTCAGTTCGCCAAGCTCGCCGCTCTGCACGATTTCACGGGCCTTTTTGTACATCGGGTTAGTGCGCTGATTGAACATGATTCCGAATTTCACGCCCGATTTTTCAGCCGCTTCATTCATTTCACGCACCTGTCTTGCGTAGACACCTGCAGGCTTTTCTGTAAGAACGTGAATCTTACGCTTGAAACATTCGATTGCAATTGTGGGGTGGTCGTAGTGAGGTACTGCAATAAGTACGGCATCAACAAGTCCGCTGTCAAGCATTTCATTGCTGTCGGTAAAACATGTTACTGTAGGGTAATCCTTTGCTTTTTCGAGCTTTTCGGGGTTGATGTCGCATACAGCTGTAATCTCAACAGAGGGACACTTGCCGCCGAAAACATTGTAGAAATGACCGCTTCCCATATTGCCGAGACCAACAATACCAAGTCTGATTTTATCCATAACAATTCTCCTTTATATCAAATCTTTAAGTGCATTTACTGCAGCGTCAAATGCTGCTCTTGAAGTGGGATAGCAGTAACCCATCTTTGTTTTTTCTTCACCTTCAAGTTTATCGAAGCCGTCAAAAACGGACAAATGCGGTTCAAGGGTAAGCACTGTTCCTTTGTAATTTTCAAGCAGGTAAGGAAGATTGCCGATGCCTTTTCCTGCGGGAACAACAGAACCGTCTGCCATAGCGTCCTTGATGTGCATATATTCAACATAGGGAGCAAGCATTTTCCACGCTTCAATTGTATCCTGTCCGCACTGAATAAAGTTTGCAGGGTCGAAAACCGCTTTAAGCTGAGGAAATGTTCTGTGGATTTCCTCACAGCGTACTGCCATATCACCGTAAATGCCTTTTTCGTTTTCATGGCAAAGAATTACGTCACTGTTCTTTGCGGCTTCAATAAAATATTCAAGTCTTCTGAAAACCTCCTGCTTATACTTTTCCTGCTCTCCCGCTGGAACGTAAAAGCTGAACATTCTGACGTGCTTTGCGCCGAGTATATCTGCAAGTTCAAGCCCTCGTCTGAATGATTCAAGGTGCTCATCAAAACCGTCACCCATACCGAATTTTCCATAAGGAGAACCAAGCGACCATACAGCAAGTCCTGCATCATCAAGCTGATTGCGGACTTCCTTTGCCTTTCCCTTTGTAATTTCGGAAATATTCTGTCCGTCAACGCCTCTTATTTCCAGGTAATCAATGCCGTTTTCCGTCATTGCCTTTATCTGTTCGGAAATTCTTCCGTCCGCTTCATCGGCAAATGCAGCTAATTTAAAACTCATAAGCGTATCCTCCGTGTTATTTGTTGTTATAATTCTAACATGAATGAATTTACATTTCCATTGTTAATTTAAGCGAAAAACATTGCAAATTCACGCGTTAAGTGTTACAATGTAATCAGAGGTGAGATTATGCTTAACGAATACTATTCAGGTGATGTTTACATAAGACACGCTGTTGATGATTGCCCTGATGATAAAGATTTTACAATGCATATTCATGAGCAATGTGAGATATATTTTTTTGTTTCGGGAAATGTGGAATATCTTGTTGAGGGTTCGAAATATCTTCTTGATGAAAACAGTCTGATGATAATGCATCCGGCCGAAGCGCATAAGCCCAGAATTATCGGCAGCGAAAGATATGAACGATATGCGATAAATTTTCCGACTTCTTTCGCAAATAGCATTGACCCTCAGGGGAGACTTGTAAAGGCATTTACAGAACGCAGTCTCGGCAAGAATAATATGCTCAGCACATCACAGACAGATATGGAATTGGTACATAAGCTGTTTGAAGAAATGTGCAGAAGTGATGATGACTATGACAGGCAACTGACAATAAGGACGCACTTGTTCATGTTGCTTGATATGATAAGCCGTGTGTATGCTGAAATAGGGAGAGCTGAATACAAGCCGCAAAGTAATTCAGAGAAGATGATTGCATATGTGAACAATCATCTTTTTGAAGAAATTTCTGTGCCCAAACTTGCCGAGCATTTTTATCTGAGTCCGTCTCAGTTCAGCAGAGTTTTCAGACAGGCAACAGGCGCCGCACCATGGGAGTATATTACAAAGAAGCGGCTTACTGCAGCAAAGGAAAAAATCCGCAGCGGTTCTTCAGCACAAACGGCTTCGGAAAGTTGCGGATTTGGAGATTATTCATCTTTTTACAGAGCATATACAAAGCATTTCAACCGTTCACCTACAGATGATAATAATAAACCCAGTTAACATTGGTGTGATGTGTTTTCTACGGCTCAATATGAATATTTAAACAATAAACTGACTTCGTCTTTTAGCGAAGTCAGTTTATATTTTGCTATTTCCAAGCAAGTGTATATTTACCTAATCACTTTCTCTGAGCCGTTCTACAATTGACTTTTTAGTAAGTGATTTATATGCTATTACAGGAATAACTGTTCCTATTACCGCAAATACGGGGATTGTCGCAATAAGCGGAACAATCGTAAAACTGTAATCGCAGAACCAGAATATTTCTTCAATCAGATTGCCAAGCGGAATTGTAATAAGGTTAAGCAGAAGAGCCACAATTGCTGAGCCGCCGATATAGATTATGCCCTCCCAGATAAGCATTGTGCAAAGCTGTTTGCCTGTCATGCCCATTGCTTGTAGTGCGGCAATTTCTCTCTGACGGGAATTGATGCTTGTAATCATTGTGTTGATGAAGTTCAGTATTCCGATAAGACCGACAATAATGCTGAGTGCCGCACCAAGAATTACAAACATTCTTTTGAAAGACTCAAAGGAAGCCTCCTCTGTCGCACGGCTTGTATAGCTGAGAGTGTTTGTTTCCGTGTAATCTGCAAGGAATTTCTCCATTTCAGCCTCTACCTCATCAGTTGTATCAAAGGCAATGTAAAGTGGCTTGCAGTATTCGGATTGAGCAAACAAATCCTCGCTGCTTGTAATAAACAACGGCATGCTGCCACCCAGTGAGAAACGGTAGCCGAATGTGTACGGCACTTCAACAACAGCCGCTACTTCATACACAACCTCATGGCTTTCTTCATTTGTTTCAATGAATTCATATTCATTGAGCGGTATGCTTTCAAATGCCGTATAAACTGCACCTGTCTGTGTATTTATGTATTCCCATTTATCGCAATAGACAAATGTAAGCTTATCTCCAAGCTTGAAATAATCATTCTTTTCAACAGCAATATATCCGCTTTCCGAAAGTTTTGATATATCGCCCTCATAAACCTTGAGCTTTGAAAAGGCTGTACCCTCTAAACCAAGGAGTTGAACGCTCTGTGCAATAGTGCCGTCAGGTTCAAGATTACGAGAAATATATCCATCAATAAATTCTTTTTCATCGCCGTATTCAGCAAATATTTCACGAACAGCTTCCTCACTGAAATATGTTTCGGGGTAATATAAGCTAGGCATTCCGTAGGTCACAAAGCTATCGGTTACGCCGTCCATATATCTGAGAAATTCATTTTCTTCAAGTGAGATTGCGTTTTCATCGTTCCATCTGTATGCAAAATACTGTGAGTCTGCAACAAGAAAATCCGTCTGAATTCTATCAGAAATGTATTTTTCCATATCAAAGCTGTTTGCAAGAATAAATGTAAGCGTAAAGGTTACTATCGAAAGAGCAAGTGACGCAACCACAAGAACTGTCTTACCCTTGCTGCCTGTAAGTCTTGCGGCAGCCATACCGAAAAGTGACACACCCTTCTTGCCGCTTCTGTTACTGAAGCCTGATGCCTGCTCTGTGTATCTGAGTGCTTCAACGGGTGATACTTTGCCTGCTGTCTTTGCAGGACGAAAACAGGAAATCATAACGGTTATCCAGGCAAATACTGCTGAAAAAACAAATATCCAGGGACTTACCGAAGCCGATGAGTTGTAAACATTAAGTTCTGACATCACCACAGGACAAAGCACGCTGCCCGTTACCCATCCGACAATAAGCCCGATAGGAATACCGATTGTGGAAAGAATAAGCGTCTGTGTCTGAACCATGCTTTTTATCTGCGTCTGTGTTGTACCGATAGTTTTGAGCATACCGTAATGACGTATGTCATTTGCAACAGAAATTCTGAAAATGTTGTAGATGATAAGATAGCCCGTAAAAATAATGAAAAGCAGGATTACAGCAATTATTGCAACGCTTCCGAAATCAAGGCTTTCAGCAAGGTTTTCGCCCATATACCCCCAATTTACACCGATTGAAATTGCATTTTCGCTGTTTTCGCCGTCAGCAAAGCCGTGACGTTCAAGAATTTCAATCATCTGTTCCTCAATGTTATGGTCGCTTTTCAGCATAACATTAAGTCCGTATTTTCCTGTGAATACTTCATTGAATTGCACATTGTACTTTGTAAAAAGCTCCTCAAGTCTGCTTTCGGGAATGAGCACGTGACTTGCAGGTGCCGCTTCGTCATATTCCCACCAACCACTCAGCACGAAATCCTCTGTTACGATAATTCCGTCAATGTCCATTGTGAGAGTGAAGCTTTTTCCGATTTCAGGCTCAATTCCAAGGCAGGAAAGTACCTTTGTATCAACGGTTGCTTCATTGGTATTTTCCTTTGGAAGTGTACCTGTTTCAGGTGTACAGTAACCCCACTTCGCAGTGTTCTTGTCCATATAGCTTACTTCGGCGTAGCTTTTGGCAAAGGCTTCTCCTGTTGTAATTCCCGCTACCCTGCGCAGACCGTATTCAAGTATATCCTCGTCAACACGCAGTTCATCATATTGCTCCTTTGTAAGACGCTTGAATTCAGCGTGAGAGTAAGTACCTACCTGTCTGAAATTTGACTCCTCAAAGCCCTTCGCTATTGTCATAAGTATCGTAAACAGCGATGTGAAAAGTATTGTGGTAAGCGCAATTGCAATCACCGAAACAATACATTTTGTTTTTGATGTAAACAGATTTTTTATGCTCACGCGGCTGACGCATTTTCTATTGTTAATCCTCACAGAAGTCACCTCTTATTTCCCTGAAACAATTTTTCCGTCTTCGATACGGATTATCCTGTCCGCCATCTGAGCAATTTCCTCGTTATGTGTAATCATAACAATCGTCTGAGAAAAGCGTTCACTTGTTATTTTCAGTAAGCCCATAACGTCCTGGGAGGTCTTGCTGTCTAGGTTCCCCGTAGGCTCATCCGCAAGAATTATCGCAGGCTTTGCCGCAAGCGCCCTTGCAATTGCAACTCTTTGCTGCTGACCGCCAGAAAGATTGTTAGGGAGATTGTCAAGCTTTTCGGTAAGCCCAAGCGTTTCAATTATTGAATCAATATATTTCCTGTCAGGCTCTCTGCCATCAAGCTGAACAGGAAGAACAATGTTTTCATACACATTAAGTGAGGGAACAAGATTATAATTCTGGAATACAAATCCGATTTTTCTCCTTCTGAAAATTGTAAGCGCCTCATCACCGAGGGAGAAAATGTCCTTGCCGTCAACAAATACATCTCCGTCATCGGGACGGTCAAGTCCTCCCAGCATATGCAGAAGCGTTGATTTGCCGCTTCCCGATGTGCCTACAACGGAAACAAATTCACCTTGCTCAACTTTAAGGCTTACACCATCAAGGGCGTGCACTTCGTTTTCTCCGCTGCCATATATCTTTTTTAAATTATAGGTTTCAAGTATAGCCATAAAATTTACTCCTTTGCAAATAAAAATCCGTATTGTAAATTTCTCTACAATACGGATTATCTCATATAATTCTTTCCACATTATTTCCGCGGTAAAAATAATTCTTACAGTTTTGAAAGAAATACCGAAAATGTTGAGCCCTTTCCCACCTCTGACACAACCTTTATATAGCCGTTTTCTGCCGAAACAATCTGTCTTGCAAGGTACAGACCGATGCCGACACCTTCCTCCGAAGAGGTACTTTCGGAACGGTAAAAACGCGAAAAAATCTGTGCCTGCTCCGATTCGGGAATACCCCGTCCCGTGTCGGAAATTTCAATGCAGACAAACATTTCGTATTCCTTGACAGTAATTTTCACGTCACCCTTGTCTGTGTATTTAATTGCATTGTCAACAATATTCCATATGGCTTCATTTGTCCATTTCTCGTCAAATACAGCCTTTTCATCACCACATTCGAGAGTCAGGGACAATCCCTTTTCGTCAGCCTTTGCCTGTGCCTGAATAACTATATCCCTAAGCATAGGTGCAATAGCAGTTTTCTTGGGCGAAAGGGCAATTATTCCCGTTTCGAGCCGTGAAAGCTTTACAAGCGACCTGATAAGAAATGACAGCTTTTCCGATTGTGAGAAAATGCGGTTTGCATAATCCTTTTCCGTATCGGAAAGGTCACACTCCGACAACAACTCCGAGTACAGAAGAATGTTTGACACGGGAGTTTTTGTCTGATGAGAAATATCTGCAATCAGAGTCTTGATTTTTGCCTTTTCCTCAGCGGTTTTCCTTGCAGAAATTTCCGAAGAGGAAAGATACTTCCACATTTTGTTCTCGATATATGAAAGCTGAGACTCATCAAAACAGCTTTCTATAAAGCTTCCGTCAATTGCCTTGTCCAGCATTTCATCAAGCTTTTTTATCTGCCGATTCATCCTACAATGACAATGAATGCTGTAAGCAATTGCAGAAACTGCAATAACAATCAGAACAACCAGTAAAATATCATCACTTTTCATCTTTTTTTACCCACATATAGCCTATTCCGTAAACGGTTTTGATACTGTCCTTAGCATTCAGCTTGTCACGCAGACGCTTTATTGTTACGGAAAGTGCGTTTTCGTCAACATATTCAGCGCCATCAGTCCATATCCTGTCAACAAGCTTGTCACGGGAAAGAGTTATCCCTGCGTTGTCAGTAAGGATACGCAACAGCTTCTGCTCGGTTTTGCTAAGTTCAACCGCAGTACCGTCAACGGTGAATTCCATTCGCTCAAAATCAAATACAAAATTGTCAGCCACAAAACGGTAAGCAGTTTTTTTGCTATCGGCTTTGCGAAGCTGAGTGTTAACTCTTGCACGAAGCACAGCAAGGCTGAATGGCTTGGTAATGTAATCATCAGCACCCGCCTCAAGACCCGCAACAATATCTGTTTCAAGGTCATTTGCCGTCAGCATTATAACAGGAATACCGTATTCATTTTTAATATATGGAAGAAAATCAAAGCCGTTTCCGTCTGGGAGATTCACATCAAGAATTACAAGAGAAAAACTGTTTTTGGTAAGATGTTCTTTTGCTGTATGAAGGTTTTCGGAGGCGACAGTTTCCGTTTCTTCATTTTTCAGAGCACGGCACAATCCTGATGAAAGAGTGCTGTCGTCTTCCACTATAAGTATTTTTTTCATATTGCATATTTCCTTGCTTTTTTTTCATTATATCATACAAGCTTATATTTTTCAACATAAGAACCTGATTATTGCTAATATAAAAAAAGAGATACCCAAATTGGTATCTCTTTTACTTGGTGCAGCAAATGGGACAACTTGAACCACCCCACGCCATAGTTTGCATAAAAACATAGATACCAAAGCGTGGGGTCTGGAAAAGCCTTGCGGCTTTTCGGTTCTGCGTCACTTGGTCAGTACAAAAAAATGAGGACACTCTAAAGAGTATCCTCATTTTTGGTGCGGCAAATGGGACTTGAACCCATACGTCGAAGACACACGCCCCTCAAACGTGCCTGTCTGCCTATTCCAGCACTGCCGCTTATTCAATTCAGCTTAATTATTATATCACATTGAAATTGGCTTGTCAAGTGTTTTTGAGAAATTTTTTAGAAATTTGTCAGATGTATTTTGATGATGTACTTAGCATACACTTCTACAAAAGGAGTGGAGTGGTATGAAAATCAAAATGCAGATTAAGGCATTGAATTTTTTATATAATCTTGTAAAAGGCGGGCATTGCATATTGCCGTCTGCTAAACCGATGTTTACAGCCGAAAAACCTGAAAGTTCGTTTCCCGAAGCACTACCTGAGCAGGAGGGCGTTCGTTCAGAGGGATTACTTAATTTGTTTGCTGCACTTTCGTCAGACAGCAGGGTCAATCCACATTCTGCTGTTATTATTCGTAACGGAAAACTAATTGCAAGGGCTGATTGGGAGCCGTTTTCGGCTTCGTATCCTCATGTTTCACATTCACTTGCAAAAACTGTAACGGGAATGGCCGTAGGCATTGCTGTAAATGAAAAATATATTTCTGTTAATGAAACACTTAAAGATATTTTCGGCAGTGCAGGCAAACATCTGAAAAATACCACAATACAGCATTTACTTACTATGTCAAGCGGTGCAAAATTTAATGAAGCCGGTTCGCTTATGAGCAAAAACTGGGTTGAGGATTTCCTTGAATCAGATGTGTTTTTTGAATCGGGGTCAGCTTTTAACTATAACAGCATGAACAGTTTCATGTTATCGGCAGCATTGTGCAAGCGTACCGGAATTTCGCTTTCCGAATATGTTTCAAGGCGCTTATTTACACCTATGGACATAAAAAAATTCTATTGGGAAAAGTGCCCGTCAGGAATTGAAAAGGGCGGCTGGGGGTTATATATGAGCGTTATGGATTATGCTAAGCTCGGGCAGTTGTGGCTTGAAGAAGGCAAATGGAGCGGTATACGGCTGTTGCCTCGTGATTGGGTAATAACAGCTTCAAAGCGACATATTTTTGATGAAAAAATTTGTCGGAATGGTTATGGATTTCAGGTGTGGGGAGGAAAGTATGGTATAATTTTCAGCGGCATGTTTGGTCAGTTGGTTTATGTTGTGCCGAAAGAAAAAATGGTTATTGTCCTGACAGCGGGGAGCGAACAGCTTTTTCCTTGCGGGGGTGCTTTGGGATATATAGAAAGCTATTTGAATGATTCAGGAAATTTCAGCAGCAAGCCTATAACCAGATTCCATTATTCGGAAGCAGCTGCATTGCGCAGGGCATTATCCTCAGCAAAATTTGGTCAGCAGCTTGAATTCCCATCGGTTGGAAAAAGTATTTTTACACGTCTTAAAGGACTTTTTCAAAAAAGCGGCGTTACGCCTGAAAGTGTACTTGACGGTGTGGAAATTACATTTGAAAGTAATCGTGCAAATTTGCTTCCGTTGCTTATACAAATAATGGAGGGGTGTTTTGGGCAGGGTCTGGAAAGCGTAAGATTTGCTGCGGATAATGAAAGAATGTTGATGGTTTTTCGTGCAGATAAGGAAACGGTTGTGATTCCGATTGGTTTTGGCAGGTCAGAAATGTTTGGCTACAGAAATTTCAATGTAGGGTCGGAAGGATTTTTTACAACAGATGAAGACGGCTATCCGGTGTTGAAAATACAGCTTTGTTTTGTAGAAACCTCCTGCACAAAGATATTGAAATTTATTTTTTCGGAAAACGGTGTAACTCTGAAAGTAAGAGAAAATCCGGTGTTTTATAATGCTATAGATGAGGCGTCGGCAATGATTTCGCCTGAATTGGGAGAGGGGATGAGAAAAACATTTGAAGCGGTTTTAGAGTCTGACATTGCAGGCTATAAAATAAAGAACTTTATGGAACCAACGATAAATGGAAAATACAAATTGTCAACTATTATGAAAAAATAGTTGACAATTGCTTGGGAAACTGTTATAATTTTTCGGAAAAGAAAAAAGGCGGTTTATATGAAAAGCAAATCAATTATTATATGCGGTCTGTTTGCGGCAGTACTTACAGTTACCTCATGGATTTCTGTTCCGTTTGCAGTTCCGTTTACCATGCAGACTTTTGGAATCTTCTGTGCACTTCTTGTACTTGGCGGCAGACTTGGTACGGCTGTTGTTTCGGTATATATTTTGCTGGGTGCATTTGGTCTGCCTGTTTTTGCAGGATTTCAGGGCGGCATTGGAATAATAGTTTCTCCTCTTGGCGGGTTCATATTAGGATTTCTTTTAATAGGTATAGTATATCTGGTTGTTACAAGTGTTTGGGGTGAAGGAACCTGCATAAAAATAATCGGTATTTCTGCAGGTTTGGCAGCTTGTTATATTGCAGGCACTATTTGGTATATGATGTTTATCGACGGAATGGATTTTTCATCGGCATTTGCGGTTTGTGTAATTCCGTTTATAATTCCGGACATTGTAAAGATATTGTTGGCTGTGTATGTATCCAATAGAATAAAGAGTCGTGTCCGACCATGAAAAAAGCATCCTTTATAGGGATGCTTTTTATTTGGTATAAAATTACTGATTCCCACATTTGCCGTTGCAGCTGCCGCAGTTTCCGCCGCAGCTGTGTTCTTTTTCGGCTTTTGTATTACAGGAATTTGCGTGAGGACAGCCTATACATTTCTGTCCGTTTTTTTTTGCCTTGTAGACATAACCGCCTGCAAGTCCCACAATTATTACCACAACAAGAATTATGATAACATTTTCCATAGGAACAACTCCTTATCAGTTTTTGACTGTTGCCTTATTGCCCTTAAGTTCGTATTCCTTCTTAACCTTCTTGTCAGCATTGAGGCACATATAAACAATGATTGCTGCCATAACAAGAACGGCAATAAGTCCGGGAACAAAGCCCTTGCCGAATGTGCCTTCTGTGAAGAGTGTGCCGAACTGGTATACGAGGAAACCAACTGTGAAGCCTGTTCCAAGCTGGAGACCGATACCGCCCCAGAGCCACTTAGCACTCTTCATTTCAGCGTTCATAGCACCGATTGCCGCGAAGCAAGGAGGTGTAAAGAGGTTGAACATAAGGTATGCAAGTGCAGCAGCCTTTGAGATTGCGAATACTGTAGCAACCTCTGCACCTGCACCTTCCATAAGTGCGAGTTCTTCTGTATCAATGAGGTTTTCAAGTCCGACGAAGCATACTGCAAGTGTACCAACAACGTTTTCCTTTGCGATAAAGCCTGTGATAGCTGCAGCTGCAAGCTGCCAGGAAAGTACGCCTACAACAGGTACGAGGAGGTATGCGAATGGACCTGCGATAGATGCGAGAATTGATTCGTCAGCTGTTTCAGCAACTTTAAAGCTCCATGTGAATGTCTGCATAATCTGTACAGCTGTGTTACAGAGGAGAATAATAGTAGCTGCCTTTACAATGTAGGACCAACCACGGCTGCACATTGTCTGGAGTGCTCTTACAAGGCTTGGTGCCTTGTATTCAGGCATTTCAATGATGAAGAAAGATTTTCTTGCCTTGTAGCCTGCAATCTTGTTTATAAGAAGTGCACCAAGGAAGATGAGTACGATACCTGAGAAGTACATAAGCGGGCTTACCCACCATTCATCAGCGAAGAATGCGCCTGCGAAAAGTGCGATAACAGGAAGCTTAGCGCCGCAAGGCATAAATGGTGCGAGCATTGCTGTTGCACGTCTTTCACGTTCGTTACGGATTGTTCTTGAAGCCATAACACCAGGGATTGCACAGCCTGTTGTGATTACGAATGGGATAACAGACTTACCTGAAAGACCAACCTTCTTGAAAATTGGGTCAAGCACAACAGAAGCACGAGCCATATAGCCACAGTCTTCGAGAAGTGCAATAAGGAAGTACATAACCATTACCAGTGGGAGGAAGCCAATTACGGCAATTACGCCGCCGATTACGCCGTCAACAAGGAGAGCGTAGAGGAGAGGATTAGCATTTTCAAGCATACTGCCAATCCAGCTCTGGAACATTTCAAGCCAGCCAACGAGTGTATCTGCGAGGAATGGACCTACCCAATACTGGGAAATCATAAGTACGAGGCACATTACAACAGCGAAAATCGGAATACCGAGCCACTTATTTGTAATGATTGCGTCAATTTTATCGCCGATGTTCTTGTCCTTTGTGAGAACCTTGCGGTTTTCGACTTCAGCAACAATCTTGTTTACAAAGTCAAAACGCTTCTTATCAGCGGCAATAACAACTTCCTTATTGGAGAGGTCGATGTTGCCCTGAACATAAGGTGCTGTCTGACTCTTGCCAACGTTTGCAACTGCTGCCTTTACAACCTCATCAAGTCCATCAGATGTTGTGGAAGTTGTGTTTACAACAGGACAACCAAGCTTTGCGGAAAGTTCAGCTGCGTCGATTGTTGTTTCCTTTTTTTCGTTTACATCAGATTTGTTGAGTGCGACAACAACAGGAATGCCAAGTTCAAGAAGCTGAGTTGTGAAGAAAAGGCTTCTGCTGAGGTTTGTTGCGTCAACAATGTTGATAATTGCGTCAGGATTTTCATTTTTAACGTATGTACTTGTAACGCTTTCCTCGGAAGTAAACGGTGACATTGAATATGCACCAGGGAGGTCAACTGCAATCAGGTCTGCACCGTTGCTGTAAGTTTTCTTGATAGGATGTTCTTTCTTTTCGACGGTAACACCTGCCCAGTTGCCAACCTTCTCGTTACGGCCTGTAAGAGCGTTGAACATAGTGGTTTTACCGCTGTTTGGATTGCCTGCCAGAGCGATTCTCATATATTTTCCTCCTGAAATAAAATTCTATAAAAGCAGTATTCTGCATAATATATTAGGTTAGTGATGACTAACTTATATTCAAAAAAGTAATCGTCAGGTAAAAACCGTCCGATTGCTTTTCGTATAAATCAGACACAAATGGCTTCCGCAAGTTCGTTGTCGATGTTGTATCTGCCATCCTTGATGGAAACTACACAACCGCCTTTAAGGTGTGAAACAACTGTAATCTTTTCGCCTGCGTAACAGCCGAGGGAGAACAGGAATGCGTCCAGCTCTTCGTCATCAGTTTCAATGCTGCTGATAATATACTCTTTTCCTTCTTCCGCATTGCGTAAATTCATAATAACCTCCTGGGGTTAATTAGAATAGGCTAACTGCTGCTCAATAAAACATAGTTAGCTTTTACTAACCATGTTTATGATACCACATTAAAGAATATTTGTCAATAGCACTTTTTTCTTTCGCCGTATTTTTTCCTAATATGACAATGTTAAGGAAATATAAAAAGATGTTTTTGGTAAAAAAGCTGTTAGCAAAATAAAAAAGTGCCCTTGAAAATCAAGGGCACAAGGCTTATTTTACAAAGAATCTGCATGCATCAGAAAACCATTCAGGGAACTGTTCGCCGTACATTTCATACAGCATTTCGTAATCCTGCGGAGAAGTTTGTTTGAGGAAATCAAGTATTTCATTCATGAAGAAAAGTACGATAACAACGCAGAGCACGTAAATAAGCAGAGTAAGTACGATACCGACGATAGATGTTACAATTCCTGCGGTAGACAATCCTTTTCCGACCGGCAGATGTTTGCTTTTGTGAAGTGCACCGAGTACTATTCCTATAATCGGAACGATAAAAAGGAATGGGAATATTGCTGTAAAATATGAAAATACGATAGAAATTATGCCGAGAACAAGTGAAGCGACGGCCATTCCCTGACTTGGCTGCTGTGGATATGGTGTGTATTGCTGATATCCGTAGCCTCCGTGTTGGGGCGGAATATATCCCTGCTGGTTTATATTCTGCTGATTGTAATTATAGTTCTGCTGATAAGGCTGTTGATTTTGGGTTTGCTGAGGTTTTTCCTCGTTGAATGGGTCTTTGTTGAATTCGTCCATAATAGTACTCCTTTTTAATAGTATAGTTTATATTTCATAAGTTTTAATAATATCCTTAGCGATTTCTGTCTGTGTAGTGTGCATATCCATGGCACGTTTCTGAATCTGACGGTGAGCATCTTTTTCTGAAATACGCAGATATTGAACAAGTACACACTTGGCACGGTCGATGAGTTTTATATCACGGATTTTGGCTTCAAGCTGTTCATTTTCGCTTTTGAGCACATTGCTGTTTGATTTGGAAAGCGTAACAAAACGTAAAACCTGAAAAAGGACAGCGTCGCTGAATGGTTTCGGAAGTACGAATATGTCACGGTTGCCAAGCTTTGCGGCAACGTCATTGGATACTTTGCCGGCGACAGCAATGATCACGCCGCAGCCTTGCTTGGAAGCGTTTACCGCCAGGTCAAGTCCGAATTCCTTTTCGAGAGGAGCGTTGATGATAACCTGATATTTTGTGCTGCCTATAAGGTTATCCGAGTCGGAACCATCAGAGAAAATTACTTTGCTGAACCCATATTCGGCAGCGATGCGGCAAATTCTGTCCGAAAGTTCACCTTGCTGTGAAAATACAACAATCGGATTATCATTGTACATTCCTGCCGCCTCCCTGATATTGATAAATTAATTATAGCACATTTTTTCTCAATAGTAAAGCTAATATTTGTATTTTGCGAATAGTTTTTTATGTTGACAAAATTCGTTGCAGGTGGTATATTTATTTTATACTATAATAAATGGAGGGAAGTTTATGAAGTGTCCCGAATGCGGAAATGAGCTTGACAGCAATGCGGTTTTCTGTACTGCTTGCGGTGCTGAGATGATTACAAATGAATTACCTGCAAAGTCTGAAAAGACGGAGAAAAAACAAAATAAGAAAAGTATATTCTCCAAAAAGAAAATAAATGAAAATGAGTCATCTTCTGCTGATAAAAATAAAAAGCTTAAAATTATAGGAATAGCTGCATCAGCGGTTGTTATCCTGATTATTATAATTATAATAATAGTAAATGTTGCAGCGGCAATTAAAGCAAATGCGGGAAGAAAGCTTCTTGAAAAAGTTCCGTTGGGACGGGATATTGAAATTGTAGAGTCAGATACAGATGTTGACTTTGATGATACATCGGATTACGGTGCAGTAGGACATATAGAAGAATTCGATTATATATGTGAGTCTGAGGATAGTATTGTTGTCGGAGGTATTACGGTACCTGAATGGGCTGTAATTCTTGAAAAGTCAAGTGATGATACTATTAATAAAGCAACACTCCTTAACTTCAATGCTATTGAGCATAACTGGATGGGAGAAAAAACGGCTCTTGAGATTGATTTGTCAGTAATTGAGTTCGGTTCAACAATCAAAAAGACGGAACGTTCTCTTGGATTGAAGCCTTACACAATTATAAAAGAAAGCAAGAATAATACTTCTGTGTATGTTTACAGATATCATTTCATTGACGATGAAACTGAAAATACGATTGTAAAGAACCTGTATATAACAGTTGATGATGCAGAGGGTGAGGTTGTTGATGCGGTTGATAGTCAGGTGGACTATATGAGATTGATTCTCGGTGCAGAGTAATTCAAAGGCGTGTTGAAGATATATCTTTGACACGCTTTTTACATTAAACGGAAGTAAAAATGTGCATTATGTCGCAAAATGTGGAATTAAAGTTACCTTTAGTAGGAACAACGCCGAAAGTGAAAAAAGGGGTTGACAAATGCCGAACAAAGTAGTATACTAATGAAGCTGACTCACGAGAGCGGTACTTAAAAATGAGACGGGCTTCAAGCTAACACCTGGTCGGTGGCAGGTAGAACGGATGCAAAAAAGATTTTGAAAAAAATCGAAAAAAGTACTTGACAAACTTGTGAGAAAGTGATATAATAAAAAAGTTCCACAGCGAACGGGTACGAAAACAAAATAAAAAATATTTTGAAAAAGTACTTGACAAACGAAAGAGCT
>JAGBCL010000086.1 GCA_018110825.1 Oscillospiraceae bacterium
CTTCAAGATGTCCTTTTCTGAATGAATATATGCAAAAGGATTGTAATGCATGGATTTGTCAAAATTAATCGTATTAAATACCTTTATCTCATATCCATTCTTATAAAGTGCTGTACCGGTCTCGGGAAGTAGGGTTCCCTTCAGAACGATTTGTCAAGGACATAATGAAAGATATTAAAAAAAGCCCGAAAATCCAATGTTTTCAAGCACTCCCTCAATACACATATTCAGTTCTTTTTCATGCCCTGCATATCGTTTTCTATCAGACGGATAATTTTATCGTTCATGCTTTCCCTGCTCTGTCGGCTGTAATGGAATGATACATCATAGGTGGTGTTGCCTATTTTTTTAGTAAATCCTTTGCGCTTTTCCTGCACCCTCTTGGTTGTGTCTGTTTTCTTCATTCTCTGCTCCTTTACATACAAAAAAGACGCATAGATTTTTCATTTTCTATACGCCCTAACGCTGTGTTATTATTTTGTTGTGATTATGGTAGTGATTAGTCAGACAAATTTGAAGTTATCTTTTACTGCTGTCTATATTTTTTCTCAATTCTCAAATAGATGATAATGATAGCAATAACCAAAATCATCACTTCAAGAATTGTGAGTATAAATATTGGGGAATTTTGTTCAATAAACAGAAATGGTATTCCTATGGCTTCTAAAATTACCGCAAATAAAAACCATAATTTGCTTACTGCATGATTGTATTTTACAATATCTTTCATTTTAGGTGGATTTGAGAATGTAAAGAATCCTACTTCTTGTTTTGACTTCCAAGAACTTATTCCAATAAGCATAAAAATGATTGCTACAATACTCCAAATAATAAATGCAACTACCATGAACAACACCTCCACACCTTCAAATTTGTATTTCTAATAGGATACCACAATCACGTTCATATTTCTATTGCATTTTCATTAAATTTCTTCCTCCCTCCGTTTAGTCCTTCCCTGCTGTCTGTTATGCTGTCGGCTCTCGTTCTGTTCCACACGTTCAAGGTTGGCTTTGTTGTAGCTTATCACTTCCGCAAATGCAAGGTCGTGGCACGCCCTCGCCCTCTCGCTCCGAAGCTCCGGCATTTCCTTTTCAAGCTGTTCTTTTTCTGTCCTCCATGCTTTGGGGGTGATCTTTTCTCCCTCGGCAAGCAGCGTTTTTAGGTCGGCTCTTGTATTTTCATACATTGTCAGTTCGTGTTCATGCTCCTTATCGTATTTCAGTTTCTTCAAACCGCTTAACGACTTGCTCATGTCATGTACCGCCTTGTATGGCTCATAATTGGCATAGGCTTTCGCAAGTTCCTTTAGTTGTTCCAACCTACGCCACTTGGGTATGAAAATCTGTTCCCGCCTGTCAAACTCTTTGCCCTTGTCTGTTTTATATTTTTCCAACTGCTCAAAAGTCGCTATGCTGTTGCGTTCCAAAAAGCTTTTAGCATTGTTAATGTCCTGCACCTTATCTCTGTCAGAGATTTTTGCAAGATATTTTGCACTCACTATCGGAAGTGCAAGCCTGCCCATTTTCTCCTGCACACGCCCAATCATTTCAAGGACTTCATTCTTCACGCTGACTGCCGCAATTTTAATCTTGGCGTACTGTGCGCTGTGTACTTCCTGCTTGGCAAGTTCAAGCATTGCTTTAGCCTGCTCCAACATCATGTTGTGCTTTATGATTTCCCGATTGATGTTGCCCCTCTCGGTCTGTATGCCCTTGCGCTCTAAAGCGTTGGCAGTTGCCCCGATATGGATTGTCGGCTCTCGGTCAATCCCCTGCTCCTTAAAAGAACGGTGTTCCCAACGAACCGCAATCCCCAACTGCTCATTGGTGGCATTGATTGTGTCGGCTAAATCTTTTCGCCACATTTTAGCTTTTTCCCTGCTGTTCCAGTCGGTGCTTTCTATGGTCTGACATTTCCATTGTTTACGGTTTCGCTTATCCACTTTCTGCCGACCTGTCTTTTTGTCAATGAGGGGAACACGCTCCCCGTTTTCATCAAGGACATAGACTTTTTTGGTCTTAGCAGCCCATTCCCCTTTTTCCGTAAGAGGGCGCATGGTAAGCAAAACATGGATATGCAGATTGCGTTCTCCCTTGTCGTTCTCGCTGTCATGGATTGCCCAGTCTGCACACATGCCCTTTGAAACAAAGTTCCTCTGCACATAATCCCTCACAACTTCCTCCGCAAGCTCATAGCTCCACTCATTGGGAAGTGACGCTTTCAACATTCTTGCAAGCTGTGAGTTCTGCCCTTTCTCTGACAGTTCAACAGCGTTCCATAAGGCAGCTCGGTCTGCATATTCTTTGGGCGCATTGGGCGGGAGAGTGATTTCGCTGTGGACTAAATCTTCATGGTATTTGGGGCGGTAGGTCTGCCCGTCATATTCGCTCACAAGAATGCTCCTGCTGATATAGGACGCTTTCTCAACTGCCGACTGCCCTTTGCTCCGCTTGACTATGGAAAAACGTGTGCTTGCCTGTTTCGTGACATTACCCATACACAACACCTACATTCTGCCAACAGGGTAGTGGGGCGCACTCATAGACTTTGTGGGCAGATAAAAGCCGCACTTTGGCTTTTGTCTGAACGCAAAGTTCACTAGGGGGAAGGGGCGGCTCTTTTGCCCCGATGGGGGATTGTAGCTCCCCCATGTGCGCCTGCCTTTGGCGCACCACTCTCCGTAGGGCGCACGATGTCCGGCGGACATCGGCTTTGCGCCGACCGAAGCGGAGCGGAGAACCATGCAAGTGAAACTTGCCCCTCGGAGAGCGCACATACCACCTCCGGTGGTATATCTGTGCGCACCCCGTAAACGGGGTGACTGCGTTACCTCGGCTTTTCAGTTCCCTTGCCCTTGTCATTCTGTATCGCCCTCGCTTTCATTTTCGGTATTGATAATAATGGATTGCGGTGGAGTGCTTTCTCGGCTTTCCGCTTTGATTTTAGATATAATCTGCTGGCACTCCCTTGTCTGTAATGCCGCCGATAAAATGCGGTTCAACTCGTCCTCGTCAAAACTGTAACAGTCGGGAAAATACTTTACAATAATACCGCCCATAATGTACTTGTGGTGGTTCTGGGCTTTGCGTTTCTTCTCGTTCTGCTTTTTCTTTTCATTGGCAACACGCTGTTTTGCCTGTTCCAATGCCTGTAATGCTTTTTCTAAATCTTTGCTGACTTCTGTTTTTGTTTCAATCATTTCTGATACCTTTCCTTTCTGTGATGCGTTAATAGTTTATGAAAATAAAAAAGGTAGCTGATTGTCTGTTAAGATAATCGCTACCATTAAGTAAACAATATTCAATTTTAATAAACTCTTTTTCAGTAGGTAATAGTTGCACCGATAAATAAAAACTTGTCTTTTAGTTTGTATTTACTTCAGTTGCAAAAATCTTACTGCATAATTCATAATATTCATCATAAGATATTTCAGTTCCATTCAATGTATACTTTTCTTCACCTTCTACATTATTTTCATCAAGAAGTTCTTCATTGAAATTCATTTCTGCAACTAAATTATCTGCACCTTCAAATTTTTCCATATGATATGCCTCATACCCTGTATGCTTTCTGTTGCTGTACATAACCCATGTGGAACCATTATAAACAACATAAGAAAGAACAAGACCATCGCCCTCTCCCACGGCAAATTCATAAACTTTGCCGTCACGCGCATCAAGATACATTCCGCCATAAGGACCGCGAAGAATCAGTTCATTTTCGCCGTCATTGTCAATGTCTTCTCTTTCTCCAACAGAAAAGGAATCCCATTCCTCAGAATCCATATTTAAATCAGTGATATAAAATGTTGATGTTAAATCTGTGGAGCTAATTGCGCTTATCGAACCATTGATAAATAAATCGAACAATTCATCTGCTGTTATTTCTGAATCTATATTCTCACTCTCTTGCGTATTGGATTCTTCTACATCAATGGTTTCATCTCCTTTTGTTTCTAAACTTTCAACTGCCTGCACATTGCTTCCTTGTTGATTAACAGTCTTATCTTCTTTTATTTCTGAATCTGTACTCTCAACCGTTTGCACATTGTTTTCTTGCTGACCTATGGCAAACTCCTCTACATTTACAATTTCGTCTTCTCTTGCTTGTCCACAAGCAACAATGCTCAAAGTTATTAGAAGAACACATACCAATATAATTATCTTTTTATGTTTGTTCATATCCATACCCTCCAATATGTCATTACTGAATTTTTTGTTGAAATATACAACTTTATTAGTTTATCACATATACGCACGCAATTCCATTAAAAATTTCTTAATGTTCCTTTTCCCTATTCCGTTCAATCATCATCTGCCTTGCCCGTTCCCTCTGCTCTGCGCTAACTGCCCTCGGCTTGTGGTAGCTGACGTATGATTTCGGAAAGGAATAGGTCTTGGATACTTTGTCCTGCCCTATAAGATTATATGTGTCGGGAAAGTCGGCAGCAAGCGTGTCAAGTTTCCTCATAACCGCTTTATCTCTTGTGTAGAGGGTGGCGGTCTGTTCCCCTGCGTTGTAATTGACGATTGTTTCCTGTTCATACCGTGAGAGTTTCATAAATCCATATTCCCCTTTCCTTTGCTGTGGGTTCTGTGCTTTTTTCTCTCGGCAACTGTCGGCTGTTTTGACTGTTCCTTTGCTTTTGCTAACCTTGTCCTTATGGAATGGTCACACTTGGCAATTTTCCGTTTTTTGGTGGTGGCAGTCAATTCCGCACACGTTTCCTCTGACAAGGCATTTAATTTCTTCAAGGTGAAGTTTACTATCTGCTTTGTGTCGCTGTCCTTTACCTGCGGAAGAATGGCAGACAGCTTGACACACGTTTCCGATTTGCTCTGTTCCCCAAACTGATAGATAATATTGATTTCATCAGCGTTAAAGGGTATCTGCATATTTACATCTCTGCATAAGCGTTCCACGCCCACACACTTAGGGATATCCCTTGTCAATTCGTAATTATCCCTTGCTGTGATTGTTCCATGATTGTCGGTCTGCCTTACTTCAACTTCGGACTGGCTTTTCTGTTCCAGCACAAGCCACTGGTATCTGTCATTTTCTTTGGTGAATACGCTCTGATGCGCATTGGAGTGTAGCTGACTGCGAATATATTTGTCGGCGGTGCTGTAATAGTCTACAAGCTGTTGTTCCTGCTCTCTGTTCATGGTCTTTGCCCTCCCTTGTGGTGGTATATCCTGTATATATTTACAGTAATGATGATTGATTGATATGATTGATATATAACTAACTTTAGGTTTCTCTTTGTCTTTTACTTTTCTTTGGTTCTTTCTTTTGCTTTTCTGTTTCTCTTTGCCCTCTGCCCGTTGACAGGGAATAAGAGAATGGTATTGGCTCGGCTGTCTTTGGGTGGCGTTTTAAGATTTTTTCGCCCGTTAATTGCCGGATATTCTGAATGTGCATTGTCGGCGGTGGATATTTCCCTGCCTATCGGAAGTCGGTTTCGTTTGCTTCGGTAATTGCCGCAACAAAAAAGGCTATAACCGCCAATCATTGAAAATGATTTGTCATAACCTTTTCCGTTCCCCTTATGAAACTTTCACCTTTTTCTTTGCGGTCGGCTTCTCTGTGGCTTTCTCCTGCGTTATCGGCTCGGACAAGTCAATCTGCCCGACAAAGTTAAAATAAATATCGACTTTCTGTTTCCTGTTCAGTCTGCCCCCGCTTTTGTCCGCTTCATGCACAATAATCTTTTCGATAAATTCATTGAGCATTGGCGTTGTGATTTCCTCACAATCTTGGTATTTCCTCACAACCTCCATGAATTTATCGGTGCGGAGTGTGTTCTTCTCATACTCTGCGATACTGTTTCTGATTTCCTCTATCCTCCCCTCCAGTTCGCTCTGCTCGCTGTCGTATTCCGCTAAAAGGCGTTCAAAGTGCTTGTCGGGGATTTTCCCCGCCACGTTGCCCTCATAAAGTTTTTTGATAAGCCCGTCAAGTTCCTTTACACGCTTTTCAGCGGTAGCAAGAGCCTTTTTATTTTCCTTTATGGCTGTTTCCACCTGAAAGTCTGACAGTACCTCCAAACGCCTTATAAATTCCTCCTCATTCTCTATTGCAAAACTGCTGACGGTATGGATTGCCTTTTTTATCAGTTCCTCTACTACCGACACCTTGATGTAGTGCATGGTACAGTCAGTATGCAGCTGACGGTAGCTCCTGCAGCAGAAACAGTTATCAGCGTCATAGGTCTTTCCGTTCTGTCTGTGCTGTGAATTTGGACTGCGGTAGGTTAGTTTCGCCCCACAATCCGCACAATACAGCAAGCCTGTCAGACGGCTCTTGTATGTTCCGTTCTTGACCTCCCTGCGGACAGTCCCCTTCAGCCTTTGTGCATTGTTCCATGTTTCCTCGTCAATGATTGCGTCATGGGTATTCTTGAATATTATCAGTTCTTCGGGTTTCGCTTTTCTGCGCTTTTTAGTCTTGAAGTTATCTGTCACCGTCTTTCCTAAAACGGTATGCCCCATATATTCCTGCTTTTCAAGGATATAGCCTATCGCTGTGCAAGACCATTCATAGGGGTCAGCGTAACCATGACTGTGGTTGTTTTCGGGGCAGTGCTCCGCTGCATAGGCGGCGGGAATAAGTATTTTATCTTCGGTCAATGCCCTTGCTATGTCACGCTTTCCATGCCCCTCAATCGTCATCTGATAAATCCGTCTGATAACCTTTGCAGGTTCTTCATCAATGATTAGGTGCTGTTTGTCTTTCGGATCACGCAAGTAACCATAGGGAACGCTTGGGGAAACCCTTTTCCCCTCCTGCATTTTTGCCCTAAAAATAGTGCGGATTTTCTTTGACGTGTCCTTTGCATACCACTCATTCATAATGTTGAGGAATGGCGTAAAATCATTCTCGCCCTGTGTTTCGCTGTCCACCCCGTTATTGATTGCGATAAACCGCACGCCTTTTTCGGGGAACAATATCTCTGTGTAAAAGCCGACTTTCAGATAGTTCCGTCCGAACCTGCTCATATCCTTTACGATTACCGTATCAACATTCCCTGCCTCAACCTCGGCAATCATTTTTTGGAAGCCCTCACGCTCGAACGTGGTGCCGCTTACTCCGTCGTCCGTAAAGTGGCGGATATTCCGGAAACCGTTTTTTCTTGCGAAGTCCTCAAGGTATTCTTTTTGGTTCTTAATGCTGTTGCTCTCGCCCTGCATTTCATCATCTCGTGAGAGCCTTTCATAAAGTGCTGTGATTTTCATTGACATAGAGAGTTCTCCTTTCCCCGAAAATGCGCTGTTTATCAGCTTTTTCAGTATATTATTTTCTCTGTCCTTAACAGACTAACCCATTAGGATCAGTTACGACATAGCTAGAATGCATCTGCAGGAGGTTCGGCTTGATAAAGAATCTGGTCTTACCGGAACCGGAACCACCAACTACCAACACATTCTTATTTCTTGCATACTTCGGCTTTTCCGGACGGCTGTTC
>JAGBCL010000087.1 GCA_018110825.1 Oscillospiraceae bacterium
AGTGATCCGAATTACGATGACGGTGTCAATATGAACCTGACTCGCAACCACATCATTTATTATAAAAATGAATTGGAAGATTTATATGGTGAGGATATGAGTAAATATCCGGAAGTGTATTTTCGTGAACTGCCACCGGAGGTAGAGGGACAGTATGTTGCAAGAGCAGATGAAATCAGGGATAAAGCGGTAGAAGCTCTTGAGATTTACTTGGCAGATGCTAACTTTCAATATCTGCTTTGTAACAGGGAATTGCTTAACAAAAAGGAAGCGGATAATACCTGTATTAACTATGTTTTAGGGTATGTGTCCGGTCTTGCAGGTGCGTTGAAAAGTGATGATTTAATTACCATGCGTAGACACGCTTTCAGACCGGAAGGCTATCAGGAATCCTTTGCAAACTGTGCCGAAAAGGTAAAGCAGATATTGTTGAAAAAACGAACGGAGCAACCGGAAACCATAGGAAACGGACAAATGACTTTGTTCCAGATAGGACTTGATATAGGGCAGTGCCGATAAGGTGCTGCCCTTTTTGGAGGTGGAAAATGAAGATAACAGAGATTGTTTTGGTAACGGAGAATTGGAAAGGTACAGAAAAGAACAGTCTGATGACAGTTGAGGACTATTTCAAGTATTTAGACCTCGATAAGTTTGACAGCAGAAAAGATGTTGCAGAAGCAATGCTGGAGCTTGGAAAGACATTGGGTGATGAAAAAGAATGGAGCGAACACTATTTTGTTGCAAATGTAACCGTCTTTGCAAGGTTCTGTACGGATGACGGACAGCTTGCAAGGTTTCTCGGAGGCTTTTATAACAGTACGGATCAGCAGGTTTTGTTTGATAAAAGTATGTGTTCCGGGGAATGTCTGGATAAGCTTTCTGAGCTTGGCATGGATACAAGAGGCAGGGTAAGCATTGGCAGTCTGTCTTATACCAGATTGGATGCAGTTTTTGAACAGGGGCAGATGCTCCATAATCTCAACGGAAGTGACTACCGTGTAATGGAAAAGCTGTCAGATAGGAACCTGTTGCTTATGGATATTAAGACGGGGAATTTTGTGGTGGCTCAGGGAACCAACCTGTTTGCCAGACACCCTCGTGGAACAGAAGCAACAGAAAATAACAGTCTGATGGGAATTGAATGGGGACATGGTTTGTATTTAGGCAGTACACCGTCAACCATAGATTTCCGCCATATCAGACAGGAGTATGGAACGAAAAGAATTATAGAGGACATTTATCAGTACCGTGAGATGTTGCAGGACAGATTTCGTCTTTATACCAGATTGGAAAAGGACGAGCTGTTAAGTGATGAGGCAAGGGAAGCCATTATGCTTGCAAACTTTAAAGAGTTTGGGACAAGTGATTTAGAGCATTTCAGAAAAGGCTTACAGGAAGGTCTTTATGACAAAGGTTTTTCTGAAATGATGGAAAAGCAGAAAGAAAAATTAAGATAGTGGAGGATGATAGAGATGGAAAAGCAGATTACAGCAAAAGAAGTCCGTAAGGATATGGAATATCTTGTGAAACTGCTTCACAAGGAATGGGAGCGTAGCGGTAAGACAAAGGCTGCGGTTACGGTGCGTCTTGTGGATGTGCCGGAGATTGAGAAG
>JAGBCL010000088.1 GCA_018110825.1 Oscillospiraceae bacterium
CAGGCAAGACCAGATGGAGCTTGAAAAAGAAAAAAGAAACCTGCCGTCGATGAAAGACTATGAAGAAAGAATAGCCTTGAAAAAAGAAGTTCAGGAACTCCAGAGAGAGCTTGACCGAATGACTTACGGCATTTCCGTCCAGAGAAACAAACTGGAAAAGTTCCTGGGCGTGCTCCCTGGGCAATTCGGGGAAAGTTTCTTCGTTGAGTCTGTCAACAAGGCAACCGGTATGAACTTCACTCATTCTTCTGAAATCGTGAAGTATTGTTCCGATTTGGAAGCAGGAATTGAAGCAGCCAATACAAAAATCAAAAAACAAGAACTCGTAAAATAAAAAAACAGCAGGGGTAGCTAATCCCTGCTGTTCCTTTGTTTTTCGGAATAAAATGCCTTGCAACCACATTTTATTCTTCGTTGCTAAATTCCTCGAATTTATGCATTAAGAATTGTTCTCTGCCTTTTTTGCCTCTGTGAGCTATTTTTGGCAGCACCATAATAGCACCAGTTCTTGTTGCTATCAGTTTCTTTTCCCTAAGAAGCCTTAGTGCATCAGATACTGTCTTTGTACTTACATCACATTTTTGAGCGAGTTCTCTGTTTGTTATAATCAATGTGTTGTCACTTGATTTGTGTTCAACTATGTATTTAAACACTTTGTATTTCTGACCGCCAAGCTGGTCAAAAACATCAAACAGATAAGCCAAATAAGTGATTTCAAAGCCGTTTCTATCAACCTTGGTTAAACTTGCATCTGCTACAAAAGGGTCTCCTACAAGCTCAATTTCGCCCGTTTTGGAGAGTTTTTCAAGGTCTACCTGCACATATGCTTCTTTCCCTTGATATAAGGTTTTGGTTTCCTTTTTGTGTAATGGCATTTATTTCCTCCTTTCTATGTTGTTGTAATCATTTTATCACATCAAAAGTAATAATACAACTACAAATATTACTTTTTGTAGTAATAAAATTACTACATATCACGTAGAAAATTACTACAAGGTAAGTAGAAAACTACTACAAAGAAAAGTAGAAAAAACCAAGTAATATCAAGGAAAATCAAGCTTTTTTAATTTTATTTCTCTATTCTTATTACTATATGCGGTGCATACAGTAATAAGTTGGGACTGCCGTCCCAAACCCTGCCAAGCAATAAGTTATCTGTCTTAACTACCGTTTCTCTGGCTTCGCTGTCAAGGGACTTTCGCGGCATATCCTCGCAGCGAGCTGCTGCGGTATTCCACGTTCCCTATGACACCTTGCCCTGCTGATTGTTCGCAGGCTGCGCCGACGGAACAAGGAGCTGAAAGCTCCCCGTCCGTCTGCTTCACCAGCTTACATCAGCAGCCGTTCCACTGTTCTGCAGAAAACTTCAGTGTGCCTCTGGGCTCTGCCCAGACCCGCTCTCGGCGAGGCCGCCTCTGGAACAAGGGAGCTTCGCCGTATCAAGCAATTCGACATTTTTCGACACGATTCGACATTTTTCGACAAATGTCTGGGAGCGGGACTGCAATCAAGGGGGCAGGCTTGCCGGTGGAGATTTGCGACAGCAAATACAACCGCTTGCCCCTTGATGAAAGGACACGGAACACGCTCTCGAAACAGAGGAAAGGGACACCCCTTTCCTCTCGAGCCCCACGGCGGCGAGTGGAAAGGTTTGGGCGGGTGCAGGTGCCCTTTTCAAAGGGCAGCCTGCTGGGGAGCAGCCGCAGCTGCGGGGCAACGCCCCAACCCCCTCGGAGAGCAAGTTTCCATTTTGTCAAAAATGGTATAACTTGCTACACCATTTTAAAATGGTATTTACAGCCAATTTAATTGGCTGTATAATAGCATTGATTAAAGGTGTAAAGGTGGTGCTGTGATGGCTCATATGATGAAACATACCAAAGCGAGCTGCGGTCATATGTTTGCACATTATGACAGAAAAGCAGACAACATAAGCAACGAGAATGTGGACAGAACGAGGACACATCTGAATTACAATCTCGCCACCCATCAGACGATGGATCAGGGCGAGTTCGTAAGGCAGAGGTGTTCCGAAGTCCGCTGCCAAAATCGTAAAGATGTCAATGTTATGGTTTCGTGGGTTATCACAGCTCCGAAAGACCTTCCAGAAGCTGAACACAAAGCGTTCTTTCAGTCCTGCTATGATTTCTGTAAAAAGAGGTATGGACTTGAAAATGTGGTTTCGTCCTACGTTCACATGGACGAAATCACTCCGCATATGCATTTTGCATTTGTTCCGGTGAAACTCACCTTTAAAGAGGATAAGAAAAACCCAGACATATCCACCGAAGTGAAAAAGGTATCTGCGAAAGAGGTTGTGAACCGAAACGATTTGCAGACCTTTCACGAGAGCTTGCAGCGTTATGTTTCGAAAGAGCTTGGACACGAGGTTTCAATACTTAACGAAGCAACAAAAGAGGGAAATAAGAGCATATCCGAACTGAAAAGGCAGAGTGCAGCCGAGCGTTTACAGGAAGCAACCGAAAAAGCGTCCAGAATCGTTTCTGAGGCACAGAAAGAAGCTGAGGATATCGAAGTATCTGTGAATACATTAAAGACCGAAAAAACCGCCTTGCAGGACGATATACAGGCATTGCAGACAGAGAAAGAGCAGCTGACATCTGCTGAAGTCGAAGCAATCAAGGCTGAAAAAACTGTGTTCGGCGGTTTGAAAGGTGTTTCACACAAAGAATTCGAGGCAGTCAGAAGAACAGCTGCTGTAGTTGACCAAGCAAAAGCTGCACAAGAAGCAGCAGAAGCACAAGCAAAGGCTGCAAAGGAAGCAGCTGCGAAAGCACAAGCTGAAGCAGATCTGCGAGTGCAGCAGGCTTATGCGGACGCAAACCGACAGCTTGATGAGCTTCGCAGGCAAGACCAGATGGAGCTTGAAAAAGAAAAAAGAAACCTGCCGTCGATGAAAGACTATGAAGAAAGAATAGCCTTGAAAAAAGAAGTTCAGGAACTCCAGAGAGAGCTTGACCGAATGACTTACGGCATTTCCGTCCA
>JAGBCL010000089.1 GCA_018110825.1 Oscillospiraceae bacterium
TGAGCCGTTCAGACCGCAGTAAATAAGACCGCTGCCCGCAGGCGCACCCGTTACAAAGCTCATCATATTTTCGGGAATTTTAAGAAGATGTGAGAGCTTGTCACGGTCACTTGCAGCTTGATTTAACATAAGGATAAATTCAGAGTTTGAGAGCATAGACCTTGCTGTATCAGATTTCAGCAAATCTTCTACATTCTGCGTAATACCCGTAGGAATACCGCCCCATTTTCTCGCTCGCTTATAAAGCTCAAAAAGGAAGTTTGCACTTTCTTCATTGCGGAACAGGAGATATATTTCGTCGATGTATATTCTTGTTCTGATACCTCTTTCACGGTTACGCACTATCTTATCCCACAGATTTTCAAGCACGACCATCATTCCAAGCGGCTTTAACTGTTTTCCCAAGTCCTTGATGTCATATACCACAACACGATTGTTGACATTGACATTCGACGGATAGGAAAATGTTTTCATAGAGCCGTTTACATAAAGTTCAAGGGACATATATAACGGCTTTGCCTCCTCGGACTGCTGTTTGGAGAGAATATCGTAGTAGTCCTTCAGCGTAGGCATTTCCGTTGTGTTTCCGAGCAGAAAATCTCTGTAAACCTCGTGCAAGCAGTTGTCTATAATGGTTTTCTGTTCGGGGGATATGCCTTGCTTTCCCATAATCGTTTCAAAGAACGAAAGGAAGAAGTCATATTTGGAGCTTACAACATCTTCGCCCTTGTTGTATTCCTCAATGGAGATTTCAAGCGGGTTAAGGTGCGTATCGCTGCTTTCGGAAATGTATAACAGCTCGCCGCCGAGAGCTTTTACGAGATTAGTATATTCTCGCTCTGGATCGACAATGATTATCTCGTCGTTTGTGGATAAGAACACATTGACCATTTCTCGCTTTGCACTGAATGATTTACCCGCACCGGGGCAGCCGAGTATAAAGCCGTTGGCATTTATAAGGCTTGCACGGTTGAAGATAATCAGATTGTTGGTAGTCTGATTTAAGCCGTAATACACGCCGCCTTTCTGTGACAGCTCCTTTGAATTGAACGGCATAAATACACAGGCACTTTCCGTTGTAAGCGTTCTGCGTACTTTCAGACGGCAGTTGCCGAGGGGCAGACAGCTTGCAAGTGCGTCCTCCTGCTGAAAGTTTGCTCTTGATGCGGTGCAGATATGCTTTCTGAAAACAGCCTCGATTTTATCGGTATTGTTGTCAAGCTCCTCAAAGCTCGTTCCCGTAACCATTACCACAAGATTAAGCAGAAACATCTTCTGATTTTTACTCTGTAAATCGTTCAGAAGTTCCTCCGCCTCCTCAAGCGACTGTTTTAAGTCATCGGAAATAACATCGGAATATACACCGTGCTGCGAGGCTTTCTTTTCTTTCTGCATTTTGTTGGAACGCATAGCCGTGAGCTGTCTTTTTACAACCTTAATAGCCTCGCTCGGCTCAACGGGAGCAACATTCACAGTAACAACAATCGGCAGCGAGGTTTCGCAAAGGTCTTTCAGAGTATCATCGACCAGTGATGAGGGCAGATGTTTAAGATACACCATTCTTGCATACTTGTCGTTATACATAAAATAGTCTTTCTTAAATTCAAAGTAATCGGGACAGCACAAGGACTTTTCCGCACCTCTCATAAACTCCGATGCGGAAATGGGGCGTATCTCTTGATTTACGCCTCTGAATATATCCGCAATAATACGGATACGCTCGTTGGCTTTCAGCTTTTCTATGCTGCTGCCGATTTTCTGAAAACAGCTACGCATATACAGTTCCTTTGCGGCGAGCTTCTGCTGTGCAAGTTCAAGGTTTGCCGCCGTAACAGTAACCGTGAAATACTTTTTGGTAGTGATACCGTTCTGTCCCTGCTGCATTTTTTCAAGCAACATTTCATTATACTCATCACGATATTCGTCAAAGCCGTCCCCAGCGTGTTTCAGAAGAATTTGACTTGAAAACTCCTTCTGATTGATAACATTGTTGTGGAGCGTAATCTGAATATCGTCAGAGGTGTCAAAGCTGTTGAGCAAATCGCCGTATGCGAGGAAGATACGCTCCTGTTCAGAGGCGTCCGCTGCGTCGTATGTTACATCTGTGAAACAGTATGTAACAGAATAGCGGTTTTTCTCTACCTCAAAAATATACTTTCCGTGTGCGTGTTCGTAAGGAATAGTGTCCTGCACGGTCTTTGAAACCTTGCGGACAGCCTTTTCCTTTGTCTTTTTAGGCTTTTTCTGCTTTGCAAGTCTTGCCTTGTCCAAGTCCTTTGCCGTTACCTCTGTTACAGCCTTTTTAGACGAAGATAACATTTACTTTTTTCTCCTTTCCTTGCGTTCGTTATGAATAAGCTGTCCGTATTCGTGAGCCAGCTCATCGTCTATAATTTCCTGTCGGCAATGCCAAAAGACAGGTAATTCCTCATACTTTCGTTTCTGCGGCTCTACCCATTTCTGCCGATAAAGCATAGCAATAAACATTTCAAACGGCATTCCGTCGTATTTGAAAAAGCCAAAGCCGAATATCGGAACAGCTATCAGAATAACAAGCCAGCCTACAAGGTCATCACCAAGATAGTCCTTGCCGAAGATATACAGAGGAACGCAAATTGCAAGTGCCACAACAGCACTAACGCATTGTCTTATAGTCAGACCGAACAGGAATTTTTCTTTGTATTCCGTAATTTCTTTCGGTACTTTAATTTCAATCAAGCATTATACCCCCTTTACATTGAGCCGCAGATACGCTTTGCCCACGCACCCGAACTCATAACGCCTATACCGAGGGTAAGCGTTGTCACCAA
>JAGBCL010000090.1 GCA_018110825.1 Oscillospiraceae bacterium
CCTAAATTATTCACGGCAATGCCACAAAAATGGCTAAAAGCCGCATAGATACTGTGTTTTAACTGTATATTGCTTTTCAACTGATAAGTGAATGCAAAAAGAGCATCCATTTGTGGTAAAATTAAGGTGCCGAATCTTAAACAATAACACAAAAGGAGCCCTTTATGAGCATTGTAAACACCTTTTCGCTAGAAAGCAATAGAAAAATTAAAATTAATTTCAATGGAGGCGATCTATCCTCCGATGCAGGGTTACTCCTTATAAAAGAGTTTACCTGCAAGCTTGGTTTTATAAAGCTTTTAAAATCCGTATTTAAAACCAATGACACTACACTCCGCCGATACCACAAGGATGACGAGAACCTCTGGCAGATAATTTACCAGGTTCTCGGTTCCTACTTTGAAGATGACTGTGCTGACGAGCTTATTCATGACCCTGTATTGACAGCTATCCTTGATAAAAAGGTACTCGCTTCGCAACCTACCCTGTCCAGATTTTTCAACCGGATGGATGAAACTACCCTTAATCAGTTTTATGTTCTAATGCGTAGATTCCGTAAAGTTGTATATTCCATAAAGAAACCACAGTTTCTATTGCTGGATATGGATTCCACGCTTCTTAATACTTACGGACACCAGGAAGGGGAAGGTTTTAACTTCCACTACAGGAATCATGGTTACCATCCGTTAGTCTGTTATGACGGAATGACTGGTGACCTGTTAAAAATCCAGCTCCGCAATGGCACGGACTATTCCTCTACAGGAGTTGTGGAATTCCTGCAGCCACTTCTGGATGAATTCCTGACGGATTATCCGGAACTTCCACTGCTGTTAAGAGGCGACAGTGGTTTTACAAAGCCTGAACTCTATGAGCAGTGTGAAACAAATGGAGTATCCTATGTGATCCGTCTGAAAGAAAACAGCACGCTCCGGACACTTGCTTCGGATATTGACGAACGTCTTACCGAAATGACCAGACACGACATGGTATCTTATGCCGTGTGCTATGGAGAATTCCTGTATCAGGCAGGCTCATGGAAGTATCCGCGCCGTGTTGTATGCAAAGTAGAAAAACCGGCGGAACAACTGATTCATATGTATACCTTTATCGTGACAAACATGGACTCTGCACCGGAGGAACTTATCCGGTTCTACTGCAAAAGGGGCAGCATGGAAAACTTTATTAAGGAAAGCAAAAACGGCTTTGATTTTGCTGCGGTAAGCAGTGCTTCCAAAATCGTTAATGCAAACCGATTACAGATACATGCGCTGGCATACAACATATTCAATTGGTTTAAACGACTGGTATTGCCTGCAAAAATGCGCAAGCAGCAGATAGATACCATTCGCCTGAAACTGCTGAAGATTGCTGCAAAAGCAGTGCATTCAGCAAGATATGTCACATTCAAGCTTTGTAGCAGCTGTCCTTATAAGGATGAATTCTACGAAACACTGGAAAACATCCAAAGATTGCCGTTACAGCTGGAATGACAGGTAACAATGAACCTTGACAGCAAAAGAAGCGGTATTTTTACACTTATGGGGATACTATACCCATTTTTAGGTAAAAACC
>JAGBCL010000091.1 GCA_018110825.1 Oscillospiraceae bacterium
GAGGGCATTTTAGAGATGTAGAAAATACTTTGGCTCAACCCACTGATTTTTCGGCGTAAATATTAGAGGGATATATTCCGAATAGCTGCTATGAATTTCTACGGAATGTGAAAGTTTGATGAAACTTTTTCAAAACACCTTATAAAAACGGCTTAAAAATGGCAATGGGTGAAGGAATAAATTTATTTTCGCCCAACTTACGTTTTTTCGGCTTGAATATTAGGGGTATGACGGTATTACAGGTAGGCGTGAAATACGACCTACCGCATTAGCAGTCTCTCTCAAAAAATAATTTGGTACACATACCCGATTTTTCGGCTTATATATTAGAGGGATAATTTTACGGGTCTTGACCACGTTGATGAGGAAGATAAGAAAAACGTAACGATTTGTGACGGAAATAAAGAGATAATTTTGTACACCGAATTGTAAATTTACTGTAAATATCAGAAATTTTTTCGTACACCCATATGATTTTTTACCTTTAATAGTAGGGGGGATTTTCTGCGGTTAACATTCGCTTGATTTTTTCCTGTATATAGTAGAGGACTTACATATCCCGATTAACGGGAGAAATAAAACTGAAAGGAATTGATACAATGCCAAAATTATTAGCAAAGCGAAACAGGTTTGTTTCTATGGACAACGAATTTCTTACAAGAAAGGATTTATCGCTGAAAGCCAAAGGACTCCTTACGTGTATGCTGTGTCTGCCGCCTGACTGGAGATTTTCTATCGAAGGACTTGCTTACATCAACAAGGAGAGCGAAAGTGCCATTTCTTCTGCGTTACGGGAGTTGGAACAGTTTGATTATCTACGGCGGAGCTATCCAAGGACAGAGGAAGGAAAAATTGCAAACGCTGTTTACACCATTTGCGATATTCCAATCGTCGAATATGAAGCATTTCACAGCGAAAATGATGATGCCCTGAATTAGGGCGTCATCGTCCACTGTGACTCCCTGTTTCGGGGAGTCATAGTTGATATAGCATTTCAGTCATTCTGTAAAATGTCAGCGTGATTATTTCAAAGGATGCCTTGTTTCAGGGCGTGTGCTGGGAATGACTTTTATGCCGTCGTGATTTGCGACTCCATAGCAAGTCAAGATTTTCACTTTTGATACCGTCGTGAAATGCGACGTTAGGCGGGTAGTGTTTCACGCCCTACAATCGGCACAGAGCCATTCATACCACCGTCGCAAACTGCGACAGTGGTTTATGAAAAATCAGATATAAGGGAACGGTGTTTTACCGCATACTTTGAAAGGGGTGGACGATTTGGACACCCCTTGAACCGAAAAGCATAGTTAAACCAATTTTTCGATGAGGGTCCAAATCAGACCCCCATCTCCGAAACAAAAGAGGTTTAAAGGAGTCATCATTTCGATGACCCCCGAAATCCAAAGGTAGTGAAATCCGACCTTAGAAATAACAACGAGGTGGTAATTCACCACCCCATTGGCAAATTCGCAAAATGGGAAGATGCTGTACAACTCCGAGATTTTATTATTACAATTGTGCAAAGGGCGTAACCATTCGTTACTCCCTTACAAAAAAATGAAAGGAATTTTAATTATGCCGAGAATGAGCAAGAAAAGAAAATTGGAATGGTCGTTGTTCCTGAACGAGTGTGGTCGCATAGCCTGCAACGAATTATGTCGGCGGTGCTTTTACGATTGCAAGCAGAGCTACCGTGCAATTCTGATTGAATGTCCGAGATATTTATCGAAGCGTTCTTCTGCGGCGGTACGACTGAAAGCACGGTGAAGATTTTTCGCCGTGCAGTAAAAATATCATAAACACTTCTCCGACTTTTTACATAACGCAAAAGCGTATGTCGGCAGAAATCTGCTGAAATTTATTCTTATGGAGGAAATCATTATGAAGAGAAAAATTCTCACAATCAAGGAAGCAGCACAGCTTATCGACGGACTCACCGAATATCGTATCCGTCAGATGTGCATTTCGGGACAGCTCCCGTGCTTTATGGCAGGGAAGAAATATCTTATTGCAGAGGAAAATCTGTACAGGGCTGTGTTCGGAGAAAATTATGACCGAAAGGACGGTGATGTAGCGTGAGTAATTATAATGAAAAGGAACTTACCCGCACCGAAGCCGAAATTGAAAAAGCTCTTGCCGAGCGCAATAAGCTTCAGGCAGAGCTTGACCGCCTGACGAAAAAAGAAACGCAGGAAGAACACAAGGTTGCTACTATGCAAAATCGGCACAAGGAGCAGAAACGCCGCAGTCGCAATCACCGCCTTATCGAACGTGGCGCAATTCTGGAGAGTCTTATTCCCAACGCTGAGAGTTACACCAATGAGCAGATAAAGCACATTATCAAGATAGCTTTCGGAAATCTTCCCGGCGGTTTACAGGGCATACACTTTCCCGAAAGTCTGCGTGATAATTCTTGAAAAAGCTGTTTTGCAAGCTCAGCAATACTGCTTCCCTTGGTACAAGGGCGCACTTATATACCACAAATGTGGTATGTGCGGTTTCTGCGGAAACGGAGAAATCGGCAATACTGCCGAAAGGAGGTTTTGACAATCGCAATCTATCATTGCTCCATCAAAATTATCAGCCGTGGCAAGGGCAAGTCTGCGGTTGCCGCCGCTGCCTATCGTTCGGGCGAAAAGCTCACGAATGACTATGACGGAACTACTCACGACTTCACACGAAAAGGCGGCGTGGTTCATACGGAAATTCTCCTGCCCGACAATGCGCCGAGAGAATATGCAGACCGTTCTACACTCTGGAACGCTGTCGAAGCGGTAGAGAAATCCAAGAACGCACAGCTTTCACGGGAGATTGAAATTGCTCTCCCGAATGAACTTTCCGAAACGGAGTGTATCTCTCTTGCGAAAGAATTTGCACAACGAACTTTCGTTGATAAAGGTATGTGCGCTGATGTCTGTATTCACAATCCAAACCGTGAGCAGAAAAATATCCACGCGCACATTATGCTGACAATGCGACCGTTCAACGAGGACGGGACGTGGGGTGACAAGCAGCGTAAAGAATATCTGCTTGATAAGAATGGCAACAAAATTTATGATAAACGGAAACGGACTTATAAGTGCCGCACCCTTCAGACTACCGATTGGAACAGTCGTGAAAAGGCTGAGGAGTGGCGAACTGAATGGGAAAATTTCATAAATTCCGCACTTGCTGAAAAAGGCATTATCGAAAAAGTAGACCACCGTTCTTTTGAAAGACAGGGCAAAATTGAGAAACCAACAGTCCATATGGGAGTCGCCGCAACACAAATGGAGCGTAAAGGCATACGCACCGTCAA
>JAGBCL010000092.1 GCA_018110825.1 Oscillospiraceae bacterium
GTCTGTCTGTCTGTCTGTCTGTCTGTCAAAATTGTAGGACAGTTTCATCGGCTTGTCAACTCCTTTTTTGTAACATATTTACACATTTTAAATTGTAACATATTTTTAAGTAATTGTAAATATATTTTTAAACAAAATTATTCTGAATTTACTATGAATAATAGTGAAAATGTCAACTTTTTTCAATCCACAACTTGATTTGACGGCATTGGTTTAAATTGAAACAGCCGTTCATATTTTACTATGAACGGCTGGGGGAATTGTGAACTTTTAGGGATCGCACCGCTTACACGGAACATAACCTTCAGAGATTACTTTGTCCCTGCTCCAATCGACATCCTGTCTGTTCTTCTCCTTTATATCATCAGCGGAGGAACAGGTAGGGACGTGGAATTTCTTTGTGTTGGTGTTCAAAACATAAGTAACTTTTGAAGAAGGTGTTGTTTTTGTTGTAACCGTACTACCTTCTTTAGCCTTGACAGTAATTTTGCACTTGGCTTTAAGTCCGTTTTCGGTCTTTGCGGTAATCGTAACCGTGCCAGCCTTTTTCGCAACTACCTTGCCCTTGCTGTTTACGGTTGCAACCTTGTTATTGCTTGAATACCAAGTGATTTTGCTGCTCTTTGCACTGTCGGGAGTAACCGTTGCTTTCAGCGTTTTTGCGTATCCGACGGTCAATGTGTATTTGCTGTAATTAAGTGTGATTGAGGTAATAGTATCGTCTGCAAGCTCACTGCTGCCGTCTGTGTAGTCAATATCAATTCCAGGCTGAACGTTATAGCAGTAAACATTGAAGCAGATACCCTTGCCCTTGTCCTCAACGGAGTATCCCTCCATCTGAACACCGCTTGCAAGAAGATTGTTGCCCTTGAAAATCGGTGTGACTCTGTACAGAACGTGGTTTCCTGTTTCCTCGATATAGTCAGCAACCTTGTTTTCAAACGGGAGCATACCCTCAGTGTTCATATATCGTGTGCCTGTGATGAGATTTTCCTCGTTAGCATTTTCGCCCGTAAGCTGATACCCGATAAGATGACAGCGGTTGTAAAGATACTTGCCGTCAATGTTGTCATACTTGGTTGTCTGCCAGCCTGACGGCTTTACAGAGCCAATTTTTCCTCGTTCCTCTGTCGGCATAATGTCAGTACCTACATTAGCAAATGCTACACCGCAGCGTCCGAGCTTGTCCTGTTCGCTGTACTGCTCAAAGCTTTTCTTGGTAAGCTGTGATTTCTTGAAGCTTGGAACATTGTTGTTCAGCTCAACATACGCTTCGCCCGAATATGCAGGCAGATTTTTCAGCGTGATTTTTTCCTTTTCCTTTGCAGACACGGATACAGCCGTGAGGTTGAAAAGCATACTCGCCGCCATAATCAGACTTAAAATGATACCCTTGCTTTTTTTCATAGTAAACGTCCTCCTTTTTTAGCCTTATTTTTGGCTCTACATATATTGTAGCATACAACCTGTGTCAAAATCCGTACACCTTTTGCACATCAGCTGGCGGCATAAATTGACGTTTGTTTACTATTATTATAACGCTATATTTTGGCACTGTCAACGCTTTAGCTATCTTAATTTTTGCGTTGTTTTGTAATATAATAGTTGTATTAACGAAAGGAGATGAGCTGCGTGGACATTGCAAAACGGTTAAAGGACATTCGGAAAGCAAAGGATATAAGCGTTTATAGACTCTCGCAGCTTTCGGGCGTATCTGAAACGCATATCCGTGATTTAGAACGTGGCGATAAAAATCCATCACTTGATACTTTAGCAAGGATTACTGCTCCGCTGGGTATGTCCCTTTCCGACCTTCTCAACGAAAATAATGATGTTTCATATCTTAATGAGAAGGAGAAAACGCTTGTGGAGTGTTTCCGCCATTTGTCCGATGATAAAGCGGATACATTGTTGGCTTTCCTAAAAACACTAGCATGAAACAAAATAAGGCGGTGAGCAGTATTCACCGTCTTTCATTGTTTTTGTAGGTTATCTATTGCTATTTCAGACAAGCAAGTCATTAATACCCTTACTTTATTCCGTTAAATTAAATATTGTATAAAAAGTCTTTTTGATATATAATCAAATATAAGATATAACAATTAATTTAGGAGGAAATATGCTATTAAATCTATGGGATGAAGAATTAAGCACAGATTTTATGCGTTTGTATAATATTTCACCATTACAAATGTGTAATATACTTAAACAATTAATGCTTAATAATGATAAAGATAATATTATAATTTTTTGCGAAGAAACAGGTTTAAAACTTGATGCAATAAATGTTGTTGATGACGATTTGGAGTTTGTCGGTAAAATTGTATCTACTACCATTGATAATTGTGCTTATTTAAAGAAAAATGGGCTCATCCCGATAGATATGCTTTTAGAGCAACCTTCACCAATACAAAAACATCTAAAAAGTCATAAAATAGAAATTATCCCAAGTATGCACGAATTGATTTATATGGACAAACATTATTTTATTCCATCCTGGAATCAAGATTGCCAATACTGTGCATATACCGAAAACAAATGCAGATATAGCCAACATCAATACAAAGATATGTATTGCCCTTATCTTGGTGCTATCAGTAACTTAAGTACAAAATTATATAGCCACAAATCTGAAATAGAAATGTTTTTAGCAGCATCTCAAGATACAATGTTATCATATTCAAGAGTCATAGATTGTCCAGAAATGCTGTCTACCATAGAAGATTTTATTTATGATTTTTTTTATAAGAGAACAGACCTATGTTCAGATTGGGAAAAACAAAAACAATACTCATACATCATAACATTTAGTATTAAATATAACGATATGTCATATCGCACCAATTATGTTGACAATAAACATTATGCTGAAGCTTCAAATACATTATACAATTATGAAAACTATTGCCAAAATGTCTATTATGACATAGACCAAGTACCAAAATGCTTTTGGGATAATGTATGGCTAATAAGCACCTGCTTGTCTGTAATAGGTTCTTTTGGAAAAATAAACGGTGAAATCTGTGCAGGAATGAAACACAATCTTACTATTCCTTATAATAAATTGAATATTGAAATAATACCAAATAATCCATAAATAACACAAAACCGTCCGTGCCCCAAAAGCACGAACGGTTTTATCAGTTATATTGAATTTTAAAGAGAAACGTCATTAGTCCCTCTGTTTTTGTCCCCATCAGGTACAACAGGCTCATATCCCTGCTGCTCGATGTTATCAAGCCAAGTATCCATAAATTCAAGAACACCGTTTATGTTCTGCACTGACTGTGGAGTAGGCTCTGCATTTGGATCATAGCTTTCGTAAATACCCATTCCGCTGTTTTCATAACTGATTGGAATAACCTTTTCATTCTCATAGTCCACAATGAAGCTAATCATCGGATCGTACATCAAATCGCCATTCTGTACATAGGTGTGTGCGATAGAGAAAATGTTATCATTAAGCTCAACGGATAAGGTATCCCAACCCTCTCCGGCATCATATTTCATTGCTCCTGTCCTGCCAAACAGAACATCAGAGAAATTATCTGCAAATCTTTCGTAAATCTCCCTGTGCATTGTATCGTCCGACAGTTCAAACTTGGTCAATGCTTCGTGTACTTCTTCAAGTCTTGTTTCAGCCTTTAAAAGTTCTTCAGCCTTTGAGAACGGTACTTCAACGTCAATTTTCATCTGCTCCAGTTCCGCCTTTAATGTTTCAACCTTTTCCTGTGACTGCTGAATATCCTTTTCAATATTATTGATACAGTTATCCAGACGGATAAGATTACCTGTGGTTGTTTCAGGATTAAGGTCACAATAATGGTGTTTTTCACCTTCAAGGCAAGCCTTTGTCGTCTTGAAATTCGGATCAAACAGAATAGAAAGCTTCAAGCCTCTGTACTCACCGATGTGAACAGTCTTACCCTCTGCTGTTCTGCCGATGTTTTTAAGAATAGCATCCTTAAAAGCTTCACCTGCTTCGACTCTGTCTGTATAAACCTTGTCACCGATTTTAATTGGATAGGTTTCCTTGCCGTCCTCAGTATAAACCTTTGGCTGTGAATTTGCAGTTTCAAGGTCCATCTTATTATGCTTAATATGGAGTTCTGTTGCTCTGATTGATGTCGGTACTTTAACTCGGATATTATCCTGTAATTCATAGATTTTCTCTGAATAACGTGATTTCTCTGATTTCAGTTCCTTAATCTGTGTCTGGAGCTGCATTTCTTCCTTTATAAGCGGATTGCCCATTTCAACAAGATATGAATAAATTTCTCAAAAAATACAAGCAGAAAAACTGCTTTAAAAATTAAAATGAATATCAATTCCCGTTTCGTCCGTAATCATAATCTTATCAATCATAACCTTTGCAAGAGCGTTCTTTTCCGTGATTGAAAGTTCGTCCCAGCGGCTAAGCGGCTGTTTTATCGGCTTGGTGTCAATATTTTTAACACGGCGTTCCGTTTTCATAAGCTGCTGCTCATATTCGTTCTTTTTCGTGTGAAGTGCATTTACACGTTCCTGTATGTAAGCAAATAAAACCTCGTCTGCGTCCGCAAGCTTGTCCATAAGCTTTGCGGTTTCCGTTTCTATACGCACAAGTTCTGACTTGATATGTTCTTCCTCTGCCGACAGCGGCTTCTCTTTTGAACGTGATATTTCAAACTCGGTTATATGCTCCTGCATTGCTTTGTGGACAGCTTCTTCAATGTCCTCGATTTTTGTATAAATCCGATTAGTTACACAGCCTTTAACGCTGCCGTAACCGCTGCAATTCAGATAACGCCACTCCTTGCCTGTTTTCGGATATACCGAGTAATCAATATGAATACCTCTGCCGCAGTGTCCGCACTTCATAAGTCCCGACAGCCACGATTTAAGATTAACACCCTTTCGGAGAGGCGTACTGTGATGAGATTTCTTGTCCTGAACAGCAAGCCACGTTTCCGAGTCTACAATGCCTTCGTGATAGCCTACCTTGACATACATTTCGGTCTTGCTTCTGTAATTATGCCAGAACAACCCATGTACGCCGTCAAATGCGTCAATATCATCAATTATTCTGCACCCCTTTGACAGCAGATAACGATAAACATCCTTGTCGGCTCTGACGTAAAGAGGATTTTTCAGCAGTCCCGAAATTGTTGACCTATCAAGCGACCGTTTAATATCCTTTCCGCACTCAACACCATTGACAGGCAGGTTATTGTCCTGAATAAAGGTAACAACATCACTGAGCGAGGTTTCGGGATTTTTATATTGTTCAAAAATAGCGGCAACGGTTTCCGCAGTTTCACAGGGCACAAGCACAGAACCTGTCTTGCCGTTTACGGTCTGACGTGTGGTTTCATAGCCGAAATATACCTTACCGCCCTGATAAAACCCCGTTTCCACTGCCTTTGTGCTGTAAGCGTCCTTAACTCTCGCCGCAATGGTTTCACGCTCAAATTCCGCAAAGTTAAGCAGATTATTTCTCATCATTCTGCCCTCTTTTGTTTCCGTGTTAAAAGGCTCGGAAAGTGAAATAACGCCTACTCCATAACGGTCAAGTTCGTCCGTAATATTAAGGTATTCACGCATATTGCGACTGAAACGGTCATACTTCTTAACCACGATTTTATCAATCAGACCGTCTTTGGCGTCGGACATCATCTGCATAAATTCGGGTCTGTGGTAAACGTCCTTGCCCGACTTGCCATCATCGCAGTAAACCTTGTAATCTGCCCCCTCTCCAACATAACGGATACATTCTTCACGCTGTGCGTCAATGGATAAGGAGTTGTTGCCCTTGTCCTTATCACTTACCGAACGGCGCACATAAATTGCTGTAAATTTGCTCATTAAAATCAACCTCCATATTATGAAAGCCGATTATACGTTGTACTTTTAGTATAGCATAATCGACTTTACAATTCAACGCTTTAAAGCGATTTTTAAAAATATTTTATGCCGTCTTGTCAGGGGCTGGGGGCTTGTCACTCGCCTTCAAAATATCATAAATCTGATTGATGCGGTTACGCTTAACGCTCTCGCTGACGTTTTCGGGAATATGTATCGTAACCTTGATGTTGTTCTCCGTTTTCTGTATAATCCTTTCCTTTGCCACATATCTCACCTGCCTTCCTGTCTGTCATATTTTCTCGGCTGAATAATATTTTTCTCTGCTTCAACCTTTTTGTATTTTCTTTCTGTTGCAATAACCCTTTCCGCCCAAGCAGACATATCCCTGACAACATCCGTAAATTCCCGTTTAGGCGGCTTGTGTAATTCTTCCTCATACGCTTCAAGTTCCGTCTTTGCCTTGCGTAAAATAACCTCATAATCACTCTCAAGCTGACGGACAAAGATTTTGTAATTTCCCGAAATCTCTTTCTTTTCGGAAACCGCCTTTTCATATTTTTTACGCAAATCATCAAGCTGTAATTTGTACTGTATCAACTCGTCACAGCCATTATCATAACGCTCTAAAATGCATACTTTCTTTTCAATATCCTTAATATCCTTTGCAAGCCTGTCAGCCTTTTCGGCAGCAGTATTAACCATATTTTCAAATTCATCTTTGGAATGAATATTGTTGCTGCAAACATAATTCAGCAGTTCAGCATTTTTACGCAGTTCACCGTATGTAACCTTGTGCCAATCGGTTTCCCTGCGGTACAATTTAATCTGCAAGCTGCGCAGACAAAGTGCATAATCCCGTTGTACACCCTCATATTTCGCAACCTCGGAAATCGGCATTTCCATATCTTTATTCTCAATGCGATACTGCAATTCTTCCAGACCGTACCCGTCACCCAAACGCAGAGTTCTGACAGCCTTGCGATTTTTCAGATACGCAGGCTTTACAGAAAGATATTTATGCTGTGTAACCTCGTAACCGCAATTTTGCAATTCCCTGATTAAATCAGATATATCCTTTACATTATCCTGCAAAATCAAGCGGTCAATGTCATCGCAAAGTTTAGCTTTCCACGACGTACCGTTCTGACGAGCCAGCCATTCGCCGTAGCTGTTGTTTTTGTTCCGACTTGGATTTTTGATAACGCTCAAATTATGTTCACGCACGATTTTGTCGGAAATATCTCTGCACATTTTCAGCGTTGCCTTGTTGTCAATCCAATGCTTGCCGTTCAGCGAATACGCATTTACAGCAAAATGCGTGTGGATATGTTCTTTGTCTGTGTGCGTTGCAACCACGATTTGATGTTCCGTACCGAAAACAGTTTCCGCCCATTTTATCGCAATCCTGTGTGCTTCTTCGGGAGTGATTTCGCCTTTGCTGAACGATTGAATGTAATGGTGCATTTTAATTTTCTGCTTACCGCCGTCATTCCGTTTACCACAGAATTTTTCATTTGCAAAGCTCTGATAACAAAGTCCCATTTCCATATATGCCGACTCAGCTTCTTCCGAGCAGTTCAAGCCTGTGATAAATTTTACTTCTTCATCTTTGGTTTCACCTGTGATATATTTCAGCAACGCAAGAGGAGAAACTTTAATGGAAATGTGTTTTATGATTGCCACTATTCTATCTCCCTAAACGAAAACGGCACAAGCATATTTTCCGCAATATCGCCAAGCATAACAACAGCCTTTTCAGCTTCATCTACATCTTTCAGAAAAACGCACTTTTCCGTATTTACAGTTTTTGCAACCTTGTTCAGAACGAGAATAGGCTCATTAACCGATTGATTGACGTCCATACTCTCGCTTGAAAAATCACAGAAAAGAATTTTTCCGTTAAGTGCTTTATTACGGATATACACTGCAGGGAGCATACCGCATTTTTCAGCTTTGTTCAAAACCTTGCTCCATTCCTCATTGCTGAATTTTACTTCCTTGCAAACATTCCTCTTTTCGATTGTAATCACCCCCGTCAATTCAAAAGTTTTGCATAATGTTTCAGAATTTTACTGCGATAATTTTCGTATAAACAGCGTAACTCTGTCAGCTTTTTTAAGTGCTCCGAATTAGTGTTTTCCGCAACCCTGATAATCATTTTAAGCTCTGTTCCAACACGATTGACTTTCTGCATAAGAGCGCAGATATATCCAACATCACAGTCAATCCATTTATCGCAGAGAGCCATATTTCTGATAAAAGTTGCAGGTTTCATTTTAAGCTTTTTGGCTTTTCTGCAAACCGTATCCCATTCTGATTTTGTAAATCTTATATTTTTTCTTTTTGTACGTTTCATATTATGTTATCTCCTATCGGGGTTTTAGGGGCAGACAGTCCATAACAAGCTGACAACGCAATGTTGGCAATGTCAACTGACGTTGACATAGAAAAAGGTGGTCTTTTTCTGCGCTTGTGATATTCTGCCCATTTTTCTTTTCAACACATTTAATTCAACCTCGTTTAATGCTTTCCTGCAAACAGATTCCCAAGCTTTTTACTCATACTTGAATTTGTATTTTCTGATAAAACCGTTAAAAGTTCCTCAAGCATATTTTTCAATTCTCCGATTTCAAGCGATTTATCCGTAAGCTCGATTACACGATTTTTCAGATTTTCTATCTCTGTGTTCTTTTCTGAAATCTCACTTTTCAGCTTTTCGATTAAAGCTTCATTTTCAGAAATTTTATCAACAAGCTGACTATGCTCCACAATTAATTTTTCGTTTTCTGCCATTTTATCCGCAAGCAGATTTTCAAGCTGCTTCACTTTTTCAGCAAGAGTAAAATTCACATCAGCAGGCTTTAGCTGTTCCTGTGCAAAGCTGTCCAACATCATCCTGCCGTTCTGTTTGGAAATATGACTTTTCAGCTTGTCGGAGTTTCTGTGGATTTTCTTGTAGACTGCTTGCTCGGAAATATGATTTTTCTCTGAAAAAGCTTTTATGGAAATTATGTTGTTACTCATCATTGTCACGCTCCCTCTTATCAAGCCACTCGAAAAACTTATCACGCTGGATAAACTTCCTGTTTCCGATTTTCACAACGGGTACGTCCTTGCGGTTAAGGATACTGTAAGCCATTGTTCGTGTAAATCCCATTGTTTGAATTTCGTTTGCGGATAACATCATTGGTAACGTCTCTTTGCTGTTCATTTTGTTCACCTCCTGTGCAGCATATTGTTCTCAGTTGCCCTTGAACTGCTCACAGTATAGCACCAAATTTTCAGAAAACTTGATTTTGACCGTATATATTTTGCACCATATATCGCAGTAGACATTTGCGTGCAAAATTGTATAATTTAAGATAACTCCGTATGTTATCTTTACAAATCACACTGAAAATGATAGAATAAAATATATAAATTTTTTTGAGTAAAAAATGTTTGATTTGGTACGGAAGGAGCGTATATGTTATGATAGATTTGTTTACGTCCTGCGGTGACATTGCTTCTGTTGGTATTATTGTTGATTTTGCGGAAGATATTGAAACTTACATTGTGGGTACTCCTGCGGATATTAAGAATTGGGCGTATAAAGACTGTCCCCAAAAAGCTACGGACGGAGTTATTCTGCATAAGAACAAGGCTGGAAATTTGATAAAAGACATAAATCGGCTTATGAAAGTGAAATACGAACTTGATGAAATTGTTGATTTCCGTGACAAACTGTGCAATGCGGATATGCTCTGTGATGGTTCTTGCAATTCTGTTCTTGATGAGCTTTCGCAATTTTATGATTATTCCGAATATGCCAACATTGTGAAAAACTATATTATCTATTTTCTGTATAGTAAGTTCAAAATGCGGCAGAAGGAATTCAATAAAAAAATCGGGTTGTCCGTAAAGGGCAACCACGATCGTGCTGAAAAGTATATTGAATTGTTTAAATCGGATTCGGAGAAAATTCTCCGTTCGTTCTTATCTGCAAGAGCCGATAAATCGTTTAATGTAACTTCCGCCGTTCAAGGTCAGACAGATATTTTCGACAGCAGCACATACAAGCATAATGCTACTACGATTTATGTAGCAAATGATTGTTTTATCACTCTGCTTGATATTTACACCGATGTTATTTCTGGTTCGGGCAGAATTATCTCCAACTGTGAAAACTGCGGTCAGCTTATGATTACAAGCCGTGCGAATGCTTCGCTCACCTGTGGCAGAACTACCTGCAAGAAAGAGCGACTTTACAAAGCAAATGATGATTACAAGAAACGTGCTATGTGCGATCCGATAAAAGAAGCCTATCTCAATTTTGACAACAAGTGCAGGAGCTACCGCAAAAAGCTTTCCTCTTATCCTGAACTGCTTGAAAAGTATAATCTTGCTTTCAATGAACTGCGTGAGAAAATCCGTGCTGTCAAGTGTGGACTTACTGCCAAGAGTAGTGTTAAGGACATTGACCGTTATACTCAGATGTGCTTTGATGCTTGTGAGGATTTACGGGAATTGGCGAAAAAGTTGAAGAAATGATAAACTATATATTTTAGCAATTTTATTTTTATTCGTCAATAATTTGGGCACGACCTGCAAGTTTTAGGCACAAGAAAACCTGTCACTGCATTTTATCTGCAATGACAGGTTTATTTTTGCATATTTGCTTTTATTCAATCTACCCAGATGCCGTTCTCAATCATACAGAGCCTTTGATACAACAAATCCGCTTCCTGTACAGCATTTTCCCCACTGCACATCTCTGATTTCAACTCCGCATATTGCTTAAGATACTCCAGCTCGCTCATGTTTCCCGAATTGTAAGCCGTCTGAAGAATTCCAAGCTTCTCCGTCAGTACCGCCATATACTCTTCGGAAATCATATATTTTTCATAAGCCTGTTCGTAATTCATAACCATCGCCGCAATCTGTGACTTATAGCTGTTTTCCGCAGCTTCAGAATTCAGCTTGTCAATCTCATAGGAATTGCTGTAGGATTTGTAAGTGTCGCTTTCCTTGCCGTAAAGTTTACCGATTACACCGAGATAATCCTCGTCGTGTTCCATACTTTTACGCTGTTTTTTTAACTCGAAATTATTTTCCGAAAATTTCTTATACAGCTTTTCAGCGTCAAATTTGCGGTATTCAAGGCTTTGCGGCATTGCACATTCAACGGAAAACTTCTCGGTATCATCATACTGATTTAAAAAGTCGGAAATCTCTCTCGTCTTGATACTCACAGCATTTTCAGCCGCCGACCAATCATTTTCAACCATTTCAAGACTCACCTTTGCAAGTCTGCAATCCGTTTCCGTTGTACGTCCGCCCTCAAGCTTCACAGCTTCAATCTCCGCATACTTTTTCATATATTGAACATTTGCACGCTGAATCTCAGCCTGATTTTCCAAGTCGCAAAGCTCATAATATTTTGACTTCAAGGCAAGGTCAAGCAGTTTCTTGTCTGCTTCCTCCTTGCCCTCGTCATAATACTCTCTGTCAATTTCCGCAAGTGCAAAGTCCTTTTCAAGCTCGGAAACCTTAAACATATATTCAGCATACCTGCTGTCACTTTCTGAAGTGCTTTTCAGCAGCTGTCTGTAATATTCCAATTCGTACTCCTTGCTGTCAGCGCTGATTTCCGCATTTTCTTTTTCATATTCAAAAATCCTGTACGAGTATGTATTCTTATCGGCAAATTTCTGCAAATCCTCCAGATTCATATCCGAACTCAGCATTTTTCCCACAGCCGCTGTTGTAACAGGCAACGATACTGCAACTGCTATTGATACAATTCCTGCAATAAGTTTTCTACTTTCCATTTTTACCTCAATTATCAATAAAATCCAGCTTTTCAAGCAGCCAGTAAATTATTTTTCTCTGCTTTGTAACAACTCTTGCTTCACATTCCATACCAGAAACCAATTCAAGTCCCAGCGTGTCATCAATGCTTACCTCTGCAACATAGTAGGACATACCGTTCTCGCTTGAACGTACATCTGTGGAAATGCTTTTTACTGTTCCCGAAAACTCGCCGTACTCCTGATAAGGATATGCCGCAAATCTCAGGCGGACATTCTGACCCACTTCCGTTTCGCTTATATCCGCAGAGGAAAGATACATCGTAAGCTTGTATGCCCCGTCTGTATCGGGAACAACCGTTGCAATGGTCTGACCACTCTGAATAAGGTCTGACCTGCTCAAATCAGCGTACATATTTACTGTACCGTCAATTGGCGCAGTAATTTCTGCATTTTTGATATTGAGATTTATATCAGCAATCTGCTTTTCAATGGAAGTGATATTTGCTTCGTTTGCCTTTATTGTATCAGAAATATTTGTCAGCATTTCAAGCTCCGCATTTTCCATTGCAAGCTGTTCATCGTGGCTGATTTCGGAATATGCGGAGTAACTCTGATTCTGACTTTTCAGGCTGTATTCAAGGTCGGAAATGTTCTTTTCCGCATTGGAAATGCTCTGCTCAAGATTAAGTCTGAACTCGCTTATGTAGCGTTCCTTTTCAAACTCTGCATTTTCAAAGCTTCGGCAGATATTGTCATAATCAGCCTGTGAAATTCCTCCTGCATTGAACAGCGGTTCAGCGTTGTCCATTTCGGATTTTTTCTGCGCAATATTGTTGTCGTAAGCCGTAACCGAAGATACATAGTCAGCATATTGAAGTGCGTAAACGCCCGATTTTCCGCCGAACATATCAGCATTTGCATCAACGGATTTTTTCAGCGTTTCAAGTCCCGACAGCTCCTCACGGTATTTCGCAAGCTGACTCTTTATGCTTTCTGCAGAAATCGCCGCATTGTCAGCAGCATTGTCCGTGTCAACGGAGGTGTTTCTGTACTGCTCCGAAAGACTCTGCAAATCGGAAGCGTATTTCTCATATTTCAGGTAATACGCCGACTCGTCGGGATTGCTCCTGTCAAAAAGATTTTCACCCTTCAAAATACTTTCTTCAAGCTTTTTCAGATTGAGATTTTCCGTTTCAAAGCGAAGCTTTTCTTCTTCGTAAGCGGAAAGTGACTGTTCCAGCTCAGCAACATCAAGCTTGAAAAGCAGGTCACCCTTTTTCACATAATCCCCCTCGGAAATGTTCAGCGTTTCAACACGTCCTGTCATAAGACTGCTGATAGTGCTGACGCTTTCTCCCGGCCGGACAACTCCGCTTGCCTTGATAAAATAGTCAATATCACCGATACAGCACCAGGTCAGCGCAACTGCCAGAAGCAGAACAAGTATCCATGTGAATATCGGCATTCCCTTGTTCGGCTTTTCGTGCAGCATTTCTACGCTGTCCGTTATCTCATTCATCGGCAATATTATTTCCTTTGTCATTTTCATCTTCCTTTACACCTGTGGAATTACAATAACTTGTGTAGTTTTTATACAACAGCTGGCAATGCTGTGCAGACAGGATTACTGCTTATGTCACTCTGCGGAAGCTGTTCCTTCCAGAGTTCATAGTAAAATCCGCCCTTGTTCATAAGCTCGGAGTGACTTCCGCTTTCGATAATCTGACCCTTATCCATAACGTAAATCTTGTCGCACTTCATAATCGTGCTCAGACGGTGAGCGATGATGATTGTTGTAATTCCGTCAGTGGTTTCGTTGATAGTGTTTTCTATCGCACGCTCGGTAATGCTGTCGAGGTTGCTTGTTGCCTCGTCCATAATCAGAATATCAGGTTTTTTCAGCAACGCTCTTGCAATGGCAAGTCTCTGACGCTGACCACCCGAAAGGTTTGTGCCGTTTTCGCCGAGCATTGTTTCAAATCTCATGGGAAGCTCATTGATAAAATCAAAGCACCTTGTCATTTTTGTAACACGGATAACCTCCTCCATATCGGGATTTTCCATTCCGAGAGTAAGGTTTTCGAGGATTGTTCCCGAGAACAGGAAGGTTTCCTGTGATATGTACGCAATTTTATCTCGGAGTGCTTCAAGGTCGATATCCTTGATATTGCAGTTGTTAAGGATAATTTCACCCTTTTCAGCCTGATAGAAATTCATCAGCAGCTTTACAAGAGTTGTCTTGCCCGAACCGCTTTCGCCAACAAGGGCAATTTTCTCACCCTGCTTAATTTTGAGATTAACTCCGTTAAGAACAAGCTGTCTTGTGCCGTAGCGGAAATCAATATTCTGAAGCTGAATTTCGCCCTTGAGTGTTTTCGGAACAATTTTCTGCACCTCGGTATTTTCTGCGTCCATATTGAGAATTTCACCAAGACGTTCAGCGGCAACAATTGCTGTCTGCATCATAGGCTGGAGATTGATAAGATTTTTTACGGGGCTGAGGAAATATCCAAGCAGAGCATTGAACGTGATAAGCTCACCAAGGGACATTTCACCCTTGATAACCTTGTATGCACCGAGCCAAAGAATTGCCGCACCGCCTACCATTGAAAGAAAGCCGCTGAGAGAGCCTGCAAGGTTGTTTATCCAGCCGTTCTTGAAGATACTCCGCATAAATTTCACGAACTTCTTTTCCGTTTCAATGCCTGTGCTTCTTTCGGCGTTGTATGACTTTACTGTTTCAATTCCATTGAGGGATTCCACAAGATATGAGGTAAGCTGGGAGTTGTCCTCCATAACCTTGCGGTTGATGTTTTTCAGCGGCTTGTTAAAAGCAAATACGATTACCGCATAAAGCAGAACAATGATAAATGCTATGCCGAACATTGATGAGTTCTGCATATACAGAATAATACCGCCGATTATCGCCATAAGCGTGTCAATCATAATTGTAAGAGTTGCACCCGAAATTGCGTCACGAACCTTTGAAGCGTCGGTAAAACGTGATACAATTTCGCCCACCTTTCTGCTGCCGAAAAAGTTCATCGGCAGCTTCAATACATGGCGATAATATCCGAGAATAAGGGAAATATCAAGCCGCTGGCTGAGGTAAAGCATCATATGGGAACGGAATGCACCTAAAAGCGTCTGGAAAAGATAAAGGAGAATTACACCTACCGAAACAACATGAAGCGTGGTTTCAAGACCGTTGGGAACAATATCATCCATCATGACCTTGAAATAGAAAGAAGCCCCCACACCGAGAATTGTGTACACAAGAGAAGCAAGAAAGATATCAAACAGCAGTTTTTTCTGTGGCAGGAGCAGTTTGAAAAAGCGTGAAAGTGTGCTTTCCGTTTCATCACCCTTTTCAAACCGTTCCGATGGCACGAGAAGAATGAGAATTCCTGTCCACTGCTTGAAAAACTCCTCGGGAGTGCACTTAACTATTCCCTTTGCGGGGTCTGCAACAACAACCTGCTTCTGCGTGATTTTATGTATTACCACATAATGCAGAAGTGCCCCGTCCACAACCACATGAGCGATTGCGGGCAGGGGAAACTCGCTGAAAAAAGCATTTTGGTCGCCCTTTACGGCTTTGGCGGTGAAGCCGAGCTTTTCGGCGGCTTTTATCATTCCTGCGGCGTTTGTGCCCTGCTTGTCTGTGCCTGCAACCTCTCTGATTTTAGAGATAGGCATTTTCAAACCGTACTGCTTGCTTACAGTGGCAAGGCAGGCTGCCCCGCAGTCGGTTATGTCGTGTTGTTTTATGCAGTAGTGTTTCATTTTGCATTTTCCTTTTCTATTATAATTTCATAAATATATTGCAATTTATCGCTTATTGAAATAATCTATAAAAAATTTCAGATCTGCTTTAGCTTTTTTAAATGCTTCCGGAAAAACTTTAAGTCCCATAATAACAGAAAAAACAATCATTGGTATGATAAGAATAAATGATTCTATTCCAGATGTTTCTTTGACAAAAGCCGAAATCATATATACCACAAAAGTGTTAATTATTGCAAATAAATATACTAAGAAAATCAATGTAAATAATCTTCTGTTGTTATCATTGCAATTTTTACTTTGATGATATCCATTCAAAAAGAAATATAATGGAAATAATGTTACAAACACACAGAATGAAAAATCGACCTGATTATTATTAAATAAAAAAAGTACTATTGTTGCCAATCCCCAAAATATCAGTGTTAAATTTAATATTCCAATATGATGATTATCGCAAAATGATAATATCTTTTCTATATAGTTTTTCATATAAATATTCTCCCATTATTAAATATGATGTTGTACCGGAGCAAATAATTATACTAAATTCACTACAGAACAACATCATATTTGTATTCTTCAGATATTAATTAAAGTAAGAATCATAAATATTGTCTACCCCATATGACGCAATTCCTAACCCTGAAACAACACCTTCAGCATCACGTGCAATTACAGATGCAGCTGCACCAAATCCACCTACTACAACACATAAAGCTCCTCCTGCCCACTGCCAACCGTTCCAGCCACCATCAACCATCATCATTTCCTGTTCATTCAGCTCGCAAAAGCCAAAACTGTTTGTCATAATCTTTTCCATGATTATGTACCTCCTAATTTTTAAAATTTCTTTTAATATATATCATCAACATTTGTAAAAATTTCAGCCGATCGCTCTGAATAATTACTTATGTGATAATCAAGATGATTTATAATTACCATTCATTTTCCTAACGTTTTCCTTTGATATCATTATATCACTGATTATATATTTTGTATCAAATTTATGCTGAATGGTCGTTTTAGAGCGGTGAACGATAGTTCACTCATTCCGTTTATAAAAATTCATCTCTTTTTTATAAGTTCAAGGGCTTTTATAAGAACATTGTCCCATTTTAATCGATTTTCATAAACATATGGATCTTCCCCTATGAAGTCATCCTCATCAAATGATGATTCCTGTACATAAATATCAGGAGCTGTTCCATATACCGCATTATTACTGCCATCGCTGTTATATGCTAATTCAGGCATATAAATAAAAACTAACCCACTTGCCGAAAAGCTGTCTGCCAAAAAAGAAGACATCTTGCCTTCTCCTGCAGTGTTTGTACCTATAATAACAGCCGCATTGTTTTCTTTTAAAGCAGCGACCATACCATCAGAAGCAGATGCTGTTTTTTCTGAAATAAGAACATAAATATTTCTGCTTTTTGTTTCTGCATTACCCTTTAATGTAATTATATCTTCACATATCAGATAATTTTCAGCTCCATCACTGCTTTTTTTGAAATCCAATTCTTTTTTTGAAGCTCTGACTAATTTTTTAGTGTATTTGGTATCAGGCATATACCATGTATTGTTTATTTTTATATCATAATTATAAAGATATGGGTACAGCAATTTCTCTACATTTGAAAAATATCCGCCCACATTATTTCGTAAATCTATAATAATGTTTTCGTTATCCGACGCCTTTAATACAGCCGGAATATCACTCATTGATAAATAAGTCATCTGAGCAATGTTCATATATAACACGTCATTTTCCGTATCGCAAAAGCTGTAAAAAGGCTGATTATTTACAGTTTTGTCCGTATTTTCGGACTTACGGACTCCAAGTGCTTTCGCGTAATGATTTAAAACATCCGAAGTAATATCTCTGTAAACTGTTCTTTCATATACTCTGCCGCTGTCATTCTGAATTTTAATTGTACATTTTTGGGAAAAAGTATCGGAATAAGGTTCTGCATAAAAATCAAACCATTTTCGGTATGCTTTTTTATTTATAAAATCATAAACTATCGGATTAGGTGATGTTTCTTCAACGTATGAATCTATGCTGTTTCCATTGATCTCAAGCAATATTTCTTCCGAATCTGAAATGTAATTGCCATTTGATGAATCATACGAATAAGTGTAATATTCAAGAGAGCTATTAAAATACTCCGAACACTCTTCTTTTAAAAGTGTATTCCAATACACTGACTTGCTGTTTACATATCTGGTATCAAGCACACTATCTATATTCCAGCAGTCAATGGTCTTGTAGTACTCATAATCGGGATACAAAAGGTCAGTATGAAAAGTAGGGATATCTTCAATAATTGCACACATTACAGCAAAAAACTCCAAATCAGTTTCTGTGGCTTTTATCATCTCAACATACGTGTCGTGTCTTTCAACAAAATCAATATTGTATAAATTATTCAATTCATCAAGAGTATCAACAGGAACTGAACTTGAAATGCAATCAAACAAATAATTGAAGTCATTCAGTTTATCCTCCTCAGACATATTGAGTTCTACGATCGTTTTTTCGGTTACAGCATTGAACTTTCTTATAATTCTGTGGCGATATAAACACACGCACATCAATATACATATCAATGATATAGTATTAACTATAATACTGGCTATCATATGTTTTCTTTTTGTCATCATTAATTCTCCCAAAATTATTCTATAAGAACATTTATAATACACACGCGAAAAGAATATTTCGCGTGTGTATATCAAATCAGTTGACAAAGAATTTATTACTTTTTCATATCTTGATATGCCTGCATTACGCCTGCATTATATGCATCATCTTTTGCTGTAGCGTATGCCGCATAACATGTTCCGACAACTGTTGCAATACCAAAAATTATTTCCAAAACCCCTATGCCACCCTGTGTATCATAAAGTTCGCTTTCATTAAGATTAGTAAAATTTTTATTATTCATTATAATTCTCCCTTCTTACCATGTTGGCTTTTCTGGATAAGATTTTATTAGCTCGGAGTGTCCGCTAGCTGTCACAGTGTCATTATAACCATTAATCTGTGAAACTGCCATATTATAATTATATGTATTAACAATATATCTTGCAGTACGATTAGCAAGATACAAAGTATAATTTGGCTGAATCCAAAGACCACCACCGTCAACAGCTCTTGTTTCCTGTTCGTTCAGCTCACAAAAGCCAAAACTGTTTATCATAGTAAGTTCCATAACTATGTACCTCCTAAAATTTTAAAATTTGTTTGTATATCATCAACATTAATTAAATATTGTCTGCGCACAACACATATTCAAACAATGTGATAATCATTATGTCTATGATAATATCATACCACCAATTACATATTTTGTGTCAAAACTAAGGTGAATGGTCGTTTTAGACCTGCGAGTGGTAATTACTTATCCTTTCTATATTCCAGAAGCTCCTTCGGAACTTCTGGCTCATGGAAAAAGAAACAGCAAGTTGTGTTTATTGCCAAAGCACTGATTGTAAATACACAAGCTGTAAGTGTGCTTCCGTATTTAATGATTATTTCCTTTACTTTTTTCATGGTTTGTACCACCTTTCCTTTGTTGTGATTAAATATTAACATATTATCATCGTTTTGTGTCAAAATTCGTCTGAACGGTCGTTTAAGAGGGCTGAATGGTAGTTTAAGACGCTTTTTTGTACTTTATATGCCCTGCAATCATAGAAACAACTGCCACAGTAAGGCTTTCAAGAATAACAAATGCATATACAATTTTACAGTTCAGCATAACGAGAATTACTATTATGTAAATCAGACTCAGTGCAATTGAAATCCAACGATTTCTTGTCTTTTCATTTGCAGTGATCGGCTTGTTGGGACTTGCAACAGGAGATAGAATTATAATTGCAGCAAAATCAATTGCACATATTAAAGCACATACATATGATGGAGCAATCGAAACACCATCATAAGTAAGAATAACCGCTAAATATACTGCCATTGAAAGCAGATAACATTTGCCTGCCGTTTCACAATGATATCCGCCTGCTGTACTTCGCAGAGGAATAAAAACCAGCATAAAAAATAATGCTGTGACAATTTTTCCGAGCAATGCACCGATAATAAGTGTTGTAATAAGATTTGCCATCATTTCGATTAATATTCCGAAGCAATACAGATACAAATTTCGTTCTTCCATTTTAATTATTTTTCCTTCAATCAGAGTGTCTGTTATAAATGCACTCATTTTATCAAACAAAAATGCCACCCCCGATAATGATTTATTATCAAGGATAGCATATTTTCTGTATATATTTTAATTTTTTAATGCGAATGGTCGGTTTAGGTGGGTGAATGGTAGCTAAATCGGGAAAATCAAAGTTGCTTCACAAGATGATTCTCTGCGTTCTATTGTAAATACACCACCGTATTTTTCGGAAATTGCCTTTACATTGCTTATTCCGTAACCGTGAAGCAATTTGTCTTTCTTATCCGTCTTGAAGTCCGTGCCTTTCATTCTTTCTGCCGAATTTTCAATATGAATTACCATAGAATTGTCACCTGTGACGATGGAAACGGAAATTATTCTGTCATCAGGATTTGATACCTTCTTGGAGGCTTCAACTGCATTGTCAAGCAGATTTCCCAACGCAACACACAAGTCATATCGTTCTATGCAGATGCGTTCTTTTTCAATCTTTATATCACTTTTGAAAGTGATGTTATTAGCTTCTGCAATATTGAGAGAATTGCTGACAAGTGCGTCTATCGGCAGAAATCCTGTATTTATGCGCTTGTATGATTTGTCAATATGTTCAATTGCTGTTCCGATGTAACGTTTAGCTTCATCAAATTCACGACGTTTAACACATTCATTAAGATACACAAGATGTTTATTGGTATCATGGATAACACTACTTATGCTTCTGAACGATTGTGATGCCTGCTCATACTTCTGCTCCTGAAAGGCAAACTGCTGTTCCATTCGGGCTTGCTTTTCACGTATTTCCGTAGCGTCAATTATATTTTCAAGCAGGTAATATACAATGATATTTATTATCATAAGTCCCGCTGCTGCAAAACATATTCCAACAGTAGCGTTAGGTTCTCCCGTATCAAACTCAAATGAAATCATAATAATGGTTGCCATACTTATTAATGGCGTTATGATAAAACATAAATAATCTTTGAATTTTACAATTTGAGTATTTTTCTTAATAATAAGCGTTACCGCAACTGTAAGAATAAAAATAACCAATTTTGAAAGTAGTAAACTGTAATTTTGCAAACTTTCTTCAGGCGTATTTTTCATAGTTACTATTATAATGCCATAACTTATTAATTCTGAAATAATACTGAACGTTAAATAAGACAACGACGCAAAAATACGCGTAAGCCATTTTGAACGATACAACATAGATAAAACTATAAAAATTATGGCTGATTTTATTATATAAAACAGACCTGCAAGACCAAACTGACTTAATCCTAAATGAATTACAAATACCAGAACAAAAATAACATAAAATAAAATTTTATTGACTCTTATATTCTTATTGCCCAGGCATGTTTTATAAAACAGCATGGTTGTGAACATATCAAATACTGTTCCAAGAACAGCAAGTATGGTTTGAACCGTATCACTCATTATCTTTTATACCTCATTACCATATATTTTGAAAAAGCCTCTTTTATTTCCGAAAGCTTACGTCTGCTTACGGGTACGATTTTTCCTGTTGAAAATTCAAGCGAATCAGCATTGAATTTTCTGATATACTTCATATTTGCAATACACGAACGATGAATACTGATAAAATATTTGTCTGCAAGCTCATCTTCAAAATCCGTAAGCTTACCCTTGATTATCATTTCTTCTTTGTTGGTTGTAATAATTACGCCTGCTTTTTTATCGGATTCAATACACACAATGTCGTCAAGATGAAGTATAATTTCTCCGCTTTTCTGAGAAATTACAGTAATATTTGTTTCCAATTCTCCGATGTAGGAAAGCATTTTTTCAAGCTTCTGTTCAAAAAGCTCGTATGAAATCGGCTTGGTTAAATATTGTGAAGCCTGAACGTCAAAGCTGTCCTGCATATATTCGGGAAAGCTTGTAATAAAAGCAATAAGTACATTTCTGTCAGGAAGATTTCGTATCTCCTGAGCAGTTTCTATACCGTTTCGTCCCGGCATTTCCATATCAAGAAA
>JAGBCL010000008.1 GCA_018110825.1 Oscillospiraceae bacterium
CAACAAGGATATCTGGAAACTGTAACAAAAAGGCTGTGCGAAGCTAAAACTTTGCACAGCCTGAAATTATATATTGATACAGCTGTTGCGCTCAATCAGCTTATGAGGAACTATAATTTTTGTTGCAAGCAGATTAGGATTTTCAATATGGTTGATAACCTGAGAAGCTGCCTCAATTCCAAGCTGAACAGAGTTTATGTCAATTGATGTAAGCTGAGGCGAGGTTATTCTTGCAAACAGTGAGTTGTTGAATGAAATGATTGATAAATCCTCGGGAATTCTTATACCCATTTCAATACATACACGTTCCAGTGCAACGGCAAAAAGGTCATCGCTGACAAGAATTGCTGTGGGACGGTCTTTTTTCTGAAGAAGAGACTGTACAGTGGCAAGGTTTTCCTCGGGAAGAAACGGAAGCTCAACGATACTCTCAGGGTTTACTGTAATACCGCTGTTAAGCAAAGCAAGCTGATATCCTGTTTTGCGGTCGGCAGAAAACATAAGATTGCTGTCGCTACCGAGATAAGCAATATTAGTATGTCCTTTTGAAATTAGATATTCAGTAGCTTCCTGCCCTGCAAGAACATTATCATTGTCCACATATACAGTCTGATTTGCAAAGCGGTGAGCCTTACCTATAACAACATAAAGCAGCCCATCATTATAAAGGTAATCAATAACTGGGTCGTCCTGCTTTGAATAGGTGACGATATATCCGTCGATCTGTCCGCTTTTTGCGGAATTTGTCAGAGCAAGGAGGATTTCATTTTCGTCCTGTCCCGTTATAACAGTATTGATATATCCGTGCTGATTGCAGAACTGGCTGACACCACGTATAACCTCAAGGTGAAATGCGTTTTCAAAGGATTCCTTTGGAGAAGGCGGAAGGATAATTCCAATGGTACGACTTGCGGATTCCTGTACCGTTGACTGTATTGAAGGTTCATAGCCGAGCTGTTCCATAGCTTTGCGTACTTTTTCTTTGGTTTCACGGCTGATTGATGGGTTGTTTTTGCATACTCTTGAAGCAGTTGAAGGTGAAACTCCTGCAAGTGCGGCAACGTCTTTTAAAGTAACAGGCATAAATATGCGCCCTTTCTGTTTGAAATTGTTACTATTATTATAATGCTTTTTTATGCAAAAGTCAATGAAATTGCAGAAATTTTATGAAACTTTGGTGCAATGAGGCACAAACTCTGTAAACATGCGGTTTGACAATAGTAAAGTTGTCTAATCGCAATGTGCCAAAATTGTGAAAAATGCCGATTTTGTGCAAAAAATGAGAAATGTTGTGAAAAACTATTGCAATATTTGCATAAACGTGCTATTATAATTGCATAAAGCGAGTGCAATTTTGCAGAACGTGATATGCAGTTGCAAAGCAAAAAAGGAGGATTATACTATGAGCAAGCTTTTAAAAATCTGTTCCCCACTGAACGGAAAAGTGGTTTCTCTGGACAGCGTTCCCGACCCTGTATTTTCGGACAGAGTTCTCGGTGACGGTTGTGCTGTAATTCCGTCGGACGGAAAAATTTACAGTCCTGTAAACGGCGAAATTTCTTCAATTGCGGAAACCAACCATGCATACGGCTTTTCTTCCGACGATGGGCTTGAAGTTCTTGTGCATTTTGGCCTTGAAACCGTTGCATTGAAGGGAAATGGTTTTACACCTCACGTTGCAGTAGGTGATAAGGTGAAAATCGGCGACCTTGTCGCAGAAGTTGATGTTGAATTGTTAAAATCAAAGAATATCAATCTTATTACGCCTGTGCTTGTATGCGACGGTGCAGATGATCTCGAAATGCAGGTATCCGA
>JAGBCL010000093.1 GCA_018110825.1 Oscillospiraceae bacterium
GGGAAAATAGATCGATGCCGACACAAATCAAACAAAGCACTACTTTCAGTGCTTTGTTTGCATATTCCTCCATAGCTCAGTCGGTAGAGCACCTGACTGTTAATCAGGGAGTCACTGGTTCGAGTCCAGTTGGGGGAGCCAAATCAAAAGCGAATCAAACGGTTCGCTTTTGTATATGCACCATTAGCTCAGTTGGTAGAGCAACTGACTCTTAATCAGTGGGTCCTGGGTTCGAGTCCCCGATGGTGCACCATTTATCCCGTATCTTTGGATACGGGATTTTTTGATTTATCTAATTGTTGACAAAATATTAAATCAATGATATGATATTATTATCATTATTGAAAGGACAATTGCCATGAAAATGAAAAGAGTTGCTGCATTTACTGCGGCAATGTGTATGCTCAGTACAGTTTTTTGCTCTTGTGAAAAAGAAAGTGTAGAAACTGAAATTATAGATTCAATAAGCACAGAGACAATTTTATTTGAACCCGAGGTTACATCTGTAGAAATTGAAACGGCTGCAACAACTGAAATTGCAGAAGAAACAACCGCTGCAGAACAAGCAGATGAGGAAGAAACCTACCTTTCAGATGAGTACGTTGAAGGTGATTATTACGTCGAGTCCATGGGCAGGGACGGAAAAAAGAAGTATATTTATTACCGCCCTGCTGTAGGTGACGATAGCGCTTATACGTATATGCACGACGGAACAGATGTAACGCATCCCGAATCCCTTTATGGCTACAGAAGCTTTATGCCGCAGAACGTAACTGCTTATGAAAAGGAGTTCGATTACGGTGAATTTCTCGATTGCATGAAAGAAACCACAAACAGCTTTTCCACTCAGTTTTTGCTCAGCAACGGCGATGATTGGAACAGTTTTTTTGTGGATGGCAATGAATATGTCAAATGGATAACCGATTATTTCTGCACTCTTGAACCTGAATATCTTGACGTAAAGGTTAAGAACGAGGACGGAACTATTCTCAAAAACACTGAATTTGAAAAGCTTGGCTTCAAGTTTTTCTATACGGACAAAATCAATATAACAGGTGTTTATTTCTGTGCAAATCCGAATTACCTTTACAGCGGTGCAAATATCATTTTTGCTGATTACAGAGGAAAATACGTTGCAAGAATTGAGCTTGACAGCTTTTATGATGCTGTAAAGCTTATGGAAAGCGGCGAGACACCTGAGCCTGAACAGCTTGCAGAAGCTTATGGAAAAAGCTTTTCATCATTTTCAGACTGGTTTTATGTTGAGGACAGCTTTGTTGTAGAATTGATGGAAAAATCAATCCTTTGCGGAAAATCCAACCTGCCGCAGGTTGATAAAGGCAAGAATTACGAGGAAGCCGAGGAGTCCTCTGATATTTCTGAGAATATCAGACAGCATTTCGATCCTGACGGTGCCGCAGACTGGGCTTATAAGGGCAATATGAACGGCGTATCTTTCTCACTTCCCGAGGAACCTGGTATTCCGCCTTCTGACACGTCGCTGATATGGAAAAGTGCCGAGGGTTATATGGTAAAAATAACAGCTTCAATCAGCCCCGGCTGGCTTCTTGAATCATCTCTTGATGAAAAAGAACGCTATGAAAAGCTGGTGTATGAGAAAGCCCAAAGTATTCATGGACGAATTTCCTACGCATCATATTACGATAAAACGCTGGAATCATATTATGACGTGCTTGGTGTGTATGCACCTGACGGTCAGGGTTATGAGGTCGAATGTTTTTACAAATCTGACGAACGTACAGAGGAGTACGACCATTTCGTGAAAAGCTTTTTAGGCAGCTTTGAGGTAAATGCCGAGCAGAAAAGCAATATGGAAAACGCAGCTGCTATTCATGCTCCTATGCTGCTCAGCGATACTCCGAGCCGATTCGGCAACGAAGGATATTATCTCGCAGGTTCATATTCATGGCTTGGCTCTGATGTTTATAAGGCGTATACTCCGGGAGTGGTCTGTGCTGATTTTTATGCAATTGATTATGACAGGAAATACGAAACAGGGTTCGAAGCAATTCTTGAAAAGAAAGGCGAGGACGGTTTGTGGTATGAGGTCCTGCCGATAGGTGAAATCTCTCAGGCAAACAGCGGCACAGGTGAACTTCCGCACGCAATCGATGAAGCAAGAAAAGGTGTACAGCTTGACCTTGCATGCTACCCGCTTCTTACAGAAGGTGATTACAGAATTGTAAAGCCGTTCTGGGAGATAGGCAACCCCGAAACACAATATGGCGCATTTTATGAATTCAAGGTTTCCGAGGCATGCTTCAAAGGCGACCCCGTAATTGTAACAGTTGAAACGGAAACGGAAAGCTATACATCTGACGTAAGGGAAATTGTGTACAGCATCAACTCAGACAGCATGTTCTCAATCAGCAGCGTTGCCGATATAGAAAGATGCGACAACGGAGTGTGGAAATCAGTACGCAAGGGAACTGTTGAAACAAATTCCATAGGCGGAAGCTATGCATTGGGTTACGCCGAACCGCTTTCAACAGACAATTTCGATTTGTCTGTTCCGGGCGAGTACCGCATAAGAATTTCCGTGGGAGAGGTGTCAGAAAACCTTGAGTTGTTTACTTACAACTACAACACCGCATACGGCTATTTCAACATAACCTGATATTCAATTTCAACAGCAAAAAGAGGTCCGAGTTTTTGACTCGAACCTCTTTGCTTTTGTATATAGTGTATAATGTTACTCCGCTTCCTCAGGAGGAGGCATATTCTGCATCATTTCCTCCATGTCAAGCTGAAAATAGTCATCGGGAATATCAAAAGCATCGTCAGGAATCTTGCTTGTTACCGAAAATTTGCACAGAGAGTATTCAAGTGAATCTCCGCTTTCCACAGAAGCATAAAGCTTTCCGTCAGAAGTGTAAAGCATAGCCCAGTCGGTGGTTGTGCCGTATTCAAACTTGTAGGCTTTGCCGCCGATAGTGACATCAGCAACAACGAAGCTTTCCTTGCCGATATTCTCAGGAAGAATTTCCATTCCCTCTGCAGAGTAATGGGAAACCAGCTCATTGTCAGCAGGGAAAAACAGTGCAACCTTGTTTTCGTGGTCAAAGGAGTAAACCTTAGAATCACGGATAACCATGCGGTCAGTTCTGCCGTCAATTTCCTGCTCAAACATAACCATCTTATCCTTTACAGCAAGCTTTATAGGATTGCCGCCGTCGAAATCCGATTTTTCAAAGCAGAAATTTCCGTCAAAAGCGGAAATAACACTTGACGAAAGACAGTTATCAGCGGTTTTTGTTTCACCCTCAAGAGCAAAAATATCCGCACCGAGAAAATCCTCCATTGTGTCGAAGCTGCTGCTGACGGGCTCAGCCTCAATGCTGTCATCAATTTCAATTTCCTCATCGGAAACAGGTGCATCATCTTCGGGTTCAGTTTCCTCAGCGGAAGTTATTTCCTCGGGAATAGTTGTTTCTTCAATTACGCTTGTTTCGGAAGCCGCTGAAGAAGTGATTTCAGTTGCAGCAGGTGCGTCAGCGGTTGTTTCTGTCGTTTTTTCAACAGCAGTATCAGCAGAAACAGTTTCAGCGGAAGTCGTTTCAGATACAGAAGAAACGGTAGTTGCCGCAGTATCGGAAGTATTTTCCGCACCGCCGCAGGCAGTAAGCACCGTGCAGACAGCAAGTGCCGCAACAGCAGGTAAAAACTTTTTCATAGGTAAAATCCTTTCTTACTGAACGCCCTGAACAATCGTGTATAAGCCCGTGTCATCAGGATTGATTTCAATTCCCTTTGCTTCAAAAAGCTCGGCAACAGTAACGAACTGATAACCTTCATCAAGGAGCGTCGGAATAATCGTGTCAAGAGCTTCAACGGTTTTGGAATTACCCTGAGCGTCATGGAGAAGAATAATAGTGCCGTCCTTGACCTGATTCAGCGTGTTGTCAATACGTTCCTGAACAGTAACCTTGCTGTCCCAGTCATTGCAGCCGACACCGCAGATAAACGGCATGTCGATATTTGCGTACATATCAGCATTTGTTGCAATATAAGGCGGACGGAAGAATTTTGTCGGCTCGCCGGTAATTTCCTCAACCTTGTCCGAAACGTACATGACTTCCTCAACAATTTCCTCCGCAGACATCTGATTCATGTAAGGGTGAGATTTGGAATGATTGTCAATTTCGCAGCCCATCTCATACGCACGCTTTACAACCTCAGCACTTGAATCGTTGATGTTGTTGCCGATGAGGAAGAAGGACGCAGGAACGTTGTAAAGTTCAAGCTTGTCAAGAACCTGAACAGTAGTCGTAGTATTCGGACCGTCATCAAAAGTAAGAGCAACCATAGGCTTTGACGGGTCAATTTCGTATTCAATTCTGGCATATGTAATTTCAGTTTCAGCAACAGTAGTTGTAGTAGTATCGGAAACAGAAGCAGTTGTCTCCGCAGGGGCAGTGTTACCGCAGGCAGAAAGCATAACCGCCGCAGCAAGAAGAGAGATAAATCTTTTTTTCATAACAATAAACCTTTCAAGAGTGATAAATTGGAATTTATCTTTCTGAATGTGGAATTAGGAATGAGGAAAGTGAAATTATTGTGTCCGCCTTTGGCGGACAAATTTTAAATTGTCGGCGAAGCCGACAACATTAATTCATCATTCCACTTTTCACTTTCCACATTCAGATAAATTATTATTTAAATTATAGCATTACAATGTTATATTGTCAATCAAAAGCCGTCCGCATAGATTCATACGGACGGCTGAAATACTATTCAATTGCTTTTGCGATGATTTCCACTGCTTTGTCAATTCCGAATCTGTCGCTGTCCAGATTCAGGTCATAGCTTGAATGTGATGCCCATTTTTTGTCGGTATAAAAATCATAGTAGCATTTTCTTTGCTTATCGTTCTTTTTGATAAGCTGCATTGCCTGCTGTTCCGTAACCTTCATACGTTCCATAATGCGTTTTACCCTTGCTTCTGTAGGTGCATAGATAAACACGTTAAGAAGTTCAACTTCTTCGTTGCGGAGTATGTAGTCTGAGCATCGTCCCACAATAACTGCATTTTCATTCTTTGCAATATCCTTGATAATCTGGGATTGCAGAGAGAAAAGCGTGTCGTTTGTAGAAATATTGGCATTAATGCTGGTCTGACCCGTTTGTGCCATAGCGGCATAAAGCCAGGGATTTGCAGCTTTTTCATCGGCAGCACCCAATGCTTCATGGCTCATTCCGCCTTTTTCCGCAGCAAGGATAATCAGATTCTTGTCATAAAATGTATAATTCAGCTTCTGTGCAAGCTTTTCGCCGATTTCACGTCCTCCGCTTCCGAACTGTCTGCCTATAGTGATTACTTTTTTCATAAGCATGCCTCCTTGCTATTGGTTTACAATAGAATTATATCACTTTTGCACAGAAAAATCAAGTGTTGTTAAAATATTTCGGTAAAAATACAGATAAGGTTGTCTGTGAATCCGAAGCTGATGATTTTACTTTGCAAAAAAAATAAAGGCATCGGAAAACCGATGCCTGAAAATTCATTCAAATTATGCTCTCTGGGAGTTAAGCCATTCAGCATATTCAGATTCGGAGATTTGTTTTGTAATAATTCCGAACTGGAAGTCATGTGCCTTGGCAATAAAAGAATTAAATGCCTGCAAATCACCATCAAGCTTGTACTGTTCCTGTTTCTGGCGATAAATTTCCTCATACAATAAAGTCATTACAACTCTCTCCTTTTTAACAATCTGTTGGTAATTATAACATAAAAGTGCATAGGTTTCTATAGTATTATTGTACAAAAACAAATAATTTTACTGGCGATTTCTCCGAATTAATAAAATCGTTGTATTTTTGCTTGAATTATTAAAATTTATATGCTATAATGAAAATTACCCCATAAAATCAGTCCGGTGTGCAGGAGAAACTGTGCATCGGATTTTTGTTTGCCCGTATCGGCAAAGTAGTCTTTTTGTACACAGCAGCGGCAATGCAGTGAATAAAATTTGTTCAAATCAAGGAAATTTTTCTGAAACAATGTACTTTTGTCAGGTTGTAATGTATAATATAGTTGTTTAACAAATTAACATACAAAAGGAGAATGTAATAATGAAAAAGTTTTTATCAGCAATTCTTGCTATTTCACTTTGCGGATTCATGCTTACAGCATGCGGAAACGATTCAGCTTCCAAGGAAGATGATACAAAAGCAAGCGTTACCGAAACTGTCGAAGAGGCTGAGGTAACAAAGGCTGAAACTGAAGCTGTTGAAGAGGAAACTGAGGCAGAAACTGAAGCCGAAACCGAGGCAGAAACCGAAGCTGAAACTGAAGCTGAGACAGAGGCAGAAACCGAAGCTGAAACTGAAGCTGAGACAGAGGCAGAAACCGAAGCTGAAGCAGTTGCTGCAGCTGCAAGTTATGCTGATATGGCTGCATTCGTTACTTCCGGCGATGCGTATAATCTTGAATCTGAAGCAATTCCTGCTGCTGACAGCCTTACATATGAATGGATCAGAATTTTCGAAGGTGCAGAAGGTCTTTACTGTGACATCGAGTATTTTGACGAGAGCATGTCATTAATAATGGGTATGGCTCAGGATAAGATTTACATGAAGATGTATGAAGCAGCAAGTGACACCAACATGACAATTCTTTACGACGGCGAAAAGATGTATATGCTTAACGAAGCTTCAAAGACAGGCTACAGCATGACTACTGACGAAAGTGCAATGGAGGATTACGACATCGGAGCAATGCTCGGTGACATCGACTTTGATGCAGAAACCGAAAAGGCTCAGGACGTTAAGGTTTCAAAGATTGAAATCGGCGGCGAGGAATATACATTTGAAGTTGCAGACACAGAAGGCGGCTTCCTTTTTGACAAGGACAACAATATTATCGCAATTTTCAGCAAGGAAGACAACGGCAAAAACGCATTTATGGTAAATGAATTTTCAGGAACAGTTCCGGCGGAAATATTTGAAGTTCCATCCGGATATGAAATTGTTGATATGGATGCAATGATGGCAGAATAAGATTAGTAATTGAACAAGCCCCGGTATACCTTTAGAGCATACCGGGGCTTTTGACAACAGGAGTGAATTGATATGAGAAAAATTTTATCGGCAATTATTTCCCTTGCGTTATGTACTGCAATGCTTACAGCTTGCGGAAAAGAGGGAAAAACAGCAGAAGTTACCGAACAGACAACAACCGAGGCAGTTTCCGAAACAGCTGCTGAGAGTGCAGCGGAGGAAGCTGAAATTTCAACTGCTGAAACCACAGCTGCCGAAAGCACGGAAACAAAAACAGAGCCGGTGTCGGGAAACAGCTTTGCGACCCTTGATGAATTTATTGAAGCGGCATTTGAACTTGAAACGGAAACAGTTCCCGAAAGTCTGTTTTTTAGTTATGCGGAAGAACACCTCAACGGTGACGGGCTTTATTTCGACATGGAAGCTCCCGACGGAAGCATGAAAATGCTCCTTGCCGCAAACAAGGATTCTGATTTGTGTTTAAAGGCTGAAAGCAACACAGAAAGCATGTACATATATGTAAAAGACGGAATAATGTATATGCTTGACGCAACGGAAAAATCAGGTTTTTCCATGGAGCTTGACCGGGATACGGTTGACTCTCTTACAAGCGAAGCACTCGGCGGAATGGACATTACCTCCGAGCTTGAAGAGGGCGAAAGTGAAAGTGCGGAATGTGTTGACGTGGAAATTGACGGAACAGCTTACACATTTGAAAATCTTGAAGACATAGGAGCACTCATCAATAAAGATGGTGAACTTTATGCTATAATAAACGGTGACGAGAGCAATGCGGTAAAAGTCCTTATCGTAAACGAAATGTCAAGCAATATACCTGAAGGAATACTTGAACTTCCCACTGATTACGAAATCATTGATATGACAGAGCTTCTTGCGGCACTTGAAGAGGGAGAAAATGACGGACCTGCAAAGACGGAATTTGCTACAATGGAGGAATTCCTTGAAACGGATTTTTCCGCATATGAGGAGGGTACGGAATACAGCGCTGATGAAACGCTGTCGGCGGAAATGCTTGATATAATGGCAAATGCCAAATGCTATTATTTTGAAACCGGCGATTTTTATGACGAAAGCCAAAGTATGATAGGTGCTATTTCGGAAGATAAGGTAATGGTAAACGGCACAGCAATCGGTGCAGATGATGTATCAAAAATTATATATGACAACGAAAAGGCATATATAGTAAATGACGAAAAGAAGACAGTGCTTGTAACATCTTCCGAGGGACTGCCGTCTGTTGAAGAATATGCCGAAATAGTGTCTTTTGAAATGGAAAATGACAGCATATTCTATATTACGGAAATAACCATAGAGGGTAAAAATTATCTTCTTGAAACACAAAAATACGATGATGACAGCTGTATGCTTCATAACCCTGACAAGACGATTTATGCGGCAGTAATTGATGGGAATTTATGCAAATGGGTTGTAACCGATGATATTCCTGAGGGAACATTCGATATCCCATCTGATTATGAAGTAATTGATATGGACGCTATGATGGACGATGTGGAATAAAAAATTCCCGTACACTTTATCGGTGTACGGGAATTGCTGTTTTATGAGGTAAATTATCAGTTTTTACCGAGCGGGTAAACCTTGTCGGGATAGAGGGACTCAACCTTTTTGGTTGCAACTTCAAGGTCAGCCCATACGTCAGCGTGTTCAGCGCCGTTGTTGGAGCACCACATCATTGAACCGTTCCAGCCGTTTGCAAGGGTGTTTTCGTAAGCGTATTCGTAAGTCTGGTCGCTGCCAAGACCGAATTCGCCGAGAAACGCAGGCTTTGTTCCGTCAAGACCGAAGTCTGTAGGGGACATATCAAACGGACAACCCATATAGCTTCTCATCCAGTCATAGTAGTGCACGGAGTAGAAGTCAAGGCGGGCATTGTCACCTGCATAGGATTTCATAACCTCGTCAGAAACGATATTGCCCATATACTTTTCGTTGTCGGAATTGTATTTTACCATACCCATGCCGACAGTAACAAGCGCATCAGGGTTTGTTTCGTGAATTGCAGCAGTACATTTTGCAAAGAATTCAGAAAGATTTTCCTTCGGAAGTCTTCCGCACTCAGCGTTTTCAATTACCCAGTCAGGCTCGTTCATAAGGTCGATTCCGAGCAGGTATGGATTCGAGCCGTAACGCTCAGCAAAAGGCTTGACATAGCTGTCGATGTAGCTTTGCATAGCAGTGTCATCGGTTACTACCGCACGCCATCTGTCAACGTAGCGGCCGTTCTTGCAGTGGTCAAAGGAAAGCAGGGTCGGCATAAGATAAATCTGGTGTTTTTCAGCAAGTTCGAAAAGCTTGTCAACGTCTGTCCAGTGTTTTTCCACAACCTCACTAACCTGTCCCGATGGTTTGAGCTTTATGGAAATTATCGAGTCACAGTTAACCCATACACGAACAGAATTCACACCGATTGCGTGCAGGTCAGCGAAGTGGCTGTCCCAGAAATCCGGCTCAAAGGAATCTGTACCGAATTCATTCCAGTTCTGCCAAGGGGTATTAACGCCGTTAATGATGAGTTCTTTTCCGTCAACAATGAATTTTGTACCGTCAACAGTAACCTTAGGGGACGCTTTTTCCACAATGGCTTCTGTTGTTTCAGCGGAACCGTTTGCAGCATTGTTTCCGCAGGCAGTCAGAAGGCTTGCTGTCATTACTGCGGAGAGAAGCACCCCGCAAAGCTTTTTGATTTTCATTTTAAAATCTCCTTGCAATTATGATAATAACAAAATTATATCAATTTGCCAATAAATAGTCAAGATGAAAACGGGTTACAAATTTTATTTGCGTAAACCAAAATTAACGAACTTTGTAAAAAGAGGTTGGTTGCACCTGACCCTCAAGTGTGCTATAATGTAGTCAATGAAAGGAAAGGGGCATAGAAATTATGTCAGTTAAAATATGTGATAATCTTCGTATTCTCCGTGCAAAGGAACGTTACTCAATGGAGGATATTGCGGAAATTATCGGTGTATCAAGACAGTCCGTTGCAAAATGGGAAAGCGGAGAGTCGCTTCCTGATATTGATAAATGCGTGAAGCTTGCAAAGCTTTATAAGGTTACCCTTGACGATTTGGTAAGCGCAACAATTGAGGAGATTGAATTGCAGGATGATGAGGAAAAAGGGAAATACTGTTTCGGTGTTGTAAAAATTCAGGACGGGAAAATCCTTGTTCCCGACAAGGCGAAAGAGATTTTCAAGCTTGACGAGGGAGACGCAATGATGGTTCTCGGTGACAGAAAAAAAGGAATGGCACTTGTGAAAATCGGCAAATTATTTTAACGGAGGTTACTGGAATGGAAGCAATTGCTATAAAGGCATTGACCAAGAAATATAAAGATTTTACAGCGGTTGACGCACTCGACCTTTCAATTGCAAAGGGTGAGCTTTTCGGTTTGCTGGGTGTAAACGGTGCGGGCAAGACTACTACTATCAAAATGCTTTCCTGCCTTTCAAAGCCAACAAGCGGCAAGGCTGAGGTTATGGGTTTTGACGTTGTGGAAAAGCCTGACGAGGTAAAGAAGGTAATCAGCATTTCCACTCAGGAAACCGCCGTTGCACCGAATCTTACGGTGCGTGAAAATCTTGAATTTATCGCAAAAGTGTACGGCATTGACACCCCGAAAGCTGCAGCTGACAGGGTTATCGAGGAATTTTCCCTGCAGGAAAAAGAAAACGCACGCACAAAGACTCTTTCAGGCGGCTGGCAGAGAAAGGTAAGCATTGCGATGGCACTTATCACTTCACCGCAGGTGCTTTTCCTTGACGAGCCTACTCTCGGACTTGACGTTCTTGCAAGACGTGAACTCTGGAGAGTTATTGAGCAGCTTAAATCAAAGATGACGATTATCCTTACAACTCATTACCTCGAAGAAGCAGAGGCACTCTGCGACAGAATTGCAATTATGACCCACGGCAAGCTTCGTGCGGTTGGCTCAGCTGATGAGCTTAAACAGCTTGCAGGCAAGGATAATTTCGAGGACGCATTTGTTGAAATTGCAGAAAAGGCAGGAGTCTGAAAATAAATTTTCAGACCCGAGTTTTCTGACTAAAGTCAGAAAACATCTTATTGAAAGGAGGCACGCTTCTGACGAAGCGTGATTATAAAAAGATGAGAATCAAAGCTTTTGCCGAACGAAATATCAAGGAGCTTCTCCGTGACCCGCTGAGCTACCTTTTCTGTCTGGGATTTCCCGTTGTAATGCTGATTCTTATGACGATTATCAACGAGAGTATTCCCCCGCAGGCTAATATGACCGTATTCCGCATTGACAACCTCTGTGCAGGAATTACAGTATTCGGTCTGACCTTCCTTATGCTTTTTGCAACGCTTCTTACCTCAAAAGACAGAACTTCTTCTTTCCTTATGCGTCTTTACGCTTCACCTATGACGGCGGTTGATTTTATTGCAGGTTACTACATACCGTTGATTATTCTTGCTATTATACAATGCGTAATCACATTCGGTGTATCATTTGTAATTGCTGCAATTGACGGTGTAAGCCTTAATGTGGGCAACATTTTTCTTGCGATTGTGACACTTATCCCATCAATAATAATGTTCATCGGCTTCGGACTTTTCTTCGGCGGATTGTTCAGTCAGAATGCCGCACCGGGACTTTGCTCGGCAATCATTTCCGCGGCATCAATTCTCGGCGGTATATGGATGGACGTTGACGGAATCGGCGGTGCAATTGCAAAGGTGTGCAAGGTACTTCCATTCTATCATTCCGTAAATGCGGCAAGATGTGCTGTTGACGGAAATGTCGGTGACGGCGTGACAAGTATACTTATTGTTGCGGCATATATGGCGGTTGTAACCGTACTTGCGGTTGTTGTGTTCAGAAAGAATATGTCAAGTGATAATAAATAATATCGGAAGGCAGTTCATGGTGAACTGCCTTTTTGTTGCAAAAGCTGTTAAAGAGTGATATAATCATAGTTACAGAATTATTTTTGGAGGCAATAAAATGAACAAGAAAATTTTTGCACTGCTTACCGCAGTGGCTCTTTGTCTTACAGGCTGTTCAGCAAAAGTGACAGAAAAAGATGCTGACGAGGACGTGCTGGAGCTTGTTGACGACTGCGGCTTTGATATTGAGGATTTTTCCGAACCGGCTCTTGAAGTGCTGTACACAATGGATGTGAATGACCTGGTTGGATTTTATGACATATATGACGAGGATGACTTTGAGTACGTGATTTCCGAATATATTTCAAATCGGAGCTTTTGTTACTTTGATAACGAAAAGGATGCAAAAAAAGCTGTCAATGCCGAATTCGAAGATATGCTTCTGATGTATAAGGTTGAACAGGCTTGTCTTAATGCTCAGGCAATCGGATATCTTACAGAAACCTATTCCGCAATCTGTGAAAACAACGGTGAATCCGTCGATGACTTTGAATGTACGGGAAAAATCAAAGCCAAAGCACCCTCAGGCGAGGTGAAATTCAATGGCAAGGATAAGGACCTTATCCTGTTTATTCAGAAGTGCATAAACGAGGATGCAAGAAACGGTTACTTTTATTTTGAATATGAGTATGACGGAGAGTATGAGTTCTACTGGTCTGCTGACAAGTCAATGATTGATGATGACGATAACTTTGATGACGAATACGAATGGGACCTGGGCGACATTGCTGAGGGTGAACCCGTAATCGGTGCATGCTGTTATGATGATGTTGATATTATATACAGCGGAACAAATCTCTACAAGGCTGTGAAAAATGAAGACTTTGTCAACGATGCTGATGAGGAAGAATTCCAGAATTACTACTGGAGTACATATTTTTCCGTTTCATATATGATAGAATCACTTCAGGAAGAAATTGATGAAAATATTGAAGATGTTGTGGGCGACAAAAATGTCAACCCCGTTAAAACTGATGAAGCAAATGCAAATGCAAAACAGGCTTTCATTGCTATTGCTTCCGCTATAACACAGGCAGGAATCAATGGCGAAGTAATTGATGCGGAAATTATCGAAATAAGTGAAGATAATCTTTATGCGTACGGAATTGACCTGTCTATGTACCTCGGAGATTCATTTGAGGGATATGCAATGTCACGCGTGGACCCGTCCAATTACGCCGTTTATATGACAATATGGTCTGACAAGCCGATACCTGAAAAATACAGGGAAACACTTCTTAATGACTATCAGAGCATGGATGATGACTGGCAGAGCGAAGCACTGAAAGACGGACAGATGATAGGTATGTATCCTATTATGCCAAGCAATTGATAAACAATAAAATCAGGGCACTGAGTTATTCAGTACCCTGATTTGTTTTTTCGGTATGTTTAGTAATCTTCTCCGCAAGGGCACTCAGGTGGCTGCGGAACAAATTCTATGCACGGCATAGGCGGATGCGGCGGGCATGGAGGCGGACAAGGCGGTGGGCAAATCGGAGGACATGGTGGCGGGCATGGGTGCGGATAACGGTTTTCGCAATCAGGTTCATAAGTCATAAAAATGAAAGTTACACCGCTTGTGTTTCCGCAGCAACAGCAAACCCGTCTCGTCTGCGACCTTGGTGAAGAAAGCATATCACCGATTACTGTCACGCTGTATTCAGTGCTTCCGTCGCCATCATTTCCGCAGGGCAGGTCAAAAACCTGTGAGCCGCCTGCAGCAACCTTGCCGAAGGTTTCAAAACAGCCGTCCTTGCTTCTGATTTCCACATCAAAATATTTTTTCGGGAATACGCACGGAGCATAATTATCCTCAACAGCTACCGCAAGTCTGCACTTGCCGTCTTCGCATCTATTTGAACAGTTGCACATAATATCATTCTTTCCGTATGGTTAGTATATTTTTCCATACTGTTATACTATATGCAAAGGAATGATTTTTGTTAATCGGGAAGTATGCCGCGCTTGTTTGCATCATCAAGCAGGGCAAAAATATAATCGGAAAGACTCTGTGACCCTTCTGCAACAAGCTTGTTGCGGTTCTGGACCTGATGAAGATGAATACCGTGTTCCTTCCATGAAATTCCGTCACGGCTGAGATTGAGAAGAAGCGGCTGGATACGGTCCATTACGGCGGCAAATTTCGCCTCGGGGGTTTTACGTTCCTCAAACTCCTCCCACAAGCCGCGGAATTCCGCTTCCTGCTCCGTTGGAAGAAGCCCGAAAAGTCTTTCTGCAGCAGCCTTTTCACGGTCAGCCTTTGTTGCGTTGCCTGCATCGTCATAGCAGTAGGTATCTCCTGCATCAATTTCAACGATATCATGCACCAGAACCATTTTCATTGTCTTGAGCACATCAATCGGTTCGTTGGAATATTCCGCAAGAATTGCCGTAAACAAAGCAAGGGAAAAGCTGTGTTCAGCGTCATTTTCCTTTCTCGGGAAAGGCTTGTCAACTCCGCTTCCCTCAGGCATCGGCGGCAGGTCATCAATACGTATATAAGTCTGACGGTACATATTTTTAAGCTTGTCAGCTTCCATCAGAAACGCAAGCTGTGCTTCAAGCCGTGTCATATCCATAATAAATCTCCTTTGTAAAAAAGCTTACATATTTCCCGTAATATTCATAATGATTGCCGTAACAGCAATAGGGCATGTTTCACAGCGCAGAATTCTTTCTCCAAGCCAGATTTGAGTTGCACCCGAATTTTCGGCAGCCTCAGCCTCAGCACGTTCAAAACCGCCTTCCGAGCCAATCATGACAGCAACGGATTTTACCCCACCGAAAGGAATTGAAGAAAGTTTTTCGCCTCCGTTTTCGTAACAGAAAAGCTTCAGCTCTGATTTTTTCATATCTTCCAGTGCCTGCTTCATTGTCATAAGCGGAGCAATTTCAGGAATTATACCTCTTCCCGACTGCTTTGCCGCTTCTTCGGCAATTTTCTGCATACGCTCCTGTTTCTTCCTGTAGGATTTTTCATCGGGACGTGCAATACAGCGGGACGAAATAAACGGAACAATACGTGTTACACCGAGTTCCGTTGTTTTCTGAATAATCAGTTCAAGCTTGTCCTGCTTTGGGTAAGCCTGATAAAGAGTAAGCTCAACAGACGGCTCGCTTTTGCTTGGGACAGCATCGACAACCCTGCACAGAACCTCACTTTCGGAAATATTTTCAATTACACAGCAATAATCTGTTCCGCCGTGGCAGAAAGTAAGTTCCTCGCCGGGTTTCATGCGGAGGGAATAACCTATATGATGTGCGTCACTGCCTGTAACGGAAATAAAATCCGAAGCAGGCGCAGGAATAAAAAAACGTGGCATCGAAGCAGCTCCTCTGAAAAAGTATTTTAAAATCATTATACTATTTTTGCAGAGATTCGTCAATCGTGATAAATATAATTAAGTGCAACACAAACCATACAAGGAGAAGCGAACAAGACCGCTTCCCCTTGTATGGTTTACTACTGTACTTTCCTCCCAAACGTTCCAGTGGAACGTTTGGGACGCACTTTGCTTTAACCACTACAGAATCGCAGTGGCGTTGCCACTGTTAGGGATTTTCTCCCTTGCAGAAATTCCCTCTTTTGAAGCTATCGCTTCAAAATTCACCTTTTAGATGCACTTCCAATGCCGCTTCGCTAACACTGATAGTTCTTGTTACGCTAAATTACAATTTACCTAAGAAATCGATTGCATTGTTAACTCTGATATGGTATAATAAGCATAAATCTGAAACAGAAATGAGGAGAATTTGTGGACAAATTATCTGAACTTTTATGGTATAAACAACCTGCCGCAAACTGGGATGAGGCTCTCCCTGTCGGCAACGGACGTATCGGCGGCATGATTTTCGGCAGACCCGGCGATGAGCTTATTCAGCTTAATGAGGACTCAATCTGGTCGGGAGGCTTCCGTTACAGAAACAACCCCAAGGCTTATGCAAATCTTGAAAAAATCCGCACGGCAATCCGTGAGGGCAGGACTACTGACGCTGAAAACATCTGCTGTGATGCTTTCTATGGCACTAACGAGCAGCAGCGTCACTATCAGCTTCTCGGTGACCTGCATATCTGGCAGGGCGGCACGGAAAATTACTCCGATTATAGAAGATATCTTGACCTCAGCTACGGCATTTGCAGTACCCAGTGGGAAAATGACGGTGTAATCTACAGCCGTGAAGTTTTCGTTTCCAAGCCTGACGAGGTTATGGTTATCCATTTCACAGCAAGCGAAAAGGGCAAAATCGGTTTCTGCTCCGTAATCGACGGCAGAGATGATTACTATGACAAGAATGAGGCTTACGATGACAAGACCCTGCTTTTTACAGTTTCCGACGGTATTCCTTACGCGGCGGCAGTTTCTGTATCCGCAAAGGGCGGCAAGGCTTGCACCGATGCCAACCGAATCATTGTTGACGGTGCTGATGAGGTAACAATGACAATTGCGTGTCAGACCTCCTACCGTACAGCCGATTACGTTAAAAAGACAATCGGTCAGGCTAAAACTGCACTGAGAAAAGATTATTTCAGCAAGCTTCGTCACCGTCATATAGACGATTATTCCGAATTGTATAATCGTTGTAAAATTATACTTATCGACAATTCTGACGGCAACGCTGAGCTCCCCACAAACGAAAGATTGCAGAAAATCCGTGACGGAAAAAGCGATAACAAGCTTGTGGAGATGTACTTCAACTTCTCACGCTACCTTATGATTGCAGGCTCAAGAGAGGGAACTCTCCCTCTTAATTTGCAGGGCATATGGAACAAGGATATGTGGCCTGCATGGGGCGGCAAGTACACCATAAACATCAACACGGAAATGAATTACTGGGCGGCTGAAATTCAGAATTTGCCTGAGTGCCACAGCGTACTGTTCGACCATATCGAGCGTATGCGTGAAAACGGACGTGTTACAGCACGTGAAATGTACCACTGCGGCGGCTCCGTATGCCACCACAATACCGACATATGGGGCGACACCGCACCTCAGGACAAGTGGCTCCCGGGTACGCTTTGGCCTATGGGTCTTGCATGGCTTTGCACCCACATTTATGAGCACTACCTTTTCACAGGCGACAAGGATTTCCTTGCTGAAAAGTATGATACGCTCCGTGAAGCGGCAGAATTTTTCGTGGACTTCCTTATCGAGGACGACAAGGGCAGACTTGTGACAAGTCCGTCGGTTTCTCCCGAAAATACATACATCACCAAGGACGGCGCAAAGGGTACAATCTGTCAGGGTCCGTCAATGGACAGTCAGATTCTGCATTTTCTTTTTACAGCAGTAATCGAGTCCTCGGAAATTCTTGACGAGGACAGAAACTTCGCAGAAATGCTCCGTCAGCTCCGTGACAAGCTTCCACAGCCCGAAATCGGCAAGTACGGTCAGATTATGGAATGGGCAGAGGATTACGACGAGGCTGAGCCCGGACACAGACATATTTCCCAGCTGTTTGCACTTTATCCATACAACCTTATCACCAAGCGTCACACACCTGAGCTTGCAGATGCGGCAAAGGCAACCCTTATCCGCAGACTTACCCACGGCGGCGGTCACACAGGCTGGTCAAGGGCGTGGATTATCAATATGTGGGCACGTCTTCACGAAGGCAAGCTTGTTGGCGAAAACGTTGCAGCACTTCTTGCTCACTCCACCAATATCAATATGTTTGATATGCACCCGCCTTTCCAGATTGACGGAAACTTCGGCGGCGGTGCAGGCATCGCAGAAGCGCTTATCCAGAGCCACAGCGGCGAAATCAACGTACTTCCTGCAATTCCTGAGGAATGGGAAAGCGGCAGGGTGCACGGTATCGTGTGCCGCGGCGGATTTGTCGTTGACTTTGCGTGGGCAGGCGGAAAGGTTACCGAAATGTATGTACATTCCAAGTGCGGAAACAAGTGCAGCATTGTCGGCAGCGTGAAGATTGAAGGTGCGGCTTACTATGAGGAAAACGGCGTAACAAGCTTTGCAACAGAAGCAGGAAGGGTTTACGAGGTGAAATTCAATGGCTAAGAAAAACAGATTTGAAAAGGTTTATACTCAGGGCTCAATAGATGTTATGGAAATATGGATTGATACCGAAACAGGGGTGAATTACCTGTATCACCAGGTAGGCTACTCCGGCGGACTTACCCCTCTGCTTGACAAGGACGGTAAGCCTGTTGTAACATTCAGGGACGGGTTTGAGCTGGAGAAAACCAATTAAATAACGCAAGGGTGAAACAAGTGCAATTGCTTTCCCCTTTTTCTTTTTTATAAAATTTTACTCAGATGTAACCATACGGCTTTTTAATTTGTCTTATATATAGAAACGTTTCACGGTACCGAATACAAAACAAAGGAATGATAAAAATAGACAAAACAATTTTTACGCAGTATGTAGCAAAATTTCAGCCCACGGTATTTCGTCTTGCGTACAGCTATGTCAAAAACCGCACAGATGCGGAGGATATAACCCAAGAGGTTTTCCTCAGGCTTTACAACAGCTCGGAAAGCTTTTCTGCTGACGAAAATGCAAAGGCGTGGCTTATCTGCGTAACCGCAAACACAGCAAAAAATCATCTTGCGTCAGCGTGGATAAAACGCAAAATCGCACTCACGGAGGATATACCACTGAAAAGCGAAAAGGACTACGAGCTCTTAGATGCGCTTAACAGACTTAATGTCAACTACCGCACGGTTATTTATCTTCATTATTATGAGGGCTACAGCGTGGCGGAGATTGCCGAAATGCTGAAAATTTCCGAAAGCAACGTAAAGGCACGTCTGAAGCGTGGACGTGACAAGCTGAAATCCATACTGGAGAAATGAGAAAGGACAAGTTATGAAAAGATTGAATGATTTATACGAGCAGATTACACCCGAAACCTCTCCCGAGGAGCTTGCACAAAAGATTATCGGCACGGAAACAAAGCCCGTACTGAAAAAGCGTCACTCAAAGGCTATGACGGCAATTCTTGCGGCGGCAGTTTCGGTATCGGTACTGACCGTTTCTGTCGGTGCGGCAAACAACTGGGATTACGCAGGAATATTCCAAAGCATTTTCGGTGAAAAGAGCGAAAATATTACCGAAAATATTGTCCCCGAAGCAACCATTTACGAGGACACAATTGACACTATGAACTTTGAACTTATGGCTGCTGCGGCGGACAAGCACAGCGTGCTTGCGATCATTGACATTTACCCCGAAAACGGCTATAAGCTTCTTGAAGAGGTTGACGGAGTAACTGTTGTAAAGCCTTTTCAGGATTTATTCATCTGTATTAATTCCGACGCTCTCGGCAGTTCAGGTACAGGCATACACATAATTGAGCAAAGTGAAGAAAAGCTTCGTCTCAGTGTAAGAATGAGCACTGAAAATATGATAAAGGGAGAAAAGGTTACTGTACAAGCTTGGCTTCAAAACATAAAGGACGAAAACGGAGAGTATCTGCTTGAAGAAGGAAGAAATTATTCGTGGATAGCAGAATTCGCAGCAGATTATATTGCTGATGAGATACGTTATGAAAAGGATATGGAGTTGCTTGGCGGTGCTAAACTGACGAGTGTTGAGATTTCTTCCATATCCGCTTGCTTTGAGGGTGAACGGTTTAATGATTTTTACTGGGGTGTAGACAATGCGTATGTATTGCTTGACAGTGGCGAAAAGGTAGACATTAATCAATTTTCAGGTTCATCCTATGTTGAAGGCGATGAAACAGGCTCAACGCTTCTTATTCTGGGCTTTGCTGAACCCGTAAACCCTGACGAAGTATGTACGCTTTTTGTCGGCGGACAGACTATTGAAATCAAATAAAACAAATCCGCTTCCAAACTGAACTGGAAGCGGATTTTCTGTGTACTGTATCACTCGGCGGACGACTTGTTTCTGAAAATGCAAACCAAATTTCAGCGGGATATCTGCGAATACGTTTTCAATTCTAAACATTTTGTGACTTATACCTTTAAGTAGAAATTTAGCTGTTGATTTTTATTTTTTCATCGGTTATAATTAAAACAATGTGAGTCCCGAAGGCTCAGAGAAATTTACATAATAAAAGAAAGGTCGGTATCTGATATGAAGACTAAAATCATCAACGGTACATCACTTCCTAATATTCCTTGGCAGGACAAGCCTGAGGGATGCAAAGACATCGTTTGGCGTTACAGCGCTAACCCAATCATCAAGCGTGACCACATTATGGTTAAGAAGGCTAACGGCTACAGAGAGCCTTCCAACTCTATCTTCAACAGCTCCGTAGTTCCTTTTGAAAAGGGCGACTACAAGTTCGCAGGCGTTTTCCGTGTTGACGACAGAGAAAGAAATATGGAAATCCACGTTGGTTTCTCCAAGGACGGTATCAACTGGGATATCAACGAAGAGAGAATCCACTTCAATACAGAAGGTCTTGACCCTGAGGTTGCACAGTGGCAGTACGGCTACGACCCACGTGTTTGCAAGATGGAAGGCGAAGACAAGTACATCGTTACATGGTGTAACGCTTACGGCTGGAAGCCAACTATTGGTATCGCTACAACAACTGACTTTGAAACATTCACACAGCTTGAGAACTCCTACCTCCCATTCAACAGAAATGGCGTAATGTTCCCAAGAAAAATCGGCGATATGTATATGATGATGAGCCGTCCTTCCGACAGCGGCCACACACCATTCGGCGATATGTTCATCAGCCAGTCCCCTGACCTCACATTCTGGGGCAAGCACAGACACGTTATGGGTCCTTCCAAGGGTTGGGAATCCACAAAGATGGGTGCAGGTCCAATTCCAATCGAAACAGACCGCGGCTGGCTCATTTTCTACCACGGCGTACTTACTTCCTGCAACGGTTACGTATACAGCTTCTCCGCTGCTCTCCTCGATAAGGACCAGCCATGGAAGGTTCTCAAGAGAGGTGCTTCCTACCTCCTCAGCCCACAGGAATACTATGAACTCGTTGGTGATACTGACGCAGTAACATTCCCATGTGCTAACCTCGTTGACGCTGATACAGGCAGAATCTGCATCTACTACGGCTGTGCAGATACATGTACTGCTCTCGCATTCACAACTGTTGACGATGTTATGGACTTCCTCGATAACAACTCTCAGGTTTAAAAACAACTGCTTACGCAGTTGTCTCCAAGTTTCCGCATTGCGTAAACTTTTATAAAGCATAAAAAAGGGTACGGATTTTCCGTGCCCTTTTTCTTGTGCTGAATTATCATTTATTCATATATTTGTAAATTTACATTATTTACAAAGTAAACGTTTTAGTGTATAATTAACATATATATGACTAAGGAAACGCTGATTAAATCGTTTCTGCCGTTTTTCACAACACTCTCAGTGCGGTATTTTCGAGTGTTGGTCAAAACGGCGAAACGAACGCTTCGCATTAATCAGCTTATTCCTGTTTTAAGGGGCTGTTGTTTTGTTTAGCAAGATAGATGAAAATTACGCTTTTGACGGGGAGCTCGGTGCACTTTACGAAAAAAATCAGACAGAATTCCGTGTCTGGGCACCTGAAGCTGACAAGGTTACGGTGCATCTTTATCACGATTGCCGTGACGAAAAGCCTTACCGCAACCTGCCTATGACAAAGGGCAAGAACGGTGTATGGTCAAAGGTTGCACATGGCGACCTTGATGGGGTATATTATACTTATGTGATGGAATATGACGGTATTGAGCAGGAAACTGTTGATATATATTCCCGCAGTGCAGGCGTAAACGGCACAATGGGTATGGTGCTTGACCTTGAAAGCTGTAATCCTGCGGGTTGGGAAAATCAGGACTATGTAAAGCTTGAACACCCTACCGACGCTTGTGTTTACGAGCTGCACGTCCGTGACTTTTCCATTGACAAGAGCGGTAATTTCTGCTACAAGGGACGTTTTCTTGCGTTTATTGAAAACGGCGTTATAAATGCGGCAGGCGACAAAATCGGTATCGACCACATCAAGGAGATGGGTGTTACTCACGTTCAGCTTATGCCGATTTTCGACTATGAAAGAATTGACGAAACAAATCTTCAAAAGCCGCAGTTCAACTGGGGATATGACCCGAGAAATTTCAATTCCCCCGAAGGCTCCTACTCCACAAACCCGTTTGACGGAAGAACAAGAGTTGCGGAGTTGAAAAGACTTGTTTACGCACTTCACAGACAGGGCATCGGAGTAATAATGGACGTTGTTTACAACCACACATTTGCAACAGCTGACTCCTGCTTCAACAAGACTTACCCTAAGTATTACTACAGACTCTGGGGCGAAAACGGCGAGTATTTCAGCAACGGAAGCGGCTGTGGAAACGAGTTTGCTACAGAACGTAAAATGGCAAGAAAGTTTATCGTTGACAGTATCTGCTACTGGGCAAAGGAATACAAGATTGACGGTTTCCGTTTTGACCTTATGGGACTTTACGATATTGAAACGTTGAATGAGATTTCCGCACGTCTTAAAGAAATCAACCCTAACGTAATTCTCTACGGTGAGGGCTGGACAGGCGGCGATTCCCCTGTAAGCTGGGAAAAGCGTGCGATGAAGCTTAATGCAAGACATACTCCCGATTACGGCTTTTTCAGTGATGATTTCCGTGATACGGTAAAGGGCAACAACTTTGAAAACCGTGACAGGGGTTATGTAAACGGTGCAAGCGGCAACGAGGAATACGTGAAGGAAGTAATGTGCGGAAGAATTCCTCACCCTCAGATTCCTAACCTGAAAAAGTTTGCATGGGCAGACCACCCCGTGCAGGCGGTAAACTATGTTGAGGCGCACGATAATCTTACTCTCTGGGATAAGCTTTACTACACAAACGGCACTCAGAGTATTGAAACAAGAATAAAAATGGACAAAATGGCTGCTGCTATGGTGTTCCTTGCGCAGGGTATACCGTTTATTCAGGCAGGACAGGAATTTCTCCGTTCAAAGCCTTTCCCCGGCGGCACGTCCTTTGACCATAACAGTTACAATTCCCCTGACGCCATCAACAGTCTGAAGTGGGACAGAAAGTCCGAGTACAAGGACGTTGTTGAGTATTACAAGGGTCTGATTGCGTTCAGAAAGGCACACAAGGCGTTCAGAATGTACGACGGCATGGAAGTGGGCAAGAATATGCAGTTCCTTGATAAGCTTCCTCAGCGTGTGACAGGCTTTATTCTCCGCGGGGATAACGAATTCGAGGAGATTGTTGTTTTCTTCAACCCTAACGAGTACCCTGTTACCCTGTTCGCTTTCGGCAAGTACGGTGTATACATCGGTGACGGAAAGGCAGGTACAGAGCCTATCCGCTATGTTGAGGGTGAGTATACTGTTGAAGGACTTGATACTATTGTTCTTGCAAGAAAGTATCCGCAGCCTGAACCGGAGGTTTATGAGGGATTAGCAACTGACTAATTCGGAGTGCGAAATGCGGAATTCGGAATTATATAATTTATTACTATAATTTGAAGGGAGCAAATAGAATGAGCAAGATTTACGAAAGACTTGAAAAATGTTACAAGTGTTTCAGGGAGAAGATTGATTTTGTGCCTGATGTGGCACTTATTCTCGGTTCTGGTCTGGGCGACTACGCCGACGGAATAAAGATTGAGGCAACTCTCGACTACGGCGAGATTGAGGGCTTCCCCAAGTCTACCGTTGCAGGTCACAAGGGTCGCTTTGTGTTCGGATATGTGGGCGACGTTAAGGTTGTAATAATGCAGGGTAGAGTCCACTACTATGAGGGATATCCTATGGAGGACGTTGTTCTCCCTGTTCGTCTGATGAAGATGATGGGTGCAAAAATCCTGTTTCTGACCAATGCGGCAGGCGGCGTGAATTTTGATTACCACGCAGGCGATTTTATGCTTATTTCCGACCAGATTTGCATGGCTCCGTCACCGCTTATCGGTGAGAATGCAGACGAGCTGGGCGTGCGTTTCCCTGATATGAGCAACATCTATAACCGTGACCTGAGAGCAATTGTACGCGAGGCGGCAAAGGATTTGGATATCCCGCTTCAGGAGGGCGTTTACATTCAGCTGACAGGCCCTAACTATGAGTCACCTGCTGAAATCAGAATGGTAAGAACTCTCGGTGCGGATGCAGTAGGTATGTCAACAGCCTGCGAGGCAATTGCGGCAAATCACGCAGGTATGAGGGTTGTGGGTATTTCCTGCATTTCCAATATGGCTTGCGGAATTACCGAAAATCCGCTTACACACGCAGAGGTGCAGGAAACAGCTGACAGGGTTGCACCGCTTTTCAAGAAGCTGGTTACCGAGTCGGTTATCAGATTGGGGAAAGAAGTTTAATTCGGAATTCGGAATGCGTAATGCGGAATTAGTTTGAGTTAACTCATAAAGTTGGCAGATGAAAAGTTTCGTCCACCTTTTCAAAGGTGGTGGGTTTCCAAAGGGCAAAGCCCTTTGGTCGCTCTCCGCAGAGAGCGAAATCCTTTCTTCGCCCGCAGGCGTGCTTTAAGCGCATCTAAAAGGTGAATTTTGAGGCGGCAAGCCTCAAAAGAGGAAATTTCTGCAAGAGAGAAATTTCCTAACAGTGACGAAGTCACTGCCTATGTATAGCGATAAATGCAAATTATATTCAAAATCGACTTTGAAGGTGAAAACTTATTTATGACAAAAGAAGCAAAAAAAACAATCTGGGACAAGCGTCCCACTTACATAATCCTCGGCTGGCTGCTGATACTGGCGGCGATTGCCTGTGATGTGGGGATAACCGTGCCTCGTTACGAATTCGTCACGGACAAGGTTACCGAGGACACGAGAATTGTTCTGCTGACCGATTTCCACAGCAGCAGCTATGGCGCAAATCAGCAGGTTTTGCTTGATGTTGTTGATAAGCAGCAGCCCGACGTTATCCTGCTTGCGGGGGATATTTTCGAAGATGTCCGTACTCACGAAAACAGCATTGAATTGCTTTCTCAGCTTGCTGAAAAATATCCCTGCTATTACGTTACGGGCAACCACGAGGAATGGTCAGGCGAGGTTGATAATATCAAGAAAATTGTTGACGAGTGCGGCGTAGAAATTTTAGAGGGTGAGTACGTGGACTTCGGTGAAATCCGTATTTGCGGTGTAGACGACGAAATGTACGGCAAGCAGTTTGCCGATTGCGTAAGTGCGGCTGGTGAGAAATATACCGTGCTTATGTCACATCGTCCCGACCACGTTGATTTGTACAGCGGCAACAATTTTGACCTTGTTGTGTGCGGTCATGCCCACGGCGGTCAGGTGCGAATTCCGTTTCTGCTGAACGGTCTGTATGCACCAAATCAGGGCGTTTTCCCCGATTATGCAGGGGGACACTACACCCTTGCGGACGGTACTACGGAAATGGTTGTAAGCCGTGGCCTTTGCAAGAACATTGTGCCCCGTGTATTCAATCAGCCTGAGGTCGTGGTGATTGACGTTAAGGCAGAAAATGAATAATGATGTGAATATATGCAAAATATGCACTGTATAATTGCATAAAATCAAAAATATGCACTTAACAATGAATATTGCTAAATAATTTTATAAAAATATGCAAAAACCACTTGACAAAGCATATTAATGGTGTATAATAAGGATTGTACTTGTAAAATAACAGTTTGTAACTGTGTTAATAATGGAGGAATTTATCATGGCTAAAGAAATCAAAAAGGTTGTCCTTGCTTACTCTGGCGGACTTGATACTTCTATCATCATTCCGTGGCTCAAGGAAAACTACAACAATTGTGAAGTAATCGCTGTTTCCGGTGACGTTGGACAGGGCACAGAGCTTGACGGTCTCGAAGAAAAGGCTATCAAGACAGGTGCTTCCAAGCTCTATATCGAAGACCTCAACAAGGAATTCGTTGAAGAATTCGTATTCCCAACACTCAAGGCTCAGGCTGTTTACGAGGGCAAGTATCTCCTCGGTACTTCCTTTGCACGTCCTATCATCGCTAAGAGAATCGTTGAAATTGCTCTCGCTGAAGGCGCTGACGCTATCTGCCACGGCTGCACAGGTAAGGGTAACGACCAGGTAAGATTCGAACTTACAATCAAGGCTTTTGCTCCTGATATGGAAATCATCGCTCCTTGGAGAATCTGGGACCTCAAGTCCAGAGATGAAGAAATCGACTACGCAGAAGCTCACAACATTCCTCTCAAGATTAACAGAGAAACAAACTACTCTAAGGATAAGAACCTCTGGCACCTTTCCCACGAAGGTCTTGACCTTGAAGACCCTGCAAATGAACCAATGTACGAGAAGGAAGGCTTCCTCGAACTTGGCGTTTCCCCACTTCAGGCTCCTGACAAGCCTACATATGTAACAATCCACTTTGAACAGGGTGTTCCTACAGCTATCGACGGCGTTGAAATGGACGGCGTTTCCATCATCAAGAAGCTCAACGAGCTCGGCGGTGCTAACGGTATCGGTCTTGCTGACATCGTTGAAAACCGTCTCGTTGGTATGAAGTCAAGAGGCGTTTACGAAACACCTGGCGGAACAATTCTTTACCACGCTCACGATGTTCTCGAAACAATCACTCTCGACAAGGCTACACAGAGAATGAAGCAGAAGCTCGCTATCGACTTTGCTGATATTGTTTACAACGGTCAGTGGTACACACCTGTTCGTGAGGCTCTCTCCGCTTTCGTTGACAAGACTCAGGAAACAGTTACAGGTGATGTTAAGCTCAAGCTTTACAAGGGCAACATCATCAATGCAGGCGTAACTTCTCCATACACACTCTATGATGAAGAGGTTGCTACATTTGATGAGGACGAAGTTTACGACCAGAAGGATTCCGCAGGCTTCATCAACCTCTTTGGTCTTCCAATCAAGGTTAAGGCTAAGCTTGATGCTAAGAGAAACAACAAGTAAGTTTCTCTCAAAATAGTATGTTTCCGAAGGAAACATACATATAAACCGACGTTTTATGTGGTTTTGCTTTGCAAAATTTGTGACGGCAGTCACAAAAGCATAAAACTCGGAATTGAAAACTTGTTTTCAATTTAAATCGTGGGCGAAAGGTATGGTTGCACGTTTTTTTCAGTGCAATTATGCCCCGCCCCTTTGTTCGTTTTTCGGGTAAGGGAAGGGTGACGGATTTGGGCAGGAAAACAGCTTTGTTTTTGGCAATATTGACGGCGATAATGCTTACTGGCTGTAATAAACAGACGGAGGAAGCAGCTGTCGAAATGGAGCAGGTTACAGCGGTTTCGGAGGTTATGACAACGGCTTCTGAAAAAGAGATTACAACTGTAGCCACAACAGTGCTTGAAGAAAAAACAACGGTGACAGTTAATGAGGATGAGCCGATTGAAGAAGAACCGCATGACGGAAGTGAACGACCGACAGTTTTCCCGATAAGCGAGCGTTATGACAGCTATCCGCTGTGTACGGTCGGCAGGGTTTCTCCGGATTCAGACATTAAGTGGATATCAGAATATACCGAAGAAGTGTTCACTGATGAAAGCGGTCTGGATATTACGGCATATAATGCGGAGTATCCTGTATTTACCGGCGAAGATGAAGCTGTATGCGAAAAAATCAACCAGTATCTGAAGGATTACGTTGATGAGGCGTATGAATATGAAAAGGCTGAGGCAGAAAGAATGTGCTACAATTCCGATGGTGAATATGATGAGGAAACCGCGGAATTCTACGAGCATACTGTAACAAAGAATATGCGTGAAATCAGCTTTGAGGTTGATTCGGTGAGCGGAAATATCCTTTCGCTTACGGTATATGATTTTTCATATAGCGCAGGTGCGGCACACGGCTACACATTGCCTGTTCCTATGATGTTTGACATCCGGACAGGTGAGCTTATCAGGCTTTCGGAAATGATTGTTGACAAGGATGCCGTTGCCGAGAAATATATGGCGAGAATCTATGATTCGATGTTTATAACACGGGTACTGTACAATGACACAGAGCTGAACGAATACGCATCATTTGTTGAAGAAATGAAGAATGCGGATAACAGCTATATGAATACGATTGAATGCGGAATTGATGAAAATGGCGATTATATAATCGGCTACTGCGTGGCTGATGAAAGGTTTAATCTGAAAGACGGCAGTGTCGGTTTTTATATCGCACCGTATGAATACGGCAGCTATGCTGACGGTATAAGACTTATGGAGGTTCCGATTGATGAGCTTCTTCCGCATCTTAACGACGAGGGCAAGGCTCTTTTTGAGGGGATTGCTTCCTCGGAATATACATCGATTGATATTATCAGCTATAAGGGTGAGGAATATATGAGCATTATGGATTCAATTCCAACTGATGCTCTCACAAAGAAGGAGCTTACTGACGGCGACTATGAGTTCATCTCCCTTTTCCCGATGGCAAGCTACTTATCACTTTATGATTACAGTAATATTGATTTTGCAAAGCTTGCTTCATTGGGCAATATAACACGGCTTAGTGTGGAGTGCTGCGAAATCAGCGATATCTCTCCGCTTTATGGTTCGGCAATTACTTACATAAGCGATTACGGACAGATTATCCCGAAGGAACAGGCAGACGAGTTTGCTGCACAGGGCGGAAAAATTGTGCCTGAAAGAGAGTGAACAGGAATTGATTAATAATAAAAAAACGGCGGTACTGGTGCTATCTGCGATAATGGCAGCACTTATGCTCACGGCTTGCTCAAAGGAAGAGGCGGTGGACTACACCGAGGCGGAGAATGCTTTGCAGGCTTCGCTGGTGGGCTACTGGACTGACGATTTAGCACAGCTTGAACAAGCGGTTGCTGAGGAAAAATCTGTGGTTTCGGTGCTGGAATTTACCGATAATTACAGCTATACGTGGCACGAATGCAGCTATGACGAATGGCAGATTGTTACCTATGAGCCGACAGAATATTCCTTTGAGAATATGAATTTTAAGGTTGAAAACAACGGTAAGGAAGCGTATGCAAAGCTTGAAATAAGCGGCGAGGACACGCTTTACTGGATTACCGATGAAAATACATATGATTACACAAGAGTTCCACAGGAGCTGATTGACAAAATCGGTATCGGAAAAGGTGAGATTTTGTCTGCCGAGGCGGAAACGGAAAAACCGACAGAAAACGAAACTGAAACTGAAACTGAAACAGAAAGCAAAGGTCCCGATTATCAGCTTGACGGCAATGTTTCCGCAAGCGGTTATGTTCTTGACCCGATGATGGAGTTCATTACCGATTACAGCGAGATAGATTATGTAAACTATGCGGTGCTGATTGCCGAGGCAGGGGAAACGGATATTTACGGCGTTTGTCCTGACGGAAAGAAGCCGTTGGTTATTATTGAGCACGATGGTATAATCGACGAGTTTGAGCAGGTCTGGATGACTCCGAGAGCAATTATGCCGATGGCTGAATACCTTGATGTTGACAGCGACGGCGAGTATGAGCTGGTTGTTTCTTACTATGTTGCTTCGGGTACAGGAACAAGCATTGAGGAACTTGTTGTTTACAAAGCAGGAAGTGACGGCCGCTTCAAGGAATATCGTCTCGATGCAGAAGAACTTATTGACGAATATATCAACTATCAGATTGACAACGATAATCTGTGGCTTGACTTTGCAGCCTATGACACGAATGAGATTTATTCAACAAGCATCAAGAAGGATTACCCTGACGGTATTGAAAGCATAGGTTTCGGCAAGACGGTAAGCTACACGATAAAAAGCGGCATAATTGTTATGCATACAGTACCTGATGCTTCGGGACTGCGGTATGAATGTATGCCGGAAATTATTGCGGACGTAAGTTTTGACGGCGAGGATTTTGAGCTTGATAACATTGATTTCAGAGATTATGAATAAAGGAGAATTACTACTATGGCAGATAAAATGTGGGCTGGACGCTTTTCAAAGGAGCTTGACAAGCGTGTAAATGACTTCAACTCGTCAATTTCCTTTGACGCAAGAATGTATAAGCAGGATATCCGCGGTTCAATTGCACACGCTACAATGCTTGGCGATACAGGTATTATTGACAAGAGCGAAAGCGAGAAGATTGTTGAGGGTCTGACAGGTATCCTTAACGATATCGATAGCGGCAAGCTTATGTTTGACCCTAACGCTGAGGATATTCACATGTTTGTTGAGCAGGTGCTCACTGAAAGACTTGGCGGCACGGGAAAAAGACTTCACACAGCAAGAAGCCGTAACGACCAGGTTGCACTTGATATCAGAATGTATCTCAAAGACGAGATTATGGAAATCGTGCCGATGGTTAGAGAGCTTATCGAAACAATCTGCACGCTTGCTGAGGATAACCTCAATACTGTAATGCCGGGTTACACTCACTTGCAGAGAGCACAGCCAATCACTTTTGCACACCACCTTATGGCTTACGCAAATATGCTTGTACGTGACCTTGGCAGAATCTCCGACAGCTACAAGAGAATGAACTATATGCCACTCGGCAGCGGTGCACTTGCTTCCACAACCTATCCTATCGACAGACGTCAGGTTTCTGCACTCCTCGGTTTTGACGATATCACACAGAACAGCCTTGACGGTGTTTCCGACAGAGATTTCTGCATTGAGCTTTGTTCTGCACTCTCTATCCTTATGATGCACCTTTCCCGCTTCTCCGAGGAAATCGTTATGTGGTGCTCATGGGAATTCAAGTTCATTGAGCTTGACGACGCTTACTCAACAGGTTCATCAATTATGCCGCAGAAGAAAAACCCTGATATTACAGAGCTTATCCGCGGCAAGACAGGACGTGTTTACGGCGACCTGAATACGCTTCTTGTTATGATGAAAGGACTCTCTCTTGCGTATAATAAGGATATGCAGGAGGACAAGGAAGCTATTTTCGATGCAATCGACACAGTAAAGCTTTGTATCACAACTTTTATTCCTATGCTTGCGACAATGCGTGTAAACCGTGAGAATATGCGTGCGGCTGCTGCAAAGGGCTTCATCAACGCAACAGACTGTGCTGACTACCTCGTTAAGAAGGGACTTCCTTTCCGTGACGCATACAAGATTACAGGCACACTCGTTGCGACCTGCATTGAAAAGGGTACAACACTTGAGGAGCTTCCTCTTGACGAATACAAGGCACTCTGCGATACATTCGAGGAGGATGTTTACGAGGCAATCAGCCTTGAAACCTGCGTGAATATGAGAAAGGTACCCGGCGGACCTGCACCTGAATCTGTAAAGGCTCAGATTGAATATATTCGCCGTACAATTGCATAAAATTAAAAATATGCATAATATCGATGTATAATTGTATAAGTTAATAAACAATATACAGAATATACAATAAAAATTAACAAGCGGCTTTTATAATGAAATACACACTGTAATAAGAATGACAATAACGAAAGGAAAGAATTGAAATGGCATACAAGATTTTTATAGACGGTCAGGAAGGCACTACGGGACTTAAAATTATTGAGCGATTCAAGGACAGAACAGATGTTGAAATTCTTAAAATTGACGAGGATTTAAGAAAGAGTGCGGTAGAAAGAAAGCGTCTTATAAATGAGTCGGATTTCACTTTCCTCTGCCTGCCTGATGCGGCGGCTATCGAGTCGGTTTCACTGGTTGAAAACAAGAATACAAGAATTATCGACGCTTCCACAGCTCACAGAACAAATCCTGCGTGGGCTTACGGTCTGCCTGAGCTTTCACAGGCTCACAGGGACAAGATTGCAAATTCCAACAGAGTAGCTGTCCCCGGCTGTTACGCAAGCGGTTTCAATGCGGCACTTTATCCAATCGTGCAGGAGGGGCTTATTGCACCTTATCACCCTATCATCTGTCATGCAGTTTCAGGCTACAGCGGTGCAGGCAAGAAGGCTATTGCCGTTTATGAGGGCGACAACAAGCCTGACGAGTACAACTCACCAAGACAGTATTCCATGGGCAAGACCCATAAGCACATCAAGGAAATGATGGCTGTTTCGGGGCTTTCCTATCCGCCGATTTTCAATCCTATCGTTGACAACTACTATAACGGTATGGTTGTTTCCATTCCGCTTCACCTCCGTGCAATGGCAAAGAAAACTTCCGCACAGCAGGTATGGGAGGTTATGGCTAAGCACTACGAGGGACAGAATTTTGTAAAGGTTATGCCGTTTATGGGCGAGGGCGTACTTCAGGACGGCTTCCTTGCGGCTAATACACTTAAAAATACAAACCTTATGCAGATTTTCGTTTTCGGCAACGACGACCACGTACTGCTCTGCTCACGTCTTGACAACCTCGGTAAGGGTGCAAGCGGTGCGGCTGTGCAGTGTATGAATATTATGATGGGAATTGACGAAACAACAGGCTTAATTTAATTCGGAGTTCGGAATGCGGAATTCGGAATTAAACGGGTGAAATAACATTATGAAGTCAGATAATGTAATTGTTGACAAAAGTAAAGTTTTTGCGTTGAGAATTATAAAACTGTATAAATATTTACTTTCAGAAAAGAAAGAATATGTTCTTTCAAAGCAGGTATTACGAAGCGGTACAAGTATAGGTGCAAATGTCAAAGAAGCGATAAGAGGTCAAAGCAAAGCTGATTTTTATGCTAAAATGAATATTGCATTGAAGTAAGCAAGTGAAACCGAATATTGGCTTAAACTACTCGGAGAGAGTGGATATATTGAGAAAATACATTTTGACAGTATGAATTTGGATTGTCAGGAATTGATAAGCATTTTAGTTGCAATAACAAAAACGCAGAAAAATGCTAATTCAAAATAATTCCGCATTACGCATTCCGAATTCCGAATTTGAAGAAAAAGGAGTTTCCTGAATTATGAATATTATTGACGGCGGCGTGTGTGCCGCAAAGGGTTTCAAGGCAAGCGGTCTTTACTGCGGCATCAAGGAGAACCCTACAAAGAAGAATGACATCTGTCTGATTGTTTCGGACGTTATGTGCAACGCGGCTGGTGTGTACACCTCCAACAAGGTCAAGGGTGCGCCTGTTGTTGTTACAAAGAACAATCTTGCAAAAAGCGGCGGCAAGGCTATGGCTGTTATTGCAAACTCAAAGAATGCCAACACCTGCAACGCTGACGGCGAGGAAAAGGCACTGGAAATGTGTAAGCTTACTGCTGACGCTTTAGGTATCGCACCTGAACAGGTTATCGTTGCTTCAACCGGTGTAATCGGTCAGATTCTGCCTATCGAGCCAATCCGTGAGGCTGTTCCTGAGCTTGTGAAGAAGCTTTCCTACGAGGGCAATCTTGAGGCTGCAACTGCTATTATGACAACCGACACAGTGAAGAAGGAGTACGCTGTTGAATTTGAAATCGGCGGCAAGCTCTGCAAAATGGGCGGTATGGCAAAGGGAAGCGGTATGATTCACCCTAACATGGCTACAACCCTCAACTTCATCACAACAGACTGTGCAATTTCTGCTGAACTTCTCCAGAAGGCACTTTCTGAAATCGTGAAGATTACATATAACTGTCTTTCCGTTGACGGCGACCAGTCCACAAACGACACCTGTATGCTGATGTCATCGGGACTTGCTGAAAATGCTGAAATCACTGAGGAAAACGCTGATTTTGCTACATTCAAGGACGCTCTCTATCAGGTTATGGCAAACCTTACAAGAATGCTTGCAAAGGACGGCGAGGGTGCAACAAAGCTTCTTACCTGCGTTTGCTCCTCTGCACCTGACCTTGATACAGCTATCATCGTTGCAAAGAGCGTAATCCGTTCTCCGCTGTTCAAGTGTGCAATGTTCGGTGCTGACGCTAACTGGGGACGTGTTCTCTGTGCAATCGGTTATGCTGAGGCTGATTTCGACATTACAAAGGTTGATGTTGACCTTGCTTCTAAGGCTGGAAGAATTGCAGTTTGCCGCAACGGTGCAGGCGTGGAATTCTCCGAGGACGAGGCAAAGGTTGTTCTTACTGAGGACGAAATTGAAATTTATATTGAGCTTAATTCTGGCGACGCAAAGGCTACGGCATGGGGCTGTGACCTTACTTATGATTACGTTAAGATTAACGGAGATTATCGTTCATAAAAAGAGGCACATAAAATGAAAGTAAATTTCTATAAGGATATTACCGAGGATGATGTACGTAAAGCTTTCGGGGATAAGGTGCTGGACAACGATACCGTAATAAGCTACGGTAAGTACAAGGAGATAAACATCAAGGATATCCTTACGAACCTGCTTTGTATTATTCTGTGTATACCAATGGCAATGCTTTTTGGTATTCTGGGAATTCAGAGAGGCGGTCCTGAAATAGCAGGTACCAGTTGGTTTTTTACCGGATTGTTCCTGTTTGGAATAATTCTGTCCATATCAAAGCTTGTGAAAAATTTTTCACCGGTATATTATATCTGCACAAACAGGTTTATTGCAGCAAAGAATTCGGCAGCAATAAAACCAAAGATTTATCTTGCTGAGGATATTCTGTGCCTTGTTTATAACAACGAAAAAGTCCCGGAGAAGATATATGTGTGCAAAAAAATAAACCCTTTCGTTCTTTTCTTTCTGTGCTATGTTGAGGACGCAGCAGGTATATGTGCGGAATATCATGATTTGCACAGGATTGAGTACTACGATGAAGAGCTTATAAAGAAGGAAAATTATGAAAAGAAGAGATGATACAATCCGTAATATTACAGTAAAATTCAATCGTCACCTTGAAGTTGGCGAACATATTGTGTGGTGCGGAAGGGCACTTGCGAGTACTGAAAGCAACGGGCAAAAGGGTGCAAAGGCGTATACAATTTTCTTTGCGACAATATGGACAGCCTTTGCATTATTCTGGACGTTCAGCGTGTTTACCATGGGCGGCGGTATGATGGGATTTTTCGGTGTGCCATTTATAATTATTGGTATATTTCTTTTCATCAAGGCATTTACCGTAACCAGGTCAAGGGCTTATTTTGCGGTAACGAATATGCGTATTCTTACAGATGCGGGACGTGGCCTTGAAATGGAGTATCTGACGAATATCACTTCCGTCCGTACAAACGAAAACGGCAAAAAGGCTGACGTGTTCTATTCCATTGAGTACCAGGGCGAACATGGCGTAATCGGTGCAGGCGGCGGAATATGCGGACTTGACCCGGAGGAAGCGGAGAATGTGCGGTACATAATTGAAAGCGAAAGTGCAAAGGCACATATGTATAGTTAATTCGGAATTAGGAATGCGGAATTAGGAATTATAATTTCACTTTCCACTTTTCAAATTCCACATTTATAGATAGAAGGAGAAAAGAAAATGGATATCACAAATCTTACAAGCGATATTAAAATCGAAAACGAGGTGCGTTCTAAAATTCTTATCGACGCACTCCCATATATTCAGCGCTACAGCGGCAAAATCGTTGTTGTAAAGTACGGCGGCAACGCCATGACTAACGAGGCACTGAAAGACGCTGTTATGAGCGACATCGTACTTCTTTCCCTTGTCGGCGTAAAGGTTGTTCTTGTGCACGGCGGCGGTCCTGAAATCAATGATATGCTGAAGCGTGTGGGCATCGAAAGCAAGTTCATCAACGGTCTGCGTTACACAGACGAGGCTACTGTTGACATCGTTAAGATGGTTCTTTCAGGCAAGGTTAACAAGGAGCTTGTTTCTCACCTTATCGAACACGGCGGCAAGGCTCTCGGACTTTGCGGCATCGACGGCGGTATGATTACTGCACACAAGATGGAGGGCGAGGTTGACCTTGGTTTCGTTGGCGAAATTGTTGACGTGAACACAACTCCTATCATTGATGCTCTTGACAAGGGTTACGTACCTGTTATTGCAACTGTTGCATGTGATGAGGAAGCACAGACCTACAACATCAACGCTGACACAGCTGCTGCAAGAATTGCGGCAGAGCTGGGTGCTGAAAATCTCGTGCTTATGACAGATATTGTTGGACTTCTTGAAGATAAGGACGACGACAGCACACTTATCCCTACTGTTCAGGTAAGTGAAGTCCCGTTCATGAAGAAGCAGGGCATCATCAGCGGCGGTATGATTCCTAAGATTGATTGCTGTGTTGAAGCTGTAAGACGTGGTGTGCACAAGACCTGTATCATTGACGGACGTGTTCCGCACTCTATCCTTATCGAGCTTCTTACCAACGAGGGTATCGGTACACAGTTCATCTGATAAAATTAAATGGAAGATACTTGAAATATTCATAATATTTTGTTATATTAAAAAGATACATGAGAGAGGGACGGAATTATGGGCGGTGCTTTTATCTGGGCAATAGGTCTTGTCGGATTTCTTTTGTGGGCAGGTATCGGTGCATATCAGCTTGTACGGCTGTATAAAATTAAGAACAACGGTGTTTTTACGGCAGGAATAATTGTCGGCACGGAAACAAAGAACGACGTTGTGAGAAGCATGTCAATGCCGATGGGTCAGCAGCCCAAACTTGTTTTTCCTGTGGTGGAATTTACCGATACAAGCGGAAATACTGTCAGGGCACGTTCGCTGAGCAGGAAAATGCTCAACGCTAACGGCGACTATGATGGTGTTACAGAGGTCGGTGTTATATACAACCCGTCAAACCCTCAGGAATTTATTGTTGCTGATGATAAATTTTCCTTTGAGCAGGCATGGTCTTCATTTATTATAGGATTGATTTTCGCCGCAATTATGGCGGTTATTATGTACATACAAATGAAATACTGAAAGAGGCAATTGCAATGAGTACAATAGAAAAATTCAATGAACACGTTATGGGTACTTACGGACGTTATCCTCTGGTACTGGAAAAGGGTGAGGGACGTACTGCCACTGACGAAAACGGTAAGAAATACATAGATTTCGGAAGCGGTATCGGTACAAATTCTCTCGGTTACTGCGATGAGGACTGGGCTGAGGCGGTTTGTGCTCAGGCAAGAGCTATCCAGCACACCTCAAACTACTACTACACAAAGGTGCAGGCTGATTTTGCCGACGCTCTTTCCAAGGCTACAGGCTATGACAAGATGTTCTTCGGCAACTCGGGCGCTGAGGCTAACGAGTGTGCAATCAAGCTTGCGAGAAAATATTCTTTCGACAAATACGGCAAGGACGCAAAGCGTTACAACATCATTACTCTGGTGAACAGCTTCCACGGAAGAACAATGGCTACCCTTTCCGCAACAGGTCAGGACGTTTTCCACAACTACTTCTTCCCATTTGTTGAGGGCTTCATTAACGTTGAGGCAAACAACATCGACGACCTCCGTGCAAAGATTGACGACAGCGTTTGTGCTGTAATGTTTGAATTTGTACAGGGTGAGGGCGGTGTTGTCCCTCTCGATAAGGAATTTATCGACGAAATCTTCAAGCTTTGCAATGAAAAGGATATCCTCACAATTGCTGACGAGGTTCAGACCGGTGCAGGACGTACAGGTACTTTCCTTACTTCAGTTCAGTACGGCGTAAAGCCTAACATTACAACAATGGCAAAGGGCGTTGCAGGCGGCGTGCCTGTGGGAATTTGTCTTGCTGACGAAAAGTGCAGCGGAGTTCTCGTTCCGGGTACACACGGCTCAACCTTCGGCGGCAACCCACTTGCCTGTGCAGGCGGACTTGCGGTTGTAAATAAGGTTGCAAATGAAAAGTTCCTTGCTGAAGTAAATGCAAAGGCTGACTATTTCAAGAAAAAGCTGCTGGAAATTCCCGAAATCGAGGGAGTTGACGGACTTGGCTTTATGATTGGTGCACGCCTTAAAACAAAGAATGCGGCTGATATATGCCGTGCGTGCAGCGAAAATGGTCTGCTCATTCTGACAGCAAAGACAAAGCTCCGTTTCCTGCCGCCGCTTAATATTACATACGAAGAAATTGACGAAGGATTTGAAATACTGAGGAGGATAATGGCATGATGTACTATGAAAAATACGGCGACGAACTGAACCCGATTATTGTGTGTCTCCATGGAGCAAATCATGTCCATTGTTTTTCAAAGCAGTGTGAATATCTTTCAAGAAACTACTGCGTAATCGTTCCGCACCTTCCGGGTTACGGACGAAACGAGGTCAAGACCTTTACAACTGTTGAAGCGCTGAAACAGCTTGTTGAGTTTATTCCATCCCTTGGCAAAAAGGTTACACTGATGGGCTTTTCCCTCGGTGCACAGCTTGCTTTCGTTATGATGTGCAAGGCTCCTCAGCTTTTCAATGGCGTAATTATGATAAGCCCGTGGCTGCTTAAAGAGCCTGCAGAAATTGAAAAAGCTATGAAGCAGGCTTCCGATAACGAGAAGCTTTCCAAGAACAAGCTTTTTGTGGGTATAAATGCACTTGCTATGGGTCTTGATAAAAGCGAAAGAGAAGAAAACGCTGAGTTTGCTCAGAATGTCACTATGACAACAATTCTCAACTCTATCGATAATGGCATTAAGTTTGAGGACTTCCCTGATTACCGTGACGTTGATGTTCCTATGCTTGCTCTCTGTGGCATCAAGGAAACACTCGAAGTAAGAAAGAGCGTCCGTACACTTTCCATGCAGAATCCTCACTGTGCTTACGATATGTGGGACGGTGCTGCACATAACATTCCTTTCAAGGCGGCTTCAAGACTCAATAAGGCTGTCGAAGAATTTGTAGACAAGAATTACAAGAAATAATTACAGAACAGGAGATTGAACCAATGAAACACTTACTTAAAATGCTTGACCTTTCCCGTGAGGAAATTATTGATATTCTCAACCTTGCTGACCAGCTCAAGTATGAGCTCAAGCACAATATTCCTCATCCGCACCTCAAGGGCAAATCCCTCGGTATGATTTTCCAGAAGGCTTCCACACGTACACGTGTTTCCTTTGAAACAGGTATGTACCAGCTTGGCGGCAATCCTATGTTCCTTTCTTCAAACGATTTGCAGATTGGACGCGGTGAGCCTGTTCAGGACACAGCAAGAGTTCTTTCCCGTTACCTCGACGGTATCATGATTCGTACCTTTGAGCAGAAGGAAGTTGAGGACCTTGCAAAGTATGGTTCAATTCCGATAATCAATGGCCTTACAGACTTCTGCCACCCATGTCAGATTCTCGCTGACCTTATGACAATCCGTGAATTCAAGGGTCAGTTCAATGGTCTGAAGATGTGCTTTATCGGCGACGGAAACAATATGGCAAACTCCCTTATCGTAGGTTGCCTCAAGGTTGGCATGGCTGTTTCCGTGGCTTGTCCGGACGGTTACCACCCGGACCCTCAGGTTATGGAATTCGCTAAGGATTTCGACTGCTTCGAGCTTACAGATTCACCAATGAAGGCTGCTGAAAATGCTGACGTTGTAATTACTGACGTGTGGGCTTCCATGGGTCAGGAGGGCGAAGCTGAAAAGCGTAAGCTTGCATTCAAGGGTTATCAGATTAACGACGATATCATGGGTGTTGCAAAGAAGGACGCTATGGTTCTTCACTGTCTGCCTGCTCACCGTGAGGAAGAAATTACTGAAAAGGTATTCGAGGCTCACGCTGATGAAATTTTTGAAGAGGCTGAAAACCGTCTTCACGCACAGAAGGCTGTTATGGTCAAGCTCATGGCATAAAATAAAAATACTGCCGCTTCCGTTTAGTACGTTTAGTACGGAGGCGGCTTTTCTTTTGGCTTTTAAATGATTTGTAAAGGCTGAAATATTACGTTTCCCAATTGTATGAAAACATTTTGTATAAAGTGCACATAAGTATTCCTAAACGTATAAGTTTTAAAAATCTATGGTAAATATAACTAAAAATCTGCGCTGAATTATGAATATTTTTGTGTTTGCGTATGACAATTTGTGCACTTTAGGAAATTTTCATAGAAATATCATTAAAATTTTTACGGATAAAAAGGCGAATAATTTTGGTATTCCCTTGTAATTTTGGTGAAAATGATATATAATAATATAGAGTAATTATGGGTAAGTATACCCTTTTGACCCTTATGACGGCTTTTTGCCGGGAAAGGAATGATATTATGGGTCTTTTCAACAGCGTAACTCACAACCTCGCTGAACAGGCACTTGATGCTACATGGTACAAGCAGCAGGTTATTACAAATAATATTGCAAACAGCGACACTCCCGACTATAAGGCTAAAACCGTTGAATTCGGACTTATCCTCAAGGAGAAGTGCAAGTGTAAATATCACGACGGTATCGAAGATGACTACTTCCACCGCAGAGATGACAGGGATTCCACAGACCCTATTGAGCTGAGTGTTGTTACTACATACGAAACAAATACCAATCAGATTCTCGACGGAAATAACGTCGATATGGAAAAGGAACAGACTGCTCTTGCTGATGCTCAGTTCCAGTACAGTGCTCTTACTGATTACCTCAACAACAACTATGCAATGATAAGAGCAGCCATCTCAAAATAAAGTAAATTAATAATTTGCTTTATTTGCGGGTTTTGCTCCGCAAAACACCATGGTTTGTGTGTTGTTGTAAATTACTTGCGTTTATTCCGATATTTACGAAAGGACGGTCTGTATGGCTTTTTTAAACTCGCTTGATATCAGCGCTTCCGCGCTCTCGGCGCAGCGTCTGAGAATGGATATAATTTCACAGAATATCGCTAATCAGGAAACCTACAATACTTCCCCCGGCGGCGACCCATACTGCCGTCAGCTGGTTGTATTTTCCGAAAAGAAAAAGTTCGGTGATATCCTCGATAAGTATGCAAAGCTTGCATATGACGAGGATGAGGACAGGAAGAAATTCAGCAGAGGCGTTTACTACCTCAATCATGAGGATAAATATAAGTCCGCAGGTGTTACTGTTGCAGAGGTAATCGAGGACGACGCTCCGTTTGTTCCCGTTTATGACCCTGATAACCCTCTTGCCGACGAGGAAGGCTACATCTACAAGAGTAACGTTGACAACACCAAGGAACAGATTGACCTCCTTGCTGCACAGCGTTCCTACGAAGCAAATGCTTCCGCTTTCAATGCCGTAAAGGCTATGCTTTCCACAGCAAGAAGCCTGAAGGGCAGATAAGTAAAATACGAAAAATCAAACTGATTTCAGAATGGAGATAGATTATGTTTATTGTACCAATCAGCAATGCTATTCAGCCGGTTGAATCGCTTTTTGATGACAAGAATACTGCGGCTGTGGCTGACAGCACCGATACCCCTCAGTTTTCCGATGTGTTCAAGGAGATTTTTACTGACGTTCAGGAAACACAGCGTGTTGTTCAGGAGGATTCCGTTCGTCTTGCAATGGGCGAAATTGACGATTTGCATACGATTTACAACAATATGACAAAAGCAGCTGTTGCAGTTGAAACCTTTGTTGCTATAAAGGATGCGGCAGTAGGCGCTTACGACAAGGTGCTCCAGATTTCAATGTAACTTATTGAACAAGTTTTGCGGCAGGGTGATGCCGTTAAGGAAGGAATTTTCAGAAGATGGCGGTTAAGGAACAGGTAACTAAGGTCAAAAAGACTTTTACAACCTTCTGGGACGGTCAGAGCAAAACACGAAGAATTGTTTACATATCAATTCTTGCGGCGATTGTTCTGCTGGCTGTTATTGTGACGGTTGTTTTGAATAAAAAGGATTATGTGGTCCTCTATGAAGGACTTGAAACTACAGAGGCTGCCGAAATGGTTGCCCTCATTGAGGAAATGGGCTATGGAGCAGAGCTTTCGGGTGGTTCGATTACCGTACTGAAGGGCACTGAGGATAAGATTGCAATTGCCCTTGCACAGCAGAATTATCCTAAGAGCAATATGAACTATACCCTTACAACTGAAAAAACAGGTATGTTCACCACAAATGATGAGCGTAAAACTTATGACAGAATTGATATGGAAAACAAGTTGGGTGCTCTTATAGGCTCAATGGAAAATATCAACGCTGCTGTTGTAACGCTTACAGAGCCGGAGCAGAAGAATACGGTTATTTCCTCAAACAAGCAGTATCCTACAGCAGGTGTTGTGGTTTACCTTGACGGTATTGATAAGCTTTCAAGCAAGCAGGTTGTGGGTATTACAAACCTTGTGAAAATGTCCTGGTCGGGACTTACAGATGAGAATATTTCTATTATTGACAGTTATGGCATTCCGCAGGTTGTAGCAAATGAAAGCGAATATGACCTTGTTGTTGAAGAAACAAAGAAGCTTGCTTTTAAGACAACTCTCGAAAACACAATCAAGGATAAAATCCTTGCAATGCTTATTCCTATTTATGGTGATGAGGGCGTTTCCGTTGCGGTAAATATGGTTCTCGATTTTGATTCAAAGGTAAGCGAAACTACCGATTACGGTACAGAGGGCAACACAAATGCAGGTGTTCTTCAGCACGCTGACGTTGAGGCGGCAAGCGGCGGAACAACAGTTGACGGCGGCGTTGTAGGTGTTGAGGGAAATGCAGATGACACTTACCCTACAGGCAATACAAACGGCGGTGGAAGCTGGTCCGAAGAAGCTTATTCCAACACATATCTTGTTGATACATATAAGGAGCAGGTTGAAAAGGCAGGTTACGATATTGAAGGTCTTTCCATTTCCGTTGTTGTTTATACGGATTACCTCTCCGAAGCTGAAAAGCAGGACCTTGTAAGCCTCGTTGCAAACGCGGGAACAATCAATCCTGCGGTTGTTGAGGATGTTGTAACAGTTACAAACTTCAGAAAGTTCGGCGACCTGGAGGATGTTCCGACAGCAGCAGCTCCGAAGCATCTGTTCGGTCTTACATTTGATCAGCTTATTCTCGTTGGCGCAATCGTGCTTATCCTTATTCTCGTTATTCTTATTGTTATGGCAATTCTGTCCAGCAACTCCAAGAAGAAGAGAAAGGAATTCGAGAAGAGAATTATCGAAAGCAGCGGACTGGTTGTTCCGGATGGCGAAGAACCGGTGGATACATTTACATTCAGCGATGCTGGGGATCCGGTGGAGGTACCAAGCCTTACCGACGACCAGATCGAAACAAAGGAAGTTGTTATCAGAAGAGAAATCAGCGAATTTGCGAAGTTCAGCCCCGAAATTGTGGCTCAGCTGCTCCGAAGCTGGATGAAGGAAGAGGAGGATTAACTTATGCCGGATATTCAGGAACTTACCCCCGTGCAGAAAGCGGCAGTGGTTATTACCTCAATTGGTGCGGAAAATGCTGCACATGTTTATAAGCGACTTACCGATGAAGAGGTTGAAAAACTCACATTTGAGGTATCAAGCCTCCCATATATGGACATCAATCAGGTCGACGCAGTTCTTAATGAATTTTATGAACTGTGTCTGACCCAGAAGGTTATTACAGAAGGCGGTATCGACTACGCAAGAACCGTTCTGGAAAAGGCTTATGGTCCGGAAATGGCCCAGAAACTTATGGAGAAGGTTTCCAAGTCCATGCAGACAAAGGCTTTCGAGTTTGTCAGAAAGTCCGACTACAAGAACCTTCTTGCTATCATTCAGAACGAGCATCCGCAGACAATCGCTCTCGTTCTCTCGTATGTAAATTCCGAACAGGCTTCTGCCGTTCTTCAGGAACTCCCGAGAGAAAAGCGTGTAGAGGTTGTTGAAAGAATTGCGAAGATGGAATCCGCTTCTCCGGAAACTGTCAAGGCAATCGAATCCACCCTCGAAAGAAAGTTCGCAGCGGTTGTTTCTATGGACCTTACAGAGGTTGGCGGTATCAACTATGTTGCTGACGTACTCAACAAGGTTGACCGCGGTACAGAAAAATACATCTTCGACGAACTCTCCGCAAGAGATCCCGCTCTCGTGGAAGAAATCAAGAAGAAGATGTTCGTATTCGAGGATATCCTCTCTCTCGACTCCATGTCTATCCAGCGTTTCATCAGAGACGTCGAGACAAAGGATCTGGCTATTGCTATCAAGGGCTCCAACGCAGAGGTTGCAGCTACACTTTATGCAAATATGCCGCAGAGAATGCAGGAATCCATTCAGCAGGAAATCGAGTACCTCCACAACGTGCGTATGCGTGACGTTGATGAGGCTCAGCAGAGAATTGTTGGTATCATTCGTCATCTTGAAGAAGAAGGCGAGCTGGTAATCGGCAAGGGCGGAGAGGACGAGATAATTGCTTAAAATCGTTAGAAACTTCGGTACGGCTTTCGAAGTGGGCGAGCCTGTTACAATCGACAATACGGTTTATATCCCTGTTGAAGATGAGGAAACGGGCGAGATACTTTCCGCTGAGGAGCAGCGTAAACGTGAGGAGCAGGAGGCGGCTGAGAAACAAGCCGCTGAGGAATACCGCATAAACGAGGAAGTTGCAAAGCGTTTGAGGGTTGCTCTTGCGGAAAGAAGCGCACAGCTGGAAAAAGAACGTAACGAAATCATAGAACTTGCTAAAAAAGAAGCAGCTGCTATTACTGCCGATACGAAGGCGGCAACTATGGCAGTTATGGAAAAAGCTCAGAACGAATGCGTAATTCTTAAGGAACAGGCTAAACAGGAAGGTTACGATGAGGGCTATGCAAGCGGTCGTGAGGAGTCGCTGGAAAAATATAAAAAGTACATCGACGCTTCGGGCAAGCTGCTTTCCGAGATAAATTCAAGGAAGGAAGCATATTATATTTCAAACGAGGACGAATTGCGGACAACGGTTTTTGATATGGTTAAGAAAATTACAAGAACTGAGCTTTCATCCAACCCGAAAATTATTGAGGGTATTATTGCTGAGGCAGCAAAGAATTTCCGTAATTCTGACTATATAAAGATTACTCTTGCAGAGGATGAACTGACCGAAAGGTTCAGAACGGACGAAAAGCTTATCAAGGAGCTTATCCCGTTCGTTCCTGAGGTTGAAATCGAGTTTGATGACGAGGCTGAGGAGGGTACGGTTATTCTGGACAACGGTTCGGAAATCGTGGACGCAGGTATCCCGACACAGCTTGATTTCCTGAAGGAAATCCTCAATAATACAAGAGGCAAAACCGAGGGTTAATCCTCAGAATTTACTATCGGAGCATTGATATGAATTTTACAGCGGTTCGGGACGCCGTCAAGCAGGCGGATTTGTTCAGATACAAGGGTAAAATTGAAAAGATTATCGGTATGACCATCGAAGCGTCAGGTCCAACCGCAAATATCGGAGATGTTTGCAGAATTTACCGTAAAAATGAAAACGGTAAAGCGGACGATTCCTTTATCTACGGCGAGGTTGTCGGCTTCAACAATGGTAAGGTTATGCTGATGCCGTACACCGATATCGAGGGTATCGGCCCTGGTTCAATTGTTGACAATACCGGCAGACAGCTTCAGGTTGACGTTGGCAACGAGCTGGTGGGACGAATTATCAATGCGATTGGCGAGCCGATTGACGGCGGACCTCCGATAAATACAACAGACAGATATTCCATTGCAGGTGAACCCGTTAACCCGCTGACAAGACCGAGAATTGACGATATTATTCCGTTTGGAGTAAAGGCAATCGACGGTCTGCTGACAATAGGCAGAGGTCAGCGTATGGGTATCTTCGCAGGCTCGGGCGTTGGTAAGTCAACGCTTCTGGGTATGATTGCGAGAGAGGTTCAGGCAGATATAAATGTTATCGCTCTGGTTGGCGAGCGTGGACGAGAGGTTCTCGAGTTCATTGAGCGTGACCTTGGCGAAAAGGGTATGGCACGTTCGGTGCTGGTTGTTGCTACATCTGACCAGCCTGCGATGATGCGTAACAAGTGCCCTATGACAGCAACGGCTATTGCAGAGTACTTCAAAGACCAGGGCAAGAATGTCCTGCTGATGATGGACTCACTTACACGTTATGCAATGGCACAAAGAGAAATCGGTCTTGCGGTCGGAGAGGCGCCTATCGCAAGAGGTTATACACCGTCTATCTACACGGCTATGCCGAAGCTGCTTGAAAGAGCAGGTAACTTCGAGCGTGGCTCAATTACAGGTATCTACACGGTGCTTGTTGAGGGTGACGATACAAACGAGCCTATCTCCGATACAGTTCGTGGTATCATCGACGGACACATTATCCTTTCCAGAAAGGTTGCGGCAAGAAACCATTACCCTGCAATTGAAGTGCTGGAGTCGGTTTCCCGTCTTATGTCGGAAATTGCCGAAAAGCCACAGCGTGATGCAGCTTCAAAAATGCGTAATCTGCTGTCGGTTTATTATTCCAACTATGACCTGGTTTCAATCGGTGCTTACAAGAAGGGTACTAACCCCGCACTTGACGAGGCACTGAGGAAAATCGACAAAATCAACGCTTTCTTACAGCAGGCTACTGACGAGGCTTTCAGCTTCGAGGAAACCGTAGAAATGATGAAAGCAGCCGTAAAATAAAAAGTTGAGATAAATTCGTTACGGAGGGTTAAACCTTGAAACGGTTTGAATTTTCCTTGAACAAGCTCAAGGGCTACAAACAGCAGGTGCTTGACAGAGAAAAGAATGACCTCGCTCATTTGAGACGTCAGCAGCAGCAGTACATTGATGACAAGAATGCTCTCGAAGAGAAGCTGAGAAAGTCAAATGAGGAGTTCTGCGTCAAGTCTGCACAGGGCATGACTATTATGCAGGTTACAACCTTCAAGGGCTATCATCATTCCCTTTCACAGCAGATAAAGGAATTGGAGGCTTCCATCGAAAAAATGGAGGTCAAGGTGCAGAAGCAGCTGGGCGTTGTAATTGAGGCAACTAAAGAAGTTTCGTCACTTGATAAGCTGGAGGAAAAACAGCTGGAGGAGTACAACTTCAAGGTTGCAAAGGCTGATGAGCTGTTTATTTCTGAGTACGTTCAAAACAGTACCTATAAAAATGAAGAATAGTTTCAATCCGAAATTTTAACTTGATTTAAGGAGCAAGGCAAAAAATGCTGAGCACTTTAAATATATACTATTATAATGAAGGGAGGTTAATACAATTGAATACGGTTTTGTTTGATTTACAGGCAGCGGTTATGGCGGCTTCTGTAAGCAGCGGAAACAGCAGTCTGACGGAAATTCCTGAGGACGGAAACAGCTTTTCCGATGTACTTGCAGCACAGAAGGAGCTCGTGACTGAGGGTGCGGTTAATCAGGCGGCTGAAAACGGTGAGGTTGATGCGGCAATGCCCGAGGAAGAGGCAGAGCAGGATTTCTCCGCAGTTCTTGAAGCTATCGAAAATGCTGACGAGAATATGAAAAAGGCCATGCTTAAGCTTTTACAGACAGTTCTCAAGGCGTTCAGAGGTGCTGATGACGATAAGGAAAGAGCAACAGACTTGTTCGCACTTTTCTCCGACGGAAGTGCAGGTATGGCAGAGGACGAGGAAGAAGACATGCTTCTTAGCTGTGAGCTTCTCAATCAGACAGGTATGATGATTGAAGCGGAGCTTACTGAAGGCAAGGCAGCAGAGGAAATCATTGCTGAGCTGGAAGATACTATCGTGAAGATTCTTGGCGAGGATGCCGATGAAACAACAGCGGCTGAGCTTATGGCTTCATTGCTTGGTGCTCCGACAGGAATTGCTGACGGCAATGACCTTATGAGTGCGGCAGATGTCCTCAAATCCGCAAAGCAGGCGATTTGTGAAATCAATCCCGAGGATGCTGAAAAGATGGAACAGCTTTTTGCTGACATCAAGGGCATTTCCTACAACAAGACAGAGGAAGTTCCCGAACTTTTCAGACTCAATTTTACAACCGTCAAGATTAACAACGTAAGCGAACAGGTTGCTGCAATCGGAAACGATGAGGAAATCAATCCTGAGCTTATGACAGATGTAAAGCCTGAAATTATCGCTGACAAGCCTGTGATAACAGAAAAAACTGCGGAATCCGTTCAGATTCAGGTTACCGAGGTTGTTACCGAAAAGCTTTCAAGCATGAAGAGCGACAACGGAACAGAAGAACTGACAATGATTCTCAAGCCGGAAAATCTCGGTGAGGTTGCGGTAAAGATTGTCAAGGAAAACGGTGCAGTTACAGTGCTTCTTTCAGCTCAGTATGATGAAGTCGGAAAGACATTGACAGACCGTGCGGCTCTTCTCAGCAGCAGCTTGCAGAACCAGAACTACAATGTTAAGGAAGTTCTCGTTGTAGCAGCAGGAAATGCGGCAGAACAGATGGGTCTTGACTTTACAAATCAGGGCTTCGGTTTTTCAAGAGAAAGCAACCGCGAACAGAATAGCAGCGGCCGTGCAGTAAGCGGCATCGACGCAATTGACGAGACAGAAGCTGTTGAAGAAACAGCAACAATAAAGGAGGCGAAATTATGGACAACAGCTTAAGCTTATCAAATATCGGCGTGTACAGTAAGTATTCCAATACTTATATCGATACATCAACCGGCGATAGCGATGAGTCAAACAGCTATATGAACTTTGACAGCTACCTGAAGCTTCTTGTTTCACAGATGCAGAACCAGGACTTCAACGATCCGATGAAGGACTCCGAAGTTCTTAACCAGATGGCTCAGTATTCAATGCTTGAGGGTATCAAGAATATGACCCAGCAGAACAATATCAGCTACTCTACTTCTCTTGTAGGCAAGGTTGTTACTGTAAGCGATGGATACGATTATTACACAGGTAAGGTTGAATCCGTTACAGTTACAAACGGCGAACCAAAGCTTATGATTGATGGCAAGGGCTACGACTGCAAGACAGTTTCTGACATTGTTTCCGATGATGTCTACAAGGATCTTTATTCAATGGTGGGCAAGGATGTAAAAATCACTCTCACAGGTGAAACAGGAAAAGTTACTGATGTTATCTTCCTGAGCGGTGAAAGTTATGTTGTTCTCAACGGTAAGGAAGCAGTTCCGCTTTCTACAGTTGAAGTTGTCAAGGCAGCAGAAAAAGCTGAAACTGAAAACAGCACAGAAACAAAGGAAGAAAATGTTACTGTTGTTACAGACGAAGTTAACGGCGATAAAACAGCAAGTGAACCTGCTGAGGAAAATGTTACAGTTGTTACAGAAGAGGTTCAGAGCTATGCTGATAAGTCACAGTCCCTTATTGATGATTTCATGAAGGAACTCGATTCTATTGACGAAGCAAACGGTGTAAGTGAAGTAAGCGAAACAAGTGCAGCTTCAGAAGTAAACATGGAACAATATATTGTTGAAACTGTAGAGCTGGAAGTTCCTGATTATTCTGCAGGAGTTTACGCTGATACAAGCGTTCTTACAGGAACAGTATCCCTTAAGAATGTAGATAACACTTACGGCAGCGGAACAATTACCGAAACAGTAAATCTTAATCCTGAAACAGCTGCAAGAACAACTGAAGGCAAACTTAAGGGCGTTACAACAGCTCCAAGTGTTTCCAAAAGTGATTGCGTGCCGCACAGAATTTCCGTTGAGGATTATCCTGAAGAAGCAGCACTTGCAGATAAACTCGGAACAAGAATGTATGATATCCGATTCATTCACAATACAGCAATTACTTCAAGAATCAAGACTGACGAGGTTATCGGTCACACAGCAAGCGGCAAGGCTATTACAGAAATCGGCTACAGCGGCGTAGGTCAGCTTGGCGAAGTAGTAACTTTTGCAGACGGCACACAGAGAGTTGAAGTTCTTCTCAAAAGCGGCAACTCAACATGGATAACAACTTCAGGCAACCTTACTCTTGATGAAATCTGTACAAGAGAATGGGCACCGGGTTCACTTACAGGCAAGCTTACTCCTTCCGAGCAGGCAATCAGACATTTCTCCGACCCAACAGCAAATTACGACAAGTCAGCACTCAGAGCTTTCAACAATTATCTTCAGTCACGTGGAATTACAGTTGTAAATCCGGTGTAAAGAAAAGGATTGATGCCGAATGTTAATCAGTGAATATCTTCAGCTGAGAAATGTATCGGTAACGACCGGCAAGGCGCAGGGACTTCCGCAGCTGCATCCGAATGGTACGCAGGCGGTTAATCCTCAGAACAGCGATTTTGCCAAAGAGCTGAAAAGTCAGCTTGAAGCGCTCAATCAGAGCAGCGGAGTGCAGTTTTCCAAGCATGCTATGGAAAGAATAAATGAACGGAATATTGACCTTTCCGAAGACAATAAGCTGGACAGACTGAACAAAGCGGTTGAGCTTGCAGGCGAAAGAGGTTCGGCAGACGCACTTGTCATGATTGATACAACGGCATTTCTCGTAAGCGTAAAGAACAACAAGGTTATTACAACACTTTCTGCAGATGATATGCAGGGAAACATTTTTACAAATATTGACTCTACCGTCATAATGTAAAAATTCAAAAGCTATGCTTTTGAACTTTGCGTTGACTTATTACACGGTCGGACCGAAAGGAAACCGTTTTGTCCCGAACGATTGAAGGACGATGCTTCGGTCAGCGCATACTTGAATTTTAAAAGGAGTGCTTAACAAATGGTTAGATCACTTTACTCAGGTGTATCGGGTCTTACGACACACCAGCAGAGAATGGACGTTATCGGTAATAACATCGCTAACGTTAATACATATGGCTTTAAGTCATCAAGAGTTACCTTCCGTGATGTTTACTATCAGACATCCATCGGTGAAACAGCAGGTACTCACTCATTCGCAGGTAACAACCCATCTACAGTAGGTTACGGTGTACAGCTTGGCTCTATCGACAAGGATATGTCAATGTCATCCTTCCAGTCCACAAACAGAGTTCTCGACCTTGCTATCAGCGGTGACGGCTTCTTCATTACTTCTCAGTTTGACGGCTCACTGCTTAAGGGCGACCCTGATACTGGAAAGCTTACCGAACCATTCAATATTCCACCAAAATCCACTACTTATACAAGAATGGGTAACTTCTCAATCGACAGCAACGGTAACCTCGTTGCAGGCGCAAACACCTTTGTACTCGGTACATGTAACTCCGATGAAGGTCTTGCTCTCGTAGGTGACGAAAGTGCTGCAATTCTTGACACACTCAATATCACATCAGGCAGAAATGCTGCAGGTGATAACGATGAAGAAGGCGATGTTTTCGGTTCTGACCTTACAGCTGCAAATATCATCAATATTGAAGAACTTATCAACAAGGCTTACGAAGAAGACCTTGAAGAATCAGAAAAGTGGCTCACTTATGCTGACCTTTCTGCTTTCCAGATTGGTAAGGACGGCGTAATCACAGTTACATACAACAGTAAGATGAAGGCTATCGCAAGAATTGAACTTGCTACATTCGACAACCAGGAAGGTCTTATCGAGGACGGTAACACTTCCTTTATCGAAACAGCAGCTTCAGGTGTAGCTAAAATCAAGAAGCCGGGTGACCCGGGCGCAGGCTTTACACAGTCCAACAAGCTGGAAATGTCCAACGTTAACCTCGCTCAGGAATTTTCTGATATGATCGTTACACAGAGAGGTTATCAGGCTAACGCAAGAATTATCACAACTTCCGACTCCATGCTTGAAGAGCTTGTAAACCTTAAGCGATAATAAACTGAAAAGCGTTTTATGCTTTTCAGCTCAGTGTTTTACTTTTATGATTGTCATCATAAAAGTAAAACACATACTTATGATTCTATAATACCGCTTTCGTGTAACAGTTGGCGCTGTTGAAAGCGGATACGGTCTTATATTTACAGCGGTGAAAATCGCAATCCCTTACGTTCCTCACGCTTTGGCGGGCGGAGGAACATCCTTCGGATTTCACGGTCTGCGGAACAGCAGATTGTTCCGCAGAACCGTTGAAAATCTACAAAATGTATAAATTTAAACAAATATTACATAAAGGAGTTTGCTTATGATTCAGCTTACACGAATTAACGGAACAGTTCTTCTCGTTAACGAACACTTTATTGAAATTGCAGAGGAAACTCCTGATACGGTTGTGACAATGCAGAACGGTCACAGATATCTTGTAAAGGAAACTGTTCAGGAAATTATCGACAAGTCTGCCGAGTTCAGACGCGAAAGTTATCCTAACAATAAATAAGAAAATTACGGCTGAATGTTGTTCTGACATTGCCTAAAATAAATTTTGGAGGAAGTTTGTTATGAATATTTCGGGTATTATCGGATTACTTCTTGCCATAGGGCTTGTAATCTGGGGAATTATGACGGGCGGTGATATTGCTGGATTCTGGGATCCGCCGTCTGTTGCTATCGTTCTTGGCGGTACTATCGGTGCGGTAATCTTCAACTTTCCGCTGTCCGTTCTTACTAAAGTGCCGAAAATGCTTAAAATTGCATTTCTGCCAAAGAAATACGATCCTGATAAGTACATAGAGGAAATGGTTGACTACTGTAAGACAGCTCGTATGAAGGGTATCCTTGCCCTTGAAGAGTCTGCAAATGCTTGTCCTGACCCATTTATGAAGGCTTCTCTTATGCTTATCGTTGACGCTAACGATTCCGACAAGGTTCAGAGTATGCTCGATGACTCCATCAACTTCATCTGTGAGCGTCACGAAAATAACTACGCTCTCTGGTCAAAGGCTTCCGCAATTGCTCCTGCTCTCGGTATGATCGGTACACTTATCGGTCTTATCAATATGCTTGCAGGTCTTGACCCAAGTGACCCTAACTCTGCTGCAACTCTCGGTCAGGGTATGTCTACAGCCCTTGTTACAACATTCTATGGTTGTATTCTTGCTCACCTTATCTTTACACCAATCGGTAACCTTTGTAAATACAACCACAATCAGGAAGTTCTCTGTCTTCAGATTATCGAAGAAGGTACACTTGCTATCATCTCAGGTGCTAACCCGCGTTACGTTGAAGAAAAGCTCCGTATGATGCTTCCCGGTACTCACAAGCCTAAGAAAAACAACGGTTCTGCAAGTGAGGGTGAATAAACTTTTTGGCTGATTTTGGACTCAAATGTGCAAAGTGCCTAAATTATAGCGGAAAATTCCGTGGCTAAAAAGTGAACTTTTTTCAGAAATAACCTTTAAATTTTTATTGAAGTATGATATAATTATATAATCAAAATTATAATTGAATGAATTATAACTATTTGTCGAAAGGGGGAAAAGACTTTGGCTAAAAGAAGACCGGCACCTGAAGAAGAAGGTGCTAACTGGATGGACACCTATGGTGATATGATTACGCTGGTTCTCACATTCTTCGTTCTGCTTTATTCAATGTCCTCGATGGACGTAAGCAAATGGCAGTATATTGCCGAGGCTTTTTCCAAAGGCAAGATTTCCGATACACAGATTCAGGTTGTTGGTAAACCAAATCCTGAAAATGACCCTTCAGCTGTGTATGATGATACGGTTCCTGAAGTCGATGTTTACGACGAAATCGTGGATTTTGAGGACTTCTTCATGTACCTCAAGGAGGTTATCACAACAAACAACCTTCAGGAAAGTGTAAGTGTAGAAATGTCCAATACGGGCGTATATATGCGTTTCCGTGACAATATATTCTTCGCAGGCGACAGTGATGTCCTGCTTGACGAAGGTAAATATATTCTCGATATCATTTCCGATGGTATCAGAAGCGTGAACGAGAGAATTCATGCAATCAAGGTAAGCGGTCATACCGCAGGCGCTGCGAATTCCGATGCGAACGAGTGGACGCTTTCATCGGGACGCGCTACCTCAGTTATCAACTATATGCTCAGTCTTGACGCTTGTGACCCTGAAAAGTTCTCAGCAGCAGGTTACGGTAAATACCGCCCTGTTGATACGAACGATACCGAAGAGGGCAGACGTCAGAACAGACGAGTTGAAATAGTATTTATCAGAAACGATGTTGACTTTACAGACCCCGAGGTTATCCAGGAGCTGTTCCAGATGGAATACGGCACAGACTTTGTTCAGTATTCCGATGCTGACGGTACGGTTCCCGAAACGGATTCTGTTGCAGAAGATGTTCCCGAGGTTGACGCTGAAAGAACAGACCCTGACAGGGTTTACGTTTCCAAGGAAGACGTGCTTGCTGCCAATTAAGGCAGTTGAATAAACCGGAAATATCCGTTCCGGAAAGGATGGTTGCTAAAAAATGGCTGACGTATTGTCGCAAAGCCAGATTGACGCACTGCTGAACAGCTTTTCTGCCGAAGGCTCAAAGGCCTTTGAGGAGATAGAGGAACAATCCAAGGAGCAGAAGATAAAGAACTATGACTTCAAGATGCCTAAGAAGTTCACCAAGGAACAGCTTAAGGTTATCGACGGTATCTTCGAAAACTACTCCAGAGTGCTTTCTTCATATCTTACAGGTCTTATGAGAGTTTACTGTAAGGTTGAGGTTCTCCAGATAGAAGAACAGCTTTACTATGAGTTCAACAATGCGTTGCCTGACTATGTTATGATGTCAATGGTTAACATGGGTATAACCGATGACGATGTGCTCGAAACAAACTGCATTATGCAGGTTTCCAATCCGATTGCCTACTCGATGATGGATCGCCTTATGGGAGGAAGCGGAAACTATGTTGAACAGAACAGAGATTTCTCCGAAATCGAAATCGGACTTTTCTCAACAGTTCTGAACAAGATGGCAGGTTTGCTGAAAGACCCATGGGGTACATATATAGACATTAACCCTTCAATTACAACAATCGAAACAAATGCAAGAGTCATGCAGTCCATTTCACCTGACGAGGTAGTAATCCTTGTTGTACTGGAAATGGAAATCAAGGATCTCAAGAACACAATGACCTTCTGTATCCCTGCTATGAACCTTGAGTCGATTATGGCGAAATTCGGCGACAGATGGTCAAGAACCACCAAGAAGCTTGACCCGAAGAGAGAAAAGGAAAGACGCTACTCTCTGCTTGAAGCTATCAAGGATTCCGACCTCAGAATTGATACAATTCTGTGTGATACAAAGCTCGACCTGTTTGATGTGCTTACGATGCAGGTGGGTGATATAATTCCTTTGAATATGCCTATTGACAGCAATGTTACCGTGAAAATCGGGGATAATGTCTGGTTTGATGGTAAGCTTGGCATAAAGAACAAGAAAAAAGCTGTCAAGATTGATAACATATACAAGGATTTGGGAAAATAACCGTGCAGAAGCAAACGGATTATTTTGCATACGGAAAGGAAGGTTACTTTAATGAGCGATGAGAAGATTATTCTCGAAGGCTTCGGCGATATAGAGATGGACGCCATCGGCGAGATAATGAATATTACCATGGGTTCAGCGGCAACGGCAGTTTCCAATATGCTCTCCGCTAAGGTATGGATTACAACCCCTAAGGTAAGCATTGTCAAGTCCGAGGAGCTGTCCTTCCCTGAGCTTGAACCTTCGATAATGGTAAGAATTAAATATACACAGGGCGTTTCTGGTCAGAATGTTCTCGTTCTCAAGCAGAACGACGTCCAGCTTATTCTTAATCAGCTGATGGGTCTGCCGCTTGAGGTTACAGACGATTTCCAGTTTGATGAAATGAATATATCTGCTGTGTGTGAGGTTATGAACCAGATGATGGGTGCCTCCGCTACAGCACTTTCCGAGATTATCGAAACAACCGTTGATATCTCTACCCCTGAAGCAATTGTTCAGGAGGGAACAACTGCCGAAAATATGAAGAACGAAATGTACGAGATTGCAGGACAGGAACATGTCTGCACCGTAAAGTTCGACCTCACAATTGACGGCGTAATCAATTCCGAGTTTATCTCCGTGCTGACTCTTGACCTTGCCAAGGATATGGCAGACAAGATGATGGCGGGTTACAATAATATTATGGACAGCATTGAAGAGGTTGAGCCTGAGCCGGCACCGGCTCCTGCACCGTCTTCAGGCGGAGGAGGAACTCTTTCCCAGGAGGAAATTGAAAAGCTTCTCAGCGGAGGCGCAGCTGCTTCAGAGCCTGCTCCCGCACCAGCACCTGCACCGGTACCTCAGCCGGCAGCGCAGCCTGCACCTCAGGCAATGCCGCAGATGCCTTACGGTCAGCCGCCTATGGCAGACCCGAATATGGCAGCTATGTATGGCATGTATCCTCAGGGCATGTATCCTCAGCAGCCGATGATGCAGCCTCAGATGATGCCTCAGCAGCCTGTAAATGTACAGCCTGTTCAGCTTCAGAGCTTTGCTTCATATCAGAACAATACGCTCTCTCAGGAGCAGAACGATAACCTTAAACTGCTGATGAATGTTCCGCTGAATGTTACAGTTGAAATCGGTTCGGCAGTAAAGAAGGTTAAGGATATTTTGGAATTCACTCAGGGTACAATCATCGAACTTGAACGTCAGGCAGGTGCTCCGGTTGACATTATTGTTAACGGCAACCTGATTGCAAAGGGTGATGTCGTAGTTATTGATGATAACTTTGCAGTAAGAATTACAGAAATTATCAAGTCTAAATTCCTTGATACCCTCAGCGGCAAGGATTAAGAAAGTAGATAACCGAAGCAAGGTGAACTGCTTCGGAAAACAATAAGCAGGAAACGGCTCCGCCCGACGTTTCCGAAGTAAAACAAAAAATATTATTCCTGCGGCGGAGAAACGGAGTTTTATTATGGATAAGAAGATTATGCTCGTTGACGATGCGGCTTTTATGAGAATGATGATTAAGGATGCCCTTACAAAGAACGGTTATACAAATATCCTTGAGGCTGCTGACGGCGAAATCGCTTGCAATACATATGCAACAGAAAAGCCTGACCTCGTAATCATGGACATCACAATGCCTAACAAGACAGGTATCGAAGCTCTCCGTGATATCAAGGCAGCTGACCCTTCCGCTAAGATTGTAATGTGCTCCGCTATGGGTCAGGAATCCATGGTAGTTGAAGCAATCAAGCTCGGCGCTCTCGACTTTATCGTTAAGCCATTCAAGGCTGACAGAATTCTTCAGACAGTTCAGAAGGTTCTCGGCTAATAAATGATTGGCGAAGTTTTTACTGTAATCTGTGCCCTGCTTGGCGTAATAGGTCTGCTTTTTCTGACCTTTTACGCATATAAGTGGCTCAACAAGCATCGTATGTCAGGCGGCTTCGGTTACAATAACCGCTCGATAAAAATTGTTGAGTATGTAAGCATTGCGCAGGATAAACAGCTGATGATTGTTACCGTGGGAAGCAAGAAAATGCTCCTCGGGGTAACTCCGAATGCTGTTACAAAGGTCTGCGACCTTGACGATGAGGATATCGCTGTTTGTGAAAGTGAATCCGAGGGCGAGGAAAGCGGCTTTATGAATAGTCTTAAAAAAGCGTTTGCCGAAAGAAATAAGGCAAGCGCTGAAACCCTTGAAAATAAAGAGGACGGACGGAATGAAAAAAATGATTTTTAAGAGGCTTGTCAAGGCAGCAGCAGGAATAATCTGTGCTGCGGCAATGGCTGCTTCACTTTCCTCCGTGACCGCTTTTGCCGTTTCGGAGCCCGAAGTCACGGGAATTGTTACAGAGATACCTAATCTTGAAACAACAGTACCCCAGACGGAACAGACTCAGCCTGAAGCTGAGAATATTGACGAAGCGGTTACAACAACAGCGCTCCCATATAATGAGCCGATAACAGATGATGAAGAGGCAAGCAACCTCCTCGACCAGCTGAATATCAACGAAAGCTCAACTACCATTGACCTGGTTATTCTTATTACAATTCTTTCACTGGCACCATCAATTCTTGTAATGCTTACCTGCTTTACAAGAATTATCATTTCATTCTCACTTCTGAGAAATGCAATGGGCGTACAGCAAACCCCGCCGAATCAGGTTATGATAGGACTTGCGCTGTTTCTTACTTTGTTTATAATGACACCAGTTCTTAATGAGATGAACGAGGTTGCCTATGTGCCGTACAAAAACGGGGAATATACTTCCGTCGAAGCGGTGCAGGCGGCTTCAAGACCTCTGAAAGAATGGATGCTGAAGAACACCAGCAACGATTCCATGGATTTTTTCCTCGGTCTGACAGATACCGAAATTCAGGCAGAAACAGAAGAGGAGTTTATCGATGAAATCAGCTTTGTAATGGTTGTTCCTGCATTTGTCTTAAGTGAAATCAAAATCGGATTCGAAATCGGCTTCCTGCTGTATATTCCTTTCCTGGTTATTGATATTATAGTTTCAACAATCCTCATGTCAATGGGTATGATGATGCTTCCGCCGACAACGGTATCAATTCCGTTCAAGCTGCTGCTTTTCATTCTCTGCGACGGCTGGACACTGCTGGTTGGCTCGCTTGTTACGGGCTTCAATACATAGCGGAGGTGGCATAGATGACAGAGGAACTTGTACTGGAAATATTCCGAGAGGCGCTTATGCTGTCAATCAAAATTGCCGGTCCAATGCTGCTGATAAGTATGTTGGTAGGTCTGGTAATTGCGATTCTGCAAGCGGCTACCCAGGTGCATGAGCAAACCCTTACATTCGTGCCTAAGGCACTGACAATCGTTGTGCTGCTGCTTTTGTTTGCACCAATGATGACAGCAAGCCTGAATGAGTTTTTAATACGAATTTTTGACCTTATCAATCAGATAAGCAGTCAGACAGGTGTCGGTTAACAGTCGGAAAGGAGAAGGCCTTGGACTTTTTTATTGTGCTTTTCCGAAGCTTTGAGACCAACATTCTGGTTTTTGCACGGATATTGTCTATATTTGCTTTTACACCTATTCTTTCAAGACGTAATGTGCCCGTAATCGCAAGGGTTACAATTTCAATTTTTATCACAATGCTTGTGATTATGGTTGTCCAGCCCGAGCCTGTTGATTCAGGAACTCAGGCGGGAATCTATCTGATGATGCTGGTAAGAGAAATCTTTATTGGACTGGTCCTCGGCTTTATAACCAATTTGTTCTTCAGCACCGTTCAGGTTGCCGGAGAAATTATGGATATGCAGTCAGGTCTGGGTATGGCAAAGGTTTTCGACCCTGAAACCAATGCGCAGATTTCTATTATAGGTTCGGTTATCAGCTTTATGATGTATTTGTATTTTTTTGCAACAAATGCGCATATGTCATATATTCAGCTTTTTGTTATAAGCTTCGATACGCTGCCGGTTGGCGGAGAAGGCTTTAACCCCGATTTGGGATATAACATAGTATCCTACTTCTCGGTGCTTCTGGCTATGGTTAGCAAGCTTGCAATGCCGATTATTGCGGCGGCTTTCATTCTTGAATTCTGTATGGGTATGCTGATGAAATCAGTTCCGCAGATTCAGATTATGGTCGTTAACATTCAGCTGAAGGTTGCAGTAGGTTTTTTAATGCTGTTCTGTATTGCAATTCCATTGTCGGACTTCATTGATGAGTATCTGCAGACTTGGCTTAATACGGTGGAACAGGTTATTTCAATTATACCTGCAGGATAACTTGCTGTATAAAATCAAAAGATTATTACTTTAAGTTTACATAAAGGAGATTTCTATGGCTGAAGGCAGCGGCGGCGAAAAAACCGAAAAGGCGACCGCCCATAAACGAAGTGAACAACGTAAAGAAGGTAATGTAATGCAAAGTAAGGATGTCGTTTCGGCGGCATCAATACTGTTGTTGTTTTTCGCGTTAAGACTTACTATTCAGCTTGCATACCGCGTTATAACTGATGATATGAGCTACTGGCTCGCACAGTCAGGTCACGGTATGGATAACAACGGCACACAGATAGAGGGAATGGATGTTGCTCCGAAGCTTATTCTTGAAATTGGCAAAACCGTTTTGCTTGCAGGAGGACCGCTTCTCTTAATATCAATGATTGTGCCGATAATCGCTTCAGGTATACAGACGAGATTTATTTTCTCGACCAAAAGCTTTGAATTCAAACTTGACAAGCTTAATCCTATCAATGGCATAAAGAGAATGTTTTCTCTGAGTGCTTTGTTTGAACTTGCGAAATCAATTATAAAGCTGGTTATCCTTGGTGCTGTCGTGTACAGCGAAATCAAGGGCAGAATCAGCGAAATGTCAAGATTGCTCCAGTATGAAATAGAAATCGGTATCGTTTATGTTGCTGATACGGTTTTTGCAATCTGCATGAAGCTGGCGGCAATATTTGTTGCAATTGCAGCAGTTGACTTCCTGTATCAGAAATACAAATGGGAAAAGGACATGATGATGACCAAGCAGGAGGTCAAGGAAGAATATAAACAACTGGAAGGCGACCCTCAGATTAAGGGTAAACGCCGCCAGAAGCAGCAGCAGATGGCTATGGCAAGAATGATGCAGGCAGTTCCCGAAGCGGACGTCATCATCAGGAACCCTACCCACTTTGCGGTTGCAATCAAATACGACGAAAATGAGGACCGTGCACCGATTGTTGTTGCGAAAGGTGCTGATAAGGTCGCTTTCAGAATTATAGATAAAGCGGAGGAACACAACGTCAAGATTGTGGAAAATGTTCCGCTGGCAAGAGGACTGTATAAGTCCGTAGATATCGGAAGGGAAATCCCTTATGAGTTTTACCACGCTGTCGCTGAGGTTCTGGCATTTGTATACGGCCTGAACGGCAAGACGCCGAAAGGTATGTAGGCGGCAGTTCAGATAGAAAGGCAGGCTGCGTTATACCGTGAAAAATATATTGAATAACTCGGTAACGGTATTCGTTATCCTGGCAATATTCCTGATTATCATTCCGCTGCCCACATGGCTGCTGGACATGCTTTTCGTTGTAAATATTGCGCTGTCACTGGTTATTCTTCTTTTTACAATGTACATCAAGGAGCCTCTTGAATTTTCAATTTTCCCGTCAATGCTCCTTATTACAACAATTTTCAGACTCGGTCTGAACATCTCTTCAACTCGTCTTATCCTGATGAATCAGGGTAATGCGGGGCAGATTGTTGCTTCGTTCGGTCAATTCGTAATGGGCGGTAACGCCGTTATCGGATTTATCGTGTTCATACTTATTACCGTTGTTCAGATGCTCGTTGTTACAAAGGGTGCTGAACGAGTTGCTGAAGTAACAGCAAGATTTACCCTCGATGCTATGCCGGGTAAGCAGATGGCTATCGATGCCGACCTCAACTCTGGTATCATCACCGAGGACGAGGCAAAAATCCGCCGTCAGAAAATCCAGCGTGAGTCCGACTTTTTCGGCGCTATGGACGGTGCTTCCAAGTTCGTTAAGGGTGACGCAACTTTCTCTATCGTTGCCGCAATCGTTAACCTGCTGGGCGGTGCGGTTATGGGTCTCGTTTTTGACGGAATGGAATTTATGGAGGTTCTCAGCGTTTATTCGCTTGCAACAGTTGGTGATGGTCTTTGTTCTCAGGTTCCTGCTCTCCTGATTTCCACATCAATGGGTATGATTGTTACACGTTCCGCTTCCGAGGACACCCTCAACTCTGATATCAAGAATCAGATGAGTGCACAGCCTCTTGTAATGCTTATCGCAGGCGGCGTAATGATTATAATGATGCTTATTCCTGGATTCCCGAAGATTCAGCTTCTGGTTCTGGGTTCTGCACTTATTGCGTTGGGTGTTGTTCTTCTTCGTACACAGAAGCGGACTGCCGTTCAGACAGATGCGGCTGCGCAGGAAATGGCTGCCAACAAGGAAGTCCTTTCCGAAATGGAATATTATAAAGATATTGACAACGTTTATAAGCTGCTTAATGTTGAACCGATTGAAATGGAATTCGGCTACAGCCTTATTCCGCTTGCGGACGAGAATTCAGGCGGTACGCTTATCGAGCGTGTCGTAATTTTCAGAAAACAGTTTGCTATGGATATGGGTATGGTATTCCCGTCGGTACGAATGACCGATAACCAGCATATCAACCCTAACCAGTATGTTATAAAAATCAAGGGTGAAGTTGTCGCTCAGGCTGAAATCCTTATGGACCACTACCTCGCTCTGGACAGCGGAAGTGTTACAAAGGAAGTTGACGGTATCGATACCGTTGAGCCGGCGTTCAATATCCCCGCTAAGTGGATTTCCGAGCAGAATAAGCTTCGTGCGGAAATCGCAGGCTATACGCTTATCGACCCGACATCTGTTATTATTACGCATTTGTCGGAAATTATAAAGAATTACTCCCATGAGTTGCTTTCAAGACAGGACGTAAAGACCATGCTTGATAAGCTGAAGCAAACAAATCCCACAATCGTTGAGGATATTGTTCCAAGCGTTGTTTCTCCTGCTTATCTGCAAAAGGTTCTCTGCCTGCTGCTTAAAGAAGGCGTGCCAATCCGTGACTTACAGACAATCCTTGAAACAATTGCGGATAACCAGCATAATATGAAGGATGTTGACATAACAACCGAGTATGTCCGTCAGGCTCTCAAGAGAACAATCACACGCCGTTTTTCCGACGGCGGTCAGATACGAGTTCTTACTCTCGATACCGAAACAGAAAACAAGATTGTTGCTTCGGTAAAGAAGTCCGAGCAGGGTTCCTACCTTGCTATGGACCCACAGACAATTCAGGTGCTTATTGCTTCGCTCAATGAGCAGATTGACAAGGTTAAAGACGTTGTTCCTATGCCGATTGTACTTACATCACCTATCGTGCGTATCTATTTCAAGAAGCTGATTGACCAGTTTATTCCGAACGTTACGGTGCTTTCATTCAGCGAAATCGATAATTCCGTTCAGATTCAGGCGGTGGGTAATGTTACAATTGAAGGCGCTATGGTCTGAAATAAACAGGAGTAACGTTCAACGGAGGTGAGTTTTGTGGCTGATATAGATAAGGACGCTAAGGCGCTTCTGCTTTTGAAATACAAGGAAACCGGCGACAAGGCTCTCCGAAATGGTGTTATCCTTGCGTATATGAATATCGTTAAGTATGCGGCTATGTCTACAAGAAATATGTATCTGAAATTTGCCGAAACCGACGATATAATCAATGAGGCTACAATTGCACTTATGGGTGCAGTTGACAGCTTCGACCCTGCTAAGGGTGTCAAGTTTGAAACTTATGCGTCAATCAAGGTCAGAGGTGCAATCATCGACTTTATCAGAAGTCAGGATTTCGTCCCGAGAACCATAAGACGTTTTGCAAAGGAATATGATGCAGCATATTCCATTCTCTACAGCGAGCTTGACCGTGAACCTACTTCTCAGGAAATTGCAGACTATATGAAGCTTCCTGTTGCAAAACTGGAAAGCTGCACTGCTCAGGCTGCAGCGGCACAGACACTTTCCTTTGAGGAAATGGTTATGGACGGCGGCTTTGATATCCCCGATAAGGCTGATGAGGACGGTATGTGGTCTGCGGAAGCAGGAATCCACAGACAGGAAAAAATGAAATATCTTGCGGACGCTATCCGCTCACTCAAGGACAGAGAGCGTCTGGTTATTACACTTTATTATTACGAAAAACTGAGATTTTCCGATATAGGAAAGGTTCTGGACGTTTCTGAAAGCCGCGTATGTCAGATTCATTCGCAGGCTGTTACAAAGATGAAAAAATATATGACAGATAATTTTGATATATAGGAGGAAATTTATGCTCAGAGGTTATTACACCGCCGCTAATGGTATGATTAACGAGCAGAGAATACTCAATGTAATTACAAATAATATGGCAAACGCCAAAACAGCAGGCTATAAGTCTGATGAGGCTATTCCTACAACCTTTGCTGAGGAGCTCCTCCTTATCAGAGGCGACCATAGTGAAACAGGTACAATCCGTTACCGCACAATCAACCATACTTTTACCGACCTCGAACAGGGTACTTTCGAAAATACCGGTTCACGTCTTGATATGGCAATCGTGGGCAACGTTTATTTCAATATCGAAGACCGCCGCAGCGGCGAAACACTTCTCAGCAGAAACGGTCAGTTTACTATAAACAGCGAGGGTTACCTTACTCTCGGTTCAAGCGGCTATGTTCTTGATGGAAATGGACAGAGAATTCAGCTCGGAACAGCTGACTTTTCAGTTGACCGTTTCGGAACAATTACCGTTGATGACGGACGTGTGTTTGACCTCGGTCTGACCTATATTGCTGCAGGTACAGATATCGAAAAGGTTGATGATAACCTTATGCGTCCATACGACGGAACCGCTTTCGGAGTTGTTCCCGCAGACGAAAGCTACGAAATCAGACAAGGCTGGTATGAGCGTTCAAATGTTGATGTTGCCGAAGAAACCATTAAGGCAATGGATTCTCAGCACGTTTTTACAGCTTGCAGTACAGCACTCAAAATCATCAATACCGTAAACCAGATTGCGGCAAATGATTTGTCAAGAGTAAACTAAGGAAAGGATTTGAACAGCTATGAGTAAAATCGGTTATCATACCGCCGCATCAGGTGTAATGGCGTATCAGATGGCACTGGACATTACCGCAAATAATATGGCTAACGTAAACACAAATGGCTTCAAGGCTTCAAGACCTTCCTTTGCAGATTTGCTTTACACCGAAAGAAACAACGAAAATGAGGAAACTCAGTTTGGCCACGGCGTAAGAGTGCAGAAAACGGATATGATGTTTGAGCAGTCTATACTGAGAAATACCAACAGAGAGCTTGACTTTGCTGCTCTTGATGAAGGCTTTTTTGCAGTGCTTACCCCTGAGGGCAATATCAATTATACCAAGGACGGCGCTTTCTATATTTCAAGACAGGACGAAGTTTCACCATGGGAGCTTGTAAATGAATACGGCGCTTATGTTCTCGACTATGAGGGCAATCGTATCCAGGTTCCTTTTGTTGAGGGAACTGATAACGATATTGATGCACATGCCCTTGCGCAGATGGTGGGCGTTTACACCTTTGAAAATCCTTACGGACTCGACCAGATTGGCAATAACTATTTCCAGGCAAACGCTTCCAGCGGACCTGCCGCAGCAAATACCAATGCCGATAAGAAGCAGTATTACCTCGAAGCTTCTTCCACAAATGTTGCCAATGAAATGTCCAAGGTAATTGAATTCCAGAGAGCATTCCAGCTCAATATCAATATGGTAAAGACCCATGACCAACTTGAAAGTATTGTAAATAACCTTAGAAATTAACCCCCATTAATATATAGGAGGATTAACCACAATGGCCATTCAGAATGTAGAGCAGCTTCAGGATATGCATCTTGATGTGCTTAAAGAAATAGGAAATATCGGTTCGGGCAATGCCGCAAGTTCTTTGTCTGAGCTTATACAGTGCAATACGGATATTACTGTTCCGTCAGTAAAAATGCTTGACTTTTCCGAGGCTGTAAACTTTCTCGGCGGTCCTGAAAATGTTGCAATCGGTATGCTTGTAGGTATCAAGGGCGATATTACAGGTATGATGTTGTATATCCTTCAGCATTCCTTTGCAAGCAAGCTTACAAGCACACTTTTCGGAAGCGAAATTGAAGACCTTACCAATATGAACGAGATGGAAACTTCATTCATTTCTGAGGTAGGCAATATTATGGCCGCTTCTTATGTAAATGCGCTTTCACAGCTTACAGGTATGGTGATTGATATTTCCGTGCCGAATATGACAGTAGATATGGTCGGAGCAATTCTCAGTGTGCCTGCTGTTGAGTTTGCTCAGGTAGGAAACAAGGTTCTTTTCATTGACGATGGCTTTGTAATCGGCGACGGCGAAATCAAGAGCAATATGATACTCGTTCCCGAAATGCATTCCCTCGAAACGCTTTTCACAAGACTGGGAGTGAGTGTATAAATGGCTAATGTAACAGTCGGAATTGCCGACCTCAACGTCGTAAAAGCTCCCGATACGCTTGTAACCTATGCACTTGGTTCATGCGTGGGAATCTGCCTTTATGACCCGGAAAAGAAAATTGCCGGAATGGCACATATAATGCTCCCCCTCAGTAAAGAGGCAGTACAGGGCGTTGACAACAAACGCCGCTATGCCGATACGGGAATTATGGAGCTTATTCAGGATATGAGCCTTCAGGGTGCATCAACCACAAGATTGGTTGCGAAAATTGCAGGTGGTGCACAGATGTTCAGCGTTAATTCTTCCGTTTTCAATATCGGAGAAAGAAATGTTGCCGCTGTAAAGAAAATCCTCTCCGCATACAGAATAAAAATTGTTGCCGAAGAAACAGGACAGAATTTCGGACGTACTGTGTTCTTCCACGGCGACACAGGCATTATGGAAGTCCGTGCTGCAACAAGAGAAACAAAGTTTGTATAATTTTACTGAAATAATACAGATAGTAAAATATGTAGAAATAGAAAAAGCCACACCCGATAGGATTACTGTGTCCTGTCGGGTGTGGTGTTTTTATATGGTTATTTCTCTTTGAAGTATAAATAGTACTGTACTGTAGCACAAAACGATAATGTTGAGCAGGTAAATATTGAAATAAGAAATTGGATATCGTTATTGCTTAAAGATATGGATATGCACGAACAAATGATAGCTATGGTAAATCCGATTGCGGCATATAGATGATAAATCTTCTTTTTGAATTTTACTTCAGATATCTGTTCATTCTTTTCCTTCACAATCGGCATATCATCGTCACTCTCGTAATTATCGTGAATGAGATAATCGGACGATACACCGAACAAATCGCAAAGTCCCAGCAGATTAATCATATCGGGAGTGGAGTCCCCCGCCTCCCAGCGTGACACCGCCTGCCTTGAAACACCAAGCGCTTCGGCAAGCTGTTCCTGGGTCAGATTGCGGGATTTTCTTAATTGAACCAGCTTTTCACGAAAAATCATAATGCTCCTCCTGTTGTTTTACTGTACTTACATTATAGCCGATATGCCGAAAAAAGTCTACCACATAAACTTTATATCCGCGCAATTGAATGTAACATGGCAAAAAAGCAAGGTCACCCCGTAATTTGAGGTGACCTTGTAATTTTTATTAAAGCTTCCAAAGCTCCTCAGCATACTGCTTAACAGTTCTGTCAGAGGAGAACTTGCCGCTTGTAGCAATGTTCATCCAGCACTTCTTGGAGAACATCTCACGATTCTTGTAATCGTAAAGTGCACGAAGCTTGGTGTCAACGTAACCCTCAAGGTCAGTCAGCAGGAAGTAGTGGTCAGGCTTGTGCCAGCTTGTGCCGTTGATAAGTGCGTTGTAAAGCTCACCGAACATACCTGTGTCGCCGTCGTTGAAAGTGCCGTCAACAAGTGTGTTGATAACTCTCTTTACACGGTCATTGGTGTAGTAAATCTTTTCCTTAGGACGGTAAGTCGGCTTGATCTTTTCTATTTCCTCAACTCTTGCGCCGAAGATATATTCGTTTTCCCAGCCTGCTTCTTCAACAATTTCAACGTTTGCGCCGTCATATGTGCCAAGAGTTACAGCACCGTTCAGCATAAACTTCATGTTGCCTGTACCGGAAGCTTCAAGGCCTGCTGTGGAAATCTGCTCGGAAATATCAGCAGCAGGAATAAGCTTTTCAGCATAGGAAACATTATAGTTCTGAACAAAGAGAACTTTAAGCTTATCCTTTGTGTCAGGGTCGTTGTTAACAAGCTTTGCAACCTCATTGATATACTTGATGATACCCTTTGCTCTGCGGTAAGCAGGAGCAGCCTTTGCACCGAAAATAAAGCATGTAGGCTGGAGGTCAGGGAGCTTGTTCTCCTTAATCTGGAAGTAAAGGTCAACAATAGAGAACGCATTGAGAAGCTGTCTCTTGTATTCGTGCAGACGCTTAACCTGAATGTCGAATGCCCAATCAGGATTGAGTTCAACGCCCTCGTGCTTCTTGATATATTCGCAAAGCTGAACCTTCTTTTCACGCTTGATGTCCATAAAACGCTTGATTGTTGCACCGTCATCAACAAACTTCTTCAGCTCAGCAAGCTTGTCAAGTTCAGTCTGCCAGCCGTCACCGATTTTTTCAGTGATAAGTGAGGACAGCTCAGGGTTGCAAAGACCAATCCAACGGCGTGGTGTAATACCGTTAGTCTTGTTCTGGAAACGCTCAGGGTAGATTTCGTACCAATCCTTCAGCACGTCATTCTTGAGAATGTCAGTGTGAAGCTGAGCAACACCGTTGATGTATGTGGAAGCGAAAATTGCCATTCTTGCCATGTGGATACGGTCACCGTCAAAAATACGCTTTGCTTCAATCTGTGCATCAGTCTGACCGATAGAGCGGAGGTGCTTTTCAAGGTGCTTGTCAATCATAAGCACGATTTCGTAAATTGTAGGAACAACGCTCTTGAACAGGTCAGCACCCCACTTTTCAAGTGCCTCGCCGAGAACAGTGTGGTTTGTGTAGTTGCATGTTTTCTGTACGATTGCAAATGCTTCTGTAAAGGACATACCTTCCTTGAACATGAAAATTCTGATAAGCTCAGGGATAGCAATTGTCGGGTGAGTATCGTTAAGCTGGATAGCGTACATATCAGCAAACTTGGAGAAATCATCGCCGTGAGCCTTCTTGTAACGGCGGATAATATCCTGAATTGAAGCGGATACGAAGAAATACTGCTGTTTCAGACGAAGGCGCAGACCCTTTTCAGTGTTGTCGTTAGGGTAAAGAACATTGGAAATAGCGTCAGCAAGGATTGTGCTTTCGCTTGCGCCAAGGTAATCCTGATTGTCGAACTTGCCGAAATCAAAACCACGGAGGGACTCACTCTGCCACAGACGGAGAGTGTTGATGGATTTCTTATTGTAGCCGATAATCGGAATATCGTAAGGTACAGCCATTACAGACTGGTCAGCAAAATCAACTCTTACAGCATCATTTTCAGCACGTACGCTCCAGGCATCGCCGTAATCAAGCCAAGCGTCAGCGCTTTCCTGCTGGAAGCCGTTGCCGATGGACTGCTTGAAAAGACCGTACTTGTAGCGGATACCGTAGCCATTGAGCGGAATATCGTGGGAAGCAGCGGAGTCAAGGAAGCAGGCTGCAAGTCTGCCAAGACCGCCGTTACCGAGAGCAGCGTCCTCGATTTCTTCAAGACAGTTGATGTCAACGCCCTGCTCAGCAAGGATTTCCTTAGCTTCTGTAAGAAGACCTGCACAGTAAAGGTTGTTGAACACTGCACGTCCCATAAGGAATTCAGCGGAAAGATAGTAAGCACGGCGCTTAGAGTTGTGGCGTTCTTCGGAAGCGTCCCAGTCAGGGATAATTTCGCTCATTACCGCACGGGAAAGTGCGTTGTGAAGTTGCTTCGGAGTAGCATTCTTGATGTCAGTACGTCCGTCAACGCGGAGGTTTTCGTTTATTTTTGCGAGAAACTGTTCTTTGTTCATTATAAATTCGTCCTTTCTTGGATTTGAAACCACCTTTGATAAGGCAATAAACCTCATTTATTGTAACATATTTTTTTATTTCTTGCAACTATTTTGTGCAACAATTACGATAATAAACCTGTTTTAAATATAATTATAAATCAAAACGGCACCCACAGGTGCCGTTGAATCATTTCGTATTCATAAGTGTGAGAATAATTTTCTGACGTGTAACGATACCGATAAAGTATCCTCTGTCATCTGTAACTGGAATAAAGCTTTGCTGAACCGCACGCTGGAGAAGCTCCTCCATTGTAATGTAGATATTTGCAGATGGATTGAAGTCGGGACGGATAATATCCGCAATCAGCATTTCACCCTGCTCCTCACGGCTGTCTTTTTCCATAAGATTCCACAGAAAATCGCCTTCGCTTACCGTGCCGACATATCTGCCGTCCTTGCTGAGCACGGGTATAGCTGTATAGCCGTGAATTTTCATATCTTCAAGACCTTTTCGTACAGTGCAGGTTTCATAGAGGTATGCCGCATTATCCTTTGGTATAAGCAGTGAAATTATGTTCATAGCAATCCTCCTTAAATGTTGTTATAAATATTATACCATATATAAAGTGAAAAGAAAAGGGGAATACTGTGTATTCCCCGAAATATTTTTTATTACCAACCTTCAGTAATTCGTCTGCATAACGTCTTACCGATATTTGCAAGGGACTGCTGCTCCGAGCAGGCACCCAGCTTATACGCTTCCATCGGCATGCCGTAAACGACGCAGCTTTCTTTATCCTGACCGATGGTATACGCACCCTTGTTATGCATTTTCAGCAAGCCTTTTGCACCGTCAGCACCCATTCCCGTCATGATTGCGCCGATTGCTTTTTTACCTGCCGTTTCAGCAACGCTTGAAAACATAACGTCAACCGAAGGACAGTGACCCGAAACTTTTTCACCCTGATAGCATTTTACATAGTAACCCTGAGCATCTTTTTTCAGTTCCATATGGTAACTTCCTGCCGCAATAAGGCAAAGACCCTGCCTGAGTCTGTCACCATTTTCAGCTTCTTTTACAGTCATTGCACAGCATTTGTCAAGGCGTTCACTGTACATTTTTGTAAACACAGGAGGCATATGCTGAACAACAAGCACAGGCGGCATTGTTTCAGGGAAAGCTCTCAACACACACTCCAACGCATCCGTACCGCCTGTTGAAGCACCAAGAGCAACAACTATGCCATCGTTTGCAGCACGGGTAAGTCCCGTTATTTCATTCGGCAAAGGAAGGTTTGGTGCAATCTTGCTTGATTTTGCGGATGTTCCGAGAGGAACAAGCCCGTCATCCTTTACTTCAGCCGAAGCCTTTTTCGGTTTATTTGCAGCATGAACCGGCTTGCTTGCCGCAAGAATAATCTTTGTTCCGAGAATTGTGGAGAAGGTTTTGAATTCGGCAGGGGAGCGTGGCTTTTTCATAAAGTCCGCAGCACCTGCTTCAAGAGCGGATTTTTCATTTGCTGTGCCCGAAATCATAATGCAGGGCAGCGGATATTGCTCCATAAGCTGTTTAAGGAAGGTTATTCCGTCCATCTTTGGCATAACAACGTCCATAACCAGAACGTCAGGTTTAAGCTCATTTATTTTGTCACGGGCTTCAAAAGCGTCTGCCGCCTCGCCCACGACTTCAATATTTGACATTGAAGAAAGCGCCTGCACAAGAGTTGAACGGAAAAGTGCAGAATCGTCCGCCACAAGGACGCGGACTTTCAGCTTATTTTTCTTAGTATTCATAATAAAAATCGTCCAGCGGAGAGCTGACGCTCCTTATTGTTAAAGTGTTCTGCCTGCAAAGGTACGTCCACCTGCAGGTTTGTTGGAAATTTTGCGGTAAACCGCAGGCTTGACGTAAGTGTAGCGGGTGTCCTTGCCAACGCTTTCAGCATGGCCGATAAACAGATATCCGCCTTCCTTTGTAACGTCATAGAAACGTTCGATAAGTGCATTTTTAGTTTCCTGCTCGAAATAAATCATAACATTGCGGCAGCTTATAAAATCGAAAGGAACGCTGCACACAATGGGGTCCATAAGATTGAACTGTCTGAAAACGACCTGCTTGCGTATACGGTCGATGACCTGATAATTCTTGTCATCAATCTTTGTGAAATACTTTGAAAGCCAGTGAGCAGGAACATCCTTGACCATATCTTCGGTGTAGATACCTGCCTGCGCCTTGCGGAGCACGTCAGTATCAAGGTCCGTAGCAAGGAGCTTACAGTCCCACTTTGCAGCATTTGCGCCGAAATATTCATCAATAGTCATAGCAATAGTATAAGGCTCCTGACCGGTAGATGAAGCAGCACACCAAAGCTTCAGCGAGTGGGTTTTCTCATTGGTTTTTTCAAGATAAGGGAGAATGGTGTTTTTCAGAAATTCAAAATGCTCAGGCTCACGCAGGAAGAAAGTGTGGTTAGTAGTAAGCTTGTTGACAAGCTGCATAGTTTCGTTGCCTGTCTTGTCAGCGAAAGCAAAATCGATAAATTCTGTAAAGCTGTTGAAACCGCGGCGGAGAACCATATTGGAAAGACGTCCTTCAATGAGAACACGTTTTTTCTCTAAGTTTATGCCGTAGTTTTCCTTCATATACGCAACAAGACGCTGAAAGTCGTTGTCCGTGAGTTTAAGCATCATCTGGGAATACCTCTTTTAATCCATAATAAGTTTATCGCAGTCAAGCAGAAGTCTGATTCCGCTTTCCATATTGATAATTGACTTGAGATAACGGTTGGAGTTTACACTCTTTGAGTCAGGCACCTTGCTGATAATGTCTTTCTTGACAACAACAACCTCGTGCACACGGTCAACGATAACGCCGACCTGCTGACCGTCCTCAAATTCGATAACTACGATACAAGTTCTGTCATCGTAAGGGATTTCCTCCATACCAAAGCGTTTTCTGATACTGATAACAGGAACAACCTTACCTCTGATGTTGATAACGCCCTTGATGTGGTCAGGAATTTTAGGAACAACGGTAATCTGTTCGATACCGATAATTTCGTTGATATATTTGATTTCGATGCCGTAAACGGTGTCGCCGATGTCAAAGAAAAGAACTTCTGCACCGTCAGCGGTATAAGTTACATTAGTATTTTCAGCCATACTCGGTCTTCCTTTCTTTAAAGTACAGACTTCCGTATCATCGGAAGCCTGCACTGTTATTTATCAGAAATCTGTGATAATGTTGCCAACGTCAAGAATGATAGTGATAGAGCCGTCACCGAGAATGGAGCAGCCAGCCATACCGTTCTGCTTAACGTTGTAGTTGTTGAGCAATGGAGAGAACGGCTTAACAACAACCTGCTGTTCGCCGATAAGCTCGTCAGCAAGCAGACAAGCACGCTTGCCCTCAGCCTCAACCAGAATTACGATACCTTCATAAAGGTCATCCGTAGCAGGTTCAAGTTCATACATATCATAAAGTCTGATAAGCGGGAAGCACTCGCCTCTTATCATAATCATTTCCTTGCCGTCAGTATCCTTAACCAGCTGACTTGGCTTAGCCTTGAAGGATTCCTTGATGGAGTTGATAGGAATTGTAAAGATGGACTGACCAACGGAAACTTCCATACCGTCCACGATGGAGAGGGAGAGAGGAATCTTGATGATGAAGCTTGTTCCCTGACCGAACTTGGAATCAACGGAAACGGAGCCGCCGATTTTTTCAATATTCTTACGAACAACGTCCATACCAACGCCACGTCCCGAATATTCGGTAACCTGTTCGTTTGTTGAGAAGCCGGGAAGCATAATCATATTGAGGATTTCCTTTTCGGAATACTCACTTGCAGGACGTGTAAGGATACCATTCTTTTCAGCCTTAGCAAGAACCTTTTCAGGATTGATTCCGCCGCCGTCGTCAGCGATTACGATAATAACTTCACCTGAAGCGTTGTAAGCGGAAAGTGTAATCTTGCCCTTAGGGGACTTGCCTGCAGCAATTCTGTCCTCAACGTTATCTTCGATACCGTGGTCCATAGAGTTACGAACCATGTGCATGAGCGGGTCGTTGAGCTGGTCGATGATGGACTTGTCAACTTCTGTTTCCTCGCCTTCGAAGATAAGGTCAACGTCCTTGTTGAGCTTGACCTTCATATCTCTTACGATACGTGTCATCTTGTTGAACGCACCGGAAATAGGAACCATTCGGATGGACATAACAGCGTCCTGAAGTTCGGAGTTGAGCTTCCTGAGCTGTCTTGCAGCCTTCTGGAAGTTATCGAGACGCAGACCCTTCAGGTCAGGGTTGGAAGTAACCATAGCCTCTGTGATAACAATTTCACCAACAAGGTCAACGAGTGTGTCAAGCTTGTTGAGGTTAACAGAGATAAGGGACTGCTTAGCACCGCCGCCCTTTGTAGCGATAGTGTTGTTAATCTGTTCCTTGGACTGAGCAGGAGCAGCAGCCTTAGGAGCTTCTGTCTTAGGAGCAGCAGCCTGTACAGCAGGAGCAGCCTGTACAGCAGGAGCAGCCTGAGCTGTCTGTGCAGCAGCCTTAGGAGCCTCTGCCTTAGGAGCAGCATCCTCAATTACCTCGTAAGACTTAACACAAGGAGTGCTTTCAATTGTCTGGAAAACAAGCTGAGGCTTTTCGGAAGTGAAGTTAACCAGAAAGCCTTCTTCAATAATAGTCTTGCAGGTATCTGCATTATTTTCAATATCAGCAGGCACGTATGTAACATTGTCACAAACTTCCTTGATAGTGTTTACAACGAGAAGAGCACGGAGATTTTCCATCTTGCAGTCGTCCTCGAAATAAACTCTTACAGAAGTAATGTCGCCGCTTGCGGCCTTTGCAACAGCAACGTCTGCGCCTCTTGAAACGATATCGCACTTCTTTACATTAGGAGTTGTTCTGATGATATCAACAACAGCGTCAACTGTCTTGCCGTCAGCAGGAGCGAAGCTGATGTCGAAGCCTGTTTCGATGATAACCTGAGCTGTATCGCCGTTTGTTTCGATGTCAGCAGGGACGTATTCAAGCTGTGAGCACGCATCTGTAATACGGTTGATAACGAGGAGCGCACGGAGATTTTCCATCTTGCAGTCGTCTTCAAAATAAACCTTTACAGAAGTGAGTGCAGGAGCAGAGGAAGAAGCAGCAGGAGCAGCAGTCTGAGCCGCAGCTGTCTGTGCAGGAGCCGCAGCAGCAGGTGCAGCCGCTTCAGGTGCAGCTTCGCCTTTAAGTACAGCAGCGTATCCCTTGATTCTTGTAATCTGTTCACTGAAATCAGTTGCAGTATATTCGTCCTCCTGAAGGAGTTCGATTTCAGCCTTCATCAAGTCAGATGCATTGAATACGATATCGTACAGTGTTTCCATAGAGGTAATAACAGGATTATCCTCACGGATAACGTAAAACATATCTTCAATTGCATGGGCAAGCTTCGACATATTGTCAAGCCCCATCATAGCCGAGGAGCCTTTGATAGTATGCATCGTACGGAAGATTTCGTTGATTTCCTCCTCACCGAAGCTGCTTTCGTTTTCTGTTTTCATAAGGATCTGGTCGAGTTGTTCAAGTAGAGTGGTAGTTTCAAAGACGTACATATCCGCCATTGCTTCCATTCCTGCTTCAAACTTTGCCATAAAAACACCTACCTATTCAGTTAATGTCCTCATATATAATAATTGCTATAAGAAACCAAAGCGATAAAGATTTACGATACGGGAAAACCGTAAAGTTACACCACGCCATAATATTCTATAGTATATTTTTAATTATACTACAAAAAAGTCTTTACTACAAGCCAAAAATGTAATATAATAAGAATAAACCGGGAAAACTTTTTGATGATTTTTCGGTAAATTTACACAAAATTGCACTTGTTTTGACATTTCCTTTGGCAATATAGCAATTTTAATTACAAAAAATACCAAAGATTATGATTATTAGGAAGGATTGGCACATATGTCTGAAATGTTAAGAGTAACATCACCTGTTGCTCCTAAAGACTACAATCTGAATCAGAACGTTAAACCGCAGACTCCCGAGCAGGTGTTCAATCTCGGCAACGTTGACTACATAAACAAGACCAATGTGCGTGATGAACATCTGGGAGAGCAGAATCTCAAGGACGGTTCAGGCGCAGGTATGCCTAAACTGAACGCGTCTTTTTCAAAGGACCCTGCTCTTTCGGCAGTGCTGCTGAAAAGTATTATAAGCGGTGGGGCAATGTCTGTAATCGGCGCATCAGGTGATGCGGAGCTTCTGAATAAGGTAACCGAGTTTGCAAATGAAGTGCTCCTGTCTCCTGACGAGCTTACGGACGATATCATCCGCCAGCAGGACGAGTCTACAATGTTCAGCGGCAAGCTGTGGGGTGCACTTAAAGATATGATTGCCGGACTTTCGGGTTCATCGGTAAGCGAGGAAGTAAGCTCGGCTGTGCTTGATTTTCTTAAAGCGGCAGCTGCGGCGAATTCACGTGACGATATTCTTGCGTCAATTTCCGCGTCCCTTCGTTTCCTCGCCGGGGAAACCGCACAGAGCAAACAGCTTGCGGATTTGCTTCTGCAAACTGCTGATAAGCTTAATGCCGAGAATTTCGGTACGGTAAAGAATGATATTCTTGCATTGGTTAATTATCTTGAAAAGAGCCTGCTTCTTAACGATAAAACCCAGAATCTTCTTTCACTTATTACATATAACCTTTCACGCTTCAATGGTGATGCATCAGCATTGGGTGAAAGCTTCAATTCGCTTCTCAATATGGCTCCCGATTCCGCAACGGCAGATAAACTCAACTCTTTGTTTGCACAATTCATAGAAAATTCCAATCTGCCTGCCGATATAAAGCTTGCCGCACTGAAAGGCAACCCTTCAGCTGCCGCACAGCGTTCAATGACAATGCTTACCGAAAGGCTTGCAGATGCACTCAACGATTCGCTTAACGGAATTGCACCCGATAAATTATCGGAAATGCTTTCGGGTATCAACGAAAAGGGCGGTACAGCAACGCTGAGAGAAATTCTTTCACAGCTGCTCCCCAATAACATGAAGGGCGGACTCAATACGCTGCTGAGAGGTTTTGAGCACACCAAGGACCTCAACAATCTCATCGACCAGCTTAGTGTAATGATAAACCGTGTTGACAATATGGACAACAAAATTACCCTCGCCCAGAGCATAAACCTTATTCTTACTGAAATGGCTCAGGCAAACGGTGTTGATTATAAACCGCCTACAACCATGGAGAATATGCTTGACTTCCTTATCAAGAATATCAATGACCCGTCTTTGAAATCCCTTTCGGCAATGGGCAGACCGGAAATGCTCCAGGGACTCCTGAGTGCTCCGGGTGTGTTTACGCCGCTTCTGCACTTCCTTGTGCCTATTAATATGGACGATATGAAAGCGTTCGGCGAGCTGTGGGTAGACCCTGATGCAGGAAATGACCCCGAAACAGGCAGCAGTGACAATCACTTGTTCCTTTGCTTTGATATTGAGGAGGCAGGTTATTTCGAACTGGAAATTTACACGAGAGGCAAGTCGGTAAATGTTGCACTTCTGTGTCCCGAGGGCACACAGAGGGATTACCTGCCGTTAAAGGAAACTATTCCGACTCTTGCAAGTGCCTGCGGATATAATGCGGAAAAAATGATTGTCGAGCCGCTTAAACGCAGACGCGATTTGACAAATGTGTTCCCTAAGCTTAATGAAAGGAGAAGTGGACTGAATGTCAGTGTATAGAGCAAAAAAGCCGAATAACGCAGCGGTTGCACTGAAATACAATCCCGAAAAGGACTATACACCTATCGTTGTAGCTTCAGGTCACGGCCACGTTGCTGAAAAGATTATTAATCTTGCCGACGAAAACGGCGTGCCCGTTTACCGTGATGACTCTGCAACCGCACTTCTCACAATGCTTAACGTGGGGCAGGGCATACCGCCTGAGCTTTATCAGCTTGTGGCAGGCATCTATGTGCAGGTCATGCAGATTACAAAGGATAAGAATAAATAGCAACCCAACGAAAAACGGCTGTACCAATCGGTACAGCCGTACTTTTATTCATCAAGACAAATCTGGTCTTCAGGCTTCCTTTCGGGGATTGCTTCATCAGGCTCACCCTTGTAGAGCAGTTTCATTATAATAGGTGTTGCAATCGAGGAGCAAACAATCAGCAGGATTACAGATGTGAAGTAAATCGGGTCAAGCAGACCAACGGCAAGGCCCTTCTGTGAAACGATAAGTGCAACTTCGCCACGTGTCATCATGCCAACGCCGATTTTCAGGCAGTCCTTGCCGCGGTATTTGAACAGCATTGAAACAAGTCCGCAGCCGATGATTTTTGTCAGAAGTGCAACAAGCACAAAACCTACCGAGAACAGAAGAATTTCCGCTGTGAAATCGGAAAATTCAGTTTTAAGACCGATACTTGCAAAGAATACAGGACCGAAGAGAATGTAAGAGCTGATGTCCATTTTTTCAGCAATGTATTCACTGTCACGGAGATTGCAGAGAATAATACCTGCAACATAAGCACCTGTAATATCAGCAATGCCGAAGAATGCTTCAGCAATAAAGGACATTCCGAAGCAAAGAGCAAGGCCAAGAATAGGAATACGCTGAGTGTGAGGATATTTGTTGTCAATGAATTTGAATACCTTGTAGATTACAAAGCCTACACCGATTGCAAAAGCAAAGAAAAGGAGTGTGTTGACAACAACCTTCATCGGGCTTGCGGAAGCGTCCTTAAGACCCACTACAAAGGTAAGAACGATAATACCGATTACGTCGTCAATGATTGCCGCACTAAGAATAAGTGTGCCAACCTTGCCCTTCAGCTTGCCAAGCTCACGGAGAGCCTGAACAGTGATACCAACGGAAGTAGCTGTCATGATTACACCGGTGAAAATTGCACGGTAGAATTCGTCGGAGCCTACAGGAGAGAAGCCGTAGAAGCAGGAATAAAGCAGCCAGCCGCCTGCAAGCGGAACAGCCACACCCGCACAGGCAATAGCCAGAGCAGTAGGACCTGTCTTGATAAGATCCTTCAGGTCAGTTTCAAGACCTGCAGAGAACATAAGCAGCAGAACACCGATTTCCGCCATCTGTGTAATAAAGTCCGACTGTTCAACAAGCCCCAGAAGAGACGGACCGATGATAAGACCTGCAACGATTTCACCAACAACCTGCGGAGCACGGAGCTTCTTAGCAAGAAGTCCGAACAGCTTCGCGAAAAGGATAATAATCGCCAAGTCCTTGAATAATTCGATTTGCATATAAAAGACCTTCCTTCAAAAAATCACATATTAAATATGTATACGAAAAACAACGTACAGTTTTGTATTATATACCTATTTGAGATTAAAATCAACCTCTTTTTCAGCAAAGAAAAAAATTTGTCGAAAACCGCAATTTTGCCTGTGAAAACAACGGCTTATATGGTCAATTTTCCGCCGTTTTCAATTTGTAACCATTATTACAATGCGGAAACAACCTGTTTACAGTTCAGCGAAACTTATTGACGGTAAAGAAAAGCCTTGCTATACTGTATTCAGAAGGGGCACCCCCTTAGCCAATCCGTAATAAAAGTTATGAAAAAATAAAGTTCGCCGCTCGGTAACGAAAAAAGCATTACACTGACAAAAAGGAGGGGTAACCGTGAAAAGAAGATATGTTGTAGGAGTATGTCTGATAGTATGGGCAATCTGCATAGCATTATCCGCCTGCTCAAGAACAACCTACGAGCTTCCTGCGGATACCTCTGCTATTGAGGAATATATTGAAACAACCTCAGCAATTAAGAATGAAAACGAAGAAATTTACGTTGAAAATGCAATAGCTGACGAAGAGAGAATAGCAGAACTTCTGTCAGCGGATTAACAATGCTCTCCTCCAACCATTTTTCATATAACTTCAAAACGAAACCGCCTCGGATTTCCCCCATCCGTGGCGGCTCTCGTTTTTTATGGTGTAAATACTTGACAAATCGACGAGCGGGTGCTATTATATATGTGTAAATTGAATAACGCTTAACAATGGGGAGCTTCATAACCGAGGCTGAGAGGAAGCAGGCGCTTCGACCCAAAAACCAGACGTATTCTGGTCTACCTGATTCGGATAATGCCGACGTAGGAACACAGCTATTGTATTGTTGACAAGTGTAATCTGCGCCGAGGGTAATCCGTCGGCGCTTTTTTTGTTAGGCTGAAGGGGATACTATTATAATGAATAAATCATCAAAAACAAAAATCCTCGTTGAAGCGGCAATAATGATTGCCCTCGCAACGGTACTTTGCTACATAAGAATAATCAAGCTGCCATGGGGTGGCTCGGTAACGCTGCTGTCAATGCTGCCGATTATCATTTTCAGCATCAAGCACGGCGTTAAACACGGTATGTTCGCATCATTCGTTTTTTCACTTATCCAGTTCGGGCAGGGCGTAATGGACGGACTTTTCGCCTGGGGACTTACCCCTGCAATGCTTATCGCATGTATCCTGCTTGACTATATAGGTGCATACAGTGCAATCGGTGTGGCAGGCGTGTTCAGAAACAAGGGCTTCGCAGGCTGGATTGGCGGAACGGTCTTTGCGGTATTTATGAGATATATTATGCATTTTTTAAGTGGTATTGTGATATGGCATTCAATTGGTTCGATATGGGAAGGCTTCTCCACAGATAACGAAGTGATTTACAGCCTGGTTTATAATGGTGCATATATGCTTCCTGAGCTGATCTTTACCGTTATCGGAGCAATTGCACTGTTGAAAATTCCGCAGACGAAGAAAATAATTACACATGAATAATTGGAAAAAGAGAGTCATTTAGGCTCTCTTTTTCCTTATTTTGGAGCAGTGTTTGTGCAAGTTTTATATCAGATTACCTGATTTCGGCAACATGAGTTAGATGTTCCTACAAATTGAAAAAAAGTGCTTGACAAATCAGGTCGAAAGCGGTATACTAATAAAGCTGACTCGCGAGGGAGTCAAAACCCAAAAGAAAATTTCAAAAAGAAATTTTAAAAAAGGTCTTGACAAACCGAAAAGAGTGTGATATAATAAAACACGCTTCTTCACGAAACGAGGGAAGCAAAGAGAACTTTGAAAATTGAACAATGGTTGAAGTAACGAATACAAACCTAAGAAAGAACCCTGAAATTCCAGAGATGGAAAAGGAAAGCTCAAGCATAAGAGCAAAAAATATGCAAAGTCAGTTGACGAAGAAATGAGTTAA
>JAGBCL010000002.1 GCA_018110825.1 Oscillospiraceae bacterium
AATTTGGAATTGCTTCCGGTAACAAATACATCCATATTGTTCTTGCGAAGATATCCGTTCAGCACCGACTCAAAGCTACCCAGCTTCTGAACCTCGTCAAGCAGCAGATAGTACATTCCTTTATCCGTAACACGGGCATTAATATAGTCCATAAACTTAGCGGGGTCCACTTTGCGATTTTCTTCATCAATCTCCCGCAGGTCTTCGCCGATCAGTCTGAGGTCATCAGCAGAGTCAAATGCAAATTTTACGATATGCCCCTCATCGACACCCTCAGCGAGCAGATGATTATAAAACAATGTATTCAAAAGATAAGACTTTCCGCATCGTCTCACACCGGTTATCACCTTGATAAAACCGTTCTGTTTTCTTACGATCAGTTTGTTCAGATATAAGTCGCGTTTAATCTCCATAACATCCTCCACTTAATTATTTTGCCGCAAACGGCATATATATTAACTGTATTATAGCAGATACTCCAAGAAAAATCAAGGGGTTCAGTAGTGCAGTTAATATTTTTGCCACAAACGGAGGTTTTATGAATTGAAATTGATTTCTCTTCACATTACTGTATCTTGTTTTTAAGAATCTCTGCCAACAAAATCGGATTTGCCTTTCCGCCTGTTTTCGCCATTGCATTGCCCATAAGCGCTTCAAATGCTTTTTCTTTGCCTCGACGATATTCACTTATGAGTTTTTCACTCATTTTTATAACCTCATCAGCAACCGCCGTCAGCAGTTCACAGTCGTTGATCTGAGCAAGTTCTTCTTGTTCAACGACAATAGCAGGGTCAAAATCCGATTCCCACATTCTTTTCAGCAGTTTTTTTACAGTTGATGAGTTGATTACCTGTTCACCGAACAATGTAGCAAGTTTAGCCATATTTTCAGGTGCAATAGGACAAATGAATTCATCTTTGTTCATTCGCATTATGTCGGTTATAAAAATGTTCGCTACGATCTTATAATAAGTAGTATGTCTTACAACCTCTTCATAATATCTTGCCATATCGGGATCAGACAAAAGAGCATCACTGTCATAAGCCGAAAGACCAAAGTCTTTAATAAATTTACGCTTTTTCGTATCGGGTAATTCTCCGATCTGGCTTTTTAGTTTCAAAATATCTTCAGAAGTAAGTTCAATCGGCGGTAAATCGGGATCAGGGAAATAGCGATAATCATTTGCATTTTCTTTGGTTCGCATCGTGTATGTTTTTCCTGTTTCCTGGTCGAATTTTCTGGTTTCCTGAACAACTTTTCCGCCGGACTCAATCACCTCAACCTGCCGTCTGTATTCATATTCGATAGCCTGAACAACATAGTGGAATGAGTTGATGTTTTTCATTTCAGTACGGGTTCCAAATTCTTTTTGACCTTTTTTACGAACGGACAGGTTTACATCACAACGGAAAGAACCCTCATTCTTTTTGCAATCTGAAATCCCTGTGTAAAGAATGATTGCACGGAGCTTTTCAAGATACGCATTCGCCTCTTCCGGGGATCGAATATCAGGCTCGGAAACGATCTCAATAAGAGGTACGCCGCAACGGTTGCAGTCAATCATGGTGCCATACTTATCATCGTGTACAAGCTTGCCTGCATCTTCTTCAATATGAATTCGAGTGATTCCGATTTTCTTTGAACCTTCCGTTGTTTCAATCGTTATGTATCCGTTCTCACACAACGGAATGTCATACTGGCTTATCTGATAAGCTTTAGGCAAGTCGGGATAGAAATAATTCTTTCTGTCCTGCTTGGAATAGTTTGCGATAGTACAGTTTGTCGCCAATCCCGCCTTAACCGCATATTCAACAACCTTTCCGTTAAGAACCGGAAGAACACCCGGGAGTCCCATACACACGGGACAGGTTTGAGTGTTGGGAGCAGCACCATAGGCTGTGGAGCAGGAACAGAATATTTTTGTCTTGGTTTTAAGTTCTACATGAACCTCAAGACCAATAACCATTTCATAGTCTTTTATCATTTTCACGGTTTTACCCTCACTTTCCGGTACTCTCAAATGCAAAACCCGCACGGTACAACAATCCTTCGCTGAATGCGGGACCGATCAGCTGCATACCGACCGGCATACCTCCCTCACCGATACCACAAGGAAGCGTGAGTGCAGGAATGCCTGCAATGTTGACAGGGACACTATATGCATCGCCCATATACATTTGCAATGAATCGCCTGTTTTTTCTCCGATTTTATATGCCACCGTCGGAGCGACGGGAGAAATGATAAAGTCACACTTTCCGAAGGCTTCGTCAAAATCCTTTCTCACAAGGCTTCTGACCTGCAAGGCTTTTTTATAATAGGCATCGTAGTAGCCGGACGAAAGCGTAAACGTTCCAAGCATAATACGTTTTTTAACTTCCGAGCCAAAGCCCTCGCTACGACTTTTCCTGTAAAGCTCGTCTATGTTGCTATAATCGTCACATCTGTAGCCATATCGAACACCATCAAACCTTGCAAGATTTGAGGA
>JAGBCL010000094.1 GCA_018110825.1 Oscillospiraceae bacterium
TCCATTGTGGTATCTGCCATTTCTGCCTGTACGGTTTTCTTGTTATTTGATTGGCAAGAAGCCAAAGCTGCTACAAGGGCAGCAAACATGAGTAACTTTTTCATTGTGAATTGCTTTAAATTTATCAATCAACAGAAATAATTTAAGTTTCGCAAATAAAAAATATAGCTTTTAGTTCTGTATATCACAGAAAATGAGTATCTTTAAGTACCACCTTTAAAGAACTCTTACTAAAAGCTATGGTCAAAGATAAACATATTATTTCAGAACTCAATGCGTTCTTCCACAAAAATGATTGCAACAAGGCAATAAACTGTATTATGACAACAATTCGTCGTCTCAATCTGCGTTCTTCTCACATCGGTATTGAAAAAGGTCATAACAGCAAGCTGACTTGTCTTCAAGTCTTGGAACTGCTGCTTGTCTTCCCGTTCTTTATGGTCAAGAATTCTTTCCAATATCACCATTCGGGACTTTACAAGTTTTTCTCCTGTCAAAAGGACATGTTCTATCGTTTCATGGAGCAGGACAACATTGATTGGCGAAAACTTGTCTATCTGGTGAGTATTCGCCTGTTGAAGCGGATTTCATCAAGAAAGGATTCGAAGGAATCCCTCCAATGTCTGATAATCGACGATACCGACTTGCCGAAAACAGGCTTCAAGATGGAAATGATAGGCCGTATCTATTCACACGTCCTTCACAAGAGTGTCCTGGGTTTCAAAGGACTCTTCCTATGCCATACTGACGGGAAGACACAGACCTTGCTTGACTTCTCGCTTCATGGTGAGGAAGGCAAGAATCCTGAAAAGAAGCAAGGGCTGACCGACAAACAGCGGAAAGCACGCTTCAGCAAGAAACGTGACGGGGATTCCGCAGTCAACACCCGTATAAAGGAATACAGACAAAGCAAGATAGACCGGTCTATTGAAATGGTCAGGGAAGCCATCAGGAAAGGCATACGTTTTGATTATCTGCTGGTTGACAGTTGGTTTACTTGTGCGGACTTGTTGAATTTCATCTGCTCAAGACATCTGAAATGCCATCTGATAGGCATGATGAAAATGGGCAAGACTAGATATAAGACCAAGTTTGGCAACTTGAATGCATCCAGCATCATCGAAAGACTGAAAAAAGAAAAGTCAGTCAAGTACAGCCGCAAGCTGAATTGTCATTACGCTTATATAGATGCCGAATATTCCAATCGGAAAATCCGCATCTTCTTCTGTAAAAGAGGACGGAAAGGAACATGGAATGCATTCCTTTCCACCAATACCGGACTGAACTTTTTTGAAGCATACCGCATCTATTCCATGCGTTGGGCCATTGAAGTCTGCTTCTCTGAGATGAAAGGACTACTCAAACTCGGGAAATGCCAATGCCGGAACTTCTCATCGCAGATAGCAAGCGTCAGCCTGACCATGATGCAGTACAATATCCTGTCTTTCATCAAGAGGTTTGAAGCCTATGAAACCATAGGAGGACTGTTCAACCAAACCATCAACGGAACAATGGAACTTTCCGTAACCGAAAGAATCTGGAACTTGATCTTGCAAATTGTGTCTGCCATTGCGGACTTGTTTTCGGCAGATGAAGAAGAAATCATCCGGACGATTGCTAATGACAACGAGAAAATTGCTATCATCAAAAAACTATGTTCGGAAAAGAAAACGGCATAAAGCTACTTGCGAAACTTAAA
>JAGBCL010000095.1 GCA_018110825.1 Oscillospiraceae bacterium
AACGAAAATACAGACAATAACGAAAATACAGACAATAACGAAAACACAGACAACAACGAGAATACAGATAATAACGAGAATACAGACAACAACGAAAACACAGACAACAACGAGAATACAGACAATAACGAAAATACAGACAATAACGAAAATACAGACAATAACGAGAATACAGACAATAACGAAAACACAGACAACAACGAAAATACAGACAATAACGAGAATACAGACAATAACGAGAATACAGACAATAACGAGAATACAGACAATAATGAGAATACAGACAATAACGAGAATACAGACAACAACGAGAATACAGATGACAATGATGACACAAACAACAATGATGATGACAATACTTCAACAACAATACCAAGCATTCCTGATGATACCCTCGATCTTATTGATCCAATTGACCCAATTGATCCAAGCGTTCCGACAACACCAAGTATTCCGGATGTAAGTGCTCCAGCAGATCCAGCAGTTCCAAGCACTCCAAATACAACTGCTCCTGCCGCTCCAACTGCTCCTGTTGAAAATGATACAGTATCTGATGATACAGTTGCTCCTGCTCCTGTTGTACCTGTTGCTGAAGACAATACTTCTGATGCAGTTACAAATGATCTTGTTGATTTTGATGACAGTGATGTTCCGCTCGGGGAAGATCCATTTGAAACTTTTGATGATGGAGGCGTTCCTCTCGGAGATGATCCATTTGCTGATGGTGAACAGGATAACCCAACTACAGGTAACAGCATGACACTTCCAAGAGGTGCTGCTGCAGCAGCAATTGCTTCTTTCCTTACAATGCTTTATGCAAACAAGAAGAAGAGAGAAGAAGTTACTGAATAAAAAGATTAACGGCAAAGGTAAATTAACCTTTGCCGTTGTTTTTTATATATTTGCTTTTCAATTTCGGGGGTAACCCATCAAAGACCTTGTTCTTTATCTTGTGTATTTCCTTGGTAAGTTCGCCGCAGTTTTCGTACCTATAAAAGAAAGCAGTAAATTCTGCGGCACGTTCATACATATCAAGCCGCAGCATTGATTTAACTATACATATATCAAGGAAACGACATTCGCTGTCCAGCATATTGATATAAATTTCAATTGCCGCTTCGTAATTTTCATGTATATGCTGGTGTATAGCAAGACTGCGTTTTGATGCGTCGCTGCGTTCATTCAGTACAGCGGCGTTGTATTTTTTGTAAAGCTCATCAGCAGCCTTGAATTTGTTTTGTACAAACAAACAGAAAATCATGTTGCTTATTAAATTTCCGTGGAGATTTGCGTCAAGCTTTTTTAAGTCAATTTCTTCAAATGTGTGGTAAGCTTCTGTCAGGTCACCTTGTATCAGCAGGGCATTTGCAAGAAAACTTTTACCCTTAGCAATATCCTTTGGTCGTTTGGCTTCAGCAAGTTCTGTTTTCAGCATTTCTGTGTATTCACGAGAAAAACCGCTTTTGCTGAGAACAGAAAGTGCTTTTTCAAAGCGGCATTTTTTATCAAACAAACTCATTTCTTTTTACCATATTTAATTTTGACAATTGCTCCGATTATGCAGTCTGCAATTACAAGGATTCCCACAACAAATTCAGCAACAATCATTAATGGAGAAGCTGATGTTGTGAATGCGTAATATAAAAGTACTATTCCAAAGACACCAAAAAGAACAACCTTAAACCAGTTAAGAACATTTACTGCATAATCCTCTATATCAACGCTTCCGCTTTTGACCATGTACAGAGAAAAAATATCCATTATTACTGCCACAAACAGCATAATCAATACAAGTATAATAAGATACTCAAATTCATCCATGATAGTTATCCTTTCTTATTGAATTGTAGATACAACTTCAATTGCCTTTATAAGTTGTGTATCCGATTCAAGCTGCTGTTCTTCAGTTAAAAGTGCAAGTTCAACATCTGCCGGAATAGCAACTTCAAAGTTCGGAGTAATTCCCACACCATTATAATTTCCACTGTTTTTCGTTTGAAGAGTGGCAACTGTAATTTTTATTGCTGCACCACCTGAAAGCTTGTGAGTTTTCTGAAGTACGCCTTTTCCGTATGATTTTGTACCGACAATCTGGGCATTTGATTCATCTCTGAGTGCAAATGCAAACAATTCAGCACAAGATGCGGTATTTCCGTTAACAATAACAACCATTGGCATTCTCACTTGTGTAGCTTCAGTGGTTTTTATAATTACCTCTGATGAATTCTTATAATGTGCAGTAACGATGTCACCATCATCGAGAAGCTGGTCAAGTGTTGACTGAAGCGAGTCAGTAAGTCCACCGAGATTGTCGCGCACATCAAATATAAGCATTTCAGCACCCTTGCCGATAAGTTCATTGAGAACAGATGAGAACTGGTCAGGAGTCTTTTCGTTGAAAGTTGAAATCTTTATGTATGCGATGTTGTCAATCATTCTTCCTGTTACAGAAATGATTTCTGTTTTTTCAGAAACAACTTCAACTGCAAAAAACTCAGATACACCTTCAAGGTTTGTTCTCTTGACATGGAGTTTTACCTTAGTTCCTTCTTCGCAGTTAAGCAGGGCAACAGCTTCATCATAACCGCCTTCATATGCAATTACGTCAGTATTATTTATTGCAGTAATAACGTCTCCGACAAGCAGACCTGCTGTTTCAGAAGAAGACCCTGATGTGATTTCTGTAATTTTGATGTATCCGCTTTCTTCTTTTTCATAGCTGAAGCCAAGCCCGATATCGACACCTGATTCCTTTTGTGTTTTCTGAGCATATTCCTCAGCGGAGTAATATTTTGCAAACTGATCATTGAGACCCGCTGTATATCCGTTCATAATGCTTGTGTTGAGAAGTTCTTCATCTATTTCATTTATGTAGTTTGCACGGACATAGGTATCTATTTCTGAAAGCTTGGTGTATATGCTTTCTTTTTCGGAAACGCTTTTTACTTTTGAGTTGAAGACATTGAGGGAATAGTTGTAGGTTATAATAAATGTTACCGCAGCAACAAGTGCCATAAGTCCGATAGCAATTCCCAGAGAAATTTTTTTGTTCATATAAAACCTCAGTCATTAGTTATTGATATTTACATAGTTGGAAGGGTTGGTATGCTGACCGTCAACACGCACTTCAAAGTGGAGGTGATTACCGTACGCATAACCTGTGCATCCGATTGCACCAATCGGGTCGCCTTGTGCAACTGTGTCACCCATGGACGTATAAAGCTGACTGCAGTGAGCATAAAGCGTAGCAATGCCGTTGCCGTGGTCAATAATTACGCATTTGCCGTAACCGTTGCCCTTATCGCTGGCCTGAATAACCGTTCCGCCTGCAGAAGCAACAATAGTTTCACCTGCGCATCCTGGTTTTGTTATGTCAATACCCTTGTGGAAATCACTGCTTTGTTCCTCGACAATCCAGCGTTCACCGTAAAGGTCAGATGTGTTTCGTACAGTTGGAACAGGCCAGATAAATCCCGTTTCGGAATAAGTCGGAGTAGCCGCTTCAGGAACATAAGTCTCACCATTTGCCTCAGCTTCCTGGCGTTTCTTCTCCTCTTCCTTACGCTTACGTTCTTCCTCTTCCTTACGTTTTCTTTCTGCCTCTTCCTGAAGTCTGCGGATTTCAGCCTGAAGTTCTTCTTCGACCTCAGCCTGTTCATCAGCAATTTCATCTGCACGTGCCTCATAATCAGCAATCATATTTTCGTGCATCTGCTTTGTTTCAGCATGACCGTTATAGGTTTCACGAAGTTCTTCATAATAAGCCTCTTCCTCATCTTTCTTTTTTTCAAGCTGAGCAAGGGTTTCTTCATATTCAGCCTTTGTTGCTTCAAGGTCAGCAATCTGTTCGCTGAGTGAATCAATAAGGTCATTGTCGTGCTTGGAAACGCGTTCAACAAATTCCATTCGTGCAAGCATATCATAAAAATCAGAGGAGCCTGCAATTACCGAGGCAAGGCTGTCATTGCCTGCCATATAAAGTGCACGCAGACGCTGACGGAACTGTTCGATGCCATCTGTGAATTCAGCTTCCTTAGCTGCAATATCTTCTTCAAGTGCAGCAAGTTCTTCTTCATAAAGTGTAATCTGTTCCTCAACAACTTTAACCTGGTCTTCCTGAACTTTCATTTTCACATCATATTCTTCAAGGTACTTATCAGCCTCATCAGCTTTGTCCTCATATTCGGAAAGCAGCCATTCAACTTCCTGAAGTTCTTCATCAAGCTTTGCCTGTTTTGCTTCAAGTTCTGACATAGTGTCTGCTGTAACAATCATTCCCGAAATGACACTGCTCAGTGAAATTGTACACGCAAGAAGAACAGCACTTATTTTTTTTGCTGTTTTAATAATTTTCATAAGCAATCCTTTATACCTTCAGATATTTTCTTGTACTCATAACTGTACCAAATGCACTTATTAACGCACCTGCTGCAATATAGCCAAGAATGAGCATCCACATAAATTCATCAAGCGGAATAAAGCCGTTTACCGACATAATACTCCAGATTGTCATGTCCTGGGAAAGAACTTTGATAAGCTCATTGTAGCCTATACATGTGATTGCAGAGGAGATAACACCAGACAAAACGCCGATAAACATACCTTCAACAAAGAAAGGAATTTTGATAAATGAGTTGGTTGCACCAACAAGCTTCATGATGGCGATTTCACGCTTTCTTATGTCAACGCTTGCTCTTGCTGCATTGGAAATGATAACAAGTGAAACAAGAATAAGTGCCGCAAGGATAACCATGGAAATTATTCCGATAAAGTTTTTGAGTCCTGTAAGGATATTTATAAAATCGGTAGGTGACTTTATAGAATCAATTTTATCAAGGCGGTTGATTTCCATAAGGGTAGGACTTATCTGGTCAATATCCTTAATACGGATACGGAATGCGTCGGGAAGAGGGTTTTCCTCTCCGACATAACTGAAAAGGTCCTCTGCGTTTTCGTTTTCCATATCGTTCTTCATATCTTCCAAAGCCTGTTCTTTGGAATAGAAGGTTACAGAATCAATATTGTCGATATTTTTTATTGTATTTTCCATAGCGGAAATTTCAGTGCTGTCAGTGCCGTCCTCGATAAAAAGAACAACCTCATTTTTGTTTTCAATGCCGCTTACAAAGCGGTTTATGTTTGCGACAAAAAGAAGTGTAAATCCTATAAGGAGCAGAGAGACGGACAAAATACAAAGGGACGCAACCGACATGATGCGGTTGGTCCAGACGTTTTTCATACCTTGCTTGAAAAGGTAATTCATACTGCTGATTTTCATTTAAAGTAAACTTCCTTTCCGTAGCTTTAACCGATATAATCGTCAAAGGTAATTCGTCCGTCAGTGATACTGATTGTTCTTCCACCGAAATACTGAACAAGTTCATGCTCGTGGGTAACAACCATAACAGTTGTTCCGCAGGCATTGATTGCTTTGAGCAGTTCAAGAATTTCAATTTTGTTTGTAGGGTCAAGATTACCTGTAGGCTCGTCCGCAATGATAAGCTGAGGGTCATTCACAAGTGCTCTTGCAAGTGCAACACGCTGCTGTTCACCGCCTGAAAGTTCATGAGGAAAAGCTTTTGCCTTATCCTTCAGTCCGACAAGGCTGATAACATAAGGAACACGATTGCGGATATACTTAATCGGAGCGTCAATACTTCTGAGAACGAAAGCGACATTATCATACACATTCATAGTGTTGATAAGTTTGAAGTCCTGAAATACGAAACCGATTGTACGGCGAAGTTTATGAGCCTTGCTTTTCTTCAACTTGTTGAGGTTGAAGCCATTGACGGTAATTTTTCCGCTTGTAGGGTCAATTTCCTGGAGCAGGAGTCTGATGAGGGTACTCTTACCCGCACCTGATTTACCTACAACAAAAGCAAATTCACCGTCATTTATGCGCAGACTTACATCATGAAGAGCGTCAACGCCGTTAGAATATGTAACACTTACATTTTTAAGTTCTACCAAAAGGTACACCGCCTATCTATATTAATCCAAATTGGATATAATTTCCATAAAAATAATTGTGGGGACAGAAAATGAATCTGCCCCCAAAAATAACTGTATAAATCAGCTTCCGCAGAGTGGAAAATCCGCCCGGGAGCAATGATTTTATTTTAGAACTTAACAGGGTTTGCGGAGAGGTACTTCTTAACCATAAGTGCAATCTTGAATACGATAGCGTGGTCGAATTCTCTCAGGTCAAGACCAGTAAGCTTCTTGATTTTTTCAAGTCTGTAAACGAGAGTATTTCTGTGTACGAAAAGCTTTCTGGAAGTTTCGGATACGTTGAGGTTATTCTCGAAGAAACGCTGGATTGTGAACAGTGTTTCGTGGTCGAGGGATTCGATAGAACCCTTCTTGAAAACTTCCTGAAGGAAAGTTTCACAGAGAGTTGTAGGAAGGTGGTAAATAAGTCTTGCGATACCGAGGTTGTCATAGGAAACGATAACCTTATCAGTGTCAAATACCTTACCAACTTCGAGAGCAATCTGAGCTTCCTTGAAGGAACGAGCCAAGTCCTTGATACCTGTAACAACAGTACCGATACCAACATTAACTCTTGTGTAGAACTCGCTGGAAAGAGTATCAGAAATGGAACGAGCAAGCTTTTCAAGGTCCTTGGACTCAACGTTGCTCTTGATTTCCTTAACGAGAACGATATCGGATTCAGTAATGTTGAGAACAAAATCCTTAGCCTTGTCAGGGAAGAGGTTCTGGATAACATCAAATGCAGAAACATCGTTGGAAGAAACGATTCTGATGAGGAGAACAACTCTGCTCACATCATTGTTGAAGTGGAGCTCACGTGCCTTTACAACGATATCACCTGGGAGAACGTTATCGAGAACAACATTCTTGATGAAGTTTGTTCTGTCATATTTTTCATCATAATACTGCTTGATAGAAGAAAGAGTAATAGACATAATGTTAGCATACTTAGCAGCATTTTCGTCAGTACCCTCAACAAATACAGCATAATCAGGCTTGATGTGGGAGCCGAATGGCTTGTATGTATAGCCGTCACGGACAAAGATATCATGGGAGTCGCTCAAGTCAAGAGAAACGAACTCATTTGTTGTTCCGATTTTGGAAAGCTCGCTGCAAGCGATAATTGTAGCAGTTGAGTCAACAACGCCGATGATGCAATCCATAGCATCTCTCATCTGATGAATTAAGCCCTGAAAAAGTCTGTTTGACATATACCCGGTCATCCTTTCATTTTATAAGCCTGATAGATTTCATAGTACAAAATTGTATAATCAGCTTTAACAAAGCGGCAGTTTCTTTATATAATTCGCCGCCCATATCAATTATTATACACATTTTTTGTTCACTTTGCAAGTGTTTTTTGTAATTTTCTCTAAAAAAGCGCTATGAAATTTTATATCTCGGCAATTTCACAAATACATATACATAGTTTAACATACTTTTTGTGCAATTGTGTGAATTTTTTATTAAATTCATCAGAACGATGCAAATGATGTCTGATAAAAAATCCGCTTCTTATTTTGTTAAGAAGCGGATATGTAACAATATTAGTTGTTGATGAGCTTGTCCTCGTCGCTCCAGCTGTAAAGCTTTCTGATGTCTTCGCCTACAACCTCAGCAGGATGTTCAGCAGCAAGCTTTCTCATAGCCTTGAAGTGAACCTGAGAACCTGCGTCGGACATATCGAGGAGGAAGTCCTTAGCGAAAGTACCGTCCTGAATATCGGAAAGAACCTTCTTCATAGCCTTCTTTGTTTCTTCTGTGATAATCTTAGGACCTGTGATGTAGTCGCCGTATTCAGCAGTGTTGGATATGGAGTATCTCATGCCTGCGAAACCGCTCTGGTAAATGAGGTCAACGATGAGCTTCATTTCGTGGATACATTCAAAGTAAGCGTTTCTTGGGTCGTAACCAGCTTCAACAAGTGTTTCGAAGCCAGCCTGCATAAGTGCGCAAACACCGCCGCAGAGAACAGCCTGCTCACCGAAGAGGTCAGTTTCTGTTTCTGTTCTGAATGTTGTTTCGAGTACGCCTGCTCTTGCGCCGCCGATACCGAGTGCGTAAGCAAGACCGATATCTGTAGCATCACCTGTAGCATCCTGCTCAACAGCGATAAGACAAGGAACACCCTTACCTGCCTGGTATTCGCTTCTTACTGTGTGGCCAGGACCCTTAGGAGCAATCATGATTACGTTAACGTTCTTAGGCGGAACGATACAGCCGAAGTGAATGTTGAAGCCGTGTGCGAAAGCAAGTGTCTTGCCTTCTGTAAGGTTAGGCTCGATAGCTTCCTTGTAAAGCTTAGCCTGCTTTTCGTCAGGAATAAGGATCATAATAACGTCAGCAGCCTTAGCAGCTTCAGCAACGGAAAGAACCTTAAGACCCTGAGCCTCTGCCTTTGCAGCGGATTTGGAGCCTTCGTAAAGACCAACAACAACGTTTACGCCGCTGTCTTTAAGGTTGAGAGCGTGAGCGTGACCCTGGGAGCCGTAGCCGATAATTGCAACGGTCTTGCCGTCAAGTCTGCCGAGATCGCAGTCCTGCTGATAATAAATTTTTGCCATTTTAAAAACCTCCGTTTTATATTAATTGGATTTTGATACTATATCAAACGGTTGCCGTTCAATTTAAACGGTATACACGTTTAATTACTGAAATAGGAACTATTTCTTGATAGTTTCCGCACCCTTCTGGATAGCGATAACACCTGTACGGACGATTTCCTTTATGCCGTAAGGCTTGATAAGCTCCTGAAAACGGTCGAGGTGCTGGGTCGTGTCGGAAATTTCAAGAGTAAGGGTTGTTGCTGAAATATCAGCAATCTTCGCACCCATAATCTCGCAGATAGTAAGGATTTCACTTCTCTGCTGAGGTGTGGCGTCAATCTTGATGAGCTGGAGCTCGCGGGAGAGAAGCTCCTCGGGAGCGAGAGCCTTTACCTTGAGGGTGTCGATAAGCTTGTTAAGCTGTTTTTCAAGCTGTTCAACGGTGTGCTCATCGCCGTCAGCAACGATTGTTATACGGGAAATTTTCGGGTCGTCGGTTTCACCAACCGCAAGGCTGTCGATGTTGAAGCCGCGGCGTGAGAAAAGTCCCGAAATTCTGGACAGGACGCCCGCGTGGTTTTCCACGAGGATAGATATTGTATGTTTCATAAGAAAACTCCTTTGATAGCGTATACTGACATTTTACCACATTTTCTGCCATAAGTAAAGTGCATATAAATCATAATTCATATAACGAATGTTTATATTACAGCGTAGTTTCATTACGCCACACGTTGCACTCCAGCAGATATGGACCTTTCGCATTGCAGAGGTGCTCGATAGCCTGTTCAGCTTCAGCCATTGTGCAAACACGCTCCGCTTCGATGCCGTAAGCCTTTGCAAGCGCCACAAAATCAGGGTTGCCATCAGCAATGTGGATAGCGGTCTGATTGTCGCTGTAGTGGATAGTCTGAAGCTCACGCACCATACCAAGACGGTTGTTGCGCATAAGGATAATCTTGACAGCAAGCTTTTCCTGAATAATAGTAGCAAGCTCCATCATCTGCATCTGGAATGAGCCATCGCCGCAGATTGCCACGACCTCGCTGTCGGGTGAAGCGAACTTCGCGCCGATTGCCGCAGGTACGGAGTACCCCATAGTGCCCATACCGCCGCTTGTAAGGAAGCGACCGCCCTTGAACTGAAAGTTGTTGCAGGTCCAGATCTGATTCTGACCAACATCGGCAACGCAGATTGTATTTTCGGGAAGCTTTGCGGAAAGCTTTCTGATGAACATTTTCGGGTTCACGTAGCCCTGTGTTTCATTTTCGGTAGGAACTTCATTCTTTATCTGTGAAAGCTCACTGAGCCAGTCGGCACGCTCGGTACAATCAGCATTTGCGCAGAGCTGTTCAAGAATATTTCCGCAATCGCCAACAAGGGGAATGTCAACGTGAATATTCTTGCCGATTTCAGCAGGGTCAACGTCTATGTGAATGATTTTCGTGGTTTTTGCAAGGAACTTAGGGGAGCGTACAGCACGGTCACCAACACGTGCGCCGATAAGTATCATTGTGTCGCACTTGGAAACAGCCTCGTTAGCAGTCTTTACGCCGTGCATACCAAGCATACCCATGTAGAGCGGGTGCTCGGAAGGGAAAATGCCAAGACCCATCATTGTTGAAACAACGGGGATTCTGGTCTTTTCGGCAAAGGCACGAAGCTCCTCGGCAGCGTTAGCGGAGATTACACCGCCGCCTGCACAGATGAGGGGACGTTCGGAATTTTTCAGCGCCTCGCAGACTCTCTTAATCTGCAGGGTGTTGCCCTTGACCGTAGGCTTGTATGTACGAAGCTCAATGCTTTCGGGGTAATCGAAATCTATAAGGGTGTTTTGAATATCCACAGGCACGTCAATGAGGACAGGGCCGTTTCTTCCCGTACCCGCAAGGTAGAAGGCCTCCTTGAATACGCGTGGCAGTTCAGCCGCGTTCTTGATGAGGTAGCTGTACTTTACGAAAGGCTCAGCCGCACCAGTAATGTCCACTTCCTGGAACACATCGCAGCCAATCTGGTCGGTGGAAACCTGACCCGTGATACACACGAGAGGGATGCTGTCAGCGTAAGCCGTAGCGATAGCCGTCAGCAGGTTTGTTGCGCCCGGACCCGAGGTAGCGATACAAACCGCAGGCTTGCCCGAAATACGAGCGTAGCCGCTTGCGGAGTGCCCAGCATTATCCTCACGGCGAACAAGGACGTGGTGGATATCGGATTTTGTAAGTTCATCATAAAAAGGACAGATTGCAGCGCCCGGATAACCAAAGACGACCTTTACGCCCTCATTTTCCAGACATTTTACCATTGCTTCAGCCGCTTTGATCAAACCAATCACTTCCAATCATTGTAATTTCAAAAATAAGACCACGTTTCGCAAGAAACGTGCGTCATCCTTTTTTAATGTTTTGTGTGGTTTTGAAGCTCCACGCAGTGAGCTTTACAAAATTTGAAACGACAGTTTCAAAAGCACAAAACTCACAGTTTGAAAATTTATTTTCAAACTTGTATACCTTTTAATCATACTACTTTTATGCTTTAAAGTCAATGGGTAATTCAATTTTTAACTTGCGTTTTAAAAAATGCACAAGAAAAATTTTCTGACCCTATTCCATTTTTAAAAAATATGTGGTATACTAAAATATATACGTCTTTTTATAAACAAGGAGGAATTTCTTATGAAAAAATTATGGCGCGGTTTATGGATTGCGGCGGTTTCTCTTGGCGGAGTAGCGCTGGTTAACATTGCACTTCTTGCTACGAAAAAGGACAAGAAAAAATATATTGATGTGTAACGGAGTAAACTCTTGCTATGAATAAATACCAGAAGCTGGCGAGTAACACCGTAATTTTCGCCATCGGAAGCTTCGGGGCAAAGTTCCTGAGCTTCATACTTATGAGGCTGTACACGGGTTGTATGACCACGGACGGCTACAGCGATGCCGATTTGCTTTATCAGACGGTGAACGTGCTGTACCCGATTTTAACTTTCAGTATGGCTGACGCTGTCATACGTTTCGGTATGGACAAGGGCTACAATCAGCGGCAGGTCTACACCGTGGCGGTTGCGTCAACCCTCATCGGGCTTGGTGCATTTGCACTTTTCTCGCCTGTGTTCAACCTTATTGATATGTATAAGGACTATGGCTTCCTGCTGTACGTCTACTGCTATTTCTCCTGTTTCAGACAGATTGCGTCAAACTTTGTACGTGCAAAGGGCTACGTGAAGCTGTTTGCGGCGGACGGTATACTTTCAACGCTTGTAATCGTTATATGCAACCTGATTTTCCTTGTTGGGTTTGATATGGGTGTTACGGGGTACGTGCTGTCAATCATCATTTCGGACGCTGTTTCGCTTGTGGGACTGACCTTTATCGCAGGCCTGCACAAGTATCTGGACATCAGCTATTTCAGCAAGAAGCTTTTCAAGGAAATGCTGAAATATTCGGCTCCGCTTATTCCGACATACGTGCTGTGGTGGATAACCTCCGCGTCGGACAGATGGTTCGTAATCTCACTTTGCGGCGACCATACAAACGGTATCTACAGCGCCGCTTACAAAATCCCGTCGCTGCTGATGATGTTCACGACCTTGTTCTATCAAGCGTGGCAGATGTCAGCAATCGAAAACCGCAATGACAGCGGACTTGCCAAATTCTACACCAGAATTTATGGTGCATACAGTTCTCTGCTTATGATTGCGGCGGCAGGCGTGATAGTGCTTGTAAAGCCACTTACATATCTGCTTGTTGATAATGACCCCTCAAAGAACTTCACCTTTGCCTACCACTACACACCGATACTGGTCATTGCTATGGTTTTCCAGTGTCTTTGCCAGTTTACGTCAAGCGTGTACAACGTAAAGAAGAAGTCAATGAACTCCCTGCTGACAAGCCTTATTGCAGCAGTTGTGAATATCATTCTGAATTTTATTCTTATACCCGAACACGGCGCTTATGGTGCGGCAATCGCAACAGCGTCGGCTTATGCGGCTTGCTTCGTGATAAGAATTTTCGACGTAAGAAACCTTATCCCGTTCAAGGTAAGCCACTTCAGAATCATCGTAAACACAATCGTAATCTGCTATATGGCTTTCGTTGCCTCAAAGGAACCGAAATTCATGTTGGTACAGCTTATCGTGCTGTTCATTATGGTTACAATCTTCAACTTTGAGTCGGTAATCAGCACACTTCGCAAGATACTGAACAGAGTTGCCCCCAAAAATGAAAATACTGCGGAAGGAACAAACTAATATGATAAAGGTACAGGAATTCCACAAGGACTACAAAAGATGGGCTTGGCAGATAAACGACAACATCAGCTACGCTGAGGACATCGTTCTTTTCAAGCTTGACGCAAAGAATACAAGCTACGTTTTCGGCGCAACCGATGACGGCTACCTTATCCACGCTTACTACGGAAAGAAAATCGAGGACGAGGACCTTACATATCTCCTTCGCCTTACTGAAAATCCGTGGACACTCAAGACAAACGCACGCGACAAGGGCACATTCATGGACGCCCACGCTTTTGAGTATCCTTGCCACGGCACAGGCGACTACCGTGAGCCATGCCTTATGGTTATGGACGACGAGGGTATGACCACAACCGACCTTCGCTACGTTTCCCACAAGGTTTACAAGGGCAAGCCTGCGCTTGAGGGTATGCCTGCAACATTTGCAAACGAGAACGAGGCTGAAACTCTTGAAATTACTTGCGTTGACAAGCACACAGGCCTTGAAGCAGTGCTTGTTTACACAGCTTTCAACGGCCTTGATGTTATCACAAGAAGCGTGCGCCTGAAGAACAACGGCACAGCGCCTCTCAACGTGAAAAGAGTGCTTTCCGCCTGCGTTGACTTCGACAACGACGGCTACGACTTCATCACCCTCAACGGCAGCTGGGCAAGAGAGCGTGTTATGGAAAGATGCAGACTCCACCACGGCAAGCAGGGCGTTGACTCCGTAAAGGGCGAGTCCTCACATCAGAACAACCCGTTCGTTGCTCTCGTTTCCCATAACGCTGACGAGGACAACGGCGAGGCTTACGGCTTCAACTTCGTTTACAGCGGTAACTTCTTCGCTCAGGCTGAGGTTACACAGCATAAATATACCCGTCTTGTAATGGGTATCAACCACTTCGATTTCAACTGGCTTCTCGAAGCAGGAGAGGAATTCGTTGCACCTGAGGTTGTAATGGTATATTCAAGCGAGGGTATCGGCGCAATGTCACGTACCTTCCACGACCTCTACCGTGAACACCTTATCAGAGGCGAATACAAGGACAAGAGACGTCCTATCCTCATCAACAACTGGGAGGCTACATACTTCAACTTCGATACAGAAAAGCTTATCGATATTGCAAAGGAAGCTTCTAAGCTTGGTATCGAAATGCTTGTTATGGACGACGGCTGGTTCGGTCACCGTGACGCTGACAACAGCTCACTGGGCGACTGGTTCGTGTACGAAAAGAAAATCAAGGGCGGACTGAAATATCTCGTTGACGAGGTTAACAAGCTTGGTATGAAGTTCGGTATCTGGTTCGAGCCTGAAATGATTTCCCCCGACAGCGAGCTCTACAAGGCTCATCCTGACTGGGCAATCCAGGTGCAGGGCAGAGAGCTCTCAATGTCCCGTGAGCAGTACGTTCTCGACTACTCCAACAAGGAAGTCCGCGACCATATATATGGTATGATGAAGAAAATCCTCGACAGCGCAAACATCGAGTACATCAAGTGGGATATGAACCGTCAGCTTACCGAAGTCGGCTCAACAACACTTCCCAAGAACAGACAGCGTGAGCTGTGGCACAGATACGTTCTCGGCGTGTATGACGTGATGAACCGCCTTACAACCGATTACCCACACATTCTTCTCGAAAACTGCTCAGGCGGCGGCGCACGCTTTGACCCAGCTATGCTTTACTATTCACCACAAATCTGGTGCTCCGACGATACAGACGCTATCGAGCGTCTTAAAATCCAGCACGGCACATCAATCTGCTACCCTGCTTCCGCAATGGGTGCTCACGTTTCCGACTGTCCGAACCATACAGTCGGCCGTTCCACACCTTTTGCAACAAGAGGCAACGTTGCAATGGTCGGCACATTCGGCTACGAGCTTGACGTAACAAGAATTCCACAGGAGGACAGGGACGCTATCCCGGGACAGATTGCCCAGTTCAACAAGTACAACCCTATCATCAGAACAGGTGACCAGTATCGTATTGGCAACGTGTTCGAGGATAATATGTGGGACGCATGGATGTTTGTTGCAAAGGATAAGTCCGAGGCTGTGTTCACTTTTGTACAGGTGCTTGGCAGACCTAACTACCGCAACAGACGCGTGAAGCTGAAGGGACTTGACCCGAAGGCTATGTACCGCAACGAGGAAAACGGTGAAATCCATAGCGGAAGTGCTTTGATGAATGCTGGAATTTTTATGGAAATTCACGGCGATTTTGCTTCCAAGGTTGTACATTTCGTAAGAGTTTAATGAAATATTTGTTTAACTTAAAGGTTTTCGTAGCGTTTTTTTGTCTAAAGTATACAAGATGTCGCAAAGATTATCTATAAAATATCTCTTGACGGATATTTTGATATTTTGCTATAATTACAATGTAAGTATATTTATGCACATAAGTGTGCAATATGGAGGATTATTATGAAGGATATCAAGAAGATTCTGGCAGGCGCTATGGCGCTTACAATCACAGCAGGTCTCTCTGCTTGTGGAAGCGATGGCGGCAACTCTGCTGAAACAACAACTGCTGCTGCAGCTGAAACAACAACTGCTGTAACAGTTGAAAAGAATACTGAAACTCTTGCAGCTGAAGAAGAAGATGCTCTGGAAACTGCTCTCAGTCAGCTTCAGGATGTTGAACTCGCAAACAAGGAAATCAAGTGGCTTGCTCACTACGATATCAACCCAGGCGGAAACGGTGCTTCCAAGAAGGTTGAACTTGAACTTTTCGAAAGAAAGTACGGCGGTTCCATCAAGTGGTACGAAACAGTATATGAAAATCGTTTCAATGACCTTTCTACATATATGCTTGGCGGTGAAGGAATCGACTTCTTCCCAAGTGAAGCAGGCAACTTCCCTAAGGCTATTATCAGCGGTATGTTCCAGCCTGTCGATGAATATATTGACATGGATTCTGACATCTGGCAGAATACAGCTGAAGCTATGAAAATTTATAACTTCGGCAACAAGCACTATACATTTGTTACAAATGTAAGAGCTAACTACTATGTATATTATAATAAGGAAACTATCGAAGCTAACGGTCTTGATGATCCATGGGAACTCTATAAGGCAGGCGAATGGAACTGGGATACATTCAAGGCTATGCTTCAGGAATTCGTTGACGAAGAAAATGAACAGTATGGTCTTGACAACTGGTTCAACGAACTTGCTCTTCTGTACTCTGCAGGTATTCCTGTTGTTCAGTCTGTTGACGGTCAGATTCAGTGTAATCTTAACGATCCTGTTATGGAAAAGGCTATGAACTTCCAGTATGACCTCTATAATTCCGGTCTTGTTGCTCCTGCTGAGGTATTCCAGTATAAGATTCATCCTGAGATGATGGCTGATGGCAGACAGCTGTTCTGGATCGGCGGATTCTGGGAGGCAGAGGGTGACCCAGAGGTATGGGCTCACGGTATTTCTCCTGAAAACCTCGGATTTGTTCCAACACCATCTCCTGCAGATTCTGACCCATATCAGGCTGCTGCTGTAGAAGGTTATGTTCTCTGTAAGGGTGCTTCAAACCCAGAGGGTGTTGCTCGTTTTGCTGAGTGTACAATCGTTGCTGTAAACGACCCTAACTCCATTGCTATTTCCGAAAGAAAGATTATGGACGATTCTAAGTGGCCTCAGGAACTCATCGACAAAACAAACGAAATCAACGCTCTTGCTAAGCAGTATCCAATCGTTGACCTCGTTTCAGGTTGCTCCGCAGATGTTGAGTCACTCACAACAGCAAGTGCTGAGTCCGCTGTCAGAGCGCCATTCCATGGTACTGACTGGCCATCAACAAGAGAAACATATGCAGATGCAGTTAATGGTCTTGTTGAAGAAATAAATGCAGAACTTCAGGCTGCACTCGCTGAAGGATAAATTTACGCTAAAAACCCGGCACAGTACAGCCGTGCTGTGGCCGGGTTATTTATTTTGATGATATTATATTGTATTATATATATCAATTTTAAGGAGGTAAATTATGAACAACACAAAGAAGATTCTCTCTGGCGTGCTTGCACTGTCTTTGACAGCAGGCTTTACAGCTTGCGGCAGCAAATCATCTGATACAGGCGCAGACACTGCTCAGACAACAGCACAGACAACTACTGCCATTACAGTAGAAACCAACACAGCTACACTTGCAGCTGAAGAGGTAGACGTTCTTGCAGGAGCAATGGATAAGCTTCAGGACGTTGAACTTGCTAACAAGGAAATCAAGTGGCTCGCTCACTATGACCTTAACCCATCAGGCTCAGGTGCTTCCAAGTCTGTTGCTCAGGAAATGTTCGAAAGAAAATACGGCGGTACTATTACCTGGTATAAAACAGTTTGGGAAAATCGTTACACTGACCTTTCTACATACGTTCTCGGCGGTGAAGGAATTGACTTCTTCCCAGGCGATGACGTTTATAACTTCCCTAAGGGTATCATCAGCGGTATGTTCCTCCCTATAGATGATTATATCGACATGGATTCTGAAATCTGGGCGGATATGAAGCCTGCTATGGACCTTTACAACTTCGGCGGTAAGCACTTCAACCTTGTAACATCCGTTACAGCTGAAGAAATTTGTATCTATAACAAGGCTACAATCGAAGCTAACGGTCTTGACGATCCATGGGAGCTCTTTGAAGCTGGCGAATGGAACTGGGATACATTCAAGGGTATGCTCCAGGAATTCGTTGATGATGAAAATGACCAGTTTGGTCTTGATGGTTACTGGGCTGAAAACGCACTTCTCTTCTCCGCAGGTGTACCTCTCGTTGGTACAAAGGACGGTCAGCTCGTATGTAACTATAATGACGCTACAGTTGAAAAGGCTATGAACTTCCAGTATGACCTTTTCAATGCAGGTCTTGTATTCGACAGAACAGCATATAGTGGTGCTAACCAGGAAATCCCTGAAATGATGGGTGACGGCAGACAGCTCTTCTACATTGTTGGTGCATACTCAATTCAGGCTGACCCTGCTACATGGGTAACAAAGATTGATCCTGCTGATGTTGGTATCGTTCCTGTTCCATCTCCTGCAGATTCCGACCCATACGCAGTTGCTAAGCTCAACGGTTATGCAATCTGTAAGGGTGCACAGAACCCACAGGGTGTTGCTCTCTTTGCTGAGTGTAATGTTGTTGGAAGCACAGACGAAGGTGCTGTTGCTATTTCCGACAGAAAGACTATGGATGACTTCAAGTGGTCTGAAGAACTCCTTGAAAAGAACAAGATGATTAATGAACTTGCAATGCAGTACCCTGTAGTTGACCTTGCTTCCGGTTGTTCTACAGACGTTGCAAGCTATACAACACAGGGCGGCGATAATGTTGGTACAAGAGCTGCTCTCCATGGTGCTGATTGGGCAACAACAAGAGAAACATATGCAGACGCAGTTATTGGTCTTGTTGATGAAGTTAATGCTGAACTCCAGACTAAGATTGCTGAACTCGGTTAATTTTCACAGAAAATCGGGTATCCGTTTTATTGCGGATACCCGTTTTTATTTTATGAAAGCAAGAATTATAAGCACGATTCCGCAAAGCCAGCCCAGATTTATTCTGAAAGAGGATATAATTTTTCTTCCGAGACGGCATCCGAAGGATATGGAAAGTATTCCGGCAATGAAAGCTCCGCAGCATAGAATGAAGAGGTTTATTTCTTCAAGTCCTGCACTGACCCCGGTAATCAGTGAGTCTGCTGAAAGTGCAATCGAAAGAGCAACAGCTTCTTTTGGGGAAATGCTTTTGGAATTGTCTGTATCAGCAGCAGTACCATCAAAATAAAGAGCCGCGGGATTTTGCGCGGGAATGTTCTTCTTTGCAATAATTCGTTTGAAAAAGCTTTGGGAAAGATTGAAAATACCTAGTCCCAAAAGTAGTGCGGAAGAGATTATTCCGCATATATCCAACGGAATAGCCATCCTTAAAACTTCTGCAAACCCAACTGATATGCATAGAAATAATGCTCCTATGGCACTGATTATAAACGATGAGCGCATAGGTATTTTTATTCCTGCGCTCCCTATGCCTATTGCAGCAGTAAAACAGTCAATGCTTACGGCAGTTATCAGCAAAAAAATCCTTATCATATTTCATTGAACACAGCTTTCTGTTTTTGTATGTAATACAGTTTATGATAAATTTGCTGAAAGGTGATTGACTTAATCGGAAATATGTGTTATTATTTTTATAAGGTAAAGTGCACTTTAGGCACACTTGTAACAAGAATTTTCGGAGGTAATTAAATGTCTTTGAAGGACAAGGTTCTTTCTGTTCTGGAAGAAAATAAGGGCAAAAATGTTTCCGGTAGCGATATTGCGCGAAGCGTTGGAATGACGAGAAGTGCAGTGTGGAAGGCTGTAAAGCAGCTTCGCAGTGAAGGCTATACCATTTGTGCAGTTACAAATAAAGGATATTGTTTATCTGAAGAAAATGATTTTCTGAATGAACATTCTATTTTTCAGGAACTTCGTACAAAGGAACTTGGCAGAAAGATAGATGTGTTCAAAACAATTGACTCAACAAATAATTTCGCTAAAAGTCTTGCGCAATTGGGAGCTGTGCATGGAACAACCGTTGTTTCAGAGGTGCAGACGCAAGGAAAGGGAAGAATGGGAAGAAGTTTTTATTCCCCGATAGGAATGGGAATATATATGAGCGTAATTCTACGTCCTAAGCTTTCGGTTGAACATTCTCTGCTTATTACGTCTTGTGCAGCGGTTGCGGTTGCGGAAGCTGTTGAAAAAGTTACAGGACTTGATTGTAAAATCAAATGGGTTAATGATATATATGTAGGCGACAAGAAACTTTGTGGAATACTTACAGAAGCAGCTGTAAATGTAGAGCAGGGTGGTCTGGAGTATGCAATTGTAGGAATAGGTCTTAACGTTCAGAATACATCATTCCCTAAAAATATTTCCGATATCGCAACTTCATTGCATATGGAAACGGGAAATAAAATTTCAAGAAGTCTAGTTGCAGCGGAAATTCTCAACAGCCTTGAGTCACATCTTGAAAATATCCGTGACAAGAGCTTTATCGAGGACTACCGCAGACGTTCAAACCTTATCGGCAAGCGTATAGAAATTACGCACAACGACGAGGTTACTCAGGCGGAATGTATCGGCATTGACGAGATTTGCAGACTGCTTGTCCGTTATGACAACGGCGAGGAAAAGGCGCTGATGTCGGGTACTATCAGAATAGTAGAATAAGAAAATCCGTGGATTTGTGGTCCACGGATTTTTTGTTTTATTCAATTTCACTTCCGCCCCACTCAACAACGGTGAAGCCGTTTCTCTCAAATGGCTCAAATTCCTGAGGTGCAATTTCTGTATCAGGGTCACATTCCTCGTACACCATAAAAATACGGAGCAGGCTGTCAGGAACAGGGTCAATGTCCAGAACAGCATTTTTCTCGTACTGCTCGGTCTGGAATGCAATCAGGTTGCACTCGTTTTCCTGCATAAGCGGCAGCCAGTAAATGATAAATTCGTTGCTTTCGCGTGGGGTAAGTCCCATTTCCGCAAGTTTTTCATGGAGAAAATCTGCCGTGTCCTCACGCTTTACCACAAAGCCCTTGGACATATCCCAGTCGGCGTTCAGGTCGGCTTCCCAGAAAAGACTGTAGTATTCTGTTCCGTCACGTTTATCGTAAATCGTGCCGTCAGGGAATGCTGTAACCTGCCATCTGCTGTCATATTCGGGGTAGGTGCAGGTAAGTCTGCCGTTTACGTTAAGCTCAACGGTCACATCGGTCTTTTCCTCAGGATAGAGGTAGATAATCGGCTTGAAGGCATCTACAGAACCGAAATTACCTGGTTTTGTAAGATAGGTTTTATCATTTGTAACATAGGCGTTAACAAGCATTTCGATGTATCTTTCTATGTCTGTATCCAGCGAAAAATCAATCAGATTAGGCGAGGTAACATAGTTTTCCTCATTGGAAAGATTTGCGCCCTCCCAATCAGCTTTGTCAATGTACCAGCCATAATAAGCAAGGTCAGGTGCACCGTCAAGCTTTGAATATTCCTCAATTCTGTCCTCGGCATAATATTCGCCGAACTTGTACATTATTCCGTAGTAAATGTCGGTTTCTTCATCGTATTCAGTTGAGTGGCTGTACAAAATCTCTGTTACAACAGGACCTTCATCGGTAAATTCATAAAATCCGTATTCTTCATTGTATTTGAAGCTGTTTCCTTCACGTTTGACAGTGTCCTCGTAATAATTTTCGCCCCACCATTGTGTTTTGCCGTTGCCTGTGTAGCGAACCATATTCCAGTTGAACTTCTCGAAATCGTACAGAAATTCAAGCTTTTCCTCGCCGAAAGCGTATACTTCAAGTGTATTATCTTCACCGTTATCAGCAAGAAATTCGGGTGTGCCGTCACCCTGCAGGTCAAGAATTGTCGTACCCTTGATGTTGTCGTGCTTCCAGCTTGTATCAGCCATTATAATGTTGTAAAATCGTTCCGCATCTTCGTTTTCAAATGCGGGAACAAATTCCGTTTCGGTAGTTGTCGCCTCAGTTTCGGGCGGAGTCGTTTCAGTTGTTGTAACGGTAGTTTCCGCCGTGGTATTGGCAGTTGTTTCAGCGGCAGTTGTTTCTGTTGTCTGCGAAGCAGTTTCGGTAACGGTTGTTTCCTCGGCAGGTTTTTCCGCACACCCCGTAAGCATTGCCCCGATAAGTGCGATTGCTGTGATAAGCTTTGTTTTGTTCATAGGTCGTACCCCTTTTCAGTTGATAAGGCAAGTATAGCACCGTGTTAAGGCGATTGCAATAGGATTTACCGCATTGTAACCGTGCTGTACCAAACTGTAATTTTATCCCTTTGAATGAAATATTTCTGTAACCATTGAAGTTTTCCGAAAAATATGGTATAATAACTGTAATTTCAAAACTTGAAAAGGAGAAATTACTATGAACAACAAAAAGCTTGTGGCACTGACATTTGATGACGGACCAAATCTTACGACAACTATGGATGTACTTGACCTGATTGAGCATTATGAAATAACTGCAAGCTTTTATGTTGTGGGCAACAATATCAATTCCGAAACGGAAAAGGCTATGCAGAGGGCTGTAAGTCTTGGATGCGAAATTGAAAATCACTCCCGCACCCATTCGGTTATGACTGAATTTACGGCTGAGCAGATTATTGATGAAATCAACTTTACATCGGATAAAGTTGAAGCAGCAGTCGGCAGAAGGCCTAAATTTTTCCGTCCGCCGTATATTGCTTTCAATCAGCTTATGTATGACACAATCGACATGACATTCATCTGCGGCAACGGTGCTGAGGACTACAATGACGAGGTTTCTGCCGAGGAGCGTTACAAGAGAATTATGGAGCAGGTCTGCGATGGTATGGTTATTTTGCTTCATGATATGGCTGGCAATTTCCGTACAGTTGAAGCGCTGAAAATGCTTATTCCGAAGCTGCTTGAAGAAGGTTATGAGTTTGTTACAACTTCTGAGCTTTTTGAAAGAAGCGGAGTAACACCTCAGCCGAATACAATTTATACCAACGTACATCAGTAACATAAAGGTGGTTGATAATAATGAAAATCAGATTTATAGAGCCCGGTAATCAGCCTTACAGAAAATCTCTGAAAAATTATTTTGTGTACGATAAATATATCCGTACGCCGTCCAATGGTATGATTACCCTTGCAACAATACTCAAGAGGGAATATGAGGACGTGTTTTGCTACAGCGAATCTATTTCGGAAATTGTATGGGATGATGTGCTTGATTCTGATATAATTTTTATCAGCATCTTTACGTTTAACGCTAACAGAGGATATGAACTTGCAGAATACATAAAGAAAAAAAGCAAGGCACTTGTGGTTTTTGGCGGACTTCATGCAACACTGAATTACAACGAAACAATCCGTTACTGTGACTATGTGCTCAGAGGTGAGGGCGATGAGCTTATACTGCAGTTTACAAATGCAGTCAGGGATAACGCAGCGATTGATTTTCCAGGTGTTGTGTACAAGAAAAACGGTGAAATAATAACTATGGGTGAGCCGGAAATCCCTGATAATATTGATACAATACCTGACAGAAATCTGTTGTATAAGTTCCGTGAAGTGACTAAGTATAATACCATATGGCCTCAGGTTCACGCATCAAGAAGTTGTCCCCATAATTGTGATTATTGTGCACTGGTTGCAGCATTCGGGAGAAAGGTGCGTACACGTCCGCCTGAGAGTGTTGCTGACGATATAGAAGCAGCAATCGAATTTTTCAGCGGTCATAAGCGTCTTGCAAAGGTGCTGTGGATTACCGATGACAACTTTTTTGCCGACCGTGAATGGGCAAAATCGGTGCTGAATGAAATTATTGACAGAGGTATAAAATATTCATTTACTATTCAGATAAGATATGAAGTAGGCTTCGATGATGAAATGCTTGAACTTCTGAAAAAAGCAGGTTTTGATGAGCTTTCGATGGGTATTGAATTTCTTGAAGATGAGTCCTTTGAAAAATACAACAAGAAAAGTACATATGAGGAAATTCTGCGCTCGGTCAAGAATATTCAGAGTCATGGCATGAGAACAAGGGGACTTTTCATTGTTGGTGCGGATAATCATACAAAGGGAATAGGTGAGCGACTTGCGGACTTTGTTATCAAAAACAATATATGCGGCGTACTTATTCAGTCGATGTATTTTATACCCGGCACTCCGGTTTATGACAGCCACAAGGATAAATTGATTGACACGGCAGACTGGTCGCGCAATACAGGTAGGGTTGTGCACTATCCTCAGAATATGACAGCTGCAGAGCTTCAGCGTGAAATCATTATTGCCAGCGGAAAAATTTATTCATTCAAGCGGCTTTTACAGGCGATTTTCCGTAAAAGAGGACTGGAAAGAATACTGTTTATAGGTGAATATTTCTGGCAGAAGGGAATTCGCCGTGAATTGAAAAAAGAACTCAGCTATCTTGAACAGCTGGGCAGATAAAAATAAAAACTGACATTGTTTCATCAATGTCAGTTTTGTTTTTGTACGGACGATTAGTCTTTGATAATTTCGACATCTTCATTGAAATTGAAATGATTTTCGTCCCAGCTTTTTATGTATTCACTGCTGTAATTTGCATCAAGCGTAAGAGTTGTGCCCTCGCCTTCGTAGCTGACAGAACAGAAGTAATTGTTGCCGTCAGCAAGGGAAGCAGACATTGCGTCAATTATTTCAGGATTCTCTATAGGCTTGCTGAAAAGATAATCAGCAAGAGTTTTCAGACGTGCCATAATTACGTCAGCATCTTCATCGCTGTCTGCATGAACATGGCAGATAAAATAAACCGCAGGACCAATTTTCATATTGTAATCACTGTCGACATATCTTTGATTCTCACTGGTGAACAACGGTCCAGCCATGTATTCCCTGAATCCTTCATAGGTTTCCTTGACACCGGTTTTCAAATCATCGGAAAGCAGGTCATAAGCTTCTTTGTCGGCAAGTCTTTTCAATTCTTCAACGCTCATTACAGCCCAGTAATGATTGTAAGGAATAGCCTTACACTCTCCGTCAGGGGTCATCACTATATATACGCTTCCAAAGTCAGCTGTTTTAAGGGATTTCTCAATAAATTTTTCTGACGGCACGGTATATGTAAAGTCTCCCGAAACAACTGAATTCTCTGTCCAACCTGATTGAGAAGCGGAAGTTTCTGATTCTGTTGTTACAGTTTCCGATGTGGATATTTCAGTAGCAGTAGTAATTTCAACAGTTGTTTCTGTAGTAATCTGGCTTGTAATATGGTTTATGATTTCGCTGTCAACATCGGAATTATCGCAGCTGGCAAGCAGACCGCAGCATAAAGTCAATGCCGCAAGCTTTATAAATTTCATTTGCAGTACCCCCTATGATGAATTACAAAAACAAGGCGGACAAACAACATAGTGTTGTCTGCACCGCCTTGAAATTATTATGTTGAATTACTTTTCAGCAATTACATCTACGCCTGGGAGAACCTTACCTTCGAGGTATTCGAGGGAAGCGCCGCCGCCTGTGGAGATGTGGCTCATCTTGTCAGCGAAGCCGAGCTGCATAACAGCTGCTGCGGAGTCACCGCCGCCGATGATTGTTGTAGCGTCTGTTTCAGCGAGGGACTTAGCTACAGCGATTGTACCCTTAGCGAGGATTGGGTTTTCGAATACGCCCATAGGACCGTTCCAAACAACTGTCTTAGCGGACTTAACAGCGTCAGCGTAAAGTTCCTGTGTCTTTGTGCCGATGTCAAGACCCATCATATCAGCAGGAATCTTGTCGGAATCAACAACGGAAACTTCGATTTCAGCGTCGATTGGGTCAGGGAAGGACTTTGTGATTGTTGTATCGATAGGGAGAAGAAGCTTCTTGCCGAGCTTTTCAGCCTTATCCATCATTTCCTTACAGTAATCGAGCTTCTCGTCATCAACGAGGGAAGTACCGATTTCGTAGTCCTTAGCCTTGAGGAATGTGTAAGCCATACCACCACCGATGATGAGTGTATCGCACTTTTCGAGGAGGTTGGAGATAACGTTGAGCTTGTCAGCAACCTTAGCACCGCCGAGGATAGCAACGAAAGGACGTTCAGGAACCTCTACAGCGTTGCCGAGGTACTGGATTTCCTTCTGCATGAGGTAACCAACAGCTGTTTCCTTAACAAACTTTGTAACGCCAGCTGTGGAAGCGTGAGCACGGTGAGCGGAACCGAAAGCGTCCATTACGAATACTTCGCCGTCAACGAGTTCAGCGAGTTCCTTGGAGAGGTTTTCGCCGTTCTTTGTTTCATCAGCGCCACGGAATCTTGTGTTTTCGAGAACAACGATTTCGCCGTCGTTCATTTCAGCAACAGCCTTCTTAGCGTTGTCGCCTACAACTGTATCGTCAGCAGCAAATACAACCTTTGTGTCAACGAGTTCAGCAAGTCTGTCAGCAGCAGCCTTGAGTGAGAACTTAGCTTCTGGGCCGTTCTTTGGCTTGCCGAGGTGGGAGCAAAGTACAACCTTGCCGCCGTCAGCGATAAGCTTCTTGATAGTTGGGAGGGCAGCCTGAATTCTGTTATCGTTAGTGATAACGCCGTCCTTCATAGGAACGTTGAAGTCAACTCTTACGAGGACCTTCTTGCCCTTTACGTTAATGTCTTCTACAGTAACCTTGTTTAAACCTGCCATTGTTATGACATCCTTTCATAAAAAGATTAATGGAAACGGGTGTAAAAACTCCGTTAAAAGTTTAACACCACATCAATACTATTTTATACTATTTCTCAGGATTTAGCAAGGGGTTACGGAAAATTTTTCAGAAAATTTTCCGATAAGTTTATATTCCTGCTTGAGCATAATGACAAATCAGCTTTTATGTCTGCACAATTCCCAGAAAGCGACAGCACTTGCTGCTGCAACGTTCAGGGAATCAACACCATGGTACATAGGAATTTTAACTGTGTAATCACAGTCGGATATTGTTTGTGTGGCAAGCCCGTCTCCTTCTGTTCCGAGAACAACTGCAAGCTGTTCTTCGGCTGCAAGGGCAGGGGAAGAAATATTTACAGAGTTATCATCAAGTGCCATTGCCGCTGTTGCAAATCCAAGCTTTTTCAGCGTACTCATATTTCCGTCGAAATAAGTCCATGGAACCTGAAAAACTGTTCCCATGCTGACTCTTGCCGCACGTCTGTACAATGGGTCACTGCATCCGTTTGTCAATAAAACAGCGTCCATTCCGAGAGCTGCTGCGGAACGGAAAATTGCACCTACATTAGTAGGATTGACAACATTTTCAAGTACGGCAATACGTTTTGCCATGCGGCAAATTATTTCAGCATCTGGAAGCGGATTTCTGCGCATTGCACATAATGCGCCACGGGTGAGCTTGAAGCCTGTAAGCCCCGTAAGAATTTTTTCCTCAGCAGTAAAAACCGGCACATTACATCGGGCAATAATATCTTTTGCTTCACCGTCAATGTGGCGGTGTTCCAGAAGCAATGAAATCGGAGTGTATCCTGCATTTAAGGCGCGTTCAATAACCTTCGGACTTTCAGCAATGAAGATTCCGGTTTCTGGTTCAAAATAATGAAGCAGCTGTGACTCATTAAGCTTGTTGTAAATATCGAGCTGAGGTACGGAAATGTCAGTAATTTCTATAATTTCAGGCATGGTGTGCTCCTTTGTTTTTTCTGATTATACCATAGATTTACAAGAATGTAAATGATAATTCGCAGCAGGATTTTGTGCTGCAAAGTAAAAACGCTGCAGGAAATCCATGCAGCGTTTTTCTTATCCCTTGACAGCACCGGCAATTACGCCTTCAATGATATATTTCTGACTGAAAAGGTAGAATATTATTATCGGAACAATTGCAAGCACAAGCATTGCCATAAAGCCGCCCCAGTTTACAGCACCGTAAGCACCCTGCATTGCAATCTGAATTGCAACGGGAAGAGTTTTGTTGCCCGTGCCGAGAATGAGATACGGCAGGAGGTAGTCATTCCATATCCACATAGCATTGAGAATTGTCACCGTTATAGCGGTAGGCTTGAGAATAGGCATTACAACCAGGAAGAAAATCTGCACTGGATTACAGCCATCAATCTGCGCCGCTTCTTCAAGCTCACGGGGAATACTTTTCACAAAGCCGCTTAGCATAAACACCGACAGACCTGCACCGAAGCCGAGGTACACGAAAATAATGCCCACGGGATTGTTGAACTTTATTTTTGTTACAACGTAGGTCATGGTGTACATAACCATCTGAAACGGCACAATCATACTGAACAGAAAGGTTTTGTAAATCGCTCCTGTGAAAAAATTCTTCACACGGACAAGATACCAGGCTGTCATTGAACAAAGCACCGCAATCACAAGCACTGACAGCACCGTGATAAACAGCGAACGGAGAAAAGCACCCAGAATGCCGGCACTTTTTATTCCTGCGGCGTAGTTGTCAAGTCCCGCAAAGGTTTCGCTGTTAGGAAGCGTAAACGGACTTCCCATAATGCTGAACTTGGTCTTGAATGAGTTTGTCACAACAATAAAAATCGGAAACAGAAACAATGCCGCAAGCAATACAAGAAAACAGAAAAGAATGATGTTGTTACGTTTTTTTGTCATCAGCTTTCGACCTCCCTGCTGCTGGTGAATTTAAGCTGTGCAAAGGCAATCAGTGCAACAATAAGGAAGAAGATTACCGCCTTTGCCTGACCTACACCCTGCCAGCCTGCACGTCCGTAGAAGGTGTTGTAGATGTCCAGTGCAAGCATTGAGGTTTTCCTTGCAGGTGCACCTGCGGTAAGTGCAAGATTCTGGTCAAACAGCTTGAATGAGTTTGTCAGGGTGAGAAAGGTGCAGATTGTAATTGACGGCATAAGCATTGGAATTGTAACGTGTCTGAGCGTCTGAAAGCGTGTCGCACCATCAATCTGTGATGCCTCGTGAAGGTCACGGGGGATGTTCTGCAGGCCTGCAATATATATTACCATCATATAGCCGATAAGCTGCCAGTTGGTAAGGATAACAAGTCCCCAGAAACCGTAATTTGCATCATAGCTGAGGTCTACACCAAAACGGTTCAGCACACCGTTGATAATCAAATTCCATATATAACCCAGTACAATTCCGCCGATTAGATTCGGCATGAAGAAAATTGTACGGAACACGTTCTTGCCCCTTACTGCACTGGTCAGTGCAAGTGCAAGCAGGAATGCAAATACATTTACGGTTACAACGGAAACAAGCGTGAACTTTGCCGTGAACCATAAGGCGTTGAGAAAATCCGTGTTGCTGAATGCAAGTGCATAATTTTTAAAGCCTATCCACTGTGCATTTTCAACGGTTGTGAACTTGTTGAAGGAAAGGTAAATTCCCATCACGAAGGGTACGATAAAAAATGCCGCAAATGCAATCAGCGTCGGAAGAACAAACAAAGGAAAATACTTTTTTATCTTAACCAGCCCCTTTGTTTTTACGCAAGGTATGAGCTTTCTGTCTTCCAGCTTTCGGTTACAACCTTTTCAACCTCTGCCCACTCGATACTGCCCTGTGCGTACTGAAGAAGTGCAGCACCGAAATCCTCCTTGAAGGTTTGGCTTGGGAAGAGTGTGAAGTTCCAAGGAATGTTCACGATACCCTCCTCGTCCATCCAGTCAAGCACTTCACGTGTAAGCGGGTCGTCAGGTGTTTCTGCATCGTCAAAGGTGTCAAATGGTGCAATAAATCCAAGCTTGTTTGTAACGTAATCCTTACCCATATCGCTGGAATAGAGCCAGTAGAGGAAGTCTGCGGCAGCCTGCTGTTCCTCGGCGGAAGCCTGGGAGTTGATACAGAAGTAGTTTTCTGTACCGATACAGAGTCCCTGATTTTCTTCGCCGTCCATACCAGTATAAATCGGCAGATACTTGATATTTTCAGCAGTTACAACGTTACCGTCGATGCCATTAATCTGACTCCATGCCCAGTTGCCGTTCTGTACCATTGCGCACTCACCAAGTGCAAATTCAGCCATTGACTCGTCGGTAATCTTTGAACCCAGCATCTTTCTGTCAACGGTGGAGTTGTTGATATACAAATCAAAAATGTTGCGGAAATTCTCGCCGTAAGCAAAGGTGATTTCCTTTGTCTCGTCGCCAGTCAGGTCAACGTTCTTGTTCGTGAACTCGTAGTAAATCGGCACATTTGCAAGATGTGTCTGCCAGCGCCAGTCATCGCCGGGCTTTAGTGAAGTGCAGGCAAAAACGCCCTTGATACCAAGCTCGTCCTTCTTTGCCTGCATATCTTCAACAACAGCTCTCAGTTCCTCAAAGCTGTCTACTTCTTCCATATTCTCCATTTCAACCGCCTTGTCAGCAAGGTCAAAATACTTCTCGGTAATCTCATCATTGTAGATAATTCCGTATCCCTCAACGGTGTAAGGAATACCGTACGGCACACCGTCAACAGAAAGTGCTGAATTTTTATCGGTAAGTGCGGCATAAATTCGTGTTTCACTCAAATCAGCACAGTAATCACGCCAGTTTGCGTAACCTCTCGGACCATTTACCTGAAAAATTGTGGGTGCTTCACTTGTCGACATCTTTGCACTCAAAGTCTGTTCGTAAGTGTTGTTTGCAGCGGTTTCAATGATGACTTTATTGCCTGTCTGTTCTTCATAGGATTTTACAATTTCATCGTAGGCTTCTGCACTTTCAGGCTTGAAGTTGAGAAATCGTACAGTATGAGCTGCACCCTCAGGCATGTCGGTAACACCCTGTTCAGGTTCTTCATCTCTTCCGCATGCTGTGAACAGTGTTGAACTTACAGCAAGTGCAAGAATTAAAGCAATATGTTTTTTCATATAATCAAATCCTTTCTGCATTTACAAAAATTGTTTTGATTATTATTTTCACATTCTGCAAAAGTATACATAAAAAATTTATTATTAACAGCAAATTTTTTGTTGCAACAAAATCGAATATATAGTACAATATCTGTAATCACATTGAAAGGCAGGAAACTGTTATGGCTAAGATAACTCTTGACTGGAATAAATATATCGACAAATCACGTCAGGTTGCCGCTGAGGGCGTTGTAATGCTGAAAAATGACGGCGGTGTGCTTCCTCTTGACAAGGATAAGTGCACAGCTGTTTTCGGACGTATTCAGAGTCACTACTACAAAAGCGGTACAGGCTCAGGCGGACTTGTAAATGTTACCGAGGTTGTTGGAATAACCGAGGGACTTCTTCGCTGCGGTGCAAAGCTCAATAAGGAGCTGATTGACACCTACGCAAAGTGGGAGGAAGAAAACCCGTTTGACAACGGTGCAGGCTGGGGCGGCGAGCCCTGGTCACAGAAGGAAATGCCTCTTGATGATGATTTTGTTGCATACATTGCGGCAGAGTCCGACTCCGCTGTCGTAATTATCGGACGTACCGCAGGCGAGGAACAGGACAGTTCACCTGTTGAGGGTTCTTATCTTCTCAGTGCACTTGAAAAAGAAATGCTCTGCAAGGTCCGTAAGCACTTCAGGAAAATGGCCGTGCTTCTCAATGTTGGCGGCGTAATTGATATGAGCTTTGTCAAAGAGATAAATCCTGACGCCGTGCTTTATGTTTGGCAGGGCGGTATGGTCGGCGGACTCGGTGTTGCTGACGTACTTCTCGGCAACGTCAACCCTTGCGGAAAGCTTGCTGACACGATTGCTGAAAAACTTGAGGATTACCCTGCTTACAAGTATTTCGGCGACCCCGTAAGAAACTTCTATTGCGAGGATATATACGTCGGCTATCGCTACTTTGAAACATTCGCTCCCGAAAAGGTGCTTTATCCTTTCGGCTTTGGTTTATCTTACACAGATTTTTTCATTAATCCTCTTTCTTTTTGCTATGATATTGAAGATGATTATATTCAGATAGCTGTATCCGTACATAACAAGGGAAAGTTTCCTGGCAAGGAAGTCATTCAATTTTACTGTACGGCTCCTCAGGGTAAACTTGGCAAGCCTGCAAAGGTTCTCTGCTATTATGATAAAACACCGCTTCTTTTGCCTGAGCAACGATATCTGAATGATGAGATTTATATTCCTATTTCACAGCTTGCATCTTACGATGATTCTGGTATAACCGGCTATAAGTGCTGTTACGTTCTTGAAGCAGGAGAATATATTATCAGCGTTGGAAATAACATCAGAAATACGGAAGTATGTGCAAAATTCACTATCGACAGCACCCGTGTTGTAAGTAACTGTGGACAGGCACTCGCCCCTGTTCTCCCCTTCGAAAGAATGGTAAACCGTGACGGCAAGGCTGTTATGGAAAGTGTGCCTCTTGCTGAATTTGATATGGACAAGAAGCGTGCTGAAAATCTTCCTGCTGAAATTCCACAAACTGGCGACAAGGGCATCAAGCTTTCCGACGTTAAGCACGGCAAGGCAGCAATGGACGATTTTATCGCACAGCTTACCGACGAGGAGCTTTCCTGCATAATCCGCGGCGAGGGTATGGGAAGTCCTAAGGTTACCCCAGGTACAGCTTCAGCTTTCGGTGCTGTTTCACAGAGTCTTGCAGACAAGGGTATCCCTTGCGGCTGTTGCTCCGATGGTCCTTCGGGCATGCGTCTTGACTGCGGCACGACCGCTTTCAGTATTCCTAACGGCACGCTTATCGCCTGCACTTTCAACAAGGAGCTTGTTACCGAACTGTTTGAATTTATGGGCAACGAGGTTGCGGCAAACAATGTTGAGTGCCTGCTGGGCCCCGGTATGAACATTCACCGCTACGTTCTTAACGGACGTAATTTCGAGTATTTCAGCGAGGACCCTTACCTTACGGGTACAATGGCGGCATCTGAGCTCAAAGGCTTGCACAAGTTTGGTGTAACGGGCACGGTCAAGCATTTCTGCGGCAACAATCAGGAAACTCACCGCCACGACATTGACTCGGTTGTTTCCGAACGTGCACTCCGCGAGATTTACCTCAAGGGCTTTGAAATTGCTGTCAGAGAGGGCAAGGCTTGCTCCGTGATGACGACTTACGGTTCAGTAAATGGTTTGTGGACGGCTGGCAACTATGACCTTGTAACAACAATTCTCCACAACGAATGGGGCTTCAAGGGCATTGTCATGACCGACTGGTGGGCTAACATCAACGAGCGTGGCAAGGGTCCCGACAAGAGCAACTTTGCGGCTATGGTTCGTGCTCAGAATGACATTTATATGGTCTGCTCCGACGGCTCACGAAATTCAGCAAACGATAACACCCTTGCTTCACTAGAAAACGGCACGTTGACCCGTGGTGAGTTGCAAAGATGTGCAAAGAACATCTGCGAATTCCTTATGGGTACACGTGCAATGGACAGAGTTGAGGGAGTTGCTGACGAGTTTGAGATTATCAACCGCCCAGGTGATGATGATAATTTCGATGCAGCAAATGTTGTGTTCCACAAGCTTGACGGAACAGTTACAATTCCGTTGGAGAACATCTGCACCGACAAGAAGACTTCCTATGTGTTTGCACTTGACATTGTACGCTGTGGTAAGTTCCGTGCGACGATTACCGCCAAATCCGATATGAGCGAGCTTGCACAGATGCCTGTTACTCTGTTTACGATGGGCACACCTTGCGGCAACTACACATGGAACGGCACAAACGGTGAGTGGGTTTCCATTTCCCGTGACGACATCAATCTGTTCTCACGCTTTACCGCCTGCAGACTTTATTTTGCACAGAGCGGTCTGAAGCTGAGAGATATTACTTTTGAGATTGTTCAGGAATATTAAAAGGATAACCCGAGAAGTTTGGCTTCCCGGGTTATTGCTTTAATCAGAAATTGTAAAGGTATTTTGGCTTAAATAAATTTAATATATGTTATTATATTTCTGTAATAAATGAAATGGATTGTTATATATAAGATTATTATTTTATTTGTAACTTATTAACAAAATTATGTTAATTTAAAAACAGCTATTGTAATCACAGCTGAAATAATGTATAATATAATAAAATAATTATAACTGTATCTATTGAAGAACGGAGGGACATTTATGGCTGAAACTGTTTTTAAAAATGATTATGTACCACCTGTTGACAGCACTGTTTATGTTACAATTACTTCTAATTGCTCTGAGGTATATATTACTGTTGAACCACCTGAAAACGGCGGCAAGGAAGTTACTTTTGAAGCAATTATGCAGGAACTCAATAATTATAAGGTTTGTTATGGCCTGAATATCGATGAGATAAAACGTATTGCCGATAACCGTCTTTACAATGAACGTACTCTTGTTGCGGAGTGGACTCCTGCAGTGAACGGAATTGACGGTACAATCACTTATAAATATGAAAAGCAGGTTAAAATTGCCCCTGTCGAGGACGAAAACGGATTCGTTGACTATAAAAATCTCGGTCTTATCAGAACTATTCATAAGGGCGATGTCATTGCAGATATTACTCATCCTACCGAGGGTGAACCGGGCACGGACGTAAAAGGGCAGATTCTCAGACAAATCCCCGGTAAGAAAGCATCATTCACAGTTGGTACCAATACCGAACTTAACGAAGATGAAACACAGATTATTGCGTCAGCAGATGGAAATATCAATTTCAAGGGCGGTGCTTTTGTAATTGACCAGGTTGTTACAATCCCTGGTGACGTAGACGCTTCTGTTGGTAATATCAATTTTGTAGGCGATGTTATCGTTAAGGGCGAGGTTATGGAAGGCTTCAAAATTGCTTCAAAGGGTAATATTGTTGTTTCAGGTAATGTTAATGGCGCAACACTTGAGTGTGATGGCGATATTGTAATCAAAAAGGGATGCATAAACTCCAAAATTGTTGCTCACGGTTCAGTGGCAATCAATTTCTGCGAACATTCAAACATCAGATGTGACGGAGACCTTTCCTCATCAAATTTTGTTATCTGTGATGTATATTGCGGAAACCTGAGTGTCAAGGGTACTCACGGCGGACTTATGGGAGGTTCTTACACCAGCCTTACAAGTGTTGAAATTTCCAATATCGGAACAAAGAATTACACACCTACAATTCTGACTGTCGGTGATAATGCTTTGCTTGCCGAAGAAAAAACAGATTTGCTTAAGGAAATGGAAAAACAGAAGAAAACCCTTAATGATCTGACACTGGTTATTAATTTCCTTAATGAAAAGAAAAAGGAACTTCATTCTCTTCCTGAGGATAAGGAAGTTATGCTTGGTAATGCCTGCCGACAGAAAATTGTTATGGGTATGGACATTAAAAAAATCCAGAAGCGTATTGATGAAATTGATACATCACTTTCAAATAAGCAGTTCCTTTCAATTGGTTGTAAGGGATATATATATCCGGGTGTAAAAGTTATCATCAACGATCAGGTGTTCAAGGCGGAAGCGGAATATGTACGAACAAGAATATGCCTTGGCGAGGATGGAATTATTCACGCAGCACCGCTGTAAAAAATATTACGGACTGTCCGAAGCGGCAGTCCGACTTTTTTGGAGGTTAAAATGTCATTTTCAGTGCAGTCACTTGATTTCCTTTTTGAGAATATGCTCAACGACAGCCGTGTCTGGTACAATGAGCATAAGGAGGATTACAAAAAATTAATTGTTGAACCGTTTGCGGAGTTTGTAACTGCTATGACAGATACAATGCATGAAATAGATGAACAGTTTGTATGTGACCCAAAAAAGATTTCAAGGATTTATCGGGATGCACGTTATGCACGGGGAAAGTCTGTCTTTCGTGACTATGTGTGGTATAGCTTCAGACGTCCGAAAGGGGAAAGACCGCTGCCCGAATTTTATTTCAGCATTTCACCAAACGGTTTTGATTACGGATGCGGCTTGTACTGTGCAGGTACGGATACAATTGAATCAGCAAGAAAGCTTATACTTGAGAATGATAAATGTTTTAATGACGCACTCAAAGCATATAAGCAGCAAGATGTGTTCACTCTTTATGGTGAATTGTACAAACGAAATCATTTTCCCGATGAAAGCGCAGATAAACAAGACTGGCTCAACAGAAAAGGATTGGGTGTATCTGCCGAAAGTAAGGATTTCGAGTTGTTGTTCAGTGATAAGCTTGCTGAAAAAATCGCAGCAGATTTTAAGGCAATTGCTCCCATATACAAGTTTTATTTAAAGGCTGAACTGGATAAGGATAAATAAGAGACTTGCGTGTTGCTTGAGAAGTTTAAGGAAAGCTTTGTGATATTACTTTTGAGATTATTCAGGAATATTAAAAGGATAACCCGAGAAGTTTTGGCTTCTCGGGTTGTTGTTTGCACGATTAATAATGGGTTTCCAAAGGACGTGCGCACCCGTTGGAAACCCGTTATCGCTTCGCTAATTCCGCAACAATTTTTTATTTCAAAACAAAACCGCTTCCGAAAATTCAGAAGCGGTTTAATCTTTAAACTATAAGTGACTTACCTGTCATTTCTGCCGGCTGTGGTACACCGAGAATCTGGAGCATTGTTGGTGCGATATCTGCGAGGACGCCGCCTTCACGGAGCTTGCAGTCGCCGTAACCTACAACAATCAGCGGAACTGGGTTTGTTGTATGTGCTGTGAATGGTGAGCCGTCAGCTTCCATAAGCTTGTCAGCGTTACCGTGGTCAGCTGTGATGATTGCTGCGCCGCCCTTTGCGAGGATAGCGTTAACCATTCTGCCTACGCACTCGTCAACAGCTTCAACTGCTGCTGTTGCTGCTTCGATGATACCTGTATGTCCAACCATATCGCAGTTAGCGTAGTTGAGGATGATAACGTCGTACTTATCGGAGTCGATAGCCTTTTCAACTGCGTCTGTAACCTCGTAAGCACTCATTTCAGGCTTCATATCAAAGGTTGCAACCTTTGGAGAGTCGATGAGAATTCTGTCCTCGCCCTCGAAAGTTGTTTCCTCGCCGCCGTTGAAGAAGAATGTTACGTGAGCATACTTCTGTGTTTCAGCGATACGGAGCTGAGTCATACCCTGCTTGCTGATGTATTCACCGAGGGTCATTGTGAGAGCCTCCGGAGGGAATGCAACGGAAACGTTTGGCATTTCAGCGTCATACTGAGCCATACATACGAAATTGAGTGGGAAGAAGCCGTTCTTTCTTTCAAAGCCTGTGAATGCTTCGTCAACAAAGGAACGTGTAATCTGTCTTGCACGGTCAGGACGGAAGTTGAAGAAGATTACGCTGTCATCAGCAGCAATCTTGCCGTTTGCGTCAACAACTGTAGGAAGCATAAATTCGTCTGTTACGCCGTTTGCATAAGAGTTCTTGATAGCTTCAACAGGGTCAGTTTCCTTAACGCCTTCACCGTAAACAAGTGCAGCATAAGCCTTTTCAACACGGTCCCAGGCGTTGTCACGGTCCATGGCATAGAAACGACCTGCGATTGTTGCAACAGAGCCTACGCCGATTTTGCCGATTTCAGCAACAAGTTCTTCCATATATTCAGCTGCGGAAGAAGGTGGAACGTCACGTCCGTCGAGGAATGCGTGAACGTAAACCTTGTCAAGACCGTTCTTCTTAGCCATTTCGAGAAGACCGTAGAGGTGTTCCATGTGGCTGTGTACACCGCCAGGAGAAAGAAGTCCCATAAGGTGAAGTGCACTTCCCTTAGCCTTGCAGTTTTCGATAGCGGAAACAAGTGCAGGGTTTGTGAAGAAGTCGCCGTCCTTGATGGATTTGGAAATCTTAACGAGCATCTGATAAACAATTCTGCCTGCACCGATGTTAGTGTGACCAACCTCGGAGTTACCCATCTGACCGTCAGGGAGACCAACGTCAAGACCTGAAGCACCGATAATTGTGTTTGGGCATTCAGCAAAATACTTGTCAAGGTTAGGCTTCTTTGCAGCAGCAATAGCGTTGCCGTAATCGGAGTTATTGATGCCGTAGCCGTCCATAATAATTAAAGCAAGAGGTTTTTTGCTCATTGGAATTATTCCTTTCAAATTAAATATTCACGGATTTTGGCAGGAGCCAGAACCCCATATAGTAACGGGTTTCGTCCTCAAAGGGGTTGTAGTCCTTCCAAACCTTGTAGAAAAGTCCGTAGTAATCTTCACTGCCGTTTTCGTACTCAATAACGGGCACGCAGAAAATCGGCGGCTGATTATTTTTCTTTGCACGGACTAAATCAACCGAGAAGAAGCACAGCGCAATCATCAGCACGCCGCCGCACACCGCTGCAATGATTTTCCACTGCTTTACGGTAAGGGGCTTGTCCCGATTACGCTTCTGCTCTTCACGTCTTACACGCTTTAATCGTGAGGTTTTCATAAATAAAATCCTTCAAGAAATTCTGTTTGAAAACACTTTCTTCAAGAGTTTTGCACTTGTGCAAAACTCGGAATGGTTAATTTTCGTTCCGAAAATTAACCATTTACTGCTGCCTGAACGATTGTGTTGAAGTCAGCAGCCTTGAGGGAAGCACCGCCGATAAGACCACCGTCAACGTTTGGCTTGGAGAGAAGCTCAGCAGCGTTAGCAGCGTTCATGGAGCCGCCGTACTGGATTGTTACAGCGTCAGCAGTTGCAGCATCGTAAATCTTAGCAAGTGTTGCACGGATAAATGCACAAACTTCTTCAGCCTGGTCAGCTGTAGCTGTCTTGCCTGTACCGATAGCCCATACTGGTTCGTAAGCAATTACGCACTTCTTAACATCTTCAGCGGAGATATCGAAGAGGTCAAGCTTGATCTGACGAGCGATAACTTCTTCAGTGATGTTGCATTCTCTTTCCCAGAGAAGTTCGCCAACGCAAACGATTGGCTTGAGGCCGGCAGCGAGAGCAGCCTTAGTTCTCTTGTTAACTGTTTCGTCAGTTTCGCCGAAGTACTGTCTTCTTTCGGAGTGACCGAGAACAACGTATTCAACGCCAACTTCAACGAGCATATCAGCAGAGATTTCACCTGTGAACGCACCGCTCTTTTCAAAGTGGCAGTTTTCAGCACCAACCTTAACGTTGGAGCCTGCTGTTGTATTTACAGCTGTTTCGAGGTTTGTGAAAGGTACGCAAGCGATAACTTCAACCTTGCCGTCAGCGTTAGCAACGAGAGGCTTGATAGCTTCGAGAAGCTCCTTAGCTTCTGGACGGGTCTTGTTCATCTTCCAGTTACCTGCGATAATAGCTTTTCTGAGATTCTTGTTCATATTGATTAACTCCTTTTAAAATAGAATGAATTTTTACCACTACAATTATACTATATAACAGCGGCTTTGTCAATTATTTGACAAATGCAAAAGTAGGCTTTTTTCGGTGCGGATTTTGTGTAAATATACATTCAGACAAAGCAGAGTGCCTCTGCTGGAGTACAGACAGAGGCACATAAAAGGAATATACGGTTAATATATGAATGCGTTTTTGATTTTTCTTGCACCAAGTGCAACTGCTGTGTAGATTATAAGGCTGACAGCTGAAACTGCGATAAGCCATGGTGCATCTGCGGAAAGTTCCGAGTCAATGCTCTGGAAAAGAATAATGAACCCGATTGCACCTTCAACAAACATATATCCCAATGCTGTCCACGTAACGCGGCGTGAGTTTTTCTTCACGTCAGTTTCGTCGCCTGTTCTGTCCTTTGCCTGTGTGTAAGCGTATCTATCCTTTGCGTACCAGACAATCGCTGTTGATGAAATTGCAAGAACAGCAAAATCAGTACAAAGGAAATACGGAAGCATATCAGCCTTGCCTGCGAGAGGCAGTAAAACAGCCAGCGGAACAGCAATAAGAATTGATCCCAGCAATGTGTGTACTGACATGATATCAACAATATCCGCTGTTCTCATAGGCATTGTCTTGTACATTTTAAGATTATTTGCTGGCATAGCCATATAGACGAATGACATTGACCCTACAATAAGTCCGAAGCAAACCATACCCATTATCCTCAAGAAGTTCTCGTCATCGAAGATTGTAGCGAACATCATCAGCGGATAAATCATAATCATCAGCTTTATCAGCCAGCCCTCAGCCATAAAGGCAAGCCTTATTTTTTTAAATAAAGATAACTTTTTCATTCTGCACCTCTTAATTCATATTCCAGGAAGGAATTTTTCTGTGCTTTATCCATATTTCTGCAAAAATTACAAGCATTGCAGAAAGGAAAATCGTAACTGCTATTCCTGTTGAACCCGAAAGGAAAGATAATCGTTCCGCATTTTCGGATATGTGCTCAAAATCGCCCTTAACCATTTTTATAACAGGTAACATAACGAATGATACTCCGATTGAGTTTATAAGTATTGCGTATTTTTTCAGCCACAGAGTTGAAATGAAGAAAAGTGCCGCCTCTGCCAATATGAAGCCTATTACGCTGTAACCAACTGCTCTGTGATGTATTTCCGCACCGTTTCTTTCTGCAAGCATTACCGTAAGCTGTAACAGAAGTGTTACAACAGCAGAAGCCGCAAGCTGTTTTTCCCAGTTGATAAGCCTGAGATGCTGTACGTCCTTTGCACTGAAAGGCATTGTAGAATATAATTTGCCTGTATAAATTGTACTGCCGAATTTCATATTTGCATCTGCTGCTTGTTCAGCATAAACTGTTCCGTTGTTCGTGTCGGCAGCACCCATATAGTTTGTGGGCAGGTTTGCAAATATTCCCATAAAAATATAGACCATCAGATTATGCACGATAAGCAGGTCAGCTGTATATTCGTCCTTGAAGCCGAAAAAATAAAGTGTCAAATCAAGCACCGCAAGCAGAATTGCCATCAGTACGGCAACAAGCGTACCACTTTTGTTCGCACTGTAAACTATCGAAACCTTTTCCAGCAGTTTCGCACGCTTTCTTTCTTCAATTGTCATATAACCTCACCTCTGTCTTATCTCAAATTCCATGAAACGCCGTGTTTGCTTTTGAGAATTGCTCTGCCCATTGCGATTATTGCCACGGTAAGAACAGCAAGAATAATCATTCCGGGGATTTCCGAAAGGAAACCGATACTTTCGATAGTCTTACCAAGTTCAGCAGACTTTTCGTGGTCCTCAGCAACATCAGCAAGACCCATAAATGGTCCGAATACCGCAATCATACCGATTATTGTTGCAACCAAAGAAGTCACAGCCTTTCTTGCAAAAACAAGAAACATAAACATCACCTCAAAAAGCAGATAAGCAATTACTCCGATTGCGCCTATGCCCGAATATACTGCATAACCCGCATTTTCTGCAATAATAAGCATAATTTCCATAAGGATAACCGAAGCTGCTGAAAGCACAAGCTGTCTTTCAAAGTTTGCAAGCTTCAGGGCAAGAACGTCCTTTGCGTTGAAAGGAAGCGTACTTAAAAAGTCACCAGATTTGATGCTGCCGCCGTAAAGCATTGTTGCATTATTAACTCCGAACAGGTTCTGAACATCACCAACAAGCGAGGTTGTAAAGGTTGATAAAAAGCCCATAAATATCGTTATGCAAAAAACATGGAACGGAAGCATCATATAAAGCTCATCGTCAGCACCTGCCGCAATGAACAGAGCCACATCAATCAGAAGCACACCAACAAAGCAAAGGATACTTACTATCTTTCCGTCGCCCATTCCGCAGGCCATTTTCGACACGGCTGTGAGCAGCTTTACTCTTTGTTTATCCGCCTTTGTCATACGGCAAGCTCCTTTCTGTTCTGCCAGATTGAGAATGTGAGCAGGTTTTCAACGTTCGGATTTCTCACGCTTACACCATCGAATTTGCTGAGGTTTTCACGGAGAACAAGCGCCTCAAAGCCTGCGTTTGTCTTTCTGATACCAATTGTGTATTTCTCGTTGTCACGTGTCAGCTTGTCGTTTGCACCGCTGATTACAGCATACTTGTCTTCGATAAGGTCAATGCTCATTGACTCACTGATTTTGCCGTCGATAATAAGTGTGATAACGTCAGCAATTTTGTCGAGGTCGCCTGTGATATGTGTTGAGAACAGCACTGAGCGTTCACCGTCTGCAACGAACTCACGGAGAATGTCGAGGATTTCAATTCTTGCCACAGGGTCAAGTCCCGCTGTAGGCTCGTCAAGGATGAGAAGTTTAGGCTTGTGGGAAAGCGCAATGGCAAGCATCGCCTTTGTCTGCATACCCTTTGAAAATGCGGAGATTTTCTTCTTTTCGGGAAGGTCCCACATCTTGATAAGCTTGCTGAACTTTTCCTTGTCCCACTCCTCGTAAGCAAGTGCACAAGCCTGAGCGGTCTTTGCGAGAGTAGAGTTGTAGAAAAGGTAGCACTCGTCGGAAACGTAACCGATTTTATTTTTCACGGATATTTCATCAGCAATGTTGTCGAAACCGCATACTGTGATTTTGCCGTTTGTCTTATCAACCATATTCATTATCAGACGGATAATTGTGGTCTTGCCTGCACCATTCTGACCAATGAGTCCCATAACCGTACCGGGCTCAATTGAGAAGCTTACATTATCGAGTTTAAAGTCCTTATAGTCCTTACAAAGATTATCAATGTGAAGAATGTCATTCATAATATTAACCATTTTCCCGTCAGGGAAAATGCACTCCTTTCGATGTTTTGTGGTTTTACTTGTAAAATTCGGAACGTCAGTTCCGAAAACAAAACTCATAGTTTGAAAACTTGTTTTCAAACTTTATTCCTTTCAAATTGTATTTGTTATTGGTTTCTATTTCTTGTTTCGGTAGATTGTTTTCAGTTCATCATCAAGACGCTCCATCGGAACATCCAGCTTCTTCAGCACCTCTGCCTGCTTTCTGAAAAGCTCCAGTGCCTCGTCAACGTGTTTTTCCTGTATCATACTTACGTCCTCCAGTTTTACAAATGTGCCCTTGCCTGCAACGGTATAAATCAAGCCTTCCTGTTCAAGGTCTGCGTATGCTCGCTTTGTGGTAATCATACTTACGTTAAGGTCAGCGGAAAGCTGTCTTACGCTTGGCATAAGCTCGTGAGCTTTAAGCTCGCCGTTCATTATCGCTTGTCTGATGCCGTCCTTTACCTGTTCGTACATCGGCTTGTCACCTGCTGCGTTGATGTATAAATTCACTCAATCACCTCCTTGTGTGTATACTGTGTATAACGTTATATACACAGTATACACAGATATACACGGTTTGTCAATACAATTATTTTAAGTTTGTGCAATTATACCAATACTCACAAGCAAGTGATGTGCAATAGACATAAAAAACCGTCCCGAAATTACTTTTCGGGACGGTTAACTGTGTATATAAGATTATACAAGTGTGATTATCTACAAAGCTTTTTTCTTAGAACAAGGCCTGCAACAATCAGAATCGGAAGTACAAATTCAACAGAAACTGAAGTTGGTGTATCATCAATTGCGTTGTTGTCAGCTGTTATGCCTGCTGCGGAGGAAACATCATCGCCATGAGTTTCCTCATCAATTACGATTACATAATCTGAAGCGTGGTTGAAGATGAGCTGTGCTTCGCCCTTTGAAATAAGGTCACTGTCGATGAATTCCATAACCTTTTCTTTAGGATTGTAGTAATAAAGATTAGCATAGCAGTTGTTATACTTCTTGCCAAGGCTGATTGTGAGTGTTGCTTCAAATCCAAAATCACCATTATGTGCAAGGGAGATTTCCGTTGAGAAGTTATCGTTTGTTACTGTGCTGAGGATATCAGCTGGAATTCTCTTGACATTCTTTGAAACGCGAAGGTCAACAGCTCTTGGATCTGTAACTGTTTCTCCGTTAATTGTCCAGGTAATACCGCTGCCCATGTCCAGAACAAGCTCAACGTTTCTGCCTGCGATATCAGTAAGAATTGACTCAGGAAGCTTTGTTGTTCCGTTCATATCAACGGAAACCATATCATCGTCTTCTGCAGATTTAAGTTCATCTGAAATAACATTCCAGCCTGAGCTGCCGGCTTTGTCCATAATCTGTGGTTCTGCAGGCTTAGGCGCAGTGTAGCTTGGATAAATTGTTCCTGCATCAGGTTTCTGTACGTGTACATCATCAGCTGTTCCGTAGCTGTTTCCGCAAACTGAACAATACTTCTTGGAATTTAATGTATAGCCATAGCTGTGAGAGCCATGCTTCTGTGTTTCATCACAATTTGTACATTTAATCCAGTGGCTTGTGCTGTTTGATGAATAACGTTCATTCCATTTATGAGCAGCAGGAATTGCCACTGCACTGTCAGGCTTGATTTCAGTACAATTCTTACAGTGGACAGACTTTTCACCGTCTGTAGTACATGTTGCCTCTATGTCAACGGTATAATCGTTGTTCCACTTATGACCTGCAGGAATAATCTCTGTGCTTACTGTTTTGTCGCAGCTGTCGCAGATTGTTGTTTTAATTCCATCTTCTGTACATGTTGAATCCTTGATATCGTCTGTTGTTTCAGGGTGTGTACAGTCGGAAACGGTAACTGTAATCTGAGCTGTGAGTGTGTTGTAGTTTGTTGTATCAGCGGGAGTATAAGTTGCACCGTATTTCTGTCCGTTAACTGGAATAACTGCTACATTGTCCCATGCCCAGTTGTCAGGAAGTTTTACACTGGAAAGTGGCTGGTCTGTAATCGCAGAAACTGTTGTCGGAATTGTTGTATCAGGGTTAATCTTGTTTATTGTTGCAGTTGTAGTGATGGTATCGCTGTCAAGAGTATAGTTCTTACTTGAAACAGTCACCACAACAGTAACACTCTTGTCTGCGCCTGCATTCTTGTCGGCAAACACAGCTGTTGCAGTGTAATCAACATTATCGTCATTGATTACGTTATTGAAAGTAACAGTGCTTACAACTGCATTTGTTGTTCCGTCGTAGTTCTTGTTATTGACAGTTACACCACTGATTGAAATTGTCTTTGGTGAAACAACAACACCAAGATTTACTGTTACATCCTTATAGTTTGGATCAGCAACCGTGTACGTTGCAGGGAAAGTTTTTATTCCGGCATCACCTACAGATGTAAGATTATTGTCCCAGCTCCAGCCTGTCGGGAGGGAGGCTTCAATATCAGCAAGTGTATCTCCGTAAGTTGCTTTAAGGTTTGTGGGGGCATTATACTCAGGCGTTGCCTGTGCGACGGTAATGCCTGAAATCTTGGTTGTAAAGCCGTCATATCCGACGGTAATCTCTGTTGTACCAACAGTAAGCACCTCAGGTGTGAACGTAATTTCTGATTCGTTGCCCTTATAAGGAACAATTCCTTTATCACCATTGTGATGTACAGCTGTAAGGGTAAGGCCGGTCGGATCAAACTGTTCCCCATATGTGTATGCCTTTTTGTCAGGTTCAAGCATTACTTCAATACCTACAACTGCGTTTTCAATTACAGTAATTGAAACATTTCCCTTAACATCATTGTAATTCTTACTGTCGTTAGGTCTGAAGATTACATTGTAATCATTTGTGCCGACCTCAAGCTTTGTTTCGCCATCAAATGCGAGTGTACCTTCAACATCAACGCCTGAGTCAAATGTAATCTCACTCATGTTTGTTATGTCGTAAATCACGTCTGGGCCAGTAACCTTTGGAGCAATTACAGGAGTAGCCTTGTCAATTGTAAATGTCCAGTTATCTGATGTAAGTCCGGTGACTGCAGTATAGTTATCGTTCTCTGAAACATCAATTCTGACTGTGTATGTGCCTGCATCTGTCGGTTTGCCGTTAAGATTTGTACTGCCTTCGTAATAGCTGACGGTAATTGCACCAACACCTGTTACATTGCCGGCAGCTTCAATGGTAGCTTCTTTAGTTGCGCCATCATAAATAAGGTTTGCAGGTGCAGTAAAGATGAAATTATCAGCTGTAAGCCTGCCCCTTACGGTAAGGCCATCAATTACAGCTGTTTTTTCATTATAAATAACTGTAACGCTTGTGTTGCCCTTTGAAAGGAATTCAGGAGTGAATGTGAGAAGAGAATTGTCAATTACCTTTGTTGCACCGCTGGCGTATTCCGCAGTAACAACAAGACCATCGGTATCAATCATGTCGCCCTCTGTATATTCAACCTTAAACTTTGTCGGATCTGTTGTAACAGAGATGTCTTCGAGAGTATCTTCCGCAATGCTGATAGTAACTGTTGTTCTGACAGGGTCATAGTTTTTGTCATCAGGTGTAAAGAGTACAGGATAGTTATTTGTACCGACCTTAAATTCAATTGCACCGTCAAATTCTGTTGTACCTGTTACTTCAATAGATGGAGTCACAGCTGTGTTTGCTGCCGAAGCGGTCAAAGTAACATCTGAAGTTTTCGAACTTGTGTAAAGTATTTTATCGCTGGAAGCTGTTACTGTAACTTCAGGAACAACCTTTTCAATTGTAATATCAGCAATCTTCACATAATCGAAAGCTTCATAATTATCATTTCCTTCAAATTGGAAATAAAGTTCGTATACGCCTGCATCAATTTCATTTCTTGAATCAAGATAATAGCTGATATCGGTACAATGAGTGTAGCCTTCGCCTGTTTCAGCTTTACCTACACATTCAAACTCGGTTACACCATTCTTGACAAAACGGAAAGCTGCCTTACCCTCGCTGATATAATTTTCGCCGTCCTTTGTTGCACAGGTTATGTTGGTGTATATACCGTACTTAAAGGTTGTTTCGCCATTATACTCAGGTGTAAGTGTGCGTTTCTTTACAGTAACAGGGATAGTAGTTGTCTTACCGCCATATGTAACGGTTACAGCCTTATCTGAAACGGCAAGTGTTTCAGGAGAGAAGCTGAAATCATTCTTGTTTTCTTTTCCGTATGTGATTTTCTTTGTGCCGCTTGCATAGCCTGCATTGATAATAAGCCCTGTCGGGTCAAATGTGTCACCGTAAGTATAGGTAGTATTTGCTGGTTTTGTATCTATAGATATGCTGTTTAGGGTATCAGCATAAATATAAACTCTCAGTACACCGGTTACACCCTTGTAGTTTGTTGTGTCAGCAGGAGTGAATGTCCATTCAAGGTCATTCAGCTGTCCCGCTTTAAGAGTTTGGCCGGACCTGAAAACAGCAGTACCCTCAACATCAGCAGTAAGCGGGATATCTTCGGATTTTATACTATCATAATATTTTACGGAAGAATCATAGGAAACCTGTACTGCAGGAAACACAGGACTTACACTTACAGGAACTGTGGTTGTTTTTCCATCGTATGTAATTGTTACTTCGCTATCTGTAACCTTGAGCGTTTCGGGAGAAAAGTTGAATTTGCTTTCATTGCCTGAATAAGCAACAGTTTCCTTTTTGCCGCTTTTGTATGTTACACTGATTTCAAGACCTGTCGGGTCGAAAGCTTCAAAAGCATTGTATGAAGCCACGTCATATCTTGCAACTTCGATACTGTCAATAACATCTTCTGAAACTGTGATTGAGAGGGTATCAGTACAGAAAGCGAAACCAACAGAAACCGTATCATCTTCCGCTGTGAGTTCATATGTTTTGATATCCATCAGCTCACCGTTCCACTGTGGAATATCAGCCTCAAAATCAGGATCAACCGAGAATACAAAATCGTTGTTATCTCCATACAGAGCGTATAGTTCATCGTATGAAAAATCCTTTGTACGGGTGCTGTTTTCATACGTTGCTGTAATAACAAGTCCTGACGGGTCAAAGTTTTCGCCTTCGACATAAGATGTTTTTGTTGGAGGTGTTTTTATTTCAATATTTGAGAATATGCCTTCCATTGCATTTATTCTGACTGTTGTTTCAACAGAAGCATATCCTGAGTCAGCAGGGGTAAAAACAACAGGATAGTCGTTGTTGCCGGCTGTAAGATATTCAACGCTGTCAGCAAATGCCACATCACCATCAACATCTGACATGAAATTGAATTTGATTTCGTTTATCGGAGTACTTGCATAAATACTGCCAGCTCCGTCAATAAATGCACTCAACACATCTACTGCAGGAACAAGTTTGTTTACAGTAACAGGAACAGTAGTTGATTTTTCACCGTATGTAACGGCTACAGAAGTTGTGTTCTCATCCATAGTTGTCGGGGCAAATGTAAACTCAGATGAGTTTGTATCAGAATATTCAACCGTTTCATTTGTGCCGTCGGAATACATTACTTTTAAGGAAAGACCATCAGCTTCAAAAGTGTCACCCACGTTGTAGTCAGTTTTTGTAGGTTCAGTTGAAACAGAAATTGAGGATACTGTTTTTACTTCGGAATAATCCGTTGTAGAAAGTGTAAGGATATCCGCACCGAAAAGTGCGGTCATATTGTTTGTATTTGCTGTAGTTCCGTCATAATATGTAAAGGTAATGGTTTGATTGTTGATATTTTTGGAGTATACTGCTGCTTTTGTATTTTCTGTCATACCCTTGAGGAAAAGCATGTCAGGGTAACCGATTGCCATAGAATTTGAATCGCCGTCACAGTTTGTCAGGTCAACAAGATAATTCGCACCGCCAAGTGTAACTATATTCCACATGTGACCGCCTGCACCTGTACCTCCTGACATGGTACCTGATACGGAATAACAGGTAAGACCGCCATCAATATCGCAGAGATACTGGAAAGCCTTTGCATATCCCTCACAGACAACATTTGTGGTTGTATTGCCGTCAAAAACATGGATAACCTGCCATGGGTCAACATCATATCCACTGGTGCCGATATTTTCTGCCGCAACAGTATCATAGCTTACAAGCTCACATATTTTTTCCTTGTATGCGGTAAGTCTTGCAAGGTCGGACTTGCCCTTGTTTACATCAACAATGCTTTTCGCATTTGCAGCCGCTGCTGATGCAGATTTTGTTGCTGTGGTATTTACAGTATAAGCATCATTGCCTGCATATTCTTTACCGACTGAAAAATTAATTGTGTATGTTGCAGTGAGTGATGAATCTGTATAGGATGCAGAAGCCTCTCTTATCATTCCTTCTTTTTTATCAAACCAGTAAAACTCATAGGGACACTCAGCAAGAAGATATGACATAATCTCGCCTGAATTAAGATTTGAATCAAGAAGAGTTAAAGCACTATCAACATTTTCTTCCGTAAATGATTCATACCCTGCATCAGACGGAATCCATGTCAATTCACAGGTAACAGTTGCAGAAGCACTGTTGCCGGCAGCGATTATTGTTGCTGCATTTTTTAATTCATCATGAAGTATTTTTCTGTTACCCGTGAATCTGTCAGGATTAACAACAGCAAATGTGGAAATCCCACCATCAAAGCCATAAAGCTTATTCTCAAAGTAACCAAGAAGCAGTTCATCGTCTGACAAGCCGTAATCATCTGCCGCAAACTGAATCTGATCCGATATAACAGTGTTGATTACAGCTTCTTCAGCAAAAGAAGTAAACTGAATACCATTGCAAAGAGAAAATGTCATAGCAAGCGCTGTAATTGAGCTTGTAATGCGTTTGAACAAATTTTTCATATCATTACCCCCATAGGTGATTATTTTTGTTGAATCATAACTATTATACCACGTTAAAGCGAAAAAGGCAACGAACTAGCAAAGTATTATTACACAAATTTTCATCGCCCTTTTTGACAAACATTGCGAATGTTTTTATGAGTAATTACTCTTGCTTTTTTGCGCTATTTGTTATATACTTATATAATGTTATGTTTTATGAAAGGACGATTTTTATGAGCAGTAAAAAAATCGGATTTGATAATGATAAATATCTGAAAATGCAGTCTGAACATATCAGAGAACGTATTTCTCAGTTCGGTGATAAGCTGTATCTTGAATTCGGCGGAAAGCTCTTTGATGACTTCCACGCTTCCCGCGTACTTCCCGGATTCAAGCCTGACAGTAAGCTCCAGATGCTTCTCCAGCTGAAGGATGACATTGAAATTGTTATTGTAATCAGTGCGGGCGATATCGAAAAGAACAAGGTAAGAGGCGACCTTGGAATTACTTACGATATGGACGTTATACGTCTGTACAATATTTTCTCCAAAATCGGTCTTTATGTCAGCAGCGTTGTTCTTACACAGTACGAGGGACAGGCCTCCGCTGATGCTTTTCAGGAAAGACTTGAAGCACTTGGCATAAAGGTTTATCACCACTACCACATAAAGGGCTATCCGTCAAACCTCCAGCTTATTATGAGCGACGAGGGCTTCGGCAAAAACGACTTTATCGAAACTACCCACAACCTTGTGGTTATTACTGCACCTGGCCCCGGAAGCGGAAAAATGGCTACCTGCCTTTCACAGCTTTACCACGAACACAAGCGCGGAGTCAAGGCGGGCTATGCAAAGTTTGAAACCTTCCCAATATGGAATATCCCTCTCCGTCACCCGGTTAACCTTGCTTATGAGGCTGCCACATCTGACCTTAACGACGTGAATATGATTGACCCGTACCACCTTGAAGCTTACGGCGTAACAACTGTAAACTACAACCGTGACGTCGAGGTCTTCCCAGTTCTTAATGCTATTTTTGAAAATATTATCGGCGAGTCACCATACAAATCACCTACCGATATGGGCGTAAACATGGTTGGTAACTGTATTGTTGATGACGAGGCTGTTTGTGAGGCTTCACGTCAGGAAATCATCCGACGCTACTATGCTGCACTCTGTGGCAGACGTCAGGGTACGGTTGCTGACGATGAGGTTTTCAAGCTTGAACTTCTTATGAAGCAGGCCGAAGTTTCCGCATCCGACAGAGCCGTTGTTGCTCCCGCTCTTGAAAAGGAACAAGCAACAGGTGAGCCTGCCGCTGCAATGGAGCTTCCAAATGGAACAATTATTACCGGTAAAACATCAAATCTTCTCGGTGCTTCTTCAGCACTTCTGCTCAATGCACTGAAATATTTTGCTGAGATTGATGATGAGGTACTGCTTATGTCGCCGCAGGTTATCGAGCCTATCCAGAATCTTAAGGTTGAGCACCTCGGAAATATAAATCCTCGTCTGCACACGGACGAAACCCTCCTTGCCCTTTCAATCTGTGCAGCAACAAGTGAAAAGGCAAAGCTTGCTATGGAACAGATTTCCAAGCTGAGAGGCTGTGAGGTTCACTCGACGGTAATTCTTTCACCTGTTGATGAAAGAATTTTCAAGCGTCTCGGAGTAAATGTTACCTGCGAACCTAAGTATGAAAAGTAAGGAAATACGGTTATGAAAAAAACGCTTATCGTTTTAATGTGCACTGCAATGCTCTTTACTTGTGGGTGTTCGGAAAAAGCAACAATGAAGTCTGTTGAGGGAAAGTACGTTTCTCTCGGATTTGATTTGTCAGGTGATGATTACGGTTATGATTTTGCTGATGATGAGCTTGATGATTTTTTAGAAGAAACAATTGATGGAGATGAAACGTACATCCTTGAACTTGCTGATGGTGAATTTGAAACAGAAAATGCACTGTTAGACTTATGTACAAGCGGCAAATTTGAGCTTGACGAGGACGGCAAATTTGAATTTGATTATGAAGAGCTTAATGGCGTTGATATTGATACCAAAGACCCGACTTTCAGAGAAAAAACTCAGATAAAACATATGGAAGAATGGAATGATAAGAACAATTATCTTTTCGGATTAGGTTCATTCGGAATGACCGCTAATGGGGATATATTTCCGTTTACTCTGTATGTTCCTGCCCTGAATGTTTATAATACAAGTGCTTTGAATGGAAATTTGCAAGATGGAATTTCGGTTTTGGCTAAGGGTGATTTTTTATGCAGAAATGTTTCGGGAACGAAGCTTGTGGATGACTACAAGCAGGGAAAAGACTTCAGCATATCATATAATTATGTAGATACATTTGAGAAAGATGAAACGTCATATGTAAAGCCGTATATGGAAAACCAGGAGCAACAGTTGGATATGCTTCAGTCAACACTCAGGAATATTATGGATATAGACGGCGAATTAAGACGTGATTTTGATACAACTATCGAATTTGAAGACGGCGAGTGGGAATGGCTCAATAAAGAGGGTGTGCTTCTCAATAACGGTGAATATCAGGAAAGTGAGAAATATAAAGGACTCATCGTTATGTATATTACTGACGATTCGGAAAATTATCTCAAAAGAGAAAAATCAACCGTAAAATCACAGCGTATCTTCCTCTACATACACGATGGCGAAATCTATGCACCTGTATTTATAAAAACAGATGAATAAAAACAAATCCGCTTCCAAACTGAACTGGAAGCGGATATTTTATTATACATGTTTAATTCAGTCAACAAGCACAGGGTCGAAGTTTTCCTTCCAAGGAAGTCCCCACTTGTTGAGTGCATCCATAAATGGGTCCGGGTCGAATTCCTCGATGTTGTAAACACCCGGCTTCTTCCACTTGCCTGTCATAACCATCATTGCACCAATCATTGCAGGCACGCCTGTTGTGTAGGAAATAGCCTGTGAGCCCACTTCCTTGTAGCATTCCTGATGGTCGCAAACGTTGTAAACGTAGTACTTCACAGGTTTGCCGTCCTTGAAGCCCTGCATGATACAGCCGATGTTTGTCTTACCCACTGTTCTTGGACCGAGTGAAGCAGGGTCAGGGAGAACAGCCTTCAGGAACTGAAGCGGAACAATCTGCATACCCTCGTATTCGATTGGCTCGATTGAAGTCATGCCAACGTTTTCAAGGCACTTCAGATGTGTAAGGTAGCTCTGACCGAATGTCATAAAGAAACGGATACGCTTGATGCCGTTGATATTCAGTGCGAGGGACTCAAGCTCCTCGTGGTGAAGCAGATACATATCCTTTTCGCCAACCTCGTCAAAGTTGTAAACACGCTTGATTTCCATAGGCTCGGTTTCAACCCACTCACCGTTTTCGATGTAGCTTCCCTTAGCGGAAACCTCACGGATATTGATTTCGGGGTTGAAGTTTGTAGCAAAGGGGTAACCGTGGTCGCCGCCGTTGCAGTCGAGGATATCTATGTAGTTGATTTCGTCAAAGTAGTGCTTCTGTGCATAAGCACAGAATACGCCCGTTACGCCAGGGTCAAAACCGCTTCCGAGAAGTGCAGTAATTCCAGCCTTCTCAAACTTTTCACGGTAAGCCCACTGCCATTTGTACTCAAACTTTGCAGTATCGAGAGGCTCGTAGTTAGCGGTATCAACATAGTCGACCTTACATTCAAGGCAAGCGTCCATAATAGTTAAATCCTGATACGGAAGCGCAACGTTGATACAGATATCAGGCTTGAATTCCTTCATCAGCGCAACAAGCTCGCTTACATTGTCGGCATCAACCTTAGCGGTTGAAATCTTCGTTTTTGTAGTACCCTCCAGCTTTTCCTTGAGTGCATCGCACTTGGATTTTGTACGGGAGGCAATCATGATTTCCTCGAAAACCTCAGAATTCTGGCAGCACTTGTGAATTACAACGGAAGCAACTCCGCCGCAGCCGATAATTAAAGCTTTACCCAATTTGACAACAGTCCTTTCAATTGTAAAATCTGACCTGAAAAAGTCATTGAGTTATTATACCACAAGCAAAAAGGAATTGCAATAGTTTTTTGTAATAATTTGCTACTGTGGCAAAGTGAAACACATAAAAAAACACGCTTCTATGATTGAGAAAGCGTGTTTTCGACCTTATAAATAAACAATATACAATAGACATTATTGTCACAGTCCGTATTATGTGTCTGAAAAAGATGGTTGGCTTCCTTTCAGACATTATTTAGTATCTCCATTTGTTTCAGAAGCCGCAGGTACTGCAGCTGGCGGTGCAGGATTAGCGGTACGTCTGAAAAACATTTTCTGTACTCGTTTACTGCGGCTACGTAGACGTTTTACAATGGATTCGCGGAACAGTGCGTAAACGACAGATGATGCAGGAATCATTATCAGCATGCCAACAACGCCCATAAGCTTGCCGCCTATTGTTACCACAAAGAGAACCCATATTGCAGGGAGGCCAACACTTTCGCCAACAACTTTAGGGTAGATAAGATTGCCCTCAATCTGCTGAATTACGAGGAATACAATTACAAAAACGAGTGCCTGAACAGGGTTATCCATGAATATGAGAAATGCACCTATGAAGCAGCCGATAAATGCACCGACCAGTGGAATAAGTGCAGTGAAAGCGATAAGTACGCTTATAAGAGCAACATAATTCATTCGCAGAATGAGCATTACAACCGCAAACATACAACCGAGAATAACCGCTTCAAGGCATTGTCCCGAAAGGAAGCTTGAAAAAGTTCTGCTTGCCTGTGCAGCGATTTCAAGAGTTCTGTCAGCGATTTTTTCAGGTGCAAGAGCATAAAGAATCATTTTTGCCTGATTGCCGAGACGTTCTTTCTGAATAAGAATATATATTGCAAAAACGAATCCGATAAATGCTGATACAATTCCATTCACTGCATTTGCCGCTACATCAATGGTTGATGAAACACCGTCCTGAACCCAGCCGGAAACTGAGGTCATTATTCCACTCCAGTCAATGGATAATTTGGAAATTGTGCTTTGAATCTGCGGATAATCCTTAAACAGGTTTTCAATGTATTCTTTTGCTTTGTCCATAAACTCAGGTATTCTGCTGCCAAGGTTCTTAATTGTTTCTACAAGCTGTGGGACAACAAGAATAACAACTGCTGCTACTATTGCTGCAATTATAAGGAGTGTCAGTATAAGCGCAACAGGACGATGCGCCTTTTTCAGCTTGTTGCTCTTGGAAAATAATTTTTTCTCAATAGCTCTCATTGGTACATTAACTACAAAAGCAATTGCCGCACCTACTGCAAACGGCATGAATATTGCTGCCAGTCCCGCAAGGAATCCCATAACCGTACTGAAATTGCGGAATATAGCAAAAATAATCGCAGCAGCAGTAATTATTCCGATGATTTTCCAAATTGTCTTTTTATCCAAAGTCATAGATTGTATCCTTTCTTTACAATTACATAAGTGGTGCAAACAGTCGCAGAATACGTCCTGCAAGTTGTTTGAATATATTGTATTTCAGACAGTCACTGAGAGTTATTTCCACGCATTTTTTCAAGGTTTCCTGCATGTCCTGTTCAATCTGCTCAACAACAGGGCTGTTATAGAAATAGCATGCACATTCGAAATGAAGGAACAAGCTTCTGTAATCAAGATTAATTGAACCCACAACACCCCTGACCCCATCGCTGGCAAAAGCTTTTGAGTGAACAAATCCGGGTGTGTATTCATAAATGCTTACGCCGGCCCGTATTAGCTCGGCATAGTATGAACGTGCCAGCAGGTATGCGTAAACTTTGTCAGGAATATGGGGCATAATGATTTTTACATCAACGCCGCGTTTTGCCGCATAAGTGAGAGCCTGAGTCATTTCATTGTCAAGAATAAGATATGGTGTCATAATATGAACATATCTTTCTGCACGGTTGATAATATCCATATAGACAGTTTGCCCGACGTTCTCATTATCAAGGGGACTATCGCCATATGGAAGCACAAATCCATCAGTACAAAGCTTTCTTTCTTCAAGTTCAGGAAAATCGGAACGTATATACTGTTCGTATTTGTCCTCTTTTCCTATGTCATTGATGTTCCAGCTTTGCAGAAACATAATTGTGAACCCTGCCACAGCCTCACCCTTAATCATAACGGCATTGTCCTTCCAATGACCGAAACGTTCACGCCGGTTTATATATTCATCGGCAAGATTTATTCCTCCCGTGAAAGCGGTGTGTCCGTCAATAACCATGATTTTTCTGTGGTCACGGTTGTTCTGTACCGTAGAAAGCACAGGCTTTATCGGTGAGAATATTCTGCATTTTATTCCCTTTGCAGCAAGCTGATTCGAGTAGTTATGCGGAACAAGCGTAAGGCTGCACATTCCGTCATACATAAAGCGGACATCGACTCCCTGACTTGCTTTGCGGACAAGAATTTCGAGAATAGTGTCCCACATTTCGCCAGGTTCGACGATGAAATATTCCATAAATATAAATTTTTCTGCCTTTTCGAGTTCATCAATCATCGAAGCAAAAGCGTCTTCACCGATTGAATAATATTCAGCATAGGTATTGTTCCATATAGGATAACCTGCATGAAGCTTCATATAAACAGCAAGATTTCTTTCCTGCATACTCTTTTCTTCAAGTTTTTCAAGGGTAACCTTGTTCTGGGGAATAAAAGGTGAGGTTTTGTCAATAAGGTCAAGTATGCGCCTGTTCATGATATGGGTACCGAGTTCAAGCTTTGCGTAAAGATACATGATTGTTCCGAAAACGGGAATAAGCATTACCGGAACAACCCATGAAAGCTTATAGTATGGATTGGTATTGTCGTTGATAATCCATATAAGAACGATTGCTGACATAATTATTGAAGCAACTGAAAAATAAGCAAAACTGTCACTGAAGAAGTTGAGTCCGATTACGATTATCGAAATCTGAATTGCAAGGCCGAGAACTACAACCATAGTTCTGCCGAATAGAATTTTAAACAGATTTTTTAATTTCCTGCCTATCACAGTTACCTCCTTTAGCACGCTGAAATATTAATATACATTTTACAACTGCCGCAGAAAATTGTCAAGTTAAAAACGGCTGTTTTATGTGACAAGTTGGTGAAACATTGAGAAACTGCTTGTTATTCGGAAAAATATGTGGTATACTGTGTTTAACATATATTTACTATGGAGGCTTATCTGATGTCAGAATATATTGGTACGCGATGCATTGTGTGCAGTGAAAAATTTACTTCGGAGGACGATATTGTTGTTTGTCCCGAATGCGGTACTCCATATCATCGTGACTGTTACAACAAGGAAGGAAAATGCGTCAATGATGCCCTTCACAAGTCGGGCGGAAGCTGGAAGCCTGCTTATGATACCGGAAGCGGAAATGCAGAGTATACAGCAGTAGTTTGCCGTCACTGCGGGAATGTAAATCCGCCTCTTACACTTTTCTGTAAAAGATGCGGTATGCCGTCTGAGAATATCCGCTGTGAAAGCGATAAGGCAGCGCAGATATTCAACGGTGTTGATATAAATGAAAATCCCGATGCCTATAATCAGAATATGAATGGAAATACGGCTTTTAACCCGTATTTCATTAATTTTTCTGACCCGCTTTGCGGCTTTAATCCCGATGAAGATGTGGATGGCGTAAAGATGGCGGATTTAGGAGATTTTGTCGGTTCAAATACACATTATTACCTGCCGATTTTCAAACGCATGAAGGAGATAGAAAGAGTTTACAGCCTGAATTTCTGTGCAATGCTCTTTCCTGAACTGTATTTCTCATACCGTAAAATGCCGCTTATAGCACTTGCTGCGTGGATAGGAAGAATTATTTCTCAGATTCCTCAGGTAATTGTAATGCTTACGCAGGTTGAAGGAATGGGTGCGCTTTCTGAAATGGCTGCATCAATCGACGTAACAAGCAATGCCTTTCGCGGTGTTATTATGATTGGCTATGCAATATTTTATTCACTTATGTTTATTCTGGGCTTTAATGCCAACAGATTTTATTTTCGTTCAGCGGTAAAGAAAATTAAAAAAGTGAAAGCCGTTTCTGACGGCAGGGATACAAGAGGTGAAATAGTACGCAAGGGCGGAACTTCTGCTCTGTTGCTGGTGCTTTTCATATTACTCATGGTTATGCCATATGGAATATTTTATTTTATGCAGTTTGTCCCTGCTTTGGGAATGCTGTAACAATAAAGGAGCTGCTTATGAAATTTAGAAGATTAACTGCGGTTATAGCTGCATCAGCAATAGCACTTTCGATGTCAGCATGCCGTGATGATTACACCCGTGAAGGCGGTTTGATTACAACAGCAGACCCGGAGGTTATGAAAGAACATATAGAAACAACGGTTATAAAGGGAGAACTTACACTGGAAGAAACTGTTCAACATACTGTTGAAGCAAGTTCAAAGCTTGTTGTTGACCGTGAAAACACTCTTATAGGAGCACCTGCCAGGGTTGAAAAAATTGTTTCGTGTTCGCCTGAAATTACTCAGATGCTTATTGAACTCGGACTCGGCAGTAAAATTGTCGCTGCCGATGTTGATTCTGCGGGTGTTGCAGGTGTAAGTCCGACAATATGTACGTTGCACCGTAAAATCATCACTGTTTCAGCAATGGCAGAAATTGCACCCGATGCAATAATTATTGACGGTACTTCAGCTGATACAGTATATACAAATTTAAAATCAGCAGAATTCAATGTTGCATGTATCCCTGCGGCTTCATCAATAGAGGATGTAAAGCTTAACATAGATTTCCTTGCTTCATATCTTTCCGTTGAAGAAAAAGGTGCCGAAGTAACAGGAGAAATTGACAGAGTTGTTAACGATATAAGAGTAAAAGCCGAAACGATTGATGTAAAACGCAAGGCTTATTTTGAAGAACAGTCTGTCCCTGAGTTGAGGGCATACGGAAGCGGTACTCTGGCATGGGATATTGCAGAGCTTGTGGGTGCAATAGCTGTATTTCCCGAACAAGTCGGGGTAGCATCTGTAACTTCAGATGATGTTATCCGTGCAAACCCTGATATAATTCTTACGAGCGTTGCATATGACGGTTACGATATCAATGAAATCAAGACCCGTACAGGATGGAATAAAATCAATGCTGTAAAAAATGGTGCAATATATCAGGTGAGTGAGATTAGTCAGACAGCTTCTGTTACTGATAGCATTTACGAAATTGCAAAGGCGATTTATCCTGAATTATATACGGATGATGCAGCTTCTGTTGCATAAAAAAATCCTGCTTTGTCATACGATAAAGCAGGATTTCTGTTTATATAATAGCTTCCAGTTCTTCAAGATTGAACGGCGTTTTTTGGTAAACACAGTAATTGAGCCAGTTCGAGAAGAGCAGGTTTGCATGTGCACGCCAGTTGAAATAAGGAGGCTGGGATGGGTCATCATACGGGAAATAATGCTTTGGCACATCAATCGGCAGACCCTTGTCCTTGTCACGGAAATATTCGTTGGCAAGAGTAAAGCGGTCATACTCAAAATGCCCCATAATGAAGAACTGACGCTCAGTTTCATCAGCGATAATGTTCACGCCTGACTCGGGGGAAGAAGCGAGAATATGCAGCTGCTTAACCTTTTCCACGTCCATACGTTTGATTTCGGTATGACGGGAGTGGGGAACATTGAACTTTTCGTCAAACCCTCTGAGCAGCGGATGGTTGGTTACCTCAGCCTTGTGTGGGAAGATACCGAACATTTTTGCAGGAAGGTCATACTTAGGAACGTTATAATGATAATACAGACCTGCCTGTGCACCCCAGCAGATATGCCAGGTTGAATATACATTTTTCTTTGACCATTCCATGATTGCGCAAAGTTCTTTCCAGTAGTCAACTTCCTCAAAAGGAATCTGCTCAACCGGAGCACCAGTGATAATAAGTCCGTCAAAACGCTGATTTTTTACATCATCAAAGGTTTTGTAGAACTTGGTAAGGTGTTCGATAGGCGTGTTTTTTGTAACGTGGCTTGCCATCTGGATGAGCTCGATATCTACCTGAAGCGGGGTGTTGGAAAGCAGACGGAGAATCTGAGTTTCTGTTTCGATTTTCTTCGGCATGAGGTTAACAATTGCGATACGCAGCGGACGTATATCCTGATGAGAAGCGGCGGTATCGGTCATAACAAAGATGTTTTCGTTGTTGAGTACTGCATAAGCAGGCAGATTATTAGGGATATTAATTGGCATTATGTAAACTCCTTTGAAAGATTATTCCGAGGGTAAAGTTGTTTCCGTTGTTGTTTCGGGAACAAATTCTGTCGGTGCGGTATCCGCAGGAACAGTCTGTATATGAACTTTATCTGTTTCGGGAAGTTGAATTGTGAATGTTGGGGAAGCTGTTGAGGTTTCCTCTGTCCCGCTGTTTTCTGGAACAGTTGTGACAGCGGTTGTGCCGTTATCTGCGGAAACGTCGGGACGAGCTGCTTTTTCAAGCCGTGCAGCAGTGTCAAGCTGAGGCTTATCCATAGGCGGAATATCAATCTGGGCAATATCTGCCCTGCCGCCGTTCAGGTCAACTGTTGGTGGCAGATGGTAGTAATACACATCTGTACCGGTTGTAGTCGGAGGTGTATAGGTTTCCATATATTCACTGTAGGTATCGGCAGGAACTGTTGTGGCTGTTGTTACAATTGTAAGAGGAGTATGTTCATGGTATACATACTCTGGTGGTTTCTCTTTTTCACAGCCGCAAAGGGTAAGTGCCGAAAGAATAATAATCAAGTAATATTTTTTCATAATATAAACATTGTACCACATATTTTTCCCGTTTTCAAGTCATATTTTATACAACGGCATATCATTGACAGTATAGTGTAATTATGGTATAATATAAGTTGGATTTTAATAAGATTTTGGAGGTTTTTCTATGTATCCAATAAAGCTTACACCTGCATTCAAGGACTATCTCTGGGGCGGAACACGCCTTCGTGACGACTTCGGCAAGGACTGTGACTACGACAAGGTTGCTGAAAGCTGGGAGCTTTCCTGCCATAAGGACGGTGCTTCTGTTGTTGCAAACGGTGAGTACGCAGGCAAGACACTTGCACAGTATATCGAAGCAGAGGGCAAGGCTGTTCTCGGCAAGAACTGCGAACGCTTTGAACAGTTTCCTATTCTTATAAAGCTTATAGACGCGAAGGACAACCTTTCCGTTCAGGTTCACCCTAACAATGAGTATGCTCAGCGAGTTGAGGGTGAGTACGGCAAGACAGAGATGTGGTACATCGTTGACTGCGACGAGGGTGCAGAGCTTCTCTACGGCTTTAAAAAGGAAGTTACAAAGGAAGAATTTGCCGCAAGAATCAATGACAATACTCTCCTTGAAATCACACAGTCCGTTCCTGTCAAGAAGGGCGATGTGTTCTTCATTGAGGCGGGTACGCTCCACGCTATCGGCAAGGGTATCCTTATTGCTGAAATTCAGCAGAATTCCAACACTACATACCGCATTTACGACTACGGCAGAGTAGGTGCTGACGGCAAGCCGAGAGAGCTTCACATTGACAAGGCTGTTGAGGTTACCGACCTTTGCCCTGCAAAGCCTTATCCTGCAACAAAGGCTTTTGAGGAAAACGGTGCGGTAAAGCGTCTGCTTTCAAAGTGCGAGTATTTTACAGTTTACTCCGTTGATGTGGCTGAAAAGGCTTGTTTCAACGCTGACGAAACTTCTTTCCATAACGTGCTTATCCTTGAGGGTAACGCTGAGCTTGTCTGCGGCGATACAACACTTTCCCTCAAGAAGGGCGACAGCGTGTTTGTTCCTGCAAACTGCGGTGAATATACAATTGCGGGCAGCTTCAAGTCCGTATTTACAAGAATAGACTAATCGGCATTTCACCTTTTTGCAGGGTGTAATGTCTTGCAAAAGAGGTAAAACAATGACTATCAAAAACTTATTCGGCGATAAAAAATTCTACAGAACCATTTTTTCGATAGCCGTTCCGATTATGATTCAGAACGGTATCACAAACTTTGTTGCACTGCTTGACAACATTATGATTGGTCAGGTCGGTACGGAACAGATGTCGGGCACGGCCATTGTCAATCAGCTGTTGTTCGTATTCAATCTGTGTATCTTTGGTATACTTGCGGGACCGGGTATTTTCGGTGCGCAGTTCTTCGGCAAGGGTAGTACCGAGGGTGTAAGGCACACCTTCCGCTTCAAGGTTATTCTTGCGACAGTTATACTGCTGTTCGGTATGCTGATACTGAACTTTTTCGATGACCAGCTTATCACGATGTATCTGACGGGCGAGGGCACCGAGGGAAACAAAGCACTGACACTTCAATCGGGCAAGGAATATCTTTCGGTAATGATTATCGGACTTATTCCGTTCACGGTTTCTCAGGTATACGCTTCGACCCTGCGTGAAACGAACAAGACGCTTCCTCCGATGTTTGCGGGACTGGTTGCGGTGTTCACGAACCTTGCGTTCAACTGGATACTGATTTTCGGACACCTTGGTGCACCTGCAATGGGTGTAAAGGGTGCGGCGATTGCAACGGTTATATCACGTTTTGTTGAGTGCATAATAGTTGTGGTTTGGACTCACGCACACAAGCAGGAGAACGAGTTTATCATCGGTGCGTTCAGGAATATGCGTATTCCGCCTGAACTGATGAAGAAAATCCTTATCAGCGGGCTACCGCTGTTTGCGAACGAATTTCTCTGGTCGGCGGGTATGGCGGTGCTGAACAAGTGCTACTCCGAGAGGGGACTTGACGTTGTTGCGGCAACGAACATTTCCTCTACGATTTTCAACCTTTTCTCAGTAATTTTCATTGCGCTGGGCAACTCGGTGGGAATTATCGTGGGTCAAATTCTCGGCACAGGCGATATGAAAAAGGCAAGGGAAACCGACACGAAGCTTATCGTGTTCACAGTGCTTGCTGGTGCGCTTACGGGCGGACTTATGGCGGCATTTTCTGGAGTGTTCCCGAATTTCTACAACACGACGGACAGCGTAAAAAGTATGGCGGGAAGCCTGATTATGATATCAGGTCTGTTTATGCCTTTTGCGGCATTTATGCACGCGACTTACTTTACTCTGCGTTCAGGCGGCAGAACCCTTGTCACATTCTTATTTGACAGCGCTTACGTCTGGGGTATCACGATACCTACGGCGCTGCTGCTTGTCAACTTCACGGACTTCGGCATACTGAACATTTACTTCTGCTGTCAGTTCGTGGACATTATCAAGGTTACAATAGGTCTTATTCTCGTTATCAAGGGAGTATGGCTGCGGAATATTGTTAAAAACGATTAAATCAAAAGGAGAAGAAGATTATGAAGTATTACATTGGTATTGACCTTGGCGGAACAAACATCAAGGCTGGCGTGGTAAACGAAAACTACGAGATTATTGCAAAGGCTTCCACAAAGACAAAGTGTCCTCGTCCTGCAAAGGAAATTGCTGACGATATGGCTGCTGTAAGTATCGAAGCTGCAAAGAACGCTGGCATTTCAATTGACGATATCGAATGGATTGGTATCGGTACACCGGGTATTGCTGACAACATCAACGGCACAATTCCTTACTCCAACAACCTCGGCTTCAGCAACGTGCCTATCCGTGAATACATTCAGGAACACATCAACAAGCCTGTTTATGTTGCTAACGACGCTAATGCTGCTGCTTACGGCGAATTTGTTGCAGGTGCAGCAAAGGGCGCAACTGACGCTGTTTGTATCACACTGGGCACAGGCGTTGGCGCAGGCGTAATCATCGATGGCAAAATCTTCACAGGACGCAACCTTGCAGGCACAGAAATCGGTCATATGGTTATCGAGGTTGACGGTCCACAGTGTACTTGCGGCAGAAAGGGCTGTTTCGAAACATTCTCCTCTGCAACAGGTCTTATCAATATGACAAAGCAGGCAATTGCTGAAAATCCAGGTACAGTTATGGCTGAATACGCTGAGAGAGACGGCCACTCATCCGCACGTCACGCTTTCGACGCTATGCGTGCAGGCGACGCGGCTGGTAAGGCTGTTGTTGACAAGTACATCAAGTACCTCGCAAGCGGTATCACAAGCGTAATCAACATTTTCCAGCCTGATATCCTCTGCATCGGCGGCGGTGTCTGCAACGAGGGCGACCCTCTTATGGTTCCTCTCAAGGAGCTTGTTGCTAAGGAAGTTTACACAAGAATGCTTGACAACAACACAAAGATTACAGTTGCTGAGCTTGGCAACGATGCTGGTATTATCGGTGCGGCTTTCCTCGGTAATTCCTAATGAGTACATTCGATTTTCTGTCGGGAAACACCGACATTGACAGCTTTATCGAAAAGCAGAATAAATACAAATCTCTGAAACGGTCGGAGCTGGACAGCGTGCCGAAGGAGGAAATTGTCCTTGCGGTCACCTGCTGGATTGAGGGCAAATTCAAGGAGGACTGGTCCGATATGGCTAAGGTCATAAACGGGCTTCCTACACCTTGCCTTAATCTTTACTGCGCCGATTACGTCACAAAAGAAATTATGAACGGCGGCTTTTCTCAGGCTTTCTTCAATACTTCCCGTGACTTTATCGGAGCGGGTGCGGAGGGCTTCCGTGCCCTTGGTTACGAAAGGGCAGACGAGGTTATCGAGCGTGCACTGAAAATCAATTTTGACAGTGCAAAGCCGACAGGACACTCTATTGAGGATTTCTTTGCACTCAGTGAAAACGGCGATTATGACGAGTTGGACAAGGAATTTTACAGCTTGTTTGACGATGAGAAATTTACGGCACTGGCTTATGATTATATTATGAGGTATAAGAAATATTTCGGCGATGAAAACTGACGGAAATGAGGTAGTCTTATGAAGATAAAAGTGGCTGTTCTGGCGCTTGTTTTCTGTGTAACGCTTTGTTCCTGCAGCAAATCCGAAAATGACGAGGTTGTGCTGACGGACTTGATTGAAACTGAAACGTCAATTTCGGAAATTACGGAAACTGTTTCGGAAATGGAAGTTACTTTGGAAGTGCAGACGGAAACATCTGCCGAAACAGCGGAAACTGCCGTGCAGACAACGGAATTTACGGAAGTGGTATTGGAAGAAACGGTTGCAGAATTTGCTGAAAATAACGATTTGGAAATTTCTGCAATTTATTTCAGCCACATATTCGATGAAGAAGGCAGAGACATTTACTATAATATTTCGCCCTGCAATTCACGGGTATATGTGAATAATTATGGTGGGTACGGAATAGCATGTTCGGGCTGGATTACTGATAAGACCTTTTCTGAAATTGCAGAAGCGGTAAATCAATCAGGAGTTTCTGAATATTATGGAACAGATAATATAGATTCTTCGACCAAATTTGATATTTATAGAATAACAGTTACCGACGTTAACGGAACTGAATATACTGCTGCTTATGAGGGAGAAGGTTCTAACGTTTTTTCAAACCTTGAAGCTGTACTTTATGAATATAAACAAAACGCCTATTATGGCGAAGCACCACATTATTATGCTGAAATCGGTATCCGCAAAGCCGTTGACGCAATGGTTTATTTCAGAAGCTATCTGCGGAAATGTTCCGATTTGGGTGAGGATTGCACCGCATATGCAGGGCAGTCGATGATTATTGACAGCAGCAGCCTGAACCCTCTTGACAGCGATATGTTCTATCTGCCTGATGACTGGAGCGGCTATGCTTTTGTAAAGTTCAACGCTGACGGAACGGATGTTGAATATGTAAACTGGGCGGAAACCGAAGAGGCGCTTTCCGGGGAAAAGCTGATTTATGACGACCTTGAGGCTTATTACATAGAAAATGAAATAATTATTGGTTCAACACTTGAAGAATAATTTGAAAGGATTGATATAAATGTCTTGTAAGGACTGCAATGAAAACTGCGGAAACTTTTTCTGCGACGGTGCTGAAAAAGCACCTCAGCGTTCACTTTTCAACGCACTTGGTATGACTAAGGAGGAAATGAAGAAGCCACTGGTTGGTATTGTTTCTTCCTATAACGAAATTGTTCCGGGGCATATGAACATTGACAAGATTGTTGACGCTGTAAAGATGGGCGTTGCAATGGCGGGCGGTACACCTGTTGTATTCCCTGCAATCGCTGTCTGCGACGGTATTGCAATGGGTCACGAGGGTATGAAGTATTCCCTCGTAACACGCGACCTTATCGCTGACTCAACTGAATGTATGGCTCTTGCTCACCACTTTGACGCACTTGTTATGGTGCCTAACTGCGACAAGAACGTTCCCGGTCTGCTTATGGCTGCTGCAAGAGTAAATGTTCCAACTGTTTTTGTTTCGGGAGGACCAATGCTTGCAGGTCACGTCAAGGGCAGCAAGACATCTCTTTCCAGTATGTTTGAAGCAGTTGGTGCTTACACCTCGGGAAGAATCAACGAGGAAGAATTTGACGAGTACGAAAACAAGGCTTGTCCAACCTGCGGCTCCTGCTCGGGTATGTACACCGCTAACTCCATGAACTGCCTTACAGAAGTTCTCGGTATGGGTCTTAAGGGCAACGGTACAATTCCAGCTGTTTACTCCGACAGAATACGTCTTGCAAAGCACGCAGGCATGGCTGTTATGGAGCTTTACAGAAAGAATATCCGTCCGCTTGATATTATGACAGAAAAGGCATTTATGAACGCACTTGCCGTTGATATGGCGCTGGGCTGTTCCACAAACAGTATGCTTCACCTTCCTGCAATTGCCCACGAATGCGGCATTGACATCAATCTTGATATTGCAAACGAAATCAGTGCACGTACACCTAACCTATGTCACCTTGCACCTGCGGGACACACCTATATGGAGGATTTGAACGAGGCAGGCGGTGTTTACGCTGTAATGAATGAGCTTTCCAAGAAAAATCTGCTTAACCTTGATTGTATGACAGCAACGGGCAAGACAGTGGGCGAAAACATTGCAAACTGTGTAAACCGTGACCCTGACGTAATACGTCCTATCAACAATCCGTACAGCGAAACAGGCGGTATTGCCGTACTGAAGGGCAACCTTGCAAAGGACGGCTGTGTTGTAAAGAGAAGTGCAGTTGTTGCTGAAATGCTCAAGCACACAGGCCCTGCAAAGGTTTTCGACTGCGAGGAGGACGCTATGGCGGCTATTCTTGGCGGCAAAATCGTAAGCGGCGACGTTGTTGTTATCCGTTACGAAGGTCCAAAGGGCGGCCCTGGTATGCGTGAAATGCTCAACCCTACATCTGCAATTCAGGGTATGGGTCTTGGCAGCGAGGTTGCACTTATCACAGACGGACGTTTCTCAGGCGCTTCAAGAGGTGCTTCAATCGGACACGTTTCCCCTGAGGCTGCTGACGGCGGTGTAATCGGTGTTGTAGAAGACGGCGATATGATTACCATTGATATTCCTGCAAACACAATCACACTCGACGTTCCGCAGGAGGAAATCGACCGCAGACTTGCAGGCTTTACACCAAAGACAAAGGAACTCAAGGGCTACTTAAAGCGTTACGCAAAGCTTGTAACATCGGGCGCACAGGGTGCAATTCTCAAGAATTAACGGTGATTTGAATGGGTAAAAAACTTACGGTCGGAAAGCTTTTCGGCATAATTTTCTGTATTATCGGCACAGCACTTGCCTGTGTTTTGCTGGGGTATAACTTCTACCTCGGCGGTCAGATGAAGCTTGTTGACAAGTATCTGAAAGCGGTTGCACGTCAGGATTTCACGTCCTTTGTGCAGTGCTATGCGGCGGAATATTCAGAGGAAATCAGCGAGGAGGATATGGCGTCGGAGAAGTCCATGGGTAATAAACTTGATGCCCCTGAGGAGTTCAAGGCTGCTGCTGAATTCCGTGGCAGGGAAAAGCTTGGCGACGGAAGATATATGGTTTACTTTGACTTGACAGTTTACAACGATGACGAGCATCACACTACTGAGAATGTTGCGTGGGTAGTTGTCCGTGACAACGGAAAATGGGTGCTTGAAGCGGAATAAAATTCAAACCTGAGAGGAAATTTTCTTCTCAGGTTTTCTTTTTACATCTCACTTTTAACTTTCAGATTCAGCGTACTTCCCGCAAGATAGCTCCTCTCTGCGTTGCAGTAATCGTTGTACCTTTCGGGGCAGTATCGCCGCACAAGCTTCTTTACCCCGAAAATGTCGCAAAGGTTTTCGTGCACCGCCGCCGAATATGCCGCCATACAGCTTTCGCTGATTTGCTGACGTGCCGCCTTTTCGATAAGGGCGGGTTTTATGCCGTGCGGATTTTCGGCAACGGTCATTTTCAGCTTGATTTCGGCATTTACGGTAAGCATGTCCGCCATTTCAGCGTCAAGCTTCGTGCAGGCGCTTGTAACAAAAACAGTAGCACGGTTCCCGTCAACTTTCACGGGGACCGTTATTTTGTCCCCCGTTTCAAACTGGTTGAGAAGCAACTTTATGCCGAGGATTTCATTTTCGTCAAGCCTGCCACGTACACCGTTTTTCTGCGCAAGGGTAACACCTTCAAAGGTCACGGATTTTTCCTCAGCGGCAATAATCGGCAGAGCCGCCGCTGTGTCAAGTTCACCTGTGCTTGCGGCAAGCTCGGCAACGGAGGTGAACACGGTTTTGCCCTGTGCGGCGGAGGAGTCGGCAAGGGCGAGAATTTGCTCCGCGGAAAAAGAGCCTTCCTCGGGAAGCGTTTCTATAACAGTGGCGGGGTCGTCGGCGTAGGCAACGGGACAGGAGGGCGACACGCTTCCGTCGAGGAAAAGGGACAGCTCATCGGCAGGATTTTTCACTCCGTTGCCCACAACAAGCATCTTGATGTGTCCGAGGAAAGCTTTCTTTCCGAGTGTAAGCTCGGCGGCGGAAATTGCTTCGTGAATTGTTGTGCCTTCGCCTTTGGCGGTGATGGTGTTTGCCTTGCTTACGTCAGGCTCGGGAGTGCCGCTTTCCGACTTGTAGACCTGCATCGAAACAAAGTAGACTTCGTCCTCACGCTCAATTCCCATAAGCTGAACAAAGGCACGGTCGTTGACCTCAATGCCCATTGAACAGCCTGTCAGAAACAGCGTGGTAAGGGTTGCCACAACTAATAATTTAAGCTTCATTCTTCTTTGTACCAGCCTTTCTTCTGGAAATAATCAGTGCCGTAAGGGGAAGTGACCCTGTCAGGAAAATTACGGAGTAGCCCGAACAGAGTATTCTGTACACGGGGTCAAAGTCAAGTCCTGTCAGCGTGAAAATGATGACTGTTCCAAAAACAAGAACGGCGGCAACGGAAGTGCGGAGCTTCATTTTCGGGAAAACTTCCTCCATAAGTCCTGCAGAAAGGTGCAGGAAAAGAGCGATGTTAAGCACAGCGGTAATTGTCCACACGATAAGGTAAAGGGAGTCACTTCGCTGTAGGAAACGTGCGCCGCCGAATGTGCCGAGAGAAAGGAACGGGTAATCGGTAAACTGTGCAAAATCGCCAAGCACCATACAAATCATAAGCATTGCTCCCTCGACAAGCAACAGCTTTGCTGCAAGTAGTCCGTAAGTGCCGCAGCGGTGTTTTTCATTAACATGCTTTGCAAGAAAGGCGAGTGCTACGATTTCTCCGTTGCGTGAAAGGTCGTCCAGCACGGCGGCAAAAAGGCTTTTCGGGGTAATGGGTGAGAGGTAGAGGTTTGCTGTGTCGATAGCTTGCACGGAAGAAAAAAGCATAGCTGTCACGGCAGCTATGAACAGCCAGAATACCACAACTGCGCTTCGTCCCAGTGCTTCAATTCCAAGACAGCCGCAGTACACGCATATTACAAGAAGTACGCCAATCCAAAGCGTGCTGTCGGCGGTGGGAAAGAAGCGTGCGGAGAGAAATTTCTGAAAGTGGAGAAGTCCGTTTACCGTGTAAAGCAAAAAGAAAAGCAGATAAAGCACCGCCGCCGCAATTCCGAGGGGACGGCATTTTTTCAGCAGCACGTCGGTTGCACTGTCCTTGAGAATTACAACGGGAATGAGAATTACCGCTTGAATTGCGGTGGAGATTGCCGTACCAAGCAGCTGCACGGAGATATCGTCGCTTGTGAATGGTACGAAGGTCATAAGGGTGAAAACCCTGCACATGAAAAGCAGGAGAAGAAGCTGTCCCCAGCTGATAATTCTTTTTTCCATATCAGTTCTCCATATTTACGCCGTTAAGCTTTTCGACGGTTGCACTGCCTGTTGCCATACGCTTGAAACCAACTCTTGCCAGCACGTCACGCATTGCTTTCGGGGTAAATGGCGACACGGGCGAGGTAACGGGTGCACCGTAATTTTCAAGTGAGCAAAGATTGACAAGGGTTACTGCCGCAAGAAGTGAAATGCCGTACAGACCGCTTATTCCTCCTGCCACAACGGCGATGAAACGCAGGGTTGTAATCTGTTGGTTCAGGTTTGGTACAACAAATGAAGCGGTTACTGAAATTGCACAGGCAAGTAGAAGCGGGTTTGAGATTATCCCTGCGGAAACGGCGGCGTCACCTATGATAAGTCCGCCGACGATTGAAACCGCACCGCCCACGCTTTTGGGCAAACGCACACCCGCCTCACGGATTATTTCGTAGAACAACAGCACGATGAACGCTTCAACTGCAAGCGGCAAGGGTGCAGTTTGTTCCGCTGAGGCAAGGGTTACAAGCAAGGTGTGGTTGAAAAGTTCGGGGTGGAAGGTTACCACGGCAACGTAAACCGCAGGCAGAAAGATTGCGAGAAAGAATGCGAGATAGCGTATCCATCGTATCAGCACTGCATAAAATGGGCGGAAGTTGTAATCGTCAAGGGTCTGGAAATTCTCGATGAACAGCGACGGAATTACGATTGCAAAGGGTGTGCCGTCGATAAGCAGACCAATGCGCCCCTCAATGATTTTTGCACAGAATACGTCGGGACGTTCAGTCACGGAAACACCTGAAAAGAAGCTTGTGTTGGTGTTGTCGAGAAATGGCTCAACATAGCCGCTTCCCAGCAGGCTTTCAAGGGGTAAATCCTCCAGCTTTTTTCGGATTTTCTTCACCAGCCGCATCGGCACACGGTCAGCCATATAGGTCAGTATCACATCTACATTTGCGGTGGTTGTCACGGGGAAAAGCTCAAAGCGAAGCAGGGGAGACTTGATACGTCGGCGGACAAGTGACATACTGATACGCACCGTTTCCACGAAACCTTCCTGTGCACCGCGGATGTTGCCCTCGGAGGAGGGCTCTGAAATTCCGCGGATTGAGTAGCCTTGTACACCGTATGCAAAGGCGGTGTCCACGCCGTCGATAAACAGCACCGCAAAACCGCTCATCAGCCTGCGGATAATGTCGCCGTACTGTGTACACAAACCACGGTCGATTGCCAAAAGCATACGGTCACGGACATGCAGAAAAATATCATGGGGAGTTGCATTTTCGGCAACGTGCAGATTGGTAAGGGGGCGCAGAATGAGGTTTGTGATGAACTGAATGGAAATCATACCCTCAAAGCAGACAAGGCAGCAAGGGGTGTTGTCGATGATGAACTCATTTATCAGCAGGTCGGAACTTCCTCCGAGAATGTTTCTGATGTTGGAAATATTCTGCCGCAGGGACTTTTCAATGTTTACCTCTTTGAATTCGTAAGCGTCAGGCATATTCATAAAAATCACTCCATTCTTTTTGTATATTGTTTCCGTTTTGTGCAGAATAATACACGAATTATTCCAAAGCTTTCGGGAATGATATTTCCAAAGGAGAGGTTTTATGTCTGTAGTTTTTATCCGTGCAATAATTCTTTATATGCTGTTGATTTTTTCGGTAAGGCTTATGGGCAAACGTCAGATAGGCGAGCTGCAGCCGTCAGAATTAGCTGTTACAATTCTTATCTCCAACATTGCTACGCTTCCTGTTGAGGATACAGGTACACCGCTTCTTACGGGGATAATTCCGATTATTACTCTTGCAAGCCTTGATGTGATAATGTCATGGCTTGCGATAAAAAGCCGTGCGGTAAGGCGAGTTATGAGCGGTACACCCGCAATAATAATCCGTGACGGAAAACTTGACCAGAAGCAGATGAGGGAGATACGCTTCACTGTTGACGATTTGGTGGAAAGCTTGCGTGGACAGGGAATTTTCGATATAAGCGAGGTTCAGTTTGCAGTGGTGGAAACAACGGGAAATCTGTCCGTGTATCAGAAATATCCATATAGGAATGTTACCAACGCGGATATGGAGATTAAGGGGAAAAGCATTGACCCGCCTGAGATTGTCATTGCTGACGGCGAGCCTGACAATGATGCAATGAAAAGGCTCACGTTGTCGATGGAGTGGATTGAACGTACCCTGAAAAAAGAAAAAACAGCCATCAGAGATGTGTTCCTGATGACTGTTGACACAGACAGAAATTATTCACTTATCAGAAAGGAGCGTTGAGATGAAGCGTGTGAAAGCCGCATTTGCACTTATTGGCGGGATTATTCTTTACTCGGTGATTGCGTCGCTGTTTCTTGTGAACTGGCAAGGTGAGATTGACTTGCTGATTGACGAAATACGTGTCTGCAACGAAAATGGCGACAGCGGAAAAGCATCCGCTGCCGCCAATGAATTGGCTCATAAATGGGCAAAGCTTGAAAAGGGAATGAGTATTTTTGTCTGCGACGAAAAGCTGAACAATATCAGTTCCTCCGTTGCAAAGGTTCCACAGTTTGTAACAGAAGCAAACGATGAGCTTGACGCAGAGCTGGAAAGCATACGTCGTCAGCTGAAACTGATTTGCAGAGGAGAACTGCCGTTATGGTACAATCTGCTTTAACGCTTTTTCAGATCGATACAGACAATAATCATCTTACCTTCGCTGTTATAGAAATGTGATGACATAGTTTTGCAGTTTTTGCCTGTAGCAGCAGATATGTACCAGCCTGAAATAAACGGGTCCTCAATCTGTTCCTTAACAGCGTAAAAATAGTTCTTGATGTCATGGTTTACGCCTTTGATTTCAGGTTTGAATCCAGGAAGGATTTCAATATCCGGAGTCATAATAGTTTCTGTAATCTGAAATCCCTTTTCGTCGATGAGGAAAGCACATTCGATTTCTTTATGCTCGTAAACATATTTTTTCAGCACTTGCTCATAATCAGCGGGAGCTGTACCTGTAAGTGCACTTACAATTGCATAAATAATACGTTTGTAGCTTTCAATTTTTACATTTGCAACTGTCGGATTTTTCTTTATGGTAAGATTGAGCCTCTGAGCGGCATCTTCAAGTTTCAGACGAGCTTCGTTTGAGAAAAGGAAGTTGAACTGTTCAGGACGTGAAAAATAGTAACCCTGAAAATAGTCAACACCCATAAGCATGCAGGTGATAACCTCGTCAACTGTTTCAACACCTTCAGCAATAGTCATCGCACCGATTTGCTTTGCAGTATTTATAATTGATTTGAAAACTTCCTGATTATATGTGTTGGTTTCGATATTGCTTACAACAAAGCGGTCAATTTTTATGATATCAGGGTTTACCATCATCAAACGGTTCATAGTTTCCTCGCCTGCACTGACATTGTCAAGTGCGATAAGGAAACCTTTTGAACGATAGAAATTGACAAACATCATCAGGTCGTAATTGCTTTTTACGGTTGAACAGTTAAGTTCGATAACCACATTTTCAGGCGAAAGGTTATGTTCTTCAACCATACGGAGAAGTTCACCGTTTCCGACTTCAGTATCATTAAGAACCGAAGTTTCAAAATTTACAAAAAGTGCAGGAACCGCCTTTTGTTCAGCAACAAAAGCTTCCATTGATTTTTTTCGGCAAATTCTGTCCAGTTCAAGAACATTTCCATTTTGTTTTGCATAGTTGAAAAGAAAATATGGCGAAACAATTTCACCCATATAATCGCCTCGTGCAAGTGCTTCAAGACCGATAACTTTTTTGGTATTGAGGGAATAGATAGGCTGGAATTCAACAAATATATTTTTATTTTTAATAACTTCCTGCACTATTTCAGGAGTAATTTTCATAGCGTCCTCCGAATCAAGCGGCGTCTTTTTTGCATACTTCGTCATAAAGAGCGTAGAGCTTCTGAACACCGTTTTCTAAAAAGTAGTAATGAGCAATGTACGGAACAAGCAGAACAAGCATCAGAACTGCCGCTGCAAGAATTCCTATATTATCAGACACAAAAAATCCGATAAGGCAAAGAAACATCATAAGTGCAAATAAAATTGTCACCAGCAGATGAATAAGCCTTTCGTGCTGCATAAAAGCAATTTTTGTGAGCATTTCTTTTTTCAGCACCTCAAAATCAGTGCTTTCATTTTCGAGAGCGGCAATTACCGAAGCAATATACGCGCTGAAGTATTTTTTCATAGCAATCGCCCCCGTTCTGCGTTGTAAAGTGCACAAATTTTATTAACTTCATTATACCATATCTGTATATTTTTTTCAAGTCTTTTAGATAAATATTATTTCAAAAGGCACCGTCTCTATCGAAACGGTGCCTTCAAAAAATTGATAATATTTAGTTAAGTGTGGTTTTAAAAGCAATTCCACTTATCTTTTTCGTCGGGGCAGTCAGCGTTCTTTTTCGCCGCCCTTGCTTCGACGTAACAGCCGCATTTCACGCACATTCCGTCCGCAAGGCTTTCGCACCCCTTGCAGATTTCCAGCCGTCTTGCGTACTCCTCATCGTCAGCCTTTTTGTCGGGCGGCAACGCTTCGACGTACTCTCTCACGCTTTTGTAGACATCCTGCAAATCCATTTCCGCAAGCAGGCATTTTCTGCAAACTATCTTCATTCAAGCACTACCGAAACAACGGAGCAAGCAGGCATTTTCACGGTTACTGCGTCACTTTCAAGCTTAACCTCATAAGCCTTTGGTGCAACCTTGTTTCCGTCCTCGAAGTCGTTGTATGCACGAACGTCAGCATCAAGAATTTCAGCGGAAGCCTTTGCTGCTGCAAAGCCATTGATTGCACAGCTGATTTCGTACTCCTCATCAAGTGAGCAGTTTGCAAGGGTAATTGTCATCTTGCCGTCACGTACGGAAACGCTCTGTGAAATTGCAGGGATTTCCTTATCGCTTACCTTGTCATTTTCGCAGAAGCTGTAAACCAGGTCGCTGTCCTGATGGGTCTTGAACATATTGAATACGTGATAGGTCGGAGTCTTGACCATCTTCTTGCCCTCGGTGAGAATGAGCGCCTGAAGCACATTTACGGCCTGAGCGAGATTAGCCATTATTACTCTGTCAGAGTGGCTGTTGAACATGTTTAAGTTTACAGCCGCAACGATAGCATCACGCATTGTATTCTGCTGATAGAGAAAACCTGGATTTGTACCTGGTTCAACATCGTACCAGCAGCCCCACTCATCAACGATAAGACCGATTGTGTTGTTCGGGTTGTAACGGTTCATAATCTCGCTGTGACGTGTGATAAGCTCGTCCATATAGAGAGTTTTTGAAATTGTGGAGTAATATTCCTCATTACTGAAATCGGTAGCGCTGCCCTTGTGGTTCCAGTCACCTGTCGGTACGGTGTAGTAATGGAGGGAAATAGCCTTTGTGTGCCAGTCCTTCACGTTTTCCATCAGCACCTCTGTCCAGTGGTAATCCTCAGCATTAGGGCCGCAGGCAACCTTGAACAGCTCGTTGCCGCTGAAGTTACGGCAATATGTCTGATAACGGCGATATTCGTCAGCGTAGTATTCGGGACGCATATTTCCGCCGCAGCCCCAGTTTTCGTTGCCGATCCCGAGATACTTCAGCTTCCATGCCTTGTCACGACCATTCTTTCGGCGAAGCTCAGCCATCGGAGAAATATCGTCAGATGTTATGTACTCAACCCATTCAGCAAGTTCCTGAACAGTACCGCTTCCGAGATTTCCTGCGAGGTAAGGCTCACATTCAAGCTTTTCGCAGAGATTGAAAAATTCGTGTGTACCGAAGCTGTTATCCTCAACTATTCCGCCCCAGTGGGTGTTTATCATCTTCTTACGAGAGGACTTTTCGCCAATGCCGTCCTTCCAGTGATATTCGTCAGCAAAGCAGCCTCCCGGCCAACGGAGTACAGGCATCTTTATTTCCTTGAAAGCCTCGATAATATCGTTTCTCACACCGTCGGTATTGGGAATTTCTGAGTCCTCACCAACATAAATACCATTGTAGATACATCTGCCAAGGTGCTCGGAAAAATGTCCGTAAATCTCACGGTTGATGTGGGATTTCTTATCAAGTGCATTAACTAACATATTAAGCTTTTTCATGATGAACAGCTCCTTTTGGATTTATTAGGGAAAGTATAGCATATCACCTGATTGTTGTCAATATCAAAACGTGCACCGTAATAGTAAATCGTGCAAAAAGAAAACGGAACTGAATAAATCAGTTCCGTTTGTAAATTTCAATTAAGCAAGTTCAATTTCAACCTTGTTCTTTTCAGTAACGATAACGTTGAATGTATTGCCTTCCTTAACAAGTTTCTTGAATTCTGCTGTTTTCATTATAGCAGGGATGTTGATAGTTTTTACCTTTGCAAGGTTTTCAGCATCGATAATAAATGTTGCCTTGGAAGTCTTAACTGTAAGAGTGAGGTCGTTATCAACGATTTCCTGAATAACATTCTTTCTGAGAACAAGGCCGCGGCTGCCTACATCAAAAGTAAGTTCGCTGCCGTCTGTAATCTTGGAAAGAGCCTTTGCAAGCTTATTGACGGAAGCAGAAATTGCCTTGCCTGTTACAGGATCAGTGATTTCAAATTTTTCAGAGCTGTTTGCAGGAACGATGCTTGGACCTGCATATGCGGAAGGAGCAGAAATCGGTGCTGCTGGAGTTTCTTCAGGCTTTACTTCTGGCTTAGTTGTTGGAATAGAAGGTGTTTCACCAGTAGCGGAAAGAAGTTCAATCTTTGTAATTGTTACGTTGTAACCCTGAACAACAAAACCATTTGCCTTGAGAGTTTCAACATCACCCTCTGCAACTGTAAATGTGTAAGATGTGCTGTCTGCTGTGCAATCATATGCTTTACCACCATTGAAAGATGGAAGAACATCCCAGTTGCCAGTAGGAATCTTAACAGCGAACTGCTGATAAGCAGCATCTGCACAACCTACGGAATATGTAATCTTTATTGTATCGCCGGCAGCAACAGAATCAAATTTACCAGCAGCTACTACTGCAGCATCAGATGACCAGTCACTTGCTGTAAATGGAGCAGAACCTTCCCAAAGAACTGTGGAAGCGGATGGCTCAGGCTCTGGAGTTGGTTCTTCAGTAGATGGTTCATCTTCAACCTCTGTGGTTAATGTCAAAGAAGTCCATGTAGCTTGAATGCTGCCGTCGTCCTTGAAATCTGCAATGTCAGTAAATGAAATAGTGGCCAAATCAAGAGACTGATCTCCGCTGAACCAACCGTTCTGCTTTGCCTGAACCCATGTCAGATCCTTATTATCAAGCAATGTTTCAGTTTTTTCACCATTTGTTGCAACAATTGTAAGACCTGTAATTGTTGCTGTAAATTCAGTTCCTACATCATATTCTGCATCGCTGATGAGACCTGCTGCAAAAGAAAAGCTGAGGCCTGTAGATTCAGCTGCAGTTTCAGCTTTGATGTTTGAACCTGATAATGTGAGGGAAGTAGCTGTTCCTGTACCTGCATAATTACCATCATAGTTTGTTGTACTTTCATTTGATGATGTAAGTTTGAGCATGAACTGGTAATTGCTTGTTTCAATATTTTTGGTTGCCGCAAATGATGTTACAGTCATGGTTGTCAAAGCCATTGCCGACGCAAGAACGCCTGCAAGAACCTTTTTAAGCTTCATAATAAATTCCTCCTCATTTATTTGAAAACCAATGTAAAGGTTTTCGCAAATTTTATATATTAATTATATCAAAATTATGCGATATATACAAGAATTATTTTGTATGATTTCAATAAAACTTTTTTATTCAAATCTCACAATCAACGGCACAAAAAACGTTTAAGAAAAAAACGGCACAGAAATAATCCGTGCCGCAAAGTGTAAATTACTCAATCGTCTTTGCCTTTTCAAAGATTTCAAGAACTTCTTTGGAAGGTTCCTTATCAATGAGGGAAACAATCACTGTAAGAAGAATTGAAGCTGCAAATCCAGGAACGATGGAATACATAATTCCGCCGAGGTGGAGAATGTTGTCCCAGAGCAGAACGGTTGCTGCACCTGCGATGATACCTGCAACTGTACCCTTGAGAGTGAGTCGCTTCCAGTAAAGGGAGAGGATGATTGCAGGTCCGAATGCTGCACCGAAGCCTGCCCAAGCGTTGGATACAATACCCATAATGGAATCCTTAGGGTCAAGTGCGAGGATACAAGCGATTACGGAAATAGCAATTACAGCACCACGGCTTACCCACATTGTTGTCTTTTCGGAAACGTCCTTCTTTGCAACAACCTTGAAGAAGTCGTTTGCTATTGCGGAAGCTGTTACGAGAAGCTGGCTGTCAGCAGTACTCATAATAGCTGCAAGAACTGCGGAGAGGAAGATACCTGCGAAGATACCAGGGAACAGCATCTTAACAACCTTGATGAAGATGAGTTCCTGTTCAGCAGAAGCAAGTGTGATTCCCTGACCATCAAGGTAAAGACGTCCGAGAACACCGATAATAACTGCTGCACCAAGGGAGATAAGTACCCAAATGATTGCGATGATTGCGGACTTCTTGACACTCTTTGCGTCCTTGATAGCCATAAATCTAACAAGGATATGAGGCATTCCGAAGTATCCAAGTGCCCACGCAAGGTCACTGATGATTGCATTGCCGCTTCTGTTTTCAAAGAGAGAAGCAAATCCTGCAGGATTTTCGCCTTCAGCAACAATTTTCTGTGTTTCGTTGATCATATCAAGGCTGAAGTTGTCGATGTTTCTGATAAGTGCAATAGGGAGTGCGATGATTGCGATGAACATAAGCAGACCCTGAATGAAATCTGTCCACGCAACAGCGCTGAAACCACCCATAAGTGTGTAAGCAATGATAATAAGTGCAGAAGCAATTACAGCAATCTTTGTAAACATTTCGTTTGATGTGTCGATATCAAATACAACCTGGAACAGATAGCCGCCTGAAACAAAAGCGGAAACTGTGTACACCAGGAAGAAGATGAAGATTACAACCGCACAAACAAGACGTACAATCGGACTGTCTGTCTTGAATCTGTTCTGAAGATACTGCGGGATTGTAATTGAGTCGCCTGCCGCCTCTGTGAAGCGACGGAGTGGCTTTGCAACAAATGCCCAGTTGAGAATTGTACCGATTGCAAGACCAATTGCAATCCAGTAGTTACCCATACCTGTAGCATAAGCCGCACCAGGCAGACCCATAAGCAGCCATCCGCTCATATCGGAAGCCTGTGCTGACATAGCTGTTACCCAGCTGTTCAGTCCACGGCCTGCCAGGAAGTATTCGTTCATATTTTTGCTCTTATTGGAGAAATAGAAGCCGATTGCAAGCATAATTGCAAGATAACCGATAAATGCTATAAGCACCAACGGGTCGGCATTTTGGAAAAATCCCATTATAACCCTATCCTTTCATAATATATTATTCTAATATTTTACCATAAAAATTAACAAAATGTATGAACTTACGGTAAATTATGAGAATAAAACTATAGGGGACGAGTAACCCGTCCCCTGCAACTAATTCAGAAATTCCATCACCATATCCGTACAGAATGTATAGCTTTTCGTCACACCGAGATTTTTCGGAGCAACCTTTTTGCCGTACACAAGAAGCGGCACAGTTTCACGTGTGTGGTCCGTACCCTTGTAGCAGGGGTCACAGCCGTGGTCGGCGGTAATCATTATCACGTCATCATCGCCCATCATTTCCATAAGCGTGCCAAGCTGCTCATCAAAACGATTTAACGCCTTGGTGTAGCCCTCAACATCACGGCGATGACCGTAGCTCATATCGAAATCAACCAGGTTAACGAAGCAAAGTCCGTTAAAATCACGTTTTGCGTAACCGAAAGTCTTTTCCATACCGTCATCGTTGCCGCTTGTTCGGACAAACTCGGTTATGCCCTTGCCAACGAAAATATCGTTGATTTTTCCCACGGCAATAACGTCCTTACCCGCATTTTTCAGCTTGTCAAGCATTGTTTCAGCAGGCGGTTCAATGGAAAAATCGTGGCGGCGGGAGGTGCGTGTGAATGGGTACTCGCCCTCAAACGGACGTGCAATAACTCTGCCTACGCCGTGTTTTCCTACGAGAATTTTTCTCGCAATTTCGCAATATTCGTAAAGCTGCTCAACCGGAACAACGCTTTCGTGCGCCGCAATCTGGAACACGCTGTCTGCCGAGGTGTAAACAATAAGCGCACCCGTTTCCATATGCTCCCTGCCGTAATCCTTAATAACCTCCGTGCCTGAATAGGTCTTGTTGCAGAGCACCTTCCTGCCTGTTGCCGCAGAGAACTTGTCGAGGATATCCTGCGGAAATCCGTTGGGGTAAGTGGGAAGCGGATTTTCAGAAATTATGCCTGCGATTTCCCAGTGACCGATTGTGGTATCCTTGCCCATTGACTTTTCCGTCATTCGTCCGTATGCACCGATTGGATTTTCGCAGGGCTCACCGTAGTCCATACCATCGATGTTGAACAGACCAAGCTTACGCATATTCGGAACGTTCAGTTTTCCCGTATTGTAACAGCTTCTGAACGTATCAGCACCCTTGTCGCCGAACTTTTCAGCGTCGGGGGCGTTGCCGATACCTGCGCTGTCGAGGACTATCAAAAATGCTTTTCTCATACTAACTCCTTTCAACGGAAAGTTGTTCCGCAAGTCTTTCCGCAGCCGAAATAACCGATTTGGGAAAACCGTTTACCTTCAACAGCTTTATAGCGTTTCTCGTCCTTGCGGCGCCTTCCTTTATCTTATAATCAAAGGTTACGTCATCATCGGTAACCGTTTCTTCAAAATGAACATTTCTGTAGCAATCCTCAAGCATAACCGTCAGCTCGATATCGTGGGTTGCCGCAACACAGATACTCTCCGTTTCAGCCATTTCCTTCAGCACGCTTACCGAAGCGGCGATACGCTCGATTGTATTCGTACCCTTCAAAATCTCGTCAATCACGCAGAAGCAGTATTCCGTCCTGATCTGCTCAACAATACGCTTCATAGACTTGATTTCCGCCACGAAGTAGCTGTCCCCTGCGCAGATATCGTCACGGACAGCCATTGATGTCACAACCTTGCACCTGCGCAGACGGAATTGCTCCGCTGTACAAGTGAGGATGCTTTGCGCAAGAATTGCATTTATTGCAGCAGCCTTGACAAAGCTGCTCTTGCCCGAAGCATTTGACCCCGTGACAAGGATATTCCCAGTTATGTCGAAGTCATTCGCCACAGGCTTTTCGATAAGCGGGTGCACCAGACTCTTGAAAGTCATTCCCTTTTCTCCAGTAAATTCAGGCACGCACCAAATTTCTGAGCTGCCTCTGAAATTCAGCACCGCACAAGCCGAGTCAAGGAAACCTATGTGCTTATAGACACGGTTAATCTCGTCCTGCTTGCCCGTGAAAAGCTCACGGAGGTAAGCGTAGGTGTACATATCACGGAAGGTAAACATTTTCAGATAGGTTTCCGCAATATCCGCAAGGTCGCCGCTTGACTCCTTGCCAATCTTTGCAAGAAGCCTTGAAGCGGAAGAAAAAGGCTGATAAAGCTTGCCAAATTCAGCGTAGTAGTTGTCATCGCTTGCCTTGCCAAGCTTCTGCACACAAAACATAATACGGCAGAGATACTTCATCATTCCAAGATGACGTTCAACCCTCAGGTTGATTTTGCAGTAAATCGCTATGTTTGCGATTATTCCTGCAAGCGCACCGATTACCGCACCAATTCCCGAAGTAATCAGGAAGCCAAGCAGACCTGCCGCAACTGGAAGAAAAATCAGTGCCATATACATCTGGGACTTGCCGATATATTCCATACCCTCAGCACCACGCAGACAAGATTTTGCCACGCTGTTGTAATTGCAGATACCAAGGTTGTGAAGTGCCTTGCAGGTTTCAAAGCGGAGGTTTTCATCACTTCCAAGCAGGTCAAGCAGATGCTTGAAATCCGCTTCTTCGTCGGAGGTAAGCTGTCTGTGCAGAAGTGCATAGAGGTACTCCTCACCCACGGAGCTTTCGCAGGTGTTGATACGGTCAAAGACCTCGTCCATATCAAGGTCGTCCCAAGTTATAGCGTCGGCATTTATGCTGTCAATTTCGGCGTAACGATAATACTCGGTAATGCTTTCAAACTCGTTTGCACGCTTGCTGTCGGGCGGGTTGTCAAACGAACCCCTTACGTCGCTTTCAAGCTTATTTTTATTTGCACATGCCGATGTAATCAGCACTACAACAATTACTGTCGCTATAAATAATGCTGCAACTAATGCTAAAATCAGGTCCTCCATTAATAGCTGCTTGCCTCCTCATTGTTGAGAAGCTTGACGGCTGAACTTGTACCGATTCTTTCACAGCCTGCTTCGAGGAACATTTCCAAGTCCTCACGGGACTTTACACCGCCTGCGGCTTTCATCTTAACACTCTCACCGATGTGACCCTTGAAAATGCGGATATCCTCAATTTTTGCACCGTCCGTACCAAAGCCTGTTGAGGTTTTGATGTAATCAGCACCGCCCTCGGTTACGCACTCACAAAGCTTGATTTTTTCCTCGTCAGTGAGGTAGCAGGTTTCAACGATAACCTTGAGAATATGGTTGCCGCAGATTTTCTTTACCGCCGCAATCTCTCTTGTTACCTCGTCGAACTCGCCGTTCTTGACCATGCCGAGGTTGATAACCATGTCAATTTCGTCAGCACCGTCAACAATAGCATTTGCCGCCTCGATAACCTTTACCTCGGTTGTGTTGTAGCCAAGAGGAAAGCCTATTACCGTGCAGATGTTAAGACGAGGAAACTTTTCTCTTGCGTATCTTACATAAGCGGGAGGGATACAGACGGAAGCCGTGCCGAACTTTTCTGCTTCGATGCAGAGTGCATCAATATCAGCCTTTGTGCTTACCGCTTTAAGCTGTGTATGGTCAATGTGGGACATAATTTCATTGTTTGTCATATGTAACAATCCTTTCGTTATCAGAATATGTTTTTATTATAACTTATTTAACACGATTTGGCAACAGTGATATGCAAAAATAACAATATTTTGCTGACAATTATTGAATATGTGGTATAATATAAACAATATCACTTTACCATGGGAGAGTGTATAATGAACAGTAAAAAATCGTCCCTTAAAGATTTGATATATAAGAACATTTCTTTTGAAAGTGAGGAAAGTCAGTTCCTGCTGATGATGAGATTCTATTATATCATCACAGCATTGTACATAGTTGCATTTTATATCTTTGCAGCAATTGCAGGAATACTTAAAGAAGCACCTGTGCTGCTGATATGGCTGCCGCTTCACGTTGCCTGCTTCTTTACAACCTACAGCTGTGGGAGACGACTTGTGTTCCACATCTTTTCAGGTGGAATACTTACATGGCTGATTTATTCGGTTTACCTTATGGGTGAGGATTACGGCGCACATTATTTCATCTATCCGCTTATGGTAATTTCTTTCTTTGCAACATACCGTAATTTCAAAGGTAAGGCAGTTTATATGATATTTCTGCTTGCACTTAACATTGCCGTATATTTTTACGGCAAGGGGCACGAACCTATACTGATAATTACTGAACAACAAGGCAATGTGCTGAACATTATGTACACGGTTACGTTGTTTGTATGTATGTTTGTAATCTGTTTCATTTTCAGTAATACCAACCAGTCGGCACTTGAAAAGCTGAACATCTACAACCGCAACCTTAAAAAAGAAGCCGAAACCGACGCACTTACGGGGCTTATGAACCGCCGTTGCATGTATAAGGCGCTTGAAGAAAATATGGGTGTTACGGACACGGTTTTCTCCGTGGCAATCGGTGATATTGACCTGTTCAAGAAAATCAATGACACTAAGGGACACAACTTCGGTGACGAAGTGCTGAAACAGCTTGCAGATTACCTTATGAAATATATGGACGAAAAGGGTATTGTCTGCCGTTGGGGCGGCGAGGAATTCCTTTTCCTTTTCCCGTCCTGCAACATTGATACGGCTTACAGCTATGTTCTTGAAATGAGGGAGCATATTGAGAAAATGCCGATAACCGTTGATGGAGACACCATTACTGTAACGATGACTTTCGGTGTTGAGGAGCACAAGGCGGAAGCACTTGTTACTGAGCTGATAAGCAAAGCTGACACAAAGCTTTATGATGGAAAATCAGGCGGAAGAAATACAGTTGTAAAATAAAAATAAGGGTATCAAGCTAATAACTTGATACCCTTATTGATTATTCTTCGATGTAAACTTTCTTCATCTTCTGTTCGTTAACAGGTCTGTCACCGAAGCTTGTCTTAGTTGTTGCGATTTCGTCAACAACGTCCATACCCTCAACAACCTTTCCGAAAGCAGCATAGTCGCCGTCAAGGTGTGGAGCGTCCATGTGCATGATAAAGAACTGTGAACCAGCGCTGTCCTTCATCATGGAACGTGCCATGGAGATAACACCACGTGTATGCTTGAGGTCGTTCTTTACACCGTTGGAAGCAAACTCACCCTTGATATGGTGACCAGGGCCGCCCATACCTGTTCCCTCAGGACAGCCGCCCTGAATCATAAAGCCTTCAATAACACGGTGGAAGATAAGACCATCATAGAAGCCGTCCTTAACAAGCTTTTCAAAGTTTTCAACAGTAATAGGAGCGATGTCAGGATAAAGCTCCAGCTTGATTTTCTTGCCGTTTTCCATTTCAATAACTACCATAGTGATAATTCCTTTCAGAGTAAAATAATACCTTAACAGTATATCACATTTTTTTATTCATTGCAAGCAAAATCCGTACTGTTTATAAGTTAAGCAGCTTTTCGGTATTTTCGTGCAGAATCATTTCACGCTCTTCCTCGGTAAGAGGAATACGATTGAAACGTTTTAATTCCTCGGAAGCCTCCCACATAGGGTAATCCGTGCCGAAAAGTACCTTGTCTGCACCGAAACGCTCGATAAGCTCCTTTGCACGCTCAGGTTCCATTGCGTAGAGTGAGCTTGATGTGTCAACCCACAGATTATCACGTCCTGCAAGGCAATCCTCAGCGTCCTCCCATTCCGACCAGCCGCCGAAATGTGCACCGATAACCTTGAGGTTGGGGAACTTGTCCATAACCTTTGCAAGACGCTTTGGTTTGGAAAATTCATAACGGTAATCACCCATATGAATAAGCACTGTAAGCTTGCCTTCAATCATTTTAAAAAGCTCCATAGCTTTGTCGCAGTCAAGGTTGAAGCGTTGAAAATCGGGGTGAAGCTTGATGCCTTTCAGGCTCATGTTTACCGCACGGGCAATCTCGTCACCAAGGTCGGGACAATCGGGATGAAGCGTAGCAAAGCCAACCAGTTCATCAGGGTGTTCTTTAACGCTTTCAGCAATAAAATCGTTGATGCTGTGAACCTGTGAGGGAGTTGTGGCAACCGACTGCACCACGAATTTTTCTATGCCGTTTTTCTTTCCGTTCTCGATAAGAGTGTCAACTGTTCCGTCCATTTCCATTGTCAGCTCGCTATAGAAATTACCAATTCCCGCAACAGCCTTTTCGGCAATTTTGTTTGGGAAGATGTGAGCATGAGCATCAATAATCATCAAAAGGACTCCTTTGAATTTATTTGTTCAGAGCACCTGAAAAAGCTGTGTCCTTCCAGTTGCCCTTGAAGTAAAAGCAGAATGACATTACCGCGGCAAGCGACCAGCCGATTGGCCAAGCCCATAAGAAACCGTCAAAGCCCATTTTCGGCACTAAGATGTACGACAGTGCAACTCTCAGCAGCAAATCACTGAAGGTTGCCGCCATAAACGAACGCATTGCCCCTGCACCTTTCAGTACACCGTCAGCAAGAAGCTTTACACCAAGCACGATGTAGAACGGAGCCGCCGCACGAAGGAATGACGTACCGATGTTGAGTGCCTCCTCTGAAGGTTCGGAGAAGAACAGCTCAATCATAAAATCGCTGAAACCAATGTAGCATACAAGGAACGGCACAACACATATTGCAGTAAAAACAAAGCCGGCCTTGAAGCCTTGAGGAATTCGGTCATGCTTGCCTGCACCGATATTCTGTGCCGTGTAGGAGCTTATACTGTTTGAAACGCATGCCATAGCGTTTACCGCGAAGGTGTTCAGCTTGATTGCGGATGAGTAGCCGGCAATAACCGCCGCACCCATATCGTTGATAAGGCTCTGTATGAACAGGTTGCCCACGGATACGAAGCTTTGCTGGCAGATAGTAGGGATAGCAATTCTGCTGATGGTTTTCAGCATATTTGGTGAGAAAAGGGGACTGCGGTGGGGTGTCTGAATTCTGCGTAACCGTCTGAAAAGCGTTACAGCCGCCAGCACAGCCGAAGCACCCTGAGCGATGAAGGTTGCCCACGCAACACCTGCAACTCCCATATCAAGGGGAATAACCATAATCAGGTCGAGAATTATGTTTGCCACAGAAGAAATTATAAGGAAAATAAGAGGTGTTTTCGAGTCTCCCAGGGCGGTGAATATGCCTGTGCAGACATTGTAAAGAAACAGGAAAACAAGTCCTCCTATGTAAATTCGCAGATACAGCACTGAGTCAGCAAAAATGTCAGCCTGAGTGTTCAGCAGGTTCATAATCGGCTCGCAGAAGATGAAGCCTGCGATTGTTAGTATTGCCGCAAGAGCAAGAGTTGTAATCAGCGAGGTTGAAACAGCGGTTTTCATTCGCACGAATTCTTTTGCACCGAAAAGCTGGGAAATTACAACCGCACAGCCGCCGTTAATTCCGTTGGCAATCTGAATAAAAAGCATTGTCACAGGGTAGGAGGCACCTACCGCCGCAAGAGCAAGTTCGCCATCGATTGGTGTGCTGCCCACAAAATTCCCTGCAATAATACTGTCGCATATATTGTACATCTGCTGAAAGGCAATGCTTATCAGCATAGGCAGAGTAAACCGCCATATCAGCGATGAGGGCTTGCCTTTGGTCAAATCGGTAATCATCTGTAAATCCTTTCAAAAAAATTGTAGGGGCGGATTCAATATCCGCCCGCATAAAAATTTTTAAATAGTGGAAACAAAACGTCCGAAAGCGGCGATACCCTTTGCGGTACGCTTGTAAACGCCAGCGTGTTCGAGTACCTTTGAGAAAACAAGACCGATTTCTTTCTGAATGATTTCGTCCACGTTTTCAGCGGTAATTTCGTTTCTTGCGGCAAATTCCTCTACCCAGTCAGCGTGCTTTTCAAGGTCGGGAACAAGACGTACAGCCTCAGCGCCCTTGTTTACAAGAACATCAGCAAGCTGTTCCATCTCAGCTTTAAGACGTGCAGGAAGAACAGCCAGACCCATAACCTCAATAAGACCGATATTTTCCTTCTTGATGTGGTGAAGCTCACTGTGTGGGTGGTAAACGCCGAGAGAGTGTTCCTCGGTTGTAATGTTGTTACGGAGAACAAGGTCAAGTTCGTAGTAGTTGCCGTTCTTTCTCGCAATCGGAGTGATAGTGTTGTGCGGCACGCCGTCAGTTTCCGCAAAAATGAAAGCACTCTCGTCGGAGTAGCCTCTCCACTTTGTGAGAATTCTGTCGCCAAGTTCAACAAGTCTTTCGTAATCGTAGCAGCGCAGACGGAGAACGGACATAGGCCACTTTACACGGCCAACTTCAACATCCTCGAAGTTAGGAATTGTATATGTTTCCTCAATCGGAGCAGTAGCCATTGCAAATGTGTAGCGTCCGCCCTGGAAGTGTTCGTGTGTAAGAATTGAGCCGCCAACGATAGGCAGGTCAGCGTTTGAGCCGACAAAATAATGTGGAAACTGCTCAACGAAATCGAACAGCTTGCTGAAAGCGGCACGGTCAATCTTCATTGGTGTGTGAACGCTGTTGAGGAGAATACAGTGCTCGTTGTAGTAAACATAAGGGGAGTACTGCAAGCACCAGCGTTCATCGTTTATTTTAACAGGGATAATTCTGTGATTCTGACGTGCAGGGTGGTTTACACGGCCTGCATAGCCAACGTTTTCCTCGCAGAGAAGGCACTTGGGGTAACCGCTTTGCTTAGCGTTAAGGGCAGCAGCAATAGCCTTAGGGTCTTTTTCAGGCTTGGAAAGATTTATTGTGATGTCGAGGTTACCGTATTCTGTTTCAGCAGTCCACTTCATATCTTTTTTTATACGGTAGCGGCGGATATAGTCGCTGTCACCGCTTAATTTGTAGTAATAATTTGTAGCAGCTTCAGGTGATTTTTCACGGTAAAGTTTTCTGAATTTCTCAATTACCTCAGACGGACGTGGAGTAAGACAACCCATAATTTTTGTATCGAGCAGGTCACGGTAAACGATACTGTCCTCAATTATGCCTGTTTCAACAGCGTAGTCGAGAAGTTCAGTGAGAACAGGCTCAAGCTCAACATCAGTGAAATTTTCCTCAGGTGGGTTGTAGTCATCAATACCCAGAACATCACAGATAAGATTAGCGGTATATATTCTGTCCTCAGCGGATATAAGGTTATTTTCAAGACCGTAGCATACAAGCTTGCGGACAGCGTTATTTATATTTTCAGACACCTAAAACAGCTCCTTAAAATTATTTTGGAAATACATATTAATTATACCATATAAAATCACACTTTTCAAGGATAATCTGTTGATTTTAAATGTACGGTGTGATATAATTTACAAAAATGTCAAGGAGAGATATTATGGAACCTAAAGAAGTTTCCTTTGTGGTAATAGCAATTGCTGCGTATATTCTGATAATCAGTCTGATTTCTGTGATTATGACGATACGTGACAAGTCATGCGCAAAGAAAGGAAAGTGGCGTGTTCCCGAAAAGACGCTGTTTATTCTTTCAGCCCTTGGCGGTTCTGCAGCAATGTACATAACCATGAAAACAATACGTCACAAGACCCAGCATAAGCGATTTATGATTGGCATACCTGCAATAATGGTTGTGCAGGCACTGCTGATTGCAGGAATAATCCTGATTAAGTCAGGCATGATTGCAACAAGATAAAATAAAATGCGGAACAAATATGATTTTGTTTCGCATTTTTTATTTCTGCATATTCTTTTCACGAAGCTTTTTCTTGAGTTGCTTTTCTTCATACATAAGCTTATCAGAAGTTTTGATTAATTCCTCAAAGTCAAGTTCACCAGGATTTTTATAAGCATATATTCCGACACTTGCGGATATTTCATACGGCTTGCCGAATTCGGAATTTCTTGCTTCAAGAAAGCTGTTGAGTCTTTCCTTGATTGAAAGCTGGTCACATTCGCCGTCTATGACCGCAAGCATTTCGTCGCCGCCGAATCGTACGCATAATGCCTGAGGCGGGCAAGCATGTCTTAACGCTGCCGCAACCGTAGCAATAGCCAGGTCGCCCTCGCCATGACCGTAACAGTCATTGATGAATTTCAGACCATCAAGGTCAGCAAGTACAACCGTTACAAGTGTATTTTTGTTCTGGAAAAGATTTTTATATGCCTTGGCAAATCCGCCACGGTTGTAGAGTCCCGTGAGAGTGTCAAACTTATACATTTCCTCAATCTGTTCCCGCAGATAATGCTGGTGACGCATGTTGCGGAATCCGCCTATTGCGTTGTTCAGGGCGGTAACTGTCTGGGGGATTTTGTTGTATTGCTGAATATCATAATTATAATAGTGGAAGCATGCATAACCCAGTGGTACATCAAGGAAATTAAGTGCTGTAAAAATCACTGCACAACCCTTGTCAAACAGTTCACCTAAGTTTGGAACAATATCTTTTGCAGGAAATTTATATGGTGTGAAATTATCTATATAATCCGTATCCATTACAACATAAAGAGTGTCGCCGAATTTACTTCCGACCTGAGCGATGAGCGGATTTATCGTTTCATCAATACAGTCCATGGTAAGCATAAAGCACATATCATAAATTACCGAACGCTTAAGACTTTCGGATACCTGTTCTATAGTTCCGCAGCTTTGGATTTTTGCCGAAATTTCCGCAAGGACACGTTCTTCACCAAGGTATCGGTTAAGAGCATTACCTCTTGTATTAAGTGCCTGAGAAACATTGAAGCCGACTTCATCGGAACAACCGCAGGACTGCATGAGCTGAAGTTTCGGAACAACATAGAAGCTTCCCTCTGTGAGCGTACGCGAGAGCACATCAGGAATAATGTCTGTGACCTGTTCAGCAAGGTCGGAATAGCTGCACATTGATGAAGTTATTCTTGGTTCAACATAGTAAATGTCTTCAATCCCGTCAAATCCGGTAACAATTACATCATCAGGGACTTTGTATCCGTAATCCTTGAATGTGTTTGCAACTGAGATAGCCATAGCATCGTTTGCACAGATAACGGCATCAGGGATGTTATCGATTTCAATAAGTTTGATGATAGCTTCACGGGCGGGGCCTGACCAGAAGTCGCCATAGCTGACCATATCATCACTGAACGGAATATTATATTCTTCAAGAACAGACTTGAAAACATTGAGACGGTTTTCGGAGAAGTCGTTGTTTCTCATACCGTTCATATAGTGAATTTTCTCGGGGTTATGAACGTTTATGACATGGCGCACCATTTCTGCAAAACCTGCTTCATAATCAAATGTGATATTCACATAGCCGTCATGCTTTTCGCCGATGAAAATGACGGGAACATTGTTTTGTGAAGCTCTTTTCAGGATAGAGCCTACAACATTTTCCTGCTTCAGCTGTTCCTCATATATTATAATTATGTCTATAATATCATTGTTCAGTAATTCAAAAATGGAGGCTTCCCCTGCTGAAACAACTCCTTGGTGATATAAATCGGAACAAGTGTTTAGGACCATGAGACCGAAATTAATTTTCTTCATGCATTCATTAAGTGCTGCAACAAGCTGATTGCAAACAGAATTCTGCACTTTTGACAAACAAAGTGCCGCAATTTTACGATTACCAAGCATATTTTCCCCCCTTTTTTTATAAGAAATCCAATTAAAATAATTATATCATGTTTGCATATTTGTTTCAATAATAAAAGTTATTTTTGTCTATACTGAACAAAAAAGTAATGAGTGTCTGTCAAAAATGATAGACACTCAATTGGTTAATTATGGTTAAATTTTGTAATATCCCGCAGATTTAGGGGAAACGGTTACTTTTCCGTCAGCAAATGACACTGTACCGCCAAAGCTGTAGATACTTTCCTTTGGCATAATATTACTGTCAAAGGATACCTCTCTGTCAGCGGGATTGATGACAACGAGGAGTTTTTCATCGCCTGCACTTCTGATATAAGCAAGTGGGTATGCATTCTTTTCAGCGTAGACAAACTCAATTTCGCCCTTGCTCTGTAAAGCGGCGTGTTTCTGACGGATTGTGATAAGCTTCTTTATTTCGTTGTAAAGGGAGTTCTTGTCTGCAAGCTGAGCTTCAGCTGTTGGACGGTCAGCGCTTTCATCCTGCGGAATGTACAGTTTCTCCTTTGGTGCGGAGCTAAAGCCTGCGTTTGTGGAGCTGTCCCACTGCATAGGGGAGCGTGAGCCTGTTCTGCCGTATCCGCCCTCCACGGAAACGAGGTTTTCCACGTAGCGCATACCAATTTCATCACCATAGTAAATAAAAGGAGCACCCGGCATCGAGAGCAGGAACGCAAAGGCAATTTTCAGGTTGTCGCCGTGGATTGAACGTGCAAGTCTGTCCATATCGTGGTTGCCCGATGGTATGCAGATAAGTCCCTTGCGTTCGGATTTTTCGTAGTTTTCCTTATACTTCGCTACGAATTCAGATACGTCACCCTTGCCCCTGTCGGAGAAGAACGGCTCTTCACAGCGGAACAAATCGTTGTAGTGTGACGGGCCGAAGTGGAGCAGAAAGTCCATATGGAAGCCGCCCTGAATTGACTTGTCAGGCTCGCCCCATTCGGATACCATTGCCGCTGACGGGAATTCGTTATCGAGAAATTCGCGGACGTTCTGCCACAGAGCAATTGTGCCCTTGCTGTCCTCGTCGTGCTTTACAAGTGAGCCAGCCATATCAACACGAAAGCCGTCACAGCCCATTCCAAGCCAGAAGCGCATTATATTTTTCAGTTCTTCAAGGGTAGCTTTCGGTCCCTCATCGTCCATAGACTGCTGCCATGGGCGGTCAGGCTTGTAGAAGCCGTAGTTCAGGGCAGGCTGGTGGGAGAAGAAATTCACCGCACAGCTTCCGTCACGGTCGGAAATGCCGCGGATACAACCCATTCCCTGAGGTTCCTCCCAGATTGAGTCTGTCCAGACGTAGCGGTCGGTAAACTCGTTGTGTTCCGCTTTCAGCGACTCCTTGAACCACTTGTGCTCAACGGAGGTGTGCCCGGGAACAAGGTCGAGAAGAACGTGCATATCACGGTTGTGGACTTCCTCAAAAAGGCGTTTCAAATCCTCGTTTGTGCCGTAACGTGGTGCGGCGGAGTAGTAGTCGGACACGTCGTAGCCTGCGTCACCGAATGGCGAAGCGAAGCAGGGGTTGAGCCAGATTGCGTTGCAGCCAAGCTCCTTTATGTAGTCAAGCTTGCTGATGATACCGTTGAAATCTCCGATACCGTCGCCGTTGGTATCGCAGAAGGACTGGGGATAAATTTCGTAGAACACGGCGTTGTCGAGCCATTCGGGCTGATTTGTACTCATAGCAATTCTCCTTTGCAAATTCTTCGGTACGCTTGAAATGCGTATCTCTATATGATATAATAATACAAAACAAAGCTGTTTTCTACATCAATAATACGCATTTATGATACTATAATACTTTCGGAGGGGAATATGGCACTTGAAGAAAAAAGGCGGCACAGCTCGGAACTTGTACCCTACAGCTACTATAAATGTCTGATACCAGACTATTTTGACTGCGTGCCTCTTCACTGGCACGGAGAGTTCGAAATCAACTACGTGATTGAGGGAAAGGCGGAGTTTCTCTGCGGCGACGAGCGGTTTGTGACGCAGACGGGGGATATTGTGATTATTCCGCCCAACAGGCTTCACGCAATCTACACCCATGGCGATTATGAACAGCGTTACGATACCATTGTTTTCAGTACGGATATGCTGGGTGCGTCGGTGAATGACAGGTGCGCCGCCGAGTGCGTAAGGCCACTCACAAACGGGCATTTCGGCACAAAGGCACACATTACTGTGGAACACCCCTATTACAGCGAAATCAAGACGACGGTGGAAAATATATTTTCATGTGCAAAGGGGAACACGGCACGTCTTGATATGCTGCTGAAAAGTGAGATGTTGCGGTTATTCTGGCTGCTGGGGGAAAGCGGTGATATACAAGTTGATGATAAACCTGATTTTAGCGGCGTGATACGTCCTGCGGTTGAGTTTATCAACGAGAATTTCTGCGAGAATATTACCATTGAACAGCTTGCGGAAATCGTGCATCTGAGCAAAAGCTACTTTATGGCACGTTTCAGGCAGGCGGCGGGTGTCGGTGCAATTGAATACATCAATCAGCTGAGGATAAAGAAGGCTTGTGCAATGCTTGCGGGAAGCGGTCTGAATGCGTCGGATGTTGCATTTGAGTGCGGCTTCAGAAACCTGTCAAACTTCAACAGGCTGTTCAAAAAGGCGGTGGGATGCACCCCTGTTCAGTACAGAAAAATCAACGGGTAAAGGTTATGGAAAGGTTGCATAAAACAAATAACCGACAGTAGTTGTTTTCTTTTCTTGGTGTGTTATAACAGGCGGGTTTTCAAAGCGGGTTATGCAATAATGGCAACAAAAATATCTTTTTTGTTATTTCTCCTGAAATAAATACCCGTGATGCATAGGTCCGCTTCCTTTTCCTAAATCAAGCATAGCGGATAATGCACCTGAAATGTATTCCTTGGCAAGTTGTACCGATTGCTTCAAATCATATCCCTTTGCAAGATTTGAAGCAATTGCACTTGAAAGGGTACAGCCTGTCCCGTGAGTGTTGGGATTATCAATCCGAATACTTTCAAACCACGTCATTTCTTCGTTATCATAAAACATGTCGTTGGCATCGTTTATGCTGTGTCCGCCTTTCAGAAGTACTGCGCAACCGTATACTCTGCTTATGTACTCTGCCGCTTCCTCCATATCGGACTTATCAGCAATCCTCATTCCCGACAGCACTTCCGCTTCGGGTATGTTAGGAGTAACAAGCGTTGCAATCGGCAGCAGCTTTTCTCTGAGCGTTTCAACCGCATTTTCAGAAATCAGTCGTGCCCCGCTTGTTGCAATCATAACGGGGTCAACCACAATGTTCCTTGCACCGTAAAATGCAAGCCTTTCAGCAATAATTCCGACAAGTTCAGCATTTGCTACCATTCCCGTTTTTACCGCATCGGGAAAAATGTCCGTGAATATAGCATCAAGCTGCTGACCGAGAAATTCGGGTGTTACCTCTGAAATTGCAGTAACTCCCATAGTGTTCTGTGCGGTAAGTGCGGTTATAGCACTCATTCCGTAAACCCCGTTTGCAAGCATTGTCTTTAAATCCGCCTGAATTCCTGCGCCGCCGCTTGAGTCGCTTCCCGCGATTGTAAGGGCGGTTTTAATTTTGCTGTAATTCATTGAAAGCCTCCCTTAATTCCTTTGCTGCAATGCACGGGTCATCCGCCTTCATAATTGCCGAAACAGCACAGATACCGTCGATTCCGCTGCCTTTAAGAACGTGGATATTGTCCTTGTTCAGGCCGCCGATTGCGTTGACCTTAATGGGGACGGCTTTCACGATTTCTTTCAGCGTGTCAACGCTTGTCAGCACGGTCTTAACCTTTGTAGTTGTGGGATAAATCGCACCTACACCAAGATAATCCGCACCCTGTTCGTATGCTTCAAGCGCCTGTGGTACGGTCTTTGCGGTTGCACCCACAATCTTGTCCGTGCCCATAAGCTTTCGTGTAATTGCAACAGGCATGTCGGATTGCCCGACGTGTACGCCCTCTGCATTTACCGCAAGGGCAACGTCAACTCTGTCGTCAATGATAAGCGGAATATCGTACCGCATTGTAATTTCGTGCACCTTTTCAGCAAGAGATAAATACTCCCTCGTTGTGCGTTCCTTTTCACGAAGCTGTAAAAGCGTTATTCCACCCTTGCAGGCTTCTTCAACACGGCGGAGAAACTCCTCCTCGCTGTAATTCGTGCTGTCGGTAATAAAATACATTGTTGTATCAAGCTTTTTCATACGTACCTCACATATAAATATAGTCGTTCAGAACCGGCTGTAAGCCCTCAGCGGCAATGTCCTTGTACATCACATCAAGGCTTCTGCCGTCGTTGATTTCGAATTGTTCGTCGCCCTCGTTTCCGTCAGTTTCCTTTCCGCTGTACTTGCTTTCATGGTCGCCGATACCCGTGGAAACTCCTGCGGAAACCTTTGTTGCGGCAATCTTTACAATACCGTTGCGGAAGCTTTCGCTTTCCCTTGACGAAACGGTAATTCCAACGTAAGGCAGAAAAATTCTGTACGCACAGATAATCTGACAAAGCTGTGTTTCGTGGACATCAAGGGGATTGATTTTGTCGTTGTTGATAATCGGGCGTAATCTCGGACAGGACAGGGACATTTCAGCGTGAGGGTATTTCCTTTGCAGATAATAAACGTGCAAAGCACTTGCAAGTGCGTCCCTGCGGAAGTCGGACAAGCCAAGAAGTGCCGAAAAAGCTACACCTCTCATTCCACCCATAAGAGCACGCTCCTGTGCGTCAAAGCGGTAGGGATAAACACGCTTATGTCCCAGCAAATGCAAATCGGAATAGAGGTCGCTGTCATAGGTTTCCTGAAATACGGTGACATAATCCGCACCGCATTCGTGGAGATAACGGTACTCCTCAACATTAACGGGGTAAATTTCAAGCCCCACCATACGGAAATATTTTCGTGCAAGCTTGCAGGCCTCACCGATGTATTCAACGTTGCTTTGTGCCCTGCTTTCTCCTGTGAGAATGAGAATTTCCTCCATTCCGCTGTCAGAAATAATCTGCATCTCACGCTCAATCTGCTCCATATTCAGTTTCATTCGGTTGATGTTGTTGTAGCAGTTGAAACCGCAGTAGACGCAGTAATTCTCGCAGTAGTTTGCGATATAAAGCGGCGTGAACATATACACGGTGTTGCCGAAATGCTTTGACGTTTCAAGTCTTGCACGCTGTGCAAGCTGTTCCAGAAACGGCTCTGCGGCAGGGGAAAGGAGTGCCTTGAAATCCTCAATTGTGCAGGTTTCGTGCTCCAAAGCCGCCTTTACGTCCTTTGCGGTGTAGCGTGAATAATCGTAGCTATCCATTTCGGAAAGTACCTTTTCCATTATGTCGGAATTGATTTTCTCCATTCCGTCCATATATTCCATATGATTTGTACGGCTTGCAGGGTCGGTTTCAAGGCGGTGTTTCTTTTCAAGTGCAGAGGGCGAAAGATGTTCGCCGTCCACAAAAAATCTGTTATCCATTTTACCCTCCTTGATTAGTCACGAAGAAAACCTGTAAGCGGGTCGGAAGCACTTGCACCTCTTGTCAGAACTCTGCCAAGTCCCGAAAGATATGCCTTTCGTCCTGCTTCAACAGCCTGACGGAAAGCTGTCGCCATAAGCGGTAAATCTCCGGCCGTAGCAAGAGCCGTGTTCGCCATAATTGCCGCCGCACCCATTTCCATAGCCTCGCAAGCCTGTGACGGTCTGCCGATACCTGCGTCAACGATAACAGGCAGGTCAATTTCGTCCACAAGTATCTGAATGAACTCCCTTGTGGCAAGTCCCTTGTTTGAGCCGATTGGTGCAGCAAGGGGCATTACAGCTGCCGCACCTGCGTTGACAAGGTCACGTGCCGCATACAAATCGGGGTACATATATGGCAATACAACAAAGCCCTCTTTCGCAAGAATTTCAGTAGCTTTGATAGTTTCGTTGTTGTCGGGAAGCAGGTATTTTGTGTCACGCATAATTTCAATTTTTACGAAATCACCGCACCCGATTTCACGGGCAAGCCTTGCAATACGTACAGCCTCCTCAGCTGTTCTTGCACCCGATGTATTTGGGAGCAGAGTAACTCCCTTTGGTATGTAATCGAGGATATTTTCCTGTTCTTTAGTGTTTGCACGGCGCACCGCAAGGGTGATAATCTCCGCACCTGCGTCACGGACAGCCGCTTCAATAAGGTTGAGGGAATACTTGCCCGAACCGAGAATAAAGCGTGAACCGAACTCGTGTCCGCCTAAAATAAATTTATCGTTGTTCATAGTGTAAATCCTTTCTATACTTCAAATTTGTCTGCAATAATACGCAGAACCGTGTTCGCCTGATGTGCGGCACAAAGCATTACACGAGAGGCAAAAAGAGTCCCGTCGTCAGCAACATCGCTTGCTCCGTCACCGCAGATATACAGCCGCTTGCCGAGTCTTTTCGTCTGTATCGAGTTGCCTGTGTGCAGACCTGACATTCCCGAAGCCGCAACTATGTACTTTTCGGGGTAATGCTCTGCAACACCGTTCACGAGCATAGCCTTGCACTCCGCATTGTCGAAACATTCGCATACAATGTCACAATCGGCAATCAGCGGGAGGTTTTCCTCTGTAAGTTTTAATGCGTGCGTTATGATATTGCAGTAGGGTGCAATATCCGCAAGCGTTTGCTTCATAGCCTCTGTCTTGTACATTCCGAGCTGTGAAATATTGTACTGCTGACGGTGCAGGTTTGATATATCCACCTTGTCAAAGTCAATCAGGTGAAGCGTCCCCACACCTGCTCGTGCAAGTGAAATTGCAGCATTTGAGCCGAGTCCGCCAAGACCGCAGACTGCAACACAGGCTGATGAAAATTTCCGCTGTAAATCTGCACCGTGCCGCTGTTCAAGGACACCAAACCATTCTTCTCTTGTCATATCAGCCGCCCCCTACAAAGCTTACGATTTCAACATTGTCGCCGTCCTGCAGAAGTGTGTTTTCGTACTGTGATTTCGGCAGAATATTTCCGTTAAGTTCAACCGCTACACGCTTCAAGTCATAGCTGCTTTCGGTAAGATATTCAGCAACATTTTTTCCTGCAATATTTTCTGCAATTTCTCCGTTTATCTTAATCATTTCATCACCTCACAGAATGTCTATATATTCGCCTTCAAGAGCCTTGTTCATGCTTCTTACAGCGCAGAATTTACCGCACATTGAACAGCTTTCCTCAATCTCAGGTTTTCTGTCATCACGTATCTTCTTTGCGGTTTCGGGGTCAATGGAGCACTCCCACTGCTTGTCCCAGTCAAAAGTCCTTCGTGCATCAGCCATCGCATCATCAATGTCCCTTGCGTGAGGAATATGCTTTGCAATGTCAGCGGCATGGGCAGCGATTTTGGAAGCAATTATTCCTTGTTTTACATCATCAACATTCGGCAAAGCAAGATGTTCAGCTGGCGTTACGTAACAAAGAAATGCCGCGCCGTTTGCTGCCGCAACAGCACCGCCGATTGCAGAGGTGATATGGTCGTATCCAGGAGCAATATCTGTAACAAGAGGTCCGAGGACATAGAATGGTGCACCCATACATATCGTCTGCTGAATTTTCATATTCGCTTCAATCTGGTCAAGTGGCATATGTCCCGGACCCTCAATCATAACCTGCACGTCCTTTGCCCACGCTCTCTTTGTAAGCTCACCAAGGCGCACAAGCTCCTCAATCTGACAAACATCGCTTGCGTCGGCAAGGCAACCCGGGCGGCAGGCATCACCGAGAGAAATTGTTACATCATACTCACGGCAGATGTCGAGAATTTCATCGTAATACTCATAGAACGGGTTTTCATTTCCAGTCATACTCATCCACGCAAAAACGAGTGAGCCGCCTCGTGAGACAATGTTCATCTTACGCTTATGCTGTTTTATTTGCTCAATTGTCTTGCGTGTAATTCCGCAATGAAGCGTTACAAAATCAACACCATCCTCAGCGTGCAGACGTACCACATCGATAAAATCCTTTGCGGTCAGCGTAGCAAGGTCACGCTGATAGTGAATTACGCTATCGTACACAGGAACAGTTCCAATCATAGCTGGACATTCCGCAACCAGCTTCTGTCTGAAAGGCTGTGTGTTGCCGTGAGAGGACAAGTCCATAATTGCTTCAGCACCCATATTTACCGCCGCCATAACCTTTTCCATCTCCACGTCATAATCCTTGCAGTCTCTCGATACACCGAGATTTACGTTGATTTTTGTGCGGAGCATTGAACCCACACCATTTGGCTCAATGCATTTGTGAAGCCTGTTTGCACAGATTGCAACCTTGCCCTCTGCAACAAGCTGACGGATTTCTTCTGGAGTGCGGTATTCCTTTTTCGCAACATTCTCCATTTCCTTAGTGATAATTCCTTTGCGTGCCGCTTCCATTTGAGTCATGTACATAGCTTTCCTCCATTAAAATTATTTTTAACAGACGGCAACAAAAAAGGAAGCTACCGATTTCGATAGCTTCCTTGTTATGCATATAAAAAATGCACCGACGTGCAAGCGTCAGCGCTTTACAGTCGTCCCTACGTTGGCATTATCCAAATCAGGTTATCGGTCGGAGGTTATACCTCCCTCTCAGCCTGTAACACAAGCTCCCGTCTGTTAAATTGTGCTATTATTATACACCTGTACTTTTGAAAAGTCAAGATGTAAATGTACATTAAATGTAACTAAAATATTGCAGTTTATTGGGACCGTAATTGAGATATTAAAAAAAGAAAAATCCGCCCTTTCTGAAAAGAACGGATTTAAAAAGTCATTTAATAAAGACCAATTAAAGACCAAAAAGGTAATTTGTTTGCCCCAAACCGCATAAATACGTGGTTTGTAAGGGCTGAAATTATCTCTTGGATAAACCAGTCCCCGATTTAAGGCGCTGAGTTCAAGCATTTGAGTGCTGTGTGTGTTACTTATCATATCTTTTTATGTCCAAAAGCAACCTATAATACTTTTGCTTATGGTAACCGTCAAACCCTACCTCGCCTTTAAGTCCACCAAACCCTAATGCTAAAATAACCTTAAGTATCCAATCGACTCCAATGGAGTAAATGAGACACTAAAAAAGTCCAATGGACAGAATTAGCAGGAGGGTCAAATGAACGAAATAGCAATAGTGAAAAAGGAAATTATGGAAAAGGAATGGGCGGAGAAAATACAATGCTGCCGAGAAAGCGGACTGACTGTATCCGAGTGGTGCAGGGAGAACAATATTAACCTGAAGACGTATTACTACCATCTCCGAAAGATCCGAAAGAAGCTCTGTGAGCAGATTGCTGTACCTGTAATGACTGTTGAGGATACAAATCCAACAGTAAAGCTACGGATTGCAGATGTGACAGCAGAAATTACCGACAGTACAAGTGAGCAGACCTTTTGTTGTTGGAAGGAAGAACTGGTTGTTCTCAAACACGCAGAACGGTGCGAGGGCAAGTGCGCTGATTTATTCTCTTACTGTTACTGCCTGTGCTAACGGGATGAATGTTGAGCAGTATTTTTACAGGCTGCTTACTTCTGATGTGCCGGTTATGCCTTGGGATGAATGATATTACATAAATGCCCTCGTCGATTAGCTTCGGCGAGGGCTGGTTGCTTATTGGACGGGGGGGATTTGATGGGTACGATTATATTGGTTTTAAGTTTAAGCAGCTGGCTTGTGCGTTCGCTTCTTTCTTAAATGCTTTGGACGGTTGATTGACTTTTATGTAGATGTGTGTTATAATATGTCTATAAAATTGACAATTGTCAGCCGAAAAAATTGTCAAATTTACCCAAAAACAAATTTTGTTCCAACAAAATACAATTATAGTATTAATCGTCATTCTAGCATTATTCCTGTAGTTATAATAAATCTATAACCCCAAAAGAGGCATTACTATGAAAAATATGAACAAAGAAAAAATGAATTGCAGATCAATTTGTTGTATTCTGATAGCTATTCTATTAACTTTCCTGCTTATCCCGCAAACCACTTTTGCTGATGAACAAAAGGTTATAAGAGTTGGCTATGACAGTAATTCTCAGTTTATCAAAGAAAATGACGGGCACTATTACGGATATGGTGTTGAGTATCTCGAAAAAATGGCTGAATACACTGGTTGGAAGTATGAATATGTCAGAGTTGATAGCTGGCACGATACTTTTGATATGTTGCGTAATGGCAGCATTGATCTGATTTGTACAGCTCACTATACTGAACAGCGTGCAGCAGAGTTTCTATATTCAGAGATGCCTATTGGATATGAAATTTCTATTCTCTATGCAAGAACAGACAGTAAGTATTGCTATCAGGATTACGATGCAATGCAGGGCAGTAAGATCGGCTTGCTTTTAGATAGTTATTCTTCCGCAGACTTCGAAAAGTATGCGCAGGATGTGAAAGTTGAATATGAAGGTGTATATTTCACTAAAGAAAACGATATGAAAACAGCCCTCGATAATGGCGAGATTGATATGATGGTAGTTGGAAGCCGTTATGCTACTTCAGGGTTGAAATTGGTGGATATTTCCGGTACAGACGCATTTTATTGCCTGGCAAGAAAAAATAACCAGGCTTTGATCAATGAGGTAGATGATGTTCTTCGTGAGATCATGTTCGATGAACCATCTTTTGAAGGCGAATTGAGAGCTAAATATTTCAGCCATTATTCTATAAGCAGTATGCCTCTTTACACCAAAGAGGAGTTGAATTACATAAATGATCTCGGTACTATTAAAGTAAAGCTTATTCAGGATCAGCATCCTTCTTGCTATGTGGACAACGGTGAGACCAAGGGTATCTGGGCAGAGGTAATAAAGCTTCTTGCTAAGAAGAGTGGTATCGATCTTGTGCTTGAGGGTGGCGACCTTGAGAATTATTCTCAGGAAACATATAAGCAATATATGGATAATGGTTATCTTCTTTTGCGGACGGAGAATGCGTTACAACATATGAGCGATATGAAGGATACTATTATCTCCAATTCCATTACAAATGTTTCTGTTTCTTATTTCAAACGCAAAGCAGCATTTGTTGAAGATAAATATGTTTCCCATATTATTGCATTGACAAAGGATCTGTCATATTTAGAGCCAATGCTTCTTGAGGAAAATCCTGATTATGATATTCAGTATTTTGACGATGCAAAATCATGCTTTGAAGCACTTATTAGCAAAAAAGTTGGTATAGTGATACAGAATACACACCGTGCAAGTTATCTAATGCAAAAACCTTCCTATTCGGATCAGATCGTTGCGGTTCCCGGAGTAGACCACGGAAACAATGTGTGTTTAGTGGCGTATGAAGACCAACAGATGCTTATAGATATTATTAACAAGGCTATTCATCATATCTCATACGATGAGATCAATGAGATCGTGGAACGTGAATTGCTTGCATCACCCTATCCTCTCGAAACCGATGACTTCGTTTATCAGAACTGGAAATGGCTGCTCATAGTTGCCATTCTCTTAACATTCGCAATAATTGGATATGCTGTTTTTACAAATAAATTAGCAAATGCGAAAATACAAAAAAGGGAATTTGAATTCCTTCAGAAAAAAGCACGCGAAAATGAAATTACAGGTCTTTATAACCGTTCCTATTTCTATGAGGTTGTAGAAAAGCTTATTAAAGATTCAGATGAAGAATTTTATATTATTTCTATGAATATTTCCAACTTCAGAATAATAAATGAGCACTACGGCATAAGCGTTGGTGATCGTATACTGAAAGAAATAGGAAAACAGCTGCAGAAATTGGATGAAAACAATCGTATGATATTTGGTTGTTTTATGATGGACAATTATTATATGTGCGTTCCTAAATCTGAATTTGATCAGCTGGAATTACCAAAGTCATTCAAGACCTTCCTTGATGATATTGATATACGCGTAGTTTATGGTGTGTTCTTGGTAGAAGATAAGGAACTGCCTGTCAATGTTATGTGTGACAGGGCGTTGGAAGCGACTCGCAACAAAAATCATACTTATAAGGATTATATACATTTTTATGACGAAAATATTCGCAAGCAGGCTCAGTTAGAACATGAGATAGAGTCTGAAATGGAACAGGCTTTAGCAGAAAACCAGTTTTTTATAGTTGTTCAGCCGAAATATGATTCGATCACTGAGAAGATAGTTGGTGGTGAAGCATTGGTGCGTTGGCAGCATCCCCAAAAGGGTCTTGTTTCTCCCGGTGTATTTATCAGTGTGTTTGAAAGCAACGGATTTATCGACCCTCTTGATCATTATGTCTGGGAAGAAACCTGTCGTCTGCAGGCAGGATTAAAGAAAAAGGGGATTAATATCGTTCCTATATCAATTAACGTATCCAGAATTCACTTCTATAGCAGTGAGTTGCGCAGTCAGCTTAGCGAGCTCATCAAAAAATACGACCTGGAGCCTGCGGATATTGAACTTGAGATAACAGAATCGCTCTGCAGTGAGGATTCAGGTAAGATCTTTGATACGCTCCGTGAACTTCAGTCGGATGGTTTCAGAATTGCTATGGATGATTTCGGAAGCGGATATTCTTCGCTTAATATGCTGAAAGAAATGCCATTGGATATTATTAAGCTTGATCTGAAATTCCTAGATGGAGAGGGCGATAAGAGCCAGATCATAATGAAGTCATTGATAGAAATGGCACACACTATGGAGCTCGATGTTGTTGTAGAAGGTGTTGAACTTCTCTCGCAAGTTGAGTTCCTGCGCCAGTTTGAAAAGTGTTATCTGTAAGGATATTATTACTCTAAACCTGTACCAACTGAAGTGTTTGAAGAGATGTTAAAAACTGAGGCTATTAAATTAAGTTAGCGGATGTTTGTTTTTGCCCTTTAGCTCTTCTTGCCGAGGTGATCTGAATGAAGAATGATATAAAAATGCCACCGTGTCAAATTGATACGGTGGTGTTTTTATGATTAATGTAGCATCGCCATGTTAGGTTTTACTTTCTAAACACAAATAAATACTCATGTGCAATCAGCAGAAAATTATATTTCACGCTGTTTGTTTTCCAATATCCTGTCGCTTTACAGTTATGCTGTTCCATAATGATAAGCTCCTTCAGAGTAAAACCAGCATCCTGAAAAATTTTCATAACATCAAAGCTCATCGGAATCATACAGCCTTTCTGACGGGTGTCTCCCATAAGAATAGCACAGAACTTGCCCTTCTTCAGAACACGGTTGCTTTCCTCAGCGACAGGTTTCATCTGTTCAAGAAAATCCTTGACTTTAAGTTGAGATAAATCTCCGTCAATGCCCTCGCTGTACTTGATAATATCAGCATAGGGAGGGTGAGTGCAGATTAAATCTATACTCTCATCAGGAATACTGTCAAGATTACGAGCGTCGCCCTTCTTGATATAAACCTTGCCCTTTTCATAGTCGAAAGAGGTTTTCTCCCGACAGCGTTCAAGAGCAACATCGTTTATATCAATACCGATTATATCTCGGTTGAGCAGTTTGGCTTCAACAAGAGTTGTTCCGCCGCCTGCGAATTGGTCGAGAACTAAATCACCCTCCTGAGAGTAGCGGAGAATGATGTTTCTCGGAATATATGGCGACCAGTTTCCTCGCCAGTTTGCATCGTGTATAGCCCAATCACCACGCTTGGGAAATGACCAGTGAGTTGTCATTTCAAGTTCAAAGTCATCGGGTTGCCATTATATTATTTTTCTATAATGACCTCTTGTTATAAATTCTATAAACCCTTTATCTCTTAAAATCTGCAATTGCTGACGTATTTTAGCTTCAATATTGTGATTGTTAATATGCTTTTCTTGAAGATGTTCCGTAAATTCATAAATATCTTGTAATGAAAAATCAGTTGTATTTATTTCATTGACGCAGTTTAATACATCCATAAGCCATCCTCTGCTCTCAAGGTTATTGGTTTGTAATCTCTTGATTTGAGCATAGCTTTCAACTATTTCTTTAGTATCATATATATTTTGATTTTCAATAATTCTTATTCTACCTTGTGTTGGAACATCACCAAAAACAATGTTGCATCCAACCCAACCAGCACGACGAGCAGTCGGAGAAAGTGGCTTGCGTTTCTCAATAATGCTTTCTACAAAAAAGAACTTAGGAATAAGAATTAAATCCTTTACTTGATAATCTTTTGAATAACTCATAACAAACAAATCAGGATTACTTGAACTGTTTATTCGTTATAACATTGTGGCATATGCACCATCATTTATTTTGTTTCCAATCTTACCTTGTTTGCTTTTTAATTCGTATATTTCACCGCAGTTGTCACATTGCAAATCTGCAACTGGCATATTATTATCAAGATTAGAAATATGTGGATTACCACAAACCGGACAAAATATGTTTTTACTAACCCAAGTTTCGCTCATTACACGAATTTTTTGTGAATTGCTTTTATAGTTTTCTGCAAGCGAAGCGTCAAAACTAAAGTTCATCAGAATTCTTCCCAATCTATTAAAGTATTATTATCATCGCAGACTTGAATTTCTTTGTATGTTAATTCTCCTGGAGCAAGTACAAATTTTCTCGAATTATAATTATTCACAGCTATTTTTTTAGCTTGATTTTCGTTCTCGGCAATAACCTAAAAAGTCTTTGAAACAGTTTCTTCTATTGTTATATTATATTTGTTTTTCATGATACTACCTCTTAATTATGCTACTCTGCCAGTTGCCTTACTGTTAATCATACGCTTGGCAGAAACACGCATAATTGTATAACTTGAATACAAGTCATCAAAAAAACTATCGCTTTCATCGCTGTTCTTTGGGTCGGAGTTGCTGACAACAACCTTTGCACCCTTTGCCGAGATTTCATCAACAAACTTACCAAGTTCAATCTGCTGTTTATCGCCGAATTCATTTTCCGAATAGGAAGTAAATGACGCTGTTGCGGTAAGTGGGCGATAGGGAGGGTCGATGTAGACAAAAGTATTCTCATCAATAAAGTCGGCACATTCGCTATAATCCCCACATTTTATCTGTACATTTTTCAGAAGTCTGCTTATAAGTCGGAGGTTTTCAGCATCACAGATAGGCGGTTTTTTATATGAACCTATAGGAACATTGAAAAGGCCTTTACGATTTACACGATATAGTCCATTAAAGCAAGTCTTATTAAGAAAAATAAATAATGCTGCTTTTTCAAGGTTGATCTGCTCGTCGCCGTTTACTTTCAAATCGTTGAAGCGTTCACGCTTGGCAAGATACATAACCTTACGGTCATCGTCATTCTTCACCCAAAAGCTATCCTGCATTTCAGAAAGCATTTCTATAAGCTCATCAACGCTGTTCTTAATCTGTGAGTATGTGTTGGCAAGTTCAGCATTTATGTCGTTAATTAGTACTTCCTTTGGCTGACAATTTGCAAGCACATCAAGGAGAACTGCACCGCCTCCAACGAATGGCTCACAGTATTTATCTATCTTTTCGGGATACTTTGCCCGAATGTCATTGAGGAGCTGGCTTTTTCCGCCTGCCCATTTTACAAATGGTTTTACTGTTTTATATTTCATAAATGCTCCTTTCAGAGCTAAGGTTACACTTATACATTATAATTATAATATACTTAGTAGGAAGTTTCAATATAATATTGTTTTAATATTCCAGATAAACATCAACAGTCAGGGCATTTTATTGATTTCCTCTTAGGTACAATCTGGTGACTTTTCTAAAGGCTTTTGCCGCATCAAAACTTATGGTGGATTTATGAAAGGGGATTCGCCTACTCTTGAGATTACGCACGAGTTGATTGAGAAAATCGTTGTTTATATACCTGACAAATCAAGTGATATATAAATGGGGATCCACTTTAGATGTCATGTCACAATATACATTGCTACTGTAAATAATCTTGACGAATATATTTATATTGAAGATGACATGAGTTTTGCTTTAAAGAACAAAGACCTTCATGAAAGTGCTACAGGAAATATGTATAGCTTGTTTCTTGATCTGGAAACTAATACAGTAAAGATGACAGGGACAATATATTGTCAGCTTGAAACAGATGAAATGATTGAAATGTTTAATGAAAATGATAAGGTGTCATACAAAATTCCTGACGCACTTGATGATAACTATATGATGTATACATACAATGACAAAGACTATCTTTTAGAAAAGACAGGTAAAAGCCATCTTTTATTTAAAAACGTAGGCAGAATGAAAATATCTGAGCTTTCTGATGCAGCAATAAAAGAATATTATGACAAAAAGGTTGCAGATGATGAACATTACTCATACACCTATAAATTCATAGATTCAGGTGCTGTTCTTATTGAACGAAATTGAAACAGCGAGGGAAGCGAATGGGTTAAATTATTCTACATAGATTCAGAAGTATGTGGATATGAAACAAATTTTGTAATAAGACAGCCAAAAGAAGAAGGCTGGTATCTTCCTGATGAAGCAGTAGAAGCTGCTGATGATATTTTATTTGCAATCGGTGAGACTGTTAAACCATTAAGCTTATATAATCACCTTTGTGGGAAATGACCTGCAAAGGTGATTTTTTTGTGCAAATATCTGAGATTTTGCTTTGTTGCATAAGGTTGCATGAGGTTGCAAAAAAATTATTAAATGCATTGGGTAATGCAAAAATTGTTGCTATAATAAGACCATACCAAATGAACCGCTGATTAATTCGCTTCACGCCACTCTCAATGATGGAGTTTCGAGTGTCAGAAGCAATGGCTGCGTCTTAATCAGCAGTTATTTAACAGAAAGGATGGGTTTATTATGAGTACCAAATTCTTTATCGAGGAAACTACAAAGGAATATGAAAAGATTCAGCTTGACAGTAAGCTTTTATCCCAGATGAGAATTTTTCTTACAGGGGAAATAACCGATGATACTGCAGTAGATTTTATGCAGATGATGTTGTATCTGACGGAAAAGAACGAGCCAATCGACATTTATATCAATAGTCCCGGCGGAAACGTTAATGCAGGACTGGCTATATATGATATGCTTCAGAGCTGTAAAAACGAACTGAGTATGTACTGTATCGGGCAGGCTTCAAGCATGGCGGCGGTACTTCTTGCGGCGGGGCAGAAGGGACGACGCTTCATTCTTCCTAACAGCAGGGTTATGATTCACGAAGTTCTGCTCGGAGGGGGAATAAAAGGTTCAGCCACCTCAATTTCACGCATTTCCGATTCAATAATGGAGACAAGGGACATTGTAAATGGTATTCTTGCAAAGCATACTGAAAAGACGGTCAGAGAAATCAACCGTGCAACGTCCTTTGATAATACCATGAATGCCGAGCAGGCTGTTGAATTTGGTATTTGCGATGAAATAGTCAATTCTTTGTTTTAAAGAAAGGAGCATTTATTATGAGAAAGCTTTATGCTGTACAGAAAATGGAAATGGAACGGGCTGAACACGAACAGACAACGCTGCTTGATATGTCTGTTGATGAAGCACCTATTGAACTGACGTCTTGGGACGTTATTGCAAAATTGGATTCTGATGAATTCAATGACAGCAATCTTTTTATTGCCGAGGGCTGCAGCTACAGCCTTAATGACATGAAGACACGTCTGAACAACAATGTGCTTGTAGTGGGAGGCAGCAACCCATACTTATCACTTTGTATCAGCTGGTTCAAGCACACCGCTCATTATCGAAGCATATTTGAAGTCCGTTTTTATGAACATGGGGTTTTATTCATAGTTTTGGTGGTTAACGTTATGTATTGACGCTATATTAGTTATCTTCCATGAATTCCTGCAATAGTATCGATGATTTTTATTATCTGCTTCTCTTTTTCAAGTGTCAGATGATGTCTGAGCATTTTGGAGAAATTACTATCATGCATACCAAGTCTGTCAGCGATTTCCCAAAGCTTTACACCCTTTGATTTAGCATACTCTCTGATATAATTGTTCATCGTATCTCCTCCTTTCTTATAAATCATTCAAGAATAATCCCTATGGTAAGCGGAATCCGAAAAGTTCCTATAGCTGACAAGGTAAAAAAATACTGGATTCATTTTTATAATAAGAATCCAGAAAATCAATATCTTTTAACTATGAACAACAGAGATTTCAGCGGAGGGAAAGGCGATACCGCATTCAGAAGCACATACTGGAAGCCATTTACCGAAACTTTAGATATGAAAGGGCGTCATATACATGAAACGCGTTATACCTGTGCTACTTTACTGAATGAGGCAGAGATATATCCTGCAAAAATCAACAGAATCCTCGGTCATTCAGGAAAAACGATTTCCGAAAGTGTATACACCCACTTAGACATTCAGGAACTTATCGAAGCAATTAACAAGATATAAAAAAGATGCCGTTAGTTGAACGACATCTCTTTACAAAATTCTTTTGAGTGTTGTACGAGTGCTATGTGAGTGCTACAGACCGTTTTTTAACGTATTCCACCAATTCTGCGGAAATAAAAAACCTCGCAGGATAGCCCTGCGAGGCAATTTTTCTTTGTAAACCCATTCGGGTAAAATTATCTCTTTGAGTCGGCAATTTTTCATATCGTAACTTTGCATACTATGAAAATTCCGCTGAATTATGTAAGTTGAAACACCTGAATTATTCCGACTTTCAGTATCCGCGAATATCTTTAATGACACTTTAATGACAGAAATGTCATTGCAAAATTCGGTGTACCTCTACGTTTTTGAAAATAAATATCGGTTTATAACGGAGGTATAACTATGGACAATATTATCAAAGATATGTATTTTGGAAACGTTCTTCCGTTTTGGGAGATACAGCACAGAACCAAAGAATATGATGAAAAAGCAAAGCAAATTCTGAAAATTCAGAAAGAATTACTCGAAGCATTTCCCAAAGCAGAACAGCTTCTTGAAAGTTACTGCACCGCACATTACGAATCCGCTGATATTTTCGGTTATCAGCAGTTTCAACTCGGATTGAAAGTCGGCGCACAGATTATGATGGAAATGCTTAAGCCGATTGAAAGATAGATTTATGAGCCGACCTTGGATGAGGTCGGCTTATTGTATGCAATGTTAGAAGCGTTTTATATATTGAGATTTATTCTTTAATATTACATACTAGGATAAGGTTCTATATCTGAACCCAAAAACCAATCATTCTTAAAATTATAATAATTGAAATGGATTTTTCTATTTTTATGAACACCTATACAATACAAATCACATTTCTCTTGAAAATGGAGCGTGATTTTTTCTATTTAAACTCGTTTTGCTCTAAATATTGATAATTGCAAGTCAATAAATTCTATTTACTTTTTTTGCCCCAAGAACGTCCAAATAATTCTCTGCCATTTGGGGCTAATTCTAAGATGGAATAATTATCTAACAGTTTTGCCGTTTTTTCGCTGTATGATTCTTGCTTATCCAAAGCAATAATTGTTTGCTTACCACAATCTATATATTGATTCATTATATTTTCAATTGCATCATCAGATATTTGCTTCAAAACCACTGAATCATGAACAAGTATAGGCAGATTTGTTAAATGCATTATTGAAAGATCGAATACGACTAAACCTTTATAGGCTATCCCTGTTCCAGTATCATTTGGGGTAGTAAAAAGATAATCGGAATCTGAAAAGTGAAGTAAAGGAGAATTATATTCCTCTTTATATAATGTGGCATTAATTTGTTCCATTTCATTATTAATTAATTTTTCAATTATACCTAATTGTTCTTTTTTTGCAATTAACAGCCTATCTTCATCTTGCTTTTTTTGTGATTTTAGTTCCTGCGATTTTAAAAAGGCGTTATTATCTCTTTTCATCTTATCGATACTTTTCAAAGCATCAGAATGTTGCTGTAATATAATTTTAGATAACTTTGGATTTTGAATTAATTCTTTTAGCTGTGTTTCGTAATTATCTACGATAGAATTATACTCCTCAATTGCATTATAGAGTTTTCGTCTTTCAGATGCTAGTTCCTTCTTGAATATAGATGATATTTTTTTGTGAAATGATTCAATCTCACTAATGTGTTTCAAATTGGCTTGTGGAAAATACTTTAATAACTCATTATATGTTTCAGTTGTATTGGAAAATTGGTATTCTCCATTTTCGTTAATTGTGCGCAATTTGCTATATAAACCACTGCGCAGTCTTTTAGCTCTTGATAATTCGGATTTAATTTGAATAGCTCTTTCAGAGGCTGCGGCATCAACATCAAGTAATCCATGCTCTAATCCTGATGAAAGTTCCTTAATCTCTAACTCAAGTCGTTCAATTTCTTTAATGTTTTTCTGGTACTGTCGTTTACCAATTTTGGAAACAAACTCCAATGATTGTGCCTTGTTGAATGTTTGTAGAGCTTCTTTTGATAAATCAGATTGATTTTCTAATTCTGCTATTGTTTTATATCTATTAAATAATTTTAATAATGTTATAACAGACTTATTGTTTGATTCTTTTGGTATATAATGGAGCGGTCTTTTTTCATTGCAATTTTCTTTTCCGTACACTCTTATATAGCGCCCAACTGCATCTCTGAAGCTTAAAAATGGTAAATTTAAATTATATTTATTTGAAATCTATTCGCAATATTCCGCTAGTGATATTGCTTGTTGTTTTTCATAGTTTTCATTGCAAATCCATACAACAGAGCTTTCAAAATTGTTGCGACAAAAATAAAAAGAGTCCTCGTCAAAAATGAATTTAAAATAAATATCATGCGAACCGATATTATTTAAGATATCTATCGCCTTTGAATATGTATTTCCGCCAAATACAAAGTCGACAACAAGTAAAAATGTTGACTTGCCAATAGAATTATCTCCGGTGTTTGTTCCTAATACTACATTTAAATTATTACTAAAAGTAATTTTCTTTTGATAGAATTCCTCACAATAAATTTCAGATAACATAATGCAACACCTCCAAATTATCATTGTATTCCAACTTGTTTAAAGCAAATAAACAACCTATAGCATCTATAAATTCTGCAGTATCGGAAAAATGCTGATTGGTATAACGATATAATTCTGATATAGAAGTATCCTTTTCACTTAAAACTTCAAGAATCACCACAAACTTGCTTATTATGCTTTCTTGATATGAAGTTACTTTACTCGGTAATTTCATGAAACACCTCGCAATTCTGCACAAAAAAAGAAACTACTGCTTCACAGGATTCTAAAGAATTTGATTGGGTTTTGTGCATTATCCATTCAACAATCTTTGAAAACACAAGAGTTTTATCTTGAGAAATTGAATCCATTTTTATAAAGCAACTTCTCATTTGCTCGGAAAGCACTTGTAAATGAAATCCATTTTTACCATCTAGTTTTCTGAATGATTCCCTGATATATGGGTAAAAAGTTAACACATAATTAGTTACCTTAGATTTAAGCAAAATTTCTTGATTAGTAAACTTATTAGCGATAGGAACAGGTTCATAATTTAATTCAGTCAAATCACTATCGGATAATGTGCTTAATTTAGAAACGACTTTGTCAATTTCAGTCTCAAGCCCTAAAGTGTTTGTTGCATCGTGTAAAGCAGTTTGTGTTAAACATCGTTTTTTAATGTTAAGCAAATGAATATAATCATCAACTGTGGTGTGATAATCCTGTGTCTGGTGACAATTTATGCAAAGAGCTATCTTGTTTTCAAAATTCTCGCAATCTATACCCAAGCGTTCCAAGTTATGCAACATATTATATTGCTCAACAGTAGGACTATTGGGATAAATATGTGCAATTTGAAATAATTTCTGATTTGCTTTCTTTTGTTTTCTTAATTGTAACTCTTTTCCACATAAAGGACAATGATAATTTACTTCTCTTAAATATAGCCGCAAATCGGAATCAGAAGGATTTTCGCGTTCCTTATGATAAGGCTCCTTCTCTATAATTAAATTTAATTCTTCTTTTGTCATAAGAAACGTTCCTCCAATCTGATTTATTCACAACCGAATAACATATAGTTGTGAATAATTATATACGATAGTTCTCGTTCATAACCCTTTAAACGTATTATATCACTTTTGTTATTCAAAAAAGCCAAATTATATTCTATCACTATATGGCAATGATCTTATATAGTTTTCCATATATTCAAAATCAGGTTTTCCATCCTTTGTTGGAAGTTTTATGACTGATTTTTTCATCACTTCTTTTTTCCATTTTCGTCCATAATTATACTTAGGACGTTCTGCCTTAATTACAGTGGCTATAAAAAGACCAATATACTTATTTAATTCCCACCCATTTGGATAAAGCACATTAACGTCATCTGATGCCCAAAACGGTTCGGACTGATAAAATGCCTCACCTACACTACCATTATAGTTTACAGTTATACAATTAGGTTTCCACAATTTCTCAGCTGTGATTTTTTGTCTAACACCGTTGTTACTATCAATAGCACCTAAAAAATTATCAGAGCCTTCAATCATATCTGCTTTAGTCAATCTTTTCCCTTTTTCAATTTTAAACAACTTTCCTAATTCATACGTTTCCCAATTAAGCACATTAAGTTCAATTCTATTCGGGGTATTATTGATGTAATCAATATATTCTGGCAGAAAAGACCAATTTCCTGATCTGAGTAAATATGCCCAGTAATCGTTACGAGTTGATATAAAGTCGGTCTCTCCTATTTTTTCATAGTCTGTTTTCATATACGCTTCGCAAAGCCATTCGTTTTTGTATGTAACGCAAGCCTTAGCGGTCAAACCATCTACGATTTCTTTCTCTCGATACAATCTTAACCATTCTTCTTTTATCGCTTCCCATTTCCCGTAAGCATCGACTCTACCAAGTTTTTTGCGTTTTACAAAACCATCATCCTTATAATACCCAAAGAATGTTGATATACTTGAATTGTGTTTGTTCTTGGCTACCCATACCATTACACAAACACAAGTACCTGCGCCTTGACCATAGAAAATATCATCTGGCATTGAAAAAACTGCCTTAAGTGTATGTTTCTGCATTAAACGTTCTCTTATATCTTTGAATTTAGCCCCGATAGCACAACTCATAGGACAAACAATAGCAACTTCTCCACCTTGGCAAATAAGTTCCAGTTCTTGCTCTAAAAATTCAAGCTCTACATGATCCTTTTGCGAATAAGGAGGATTCAGTAATCCTTTGTTGAGAACAATAGTATCTCCATTTTCATCTTTCAGATTTTTGAATTTTTTGATGGTGTTCTTATCAAAGCAATCGCCGTGTATAATGTGTGATTTTCCATCTTTGCGCATAATCATATTTGCCAAAGCAAGTGTATGGATATCGGAATCCTGCTCGATACCATAAAGATTATTTTTACGGATGTACTCTATATCTTCTGGCGTAGCTGCTTCCTTAAGCATTTTTCCCATAGCTGTTACAAGGAATGCACCACTACCACAGCAGATATCTACAACACGGGAATCTTTGTCAATATTAATCAAATCGGCCATAAACTCCGTTAGATGCTGTGGAGTTAACACTATACCAAGAGAGTTGCCGTCGCCAGAAGAATAGCTGATAAATTCATGATAAAATACACCAAGTGCATCAATAGTGTTGCCGACATAATCCATCATGGGTTTGATTTTCATTTCAAGTTGGTTTATGTACCAACGCAAAGAATTATCATCCGAAAGCGGTGTTGTTCTTAATTTTATAACCGAACGAATTTCAGAAAATTTTCCTTTAATTTCGCGTATTTTATCATTTCCAATTTCGCCGTCAGACAAAACACGTTCAATCGCAGACAAGCTACTATCCAATAATGTGTTAAAGCTCGTGATTTTATCATAATCATTGCTGAAAGCTTCGTCTTGCAGTGCAATAAGAATACCTGCGATAAACAAAGGCTTAAGCTTTTCGGTCATTTTGTTTATTCGGAGCGAATCATGAATATTTACGGCTGTTGCCTTTACTTCAGATAAACTATAAGTCTTTTGTACTTTCTCTCCACGAACCAGTTTCAAATAGTTTTCAGGCTCCAAAATAATGTTTTTGGATTTAGCTAGTTCAGAATAAGCAGTTTGGTTCTTAGCCCAGTAAAAAGCATCAACCTTAACATCTGCCTTCTTAGAACCAGAAATTGCAACAGCTATTACATTAAAATATGATTTTAAGTATTTCGCGTAATACAACACACCATCAACCGCAAAATCCTTGGGATGACTTAGAGTATCGCTGGTATGCTTCTTTGCTGAATTTTTGCACTCTACAACAATTACTGTGTTTAAATCGTGCTTTAATGTGATTACATATTCAGGCTTTGCCTTTCCAGGCCCTGCTGTAGAAAAGTCATCCAGTTCACAGTCTTTTGGCTTTCCTCCAGCTTTTTTGAGTGCATCATTTATATCAGAATTAGGTGTAGTTTCACCTTGAACATAAACAAAGCCAAAATTATTTTCGCCATAAGAAGAAATCTTCATTTCCTGCTCGGTGAGCTTCTCTGTGTATTTTTCAATTTTTGTATCAGCCATATGTTTACTCCTTTATATAAGTGGTTTGTATCAAGTCAATTTTAATCAACCAGTTCCCCATAACAAACCAAGCGAACATTCCCCATCTCTTCAGCCTTGTCGATACATCCTTTTGTAAATCCCGACTTTGAGAAAAGATAGTAATGTATATTTGTATATGAGAAAAGCTTGCTTCTTTTTACAAGCGTTTCAAGCACACCAAGGTCAACCTTTTCATTTGTCCATTTGCACTCAGCGAAAAGTGCGGTATCCTTGTCCTGTTCGCCCATAAAATCAATCTCTGTCTGCTTTTTTTCAACAGGGTCATTACCCCACCAGCGTCCGAGAGAATTAAACTCTACAGGGCATTTTTCCTCAAGAAGCTGTTTCCAGAGATACTGAGTGCATATATCCTCGAAAACCTTACCCATATAATTTGACAGATACGGCTCGATGCGTTGCTTATATACACGGTCAGTCGCGCCACGCATAATAACAGAATTATTATCAAGCACAAATCTGTACCAGAATCTGAACATATTGTCTTCGATATAATAGATTGTTTTGCGTGAATTCTTTTCACCGTATGGAGTTTCCTTCTGCACGATACCGAGATTCATAAGATTTTTGATATATGAAGTACACACATTGGTATCCTCACCAACTTTTGTGGAAATCTCCGACATCCTTGATGCGCCTGTTGCGATAGCGGTAATAATCGCTGTATAAATAGCAGGTTCACGAACTTCCTGCTTCAACAGATTAGTCGGTTCCTCAAAAAGAAATGATACTGGATTTAAATATGTGTTCTTGATATTATCTTCTACACTCAGCTTATCACTCATCTGAAGCAAATACTGCGGAGTGCCGCCTACAATTCCATATATCAAAGCCTTATCCTCAGAGGAAAAATTTTTGAAATAACGACAGGTCTCTTCAAAATCAAAAGGGAGAATTTTCATCTGCGCAGTGCGTCTTCCGTACAGAGGTGCTTTGTAAGCTAGTACATTATCCTCCATATATGACATTGACGAACCACAGAGAATAAGCATCATTTTTGATGTATCCTTGTATTTGTCAATCAGCATCTGCAATGTAGAAGCAAGACTTTTTGAAGAACGCGCAACATAAGGGTACTCGTCAATTACAAGTATAATACGCTCATTTTTTGACAACTCAAACACATATTCAAGTGCCGCCTGAAATGATTGAAATGATGTATCGACAACTATGCCACTATTATATTCAATAATGCTTTTACTGAAATTTTCAAGATTCTGCTTGGCGTTGCTTTCAACGCCCATAAAATAAATAGACTTTTTGTCGCCTATAAACTCATTGATAAGTGCTGTTTTTCCTACTCTACGACGACCATATATAACTGCAAATTCAAATTTATCCGATGTATAAAGGTTATTAAGCGACTTCAATTCCTTTTCTCTTCCGATAAACATTACAACACCTCCATCTTAATTTACTATATTATATCATATATTATAGATTTAGTCAAGTACGATTATGCAAATCGTGCTTGACTTTTTCTATCGTGCTTTCTGCCTTTAAAGAGCAAAAACACCAATTCCCATTCCAAGATTTTTATACAACCCTACAAACTTTTCACTTTTGGTTATAATTTCACCCTCTAAGTGACCGTAATTTATGAGAGGTGTATTTTGCGTTGAAAATTTCGCCGCTTTTTGTGCAGATATACAAACTTTCAAAAACTTACGCAAACAGACTTAAAAAATCAGCCGTTTTTGTAGGTACTTATGAAAGGGTATGACGCTCTCTCGAAAATAACGAAAAACGGAGGAAGAAATTATGACAAGAAAGACAAAGCAGGAACTTATCGCTCAGATTGTTGCAATGCTCAACGCTGTTATTGAGGTTGAGAATGAACAGCAGATTACAGAGCAGAAATCATCTGCGCCTGTTGAAATGCTGACCGTCAAAGAATGCACTGAGGCTGTGAAAGGCTTATCCGAACACACTGTCCGTCAGCTCATTGCTCAGGAAAAGATACCGTTCATCAGAACGGGTCAGGGCAAGCGTGGTAAAATTCTCGTCAGCAAGGCTGGGCTGCTGGAATACCTGGGAGGTGTTGCCTGATGGATTACAGAGAATATCAGAAAATGCTTGACCCTGCATATCTGAAAACCGTTTCGATGAACGAAATTTACGAAACCGTGTTTGAAAGCAGACCGCCGCTTGTTGACGGTCTGCTGTATTCGGGAACGTATCTTTTCGTCGGCGCTCCGAAGCTGGGCAAGAGCTTCTTTATGGCACAGCTTGCATATCACATCAGCACAGGTATCCCTCTTTGGAATTACCTCGTCCGCAAAGGTACCGTTCTGTATCTTGCCCTTGAGGATGATTACCGACGATTACAGGAAAGAATGTACCGTATGTTTGGAACAGAAAGCACAGACAGCCTTTTCTTTGCAACCTCTGCAAATCAGCTTGGCAATGGGCTTGACGAACAGCTTCAGGGGTTTATCCGAGAACACCCCGAAACAAGACTTATAATCATCGACACCCTTCAGAAAGTCCGTGAAGCAGGCGGAGATAATTACAGCTACGCCAACGATTATGAGATTATCACTCGGCTCAAGCATTTTGCAGACAGCTATGGAATATGTATGCTGCTTGTTCACCATACGCGCAAGCAGAGGTCAGAGGATAATTTTGATATGATTTCGGGAACAAACGGCTTGCTCGGTGCGGCGGACGGCGCTTTTCTTCTTCACAAGGAAAAGAGGGTCGGAAATTCCGCAGTTCTTGAAATATCGGGACGTGACCAGCAAGACCAGAAGCTGTATCTTATCCGTAATCCTGAAACATTATGCTGGGATTTGGAACGCACCGAAACCGAGCTATGGAAAGAACCTCCCGAACCTATACTTGAAGCAATCGCTGAAATTATTACTGCGGATAATTCTTTGTGGGAAGGCACGCCGACGCAGCTTGCCGAAATCCTTAAATCTGACATATCGCCTAATGCTCTCACAAGAAAGCTGAACGTAAATGCGGGTCGGCTGTACAACGAGTATGGCATTTCTTACACCAATAAGCATACTCACGGCGGACGTCTGATACGGCTTGCATACACCAAGCCGTGACGATGTGCGACGGTTGCGACGATATTTATGACAGCGGGTGCGGTACTGAAAATACCGTCACATCGTCGCATATCGTCGCAGAATGCAGAGGGTATCCCTCTGCTCCCCTGCGGTCTGTGACCGCTTTTCAGAGGGCTCAAGAGGAACTGCTTGCCCACGGACTATTTGCCTGCAAAATAGTCCTAGTGGGTTAGAACTATTCCGCAGAATAGGTTTGCCACTGAAAGATTCCCGAACAGAAAGGAGTGTAAAAACGTTGAGCTACGCAATTATCAGAAACGAAAATCACAAGATGAATGCCGTACCCCTCCTTGAACGTCACAACGAACGGCTTAACCATAATTACAGCAACAAGGATATTGACCTGTCACGCACATCAGAAAATTATCACCTTAAGAAGATACAGGCTGAAACTTATCAGCAGGAATTTGAGAGGATACGCACCCGACAGGAATTGAAAGGCAACTTACGTCTGCACGGCGAGAAACAGAGTACTGTTCTCTGTGAGTTTGTAATCACATCGGATAAAGAATTTTTCGACAGACTTGGCAAAGAACGAACACGGCGGTTCTTTGAGGACGCTTACGATTTTGTAACGGCAAAGGTTGGCGGCGAGCAATACATCCTCTCTGCTGTGGTACATATGGACGAGGCTACTCCGCATATGCACGTCGCTTTTATTCCCGTAATCAACGGCAAGGACAGAAAGGGCAATCCCTGCAAGCGTATCAACTGCTCGGAATTCTGGAAAGGTCGGGACAGCTATTCACGTCTGCAAGATGAATACTACGATTTCATTACCTCCCGTGGATACGAATTGGAGCGTGGCGAAAAAGGAAGTATCGCCGAGCATTTGTCCGTTGCTGAATACAAGCTGAAAAAGACGGAGGAACAGCTTGCCGCAACATCGGAGCAGCTTGCAGAGATTAAGAATATCGAGGAAATCAAAACCGCAAATCTTCCGCTGAACACAGTTGCAATCAAAAAGGACGATTTTGAAATGCTCTCCGCTGCGGCGAAGAATTATGTGGGGGCGAAAAATGCAGAAGCGGAAAACATTCAGCTTAAAGCGGAGTGCCTTTCTTTGAGAAATGAAAATGAAAGTCTGAAATCAGAGAGGGACAACCTATCGGGTAAGCTTCATCAGCTTGAATACGAGTACGGGCGGTTTTTCGATACCGTTGCAGATGATATTGATTTTGCAAAGGAGAACGAGAAACTAAAAAAGGAAAATGAAGTTGTTTCCTCGCAGGTGCATACGTTGACAAATGATGTGATGTTACTCAAACAAGAACGGTATCAGCTTGAAAAGCACATTGAGGACAAGGAAAAAGAACTTACCCAGACCAAATCTTTACTGAAAGCCTTACAAGAAAAATTCGACAAGGTTATGGAATTTATAAGAAATCACAGCTTGAAAGAAAAGCTGGAGGAATTCCTGAAGCCTGTTACATATCGTAAATCAAGATAAATATTTTATGGCGTGCCTTTACGCTTCTTGACTTTACAACACGAAAGTGATATAATTGGGGTGTAGAGGTATGCCATAATAATTGAACGTAGGAGGACTTGATTATATGGCAAATATTATCGCTAATAAGAATAAAAACGGCGAAATCATTTCGTATCGTATCCGTGTTTCTCTCGGATATGATTTGAACGGCAATCAGATTCAGAAAACGACAACCTTTAAAATTCCGCCGCATACAACGGAAAGCAAGGGCCGCAAAATGGCACAGGAATATGCCGTTGAATACGAGCAGCACTGCCGCGGATATTCCTCGCTCAGAGAAAATATGCGGTTTTCAGAACTGGCTGAATGGTACTTTCAGAATTATGCACCTGTTGAACTAAAGGAAAGTACGGTGTATAACTACAAAAGTCAGTACGAAAATCATCTTGCACCCAAAATTGGGAATATGAAGCTGAAGGATATTACAACACCGAAAATTACTGAGCTTATGCAAAGCTACACGCTTAATCCTAACACAGTGAAGAAAATATATGTTGTAATGCAAAGTATTCTCACCCGTGCCGTTGAACAGGGCTTTATCCGTGACACTCCCTGCAAGCACGTTATTCTTCCGAAGCGTAAAAGAAACAAAAAGCCCGTTATGGATGAGCAGCAAGTAAAAGCATTCCTTAATTTTCTTGATACGGAAAAGTGGGACGCTGACCTTAAAACGATTGTCAAGGTGCTTCTTTACACGGGAATGCGTTCGGGAGAATGTCTTGGCTTACGCTGGGAGGATATTGATTTTGAAAACCGCACAATTTCAATCAACTACAATCTTGCAGACATCGCAGGCAAGCATTTTCTTACTACGCCCAAAACCGAAAGCAGCCAGCGTGTTATAGGTATGAGTCAGACCCTGCACGATATACTTACGGAACACAAAGCCTTTCAGGATGAGCTGGTTAAATCCCTCGGAACGAAATGCACTCATCCCGAAATGGTGTTTACGTCTGCACTTGGCAATTACAGGGACAGAGGATCCGTGTACACATCATTCAAGCGATTTACCAAAGGCACGGAGTTTGAAACAATGACTTTACACCAGATGCGCCATCTGAACGCTACTTTATTGCTTAACAGCGGCGTGGATTTAAAGATTGTGTCGGAACATCTCGGTCACAGCGGTGTTGAGGTTACGGCGGATGTGTATGCGGATGTACTCAAAAGCTCAAAGATGAAGGTTGCGGATTTAATATCGCTTAAACTTGCATAATACAAGAGGATACAAAAAATCCCGTTGTTTTGCAACAACGGGATTTGTCCTTGAAATAATGACAGAAAAATGACACTTTTCTGTTTTTGTATGCCCCAAACCGTATAAATACGAGGTTTGTAAGGGCTGAAATTATCTCTTGGAGTCTGTTCCTGCAATTCTGCTGATTTATCGTACTTTTGCATAAAGTGCGTAAATTCGACAGTTGAACAACATTTCACAACAACAGAGAACTATAGAAATATTGTACTTTTTCATATGTTGCTGTAACTTTAAAGACCAAATAAAGACCAAGTAAAGACCTGACATACTCCTGTATTGTAATAAGATTATATCTAGTTGATACAATTAGTCTTCCGGATCTATTAGTGTGCTTAAATCTTCAACCATAGCTAATTCTGCTAATAATTTTGAATACTTTATAAGTTCTAACTGTAATTCACTTAATTCTTTTCTGAAAGAACGGCATTCTGTTGGATTTTGAAATGCATTATTAAGTTTCTTTTTATGCCACTTTGCTGTAAAAGGTCTAATTATCTGATTTAAAACAATAATAGCTATTTTTGTGAAATTTACTGCATTTTTTCCTTTAGATTTTAATATTTCTCTAGTAATTTGAAATATAGCGTGGATACTCTCTAATGCTGTGGCTTCATCACCCTCATCTGGTGCTAAAGGTTGAGTGGTAATTCTTGTTATCAATTCAACATACATATCCCATGCAGCTGTTTGATCATCATCAGTTGGTGAAAACTCAAGCTCTGCAAAATGAAGATTTATCTTTATATTTTTAAGTCCCCATTTAGAGAATAGCTCATTAAATTTATAAATTGTTTTTGACATTATCATTACCTCTTTCTGATAATACATATTCTAAATTTATTGTTCCAATAATGGTATATTCCTGTAATTATTATCAAAAAACCATTTATCTCTTAATAAAATAATATTATAATTATCACGTTCTATATCAGATGTTTTTATATAATATATTGGCTTCTTTAATTCATAAAAGTAATTTAGTTCGTATTTACACCACAATGAATGGGTCGAATACTCTGAATCAACAAACACAACTTTTTTTGATTGTTCTAATCTTGTTTTTATAACATTTAAAGTCGCTTGTCTCACTAAATGACGCTTTAAATAGTCAGAATCACTTATCCAATCACAATAAACGTTTTCTCCTTTCCTGTTTAGATGAGTAATCAATTTTTGCACATATTTACTATCTTTACTACTATGAGAAATAAAAAAATCATAATTCTTGATTTTTTGATCAAACGAATTATTAATTCTATATTCAAGTTCATCTGGATCGAAAGGAATTTTGTAAGTTTGAAAAGCATATTCATTTTTCAAATAATCTTTTGTTTTTTTACTTTTAGTATGAATTTGCATATGTTTTTGACCACGTAATCTAGGTTGATAATTAAAACTCTGTAAATGATGAAATGCTATTTCTCGTAATTGCTTATTTATTTCTGTATCATTTAACTTGAAAAAGAATTGAATAACTTGAGAATTATAGTATTTTTTTAATTCTACAATAATATACATTTTATCTTTTTGCGAAGTATTCTTGCGATTATATAAACCTATTAATTTCTCTAAAAAATCTGGTGTTACTTGTTGGGTTTTTTGTTTTGCTTTTTCTATCTTAGAATTTATTTTTTCAATTTTAGGTTGTCTCTTTTTCTTTAAAGAATTGTATTGTTCATAACAAACATCTTTATTATAATTTTTTGAATACTCTAATTGATATTCTTTTGATGTGATTTTTTTAAAACTTTGTGATTTTTTGATAAGCTGTTCTGGTGGTAACATATTATATCTGTATTTGTTTTTAATACGTTTCAAATGCTTATCTTTTATATAGTAATATTCATACTTAGCCTGCACAGAATTCCATTCATGAGGATAGAAATCCTTTAAAATATCTATGATATTTTTGATCGTATAATTTTGTGGTAATATTCCTTCAATTGTTTTAATTTGTTGATCCCACATTTTAATAATATCAATTACTTCATGGTTATATATACTTTTAGTTACCCCAGACACAAAGTCACCTACCTTGCCTATTGTATTTCATTTGTATTCTTGTATTTCTAATTAAGTTTCGCTTGATTTTTCTATTTTGAAATGCTTGTTCAATAATAGCACTAAAGTGTTTAATGGCATATTCCCATTCATATAGAGAAGCGTATCCTGATCTTAAATTATCAGCAAATCTTTGTGGCATATCATTACAATTGTATTTTCCGTAAAAATCTTTACGCACAGTTGGTAACATTATTCCTACCAGTCCTGCACTACCATTTATACTATCACTTAACCCTGCATATATTTCCCAGTCAACATGCTTTCGATTTTTAGTATTCTTTCCAATCAGTACAACTATAACAGATGAATCACTGATTTTATCTTCTCTAATTAAACGTTTTATATATTCATCACTATTTTCTGAATTGTACTCACCATTCATAACAGATTTATTAATTATCATTCCGCTAAAATGCGTATCAATATAATCTTTATATTTTTGGTCATCATAGTGATAGAAACTTATGAATACTTTATGTATAGCATGATTATATCTGTTCATAGTTCCCCCTTCATTAAATATGTAATTATACAAATAAATTAATGCTGTTTTTTCAATTTACATTTAGTACTAAATTACAATCTCACAATTTTGCTCAAACATATCAAAGGCATCTGCATAACTTATTCTTCCTGACATTATTTCTTCTGCCAAAAGTAAAAGATTAACCGAACTGATAGCTGCACCGTTTATACCGGAACGTCTGCTGATATTTTCAATTCTATCCTTAAATCCTCCTGTAAATTCACCGGAAACAAAGGCAAAGTTAAACTTACTAACATTATTATCAAAGATTGTCCACCATTCATTTGGATTAAGTACTTTGTCACGCTTTTGATTTTCTTCAATATATCTGAACATTTCATCAGCTTGCTTGATAGGAAGAGAATATCCATTACCGTAAGCTTTATTATCGATTATTAATCCATTTTTATCATAGTAAACACAAACATCAGGTTTACGAGTATCGCCAAGTCTTGAACCTTTAAAATCCAACTCACTTGTTAAAAGATCTGCTGTTTGTAGTTCATAATCCCTGTCTGCCTGACCATCAAATCCAAGATCAATTAGTATAAGATATTTGTGATTGATATGTAAAAGTCTCTTTCTTATCTGATCCTTCAATAATGAAATATCAGATTTAACAGCACCATCAGATTTTATACTATCGGGTATTTCAAGACCAATAATATTATCCATTATCTTGAATTTTTCCCCACTTTTATTTATATTAATTCCAATATTTATGAGACCTTGTATATCATCAGTAATAGTTCCATTATCTTCAGACATGCCCTTTATTTGTAAATGAGCAATTATATCATTTAAACTACGATATGTCGTTGATAAATACTTTATCAGATATGTACGTCGGTTACGAAGATAATTCCTATCAGAAGATTTGGTTGCAAGCATATCCCACATAACTCGTTTATCAATACGTTTATATTTTGATGCACCTGTGGCATATTTCAGAACTTTCTTGCCTTCAAGTGTGATTTGATATGACTGCGGAATTGTCTCTGTATGTGTTATATATCCTAAGTCAACTGTTACTCTTTTAGGCACTTGCATAACCCACCGAATACTTTTCAGCCATGCACATATAGTACGAACATACTTATCTGATGTTCCCTCGGTATCAGATAATAACTTATTTCTTTCCTCTGATGTTGTGGCTGCGCTTAATCCCTGCAAAATAAGTTTTTGGGGAATAGATGTAAATCCTGCTTCACCTACAAAACCAAGCTGACAGCCGATTTCAAATTTAGTCATACTGTTTCCGTTTTCAAGCAGACCTAATATTCGACAAATTGGCGGATATGATAAAAAAGCTTCTGTTAGGATATCTATTTCTTCATTACTCTCATCTGTGGAAGTAGCATATTTATAGCCAAGTTCACTGATGCTGCAAGTATCATTTTCACGATCATAATCAAGAAATCCTATACTAACTGCCCAACGCAGAAAAGAATCTGCTGGCCAATCACTTTGATATTCTTTTCGCTGTCCAGGAAGTACCGCCTGAATAATACCGGAGCATGGGGCATTACTTCTTGTGTATCCATGTGGCGTACCTTTTCCTTTTAAAAGGGTATATGGAACACAGATCTTCTCAGCACTAAGATATTCTATCATTTCATTTTTATGGTATTCATCAGAAATAAGTCTAGGTATTTTATCCTTTATCAACTTTTGATTTATTATAGAATTGGGTACAAACACTCTTACAACATTTTTCAAATTTTGCAGTGTATATGCTTCTTGAACCCACCCAAATGTTCTATCAGCCATAATAATTCTCCAATCAATAATTTGTTATTAAAACCTCTTTGGTAGTGTTATTGCGGTTATTCGTATGGTAATTACAATTATTATAATTAAAGTTGATATCGTGAATCACATAATCATTTTCAGATGCCCAGTCGATTAACAAATTGTTTATACTCCCTTTATGCTCTAATACATTTGACAATGCAAAATATACACCTCTGTCTGAAAGCATATCCAATTTCTTTAACAATTCACAATCATCATTTTCAGTCCACCCTCTAAACCCACGTTTACCATCATTATAGCTTCCGCATGTAAGCAAATAAGGTGGATCAGCATATATAAAATCTCCCGATTTTAGTACATCATAATTAAAGTCGCAAAAATCATCAGCTGAAAAATGTATATCATCTATTTGCTTTTTAAACAATATTAAATTATTACGCATAACCTCATTAAAACTGCTTCTATTTCTACCAAACGGATTATTGTAATCGTGATTACTGTTAAACCTAAACTGATAATTGAAACTATAGCACATAAGCACATATAAATCCAATGGATTCTTTGTCTGATTATAATGATTACGAAAAGCTTTATATCCACTCTCATTGGTTTTACTGAGTTTCCATTTTTCTATTGTAGTATCAATATGTTCAAGAATAAAATCAACATCGTTATTTTGAAATTCTTGTAAGATCCCTATAACATGGTAATTAATATCATTTGCATATACTTTGTTAGCTATAGTATTTACAGTAACATCGCAGCCACCACAAAATATATCTACAAAAGTATCAATATTCTTCGGAAAATATTCCTGTATTAATTCAATAATTCTATATTTATTTCCGATATAATTAAAAGGTGCTTTGACAGCCATATCAATGCCTCCTCAAAAAATACAACTGTTCTTTCAGTCCTCTTGTGTTATTTGGTATTTTATTTTTATATCTTCTATAGTCATATTCAAATAACTTAAAACTATTATTTACGGCATATTCTTTGCAAATATTTGATAGTTCTTCTGACGATAGAAGCGCTTCGTTATTATAACTGATTAAAATATATTTACTTTGGCAATCTCTTATCATTGTCTCAAAAGCAGCAGCAACAGTATTTTTTTTGCAGAATACCGACTTTTGTTTATCATAATTACGCATACCTGTTACCCCATGTATTTCAGGATAATCATATCGTGCAATAGTTTCAAGTATATGATAATTAGGAAGATATTCTCTTGAATTATAGGGTGGATCGGCGTACAGCAAATCAGATTTATTTGAAAGTAAGCAAGTATAGTCCTTATTGTAGCATTCATTTTTTTGTCCATTACTTATTATAGTAGGTGCAGATAGTTGAAGTTTTTTATATGTACGATTGTCCCAAAATTTTAAATAAGCAGCATAAACACCTGTAATATTTGAAACATAAGGTACTGCATTCAAAAGTGAAGCAATTAGATAAAAATATTCATCTTCGTTAATCAATGCTTTTTTATACCACTTTTCTATTGTTAATCTAATAATGTCTATTTTTAATGCGTTATCCGGTTGAAAATACATTCTGTTACAATCTCCAACTGGGCTATAATTGTTATAAATGAAGCAGTCGGATATTTGAAAATCTGTATTATTAATATTCAAGTTATTCAAGTAAACAAAAGGATCCGATATACCAAGAGTTTTGAATGATGGTATTTCATTCATCATTATGGAAGCTCTGGAAATAACATAACTGAAATATAAAAAATCATTGCTGATAGTACGATATCCATTTGATTTAAAATATGTGGATACAACACCTGAACCGGCAAATAGATCAATAACGGAAGATACATTATCAGTTTCATTATTTATTACATTATTTATATTTTCTAATAAAAGACTTTTTCCACCAATGTAACGCATAACATCTCCCTATCTTAATTGTGTATAAACATTTATCCAATTATATTGTATCATAACATTATAAAAAAGTCAATAAATGTTATTTGTTGTTTTATCATAATTGTTTTGTCTTTTCATTTCCAAACTTTGAGATTACCAGTACCTATGATATTGTCCCCAAACGGCAATATCATAGGAGCATTTTGACCGCATAATTCATAGTTTGATTTTTTTGGGGGCGGTTCATTATAACCTAGCTCTTTTTTATTTCAGCACTAACATATCCACTTCAAACAAAATCTCCCCCTCAACCATCTTGCAGTAAATTTCTTCTGTTGCTGAATCGGACATTTTGTATAACCTGTTTGTCAGTTTACGCATAGCGTTTTTGGCAGAAGTGATTACATCATCAAAATCAGCATCGGGACGTTTACCGCTGTCACGGTATTCCTCAATAGCATTGGAAACGTACTTTTCAGCTTTATTCTGTGCATCGGTAAATAAATCAATAGCATATTCACTTTTCTTGGCTTCTGTGAGCTTATGTTTCAATCCACGAACATAACCGCAGTAGCCTTTCTTTATATCTGAAAACTCGTCTTTCTTGCCTTTGCGTATATCCTTTTTCTTCTGTGACAGGCACTTTTCATCGCCGCAGCAGATATTATTCCCGACACTCAAATAATGTTTGTGACAATAACAACATTCATACACTTTCATACCAATGCTGCTGATACAAAAGCTGTACTCATACAAAAACGGCAGCAGCGACAGTTCTGTTGTCCTGTACATTTCGTTGATACCATTGCCACGCAAAACAACATATCCTATATCCTCTTGAATGATTTTCTGACTTGTATCAGGAATATGATTGTAAAACCAATCCGTAATAATCAGCTGTTCCATTTCAGCAACGATACCGTTAAGCTGACTGCGGTATGCTTTTTCTTCACCGCTGTTTGTCATAGCATTTGTAACGAAACCGGTTATCTTGTTAAGATTTTTTCTTCCGACAGTATAAATCTCCCATAGCTTTTCAAGGTAATATTTTGCAAAGAAATTATCTTCCTTTTCAGACAAAACCAAATATTCATTTGTTAAAACCGAATTAACGTCTTTTCCTTTGGTTATGTATTCAATAGTTTTAGCTGAAAATGTTTTTAATCGTTCATACCTGGTGCGGAACTGCTCCAACTGTATCAGCATATCATCAAAGCTGAATGTTATCATTGAAGCAATGAGCCTTGAAAACATTTCAGCATTATTCAGGGATTCATCATCAGCATTAAGTATAAAATTCACGCTTTTGGTATGGCTGTTGACTCTGTAAAGTGTAAAAGTTTTCATTTTGATCTATCCTTTTAAACGCTTATATAAACGCATAATTATTTTTATCTTATATTATACCATATACTTACGCTAATTTCCACTAACAAATGTGATAGTATGATGAAAAAACGCAAATTTACAGCGTTTATTTTTGCGTTTAAACGTATTGAGGTTTTTTCCTGCATTGCAGCCTGTTATACTGAAATTACAGGCAAGGGATACGCTGAAAAATATGTTTATATATTCTTTCAGTATATCAATCGCTTTCCGCAGAAAGCGAAATCCCCCTCGGAGAGCCCCGGACTATTGGATATGTAGCTTGCGGAGTGTCCAATAGTACCTCGGGGTTACTCTTGGAAAGAGTAACAGAACTAAGTCGGCTATCCCTTACTTATCAAAATGAAAGGAGGTTTACACCTTGAAAGAAAAAAGAATTTCCCACGTTGTCGGTAAAGGCAGTTTGACACATAACAACAGATGCTTCTTTGCTAAAAATGTTGATACCTCACGCACTTCGCAAAATGTTGAGATCGTCCGTATTCCTTTGGCAAAAGCCTATGATGATCTGTTCAGCAAATCTGTTGAACGTTACAATGATAAACAGACAAGAAAATGCCGTCGAATAGATACTGACTATTTCTTTCACCTGTTTAATCATAAGGTTTGCGATTATACTCTCGTTGCTAACAATAAGCAGAAAAGCTTTTATGAAGATTTAGTCCAGGTCGGTGATATGCACGATACAGGCTGCGGTACTCCCGATGCAGAAATCGCAAAACAGTGTCTTATCGAATATACGGAACATTACATTAAGAACAATCCTAACTTTTACGTTTTCAATGCTGTTATTCATATGGACGAAGCTACTCCGCACCTGCACATCAATTACATTCCTGTCGGACATTATTCAAAAGGTCTTGACACAAGAAATGCTATGGCAAAGGCTCTTGAGGAAATGGGATACACAGGAGTTAATGCTGCTACCAAATGGCGTGAACACGAACGAGCCGTTTTTACTGAGATATGTAAATCCCACGGTCTTGAAATTGCCGCACCGCAGAAATCAAGAGGTTATAATTTTACCGTTGATGAATACAAGGATATTCAAGAAGAAAAGAAACGTCTTACGGAAGAATTACAGCCTTTGCGTGAAATGGAGCTTGCAGCAGACGAAAGCAAGGTTATCGGTAAAAAACAACTGCTTTCTCATAATATCACCGTTTCTCCCGATGAATTTGAACAGCTTGAAATGCAAAAAAAAGCTGTTGCGGTCCAGACACTTGATAATCAGAATAAGCTAAAAGGTTTTGCTGATCGTGAAAAAGCTCTTGATGAACGTGAAACTGAAATTGCCGTTAAGGAAGAAGAAAGTCTGCTCCGTCAATCTGAAAGGAGCAGAGAGCTTGATATGCGTGAGAATGATATTATCCGGTCCGAAAAACGTGTTAATGAAAATCTGTCTTATGCCGAAAAGAAAATATCTGATGCAGAAAGCAAAATGAAAACCGCTGAGCAGATGTACGTTAAACAGCGTCAATTAAATCAGTGGTATGCGGAATCTCAGCGTGAGATACGGCAGATCAAGAAAGAGCTTGATGAAAAACGCTATGAGCTTATCAATATCCGCCGAGCAGTGGATATTCCGCCATATGATAAAAATTCAGATCCCATTGAAAAAATCAATAAGCTAAAGGACGAAAATTATACGATGTTCAGAATCATTGATAATGAACTTCAGCTTCCGTTCTCCCAAATGAAAAAAACTCCAAGTGAAATGCTGAGTATGCTTATTGATAAATTCAAAAGCCGTATATCCGAAACAGAAAAAGAAATATCTGAGAGCAGATCAATTATCGACAGGCTTACTGATCAACTTGCCTATATAAAGCAGTCCTTTGTCAAGGTGGTGCTTGCCGTAAATACACTTGTGTATTCAAAACAGCATAACAAAGGTCTGACAGGTATCAGCAAGGCACTTGCTGCGTGTATCAGCCTGTTTACAGATAAGGTTTTTAAAAATCTCGGCGAATATGATACCATCAACAAATGCGCTATTGACGATGAAATCAGAGAAAATATGCATTTATTTACCGAAAAAACATCAGAAAGAAATAATTATGAAAGATAGGAGAATTTACTATGGAAAACAAAACAGAAATTATGGCACAGATCGTTGCACTTTTAAGTCAGCTTATTGATGAAAACACAGCACCAACAGCAGAATCAAAGTCCTCTGCACCTGTTAAGATGCTCACTATCAAGGAATGTACAAAGGCTGTCAGCGGTTTATCTGAACACACTGTCCGTCAGCTTGTAGTACAGAAAAAGATACCTTTCATCAGAACGGGACAGGGCAAGCGTGGCAAAATTCTTATCAGCAAGGCGGCTCTGCTTGAATATCTTGGAGGTGATGCGTCATGATGTCACCTTCATGGCTTGATGATAAGGGCAAAATAAACGAGCCTTTATTCTGCAAGGAATATGTTTCAGAATATCCCGTTATTTTCTTTGATAACAGATTTTACAACGTGGACGGTGAGGTCAGTGAGGATATTATTTCCCACAGCATATCCGAAAAGGTTATGCCTTACGTTACAAATAATATTGCAGCTGTTGTAAAACGTCTTACGGAAGCTTTGAAATTATACTGTTTTTCCGAACCTATTGTTCCGAAAGAAGATGAAATTCATTTATCTAACGGTATTCTCAAAACCAACGGAATATGGATCCCCGAAAAGAGATTCTGTGTGAACAGGCTTAACGTTACATATAACCCCGATTTCAGAAACAGTGTATATTATCCCGAGCATTTCCTGACTTTTCTTATGGATATGCTTGATATGGACGATATAATTACATTGCAGGAATACCTCGGTTACTGTCTTATTCCATCAACAAAGGGACAGGCTATGATGTTTATCATCGGGAACGGCGGAGAGGGTAAAAGCCGTATCGGTATCGTTTTGCAGGAGATATTCAAATCTGCAATGCTTACAGGAAGTTTTCAGCGTATAGAAACGGACAAATTCTTCCGCTACAATTTACAGAACAAGCTGCTTATGCTTGATGACGATATGCAGATGAGTGCCTTACCCTCGACGGGTTACATAAAAAATCTTGTTACTGCTGAAATCCCCGTTGATGTTGAAGCAAAGGGACAGCAGTCACAGCAGGCTATGCTGTACTCACGTTTTCTTTGTTTCGGGAACGGTTCACCAAAGGCACTTTATGATAAATCGGACGGATTTTCACGAAGACTTATAATTCTAACTACGAAACCTGTTCCCGAAAACAGATGCAATGATCCGTTTCTTGCAGATAAATTCATTGCTGAAAAAGAAAAGATCTTTTATTGGATGCTTGACGGATTACTCAGGCTTATCCGAAATGATTTTCGTTTTACGATCTCAGATAAAACAAAAAGGAATATTTCTGAGGTTATGGCGGAAAATTGCAATATTCCCGAGTTTCTCAATGACAAGGGATATATCAGCTTAGGAAAAGAATATGCTGAAAGCACACAGGCTTTATATTCAGCTTACGTTGATTGGTGTCACAAAAATCTGCTGACAGTGCTTAATCAGAACACTTTCAGCAGCTGGCTTCGCAATAATTGTGACAAATGGAATCTGACAGCTACAAATCACATTCCTATTGAGCATAATCGTGAGGTAAGAGGTTATAAAGGAATAAAAACACACTATCGCCCATTTATTCTATAAAGCAAACAACAAAATGCCGTCCGAGGTGTCCGAAATGTCCGTGGACACCTTCTTCGGACAGCTTAAACAACGTATTTACGGCTTTCGGACGTCAGGACAGCAGTCTTTCTGTTGTACCTTATATGCTGTACGCAAGCTGTCCGACAAAATGACATATTTCTATATACAGCACTTGACTTTCGGTTGGTAAAGTGATAAAATATAAATATACAGGAGTATGTCATAAAAATCTGTATTTAATGAAGGAGATTAAATTTTATGGCTACTATTACAAAAAGAGGAAACAATTTCCGTATAAAAGTATCATTAGGATATGATATGAATGGAAAGCAGATTATCAAGTCAACCACATATACACCGCCCCATGATGCAACACCGAAAAAGGCTGAAAAGCTTGCACAGCAGTACGCTTTTGAGTTTGAACAACACTGCAAAGGTTATGTTCAGCTTAATGAGTGTATGCGCTTTTCTGAGCTTGCGGATTGGTACTTTGAAAACTATGCTCCCGTTGAATTGAAAGAAAGCACTGCCTACACTTATAAAGGACAGTATGACAAACATATTGCACCTATTCTTGGGAATGTAAAGGTCAAGGATATTACTACACCAAAGCTGACGCAGATCATGCTTTCGTATGACCTCAATCCTGCCACAGTTCGCAAGATTTACATCGTTATTCAGAGTATTTTTCATAGAGGTGTTGAACAGGGATTTATCCGTGACACCCCTTGTAAAAATGTAATTCTTCCGAAAAACCGCAATAAAAAGAAACGTCCTGTGTTAGATGAACAGCAGACAGCGGAGTTTCTCGCTCTGCTTGAAGAAAAGTCTTGGGACGAAGATATAAAGCGTATAATCAAGGTTCTTCTCTACACAGGTATGAGATGCGGTGAATGTCTTGCTTTATCGTGGGAGGATATTGATTTTGAGAATATGACCATCTCAATCAATCACAATCTTGCAGATGTGGCAGGAAAGCATTATCTTACTACACCAAAAACAGAAAGCAGTATCCGTACTATCGGTATGAGTGACAAGCTTGCAGAAATTCTTATGGAACAGAAGCAGTATATTGAAGAACTGTCCGCTGCTCTCGGTGACAGCTTTGCTCACCCTGAAATGGTATTTTCATCAGCTCGTGGAAACTATCGTGACAGAAGCGCGCTGAATACTTCTTTCAAAAGATTTCTCAAGGGTACAGGCTTTGAATTTCTCACTCTGCACCAGCTTCGTCATTGCAACGCTACCTTGCTTCTTAACAGCGGTGTTGATTTAAAGATCGTATCTGAGCATTTGGGGCACTGTGATATAGGTGTAACCGCCAATGTATATGCTGATGTACTCAAAAGTTCCAAGCTTAAGGTTGCTGAGCTTATTTCACTTAAGCTTTCGTAAAAGTAAAAAAATCCGCCCTTTCTGAAAAGAGCGGATTTAAAAAGTCATTTAATAAAGACCAATTAAAGACCAAAAAGGTAATCTGTATGCCCCAAAGCCCGTAAATACGAGGTTTGTAAGGGCTGAAATTATCTCTTTGAGAACTGAGGAGCGCGACGAGCAGCCTTGAGACCGTACTTCTTTCTTTCCTTCATTCTTGGGTCACGTGTGAGGAAGCCAGCCTTCTTGAGAACTGGACGAAGCTCAGCGTTAACCTGAAGAAGAGCTCTGGAAAGACCGTGACGGATTGCACCAGCCTGACCTGTTACGCCGCCGCCTGCAACTGTGCAAACGATGTCGAACTTATCAGCGTTGTCTGTGAGAACCAGTGGCTGTCTAACGATAAGCTTGAGAGTTTCGAGACCAAAGTAGTCGTTGATATCTCTGCCGTTGATTGTGATGTTACCGCTGCCTGCGTAAACTCTTACTCTTGCAACGGAGCTTTTTCTTCTACCTGTGCCGTAAAAATATGGCTGTTTAGATTCGTACATTTACTCCGCCTCCTTATATCTCGTAATTTTCAGGCTTCTGTGCTGCGTGGTCGTGTGTAGCGCCAGCGTAAGTTCTGAGGCGCTTGAGAGCAGCTCTGCCGAGTGTGTTGTTAGGGAGCATACCATTAACAGCAATCATCATTGCTCTTTCTGGTTCATTCTTCATCATATCGCTGTACTTGATCTCCTTAAGACCGCCAATCCAGCCTGTGTGCCACTTGTAGGACTTCTGCTCAAGCTTCTTACCTGTGAGCCTAGCCTGTGCACAGTTGATGATGATTACGTGGTCGCCGCAGTCAGCGTGTGGTGCGAAAGTTGGCTTGTTCTTGCCGCGGAGGATGGAAGCAGCTTCTGCTGCAACTCTACCGAGGGACTTGCCGGAAGCATCAAGCACATACCATTTACGGCTGATTTCATTTGCCTTAGGCATATAAGTTGACATAAACATTCTCCTCTTAATAAATTTTTGTCAGATATCAGGGGCGTTGTCTGCAACTCATTGACACAGCCCGTCCGACACAACATTGACTATTATACACGGCTTTTCAACCAAAGTCAATAGGTAAAATGCCGAATTTTTAAAATATATCCCTAAATCTCTTGAAATCTCTCTGTTTTGCTTCAAATCTCTCGGTTTCTCTTGTTTCATTTCATTTTTGCAAATTTGTGCAAAAAGCCGCCTGATGACTTGTTTTCAGGCGGTTTTTGTTGCAAATTAACATATATCACATTCCATAAATCCAACTGTAAACGGCAAATGCTCGAATTTCTGCGTGCCTGTGCTGACAAATCCGTTTGTTTCGTACCACTTTTTCAGCATGGTATGTTCATCAATAATTCCGATATGAAGCTTGTTTCCGCCCTTTTCCGCAACTGCTTCTTTAGCACGGTCAACAAGTTTTCGTCCGATACCGCCGTGACGGTATTCGGGCAGTACGGCGAGGTTGTGCAGTTCAAACTTTCCGTCAGGATTATGCGAAACGGAAACATAACCGATTATTTTTCCATCGTCCTCCATACCGAACATTTCAAATCCCCATTCAGCGTATTTACGTAGCTTTTCTATGGGCATAAAGCTTGTATGAGTCGGACAGTTTTCACGAGTAAAACCGAATTTCTCCGCAACCGTCGCAAAGCTTTTGTGTATGACTTCAAGGCACTCATCAAGCCTTGCTTCGTCAATTCTGATTATATTCAAGTTTAATACCCCATTTTTTCATCAGCGTATTCTTTCAGATTGTCAATCTCGGAAAAGCAATTGTAAAACTGCTGAAATCTTTGACATTCCTCATATTCGTTGCTGAAAAGAATATCATCACCGCCAAAATCAATGTTTTTACCATTAGCTGTGTAATCGATTGAACCAAGATAATAAGCACCCACCTCATCATCAGGGTCATAGGAATAATAAACACTACAGTCTTCAAAACAATACATTTCAAGCATACTGTAAATAATCTGATATTCTCTTTCGGAAAGCTTTCGTGAAAATCTGCGGTTTTCGCATTTCAGATATAGTCTTCCGTTTTCTATGCTGTAATTGTAGCGTACTTCTTCGTCACCCAAATAAATTTCCTGAAATTCAAACTCGAAATCTTCGGGTGCAAGTGCAGCTTTGGCAAGTCTTCCTGTCCATTTTCCATCCTCGTCAAAAAAGTAATATCCCGAACCCATTTTGGTTTTGCCTGTTGCAGCTGTGCCGTCATCATAGTCAAAGCAGTACCACTCGCCGTCAATGCGCCGCCAACCGTGCGCAGACTGTGAATTTTCGTAGTAATATTTTCCACCGCTGTTTTCGTACCAGCCGTTTTCGGGAACAGTGTTTTCTTCCGCAAACACCGTACCGCAGAGTGAAATTGCAATTGCCAAAGCAGAAATTAAAGAGATAAATGTCTTTTTCATAAGCTTTTCCTTTCTTGTGTCGTTACTTCTTCTTTCTTCTCACAGGCTTAACCTTATGCGTAGCCCTGACAGGTGCTTTCGCCGCATTTGCGTAGGCTTCCTTGATGAATGTAGCCTGAGAGTCAACAGCTGTACCCTCGGTTTCAACGTGCATATATGTGCTGTCGGAAAGCATGCGTCTTGCCTTGACATTGTCGCTGGTGAGCACGCTGAAAATGTGCATGATACGTGCCTGGACGTGGCTGTCGAGAATTGGTGCGGCAACCTCGACACGGCGGATTGTGTTTCGTGTCATGAAGTCGGCGGAGCTGATATAGATTTTACGGCGCTCGTTCGTGCCGAAAATATAGATGCGGCTGTGTTCAAGGTAACGACCCACAATGCTTGTGATTTCGATGTTTTCGGTGTACCCCTCAACACCTGCCACAAGACAGCATATGCCACGGATAACCATTCGGATTTTTACACCCGCCTGTGAAGCTTCAACAAGCTTGTCAATAATCTTCTTGTCTGTGAGGGAGTTCAGCTTCAGACCGATGAACGCTTCTTCGCCACGCTTTGCGGCTTCGATTTCGGTGTTTATCATTTCGATAACACGGTTCTGTAAGCAGAGCGGTGCAACGAGAAGCTTGTCGGTGTGCTCAACAAGGGTGTTGGTGGAAAGTGCGTTGAATACCATAAGCGCCTCAGCGCCGATTTCCTGATTTGCAGTAAGCAGGCTCAGGTCGGTGTAGAGGGCAGAAGTCTTTTCGTTGTAGTTGCCCGTACCGATTTGTGTGATGTACTGGATTTTTCCTGCACTGTTCTTGCGTGTGATAAGCAATAGCTTGGAGTGCACCTTCAGGCTTTCGGGGCCGTAGATAACGTTACAGCCTGCGTATTCCAGACGCTGTGACCAGCCGATGTTGTTTTCCTCGTCAAAGCGTGCGCGGAGCTCAACAAGAACGAGGACTTCCTTGCCGTTTTCAGCGGCGGCGATAAGTGCATCAATAACCTTTGAGTTGGACGCAACACGGTACAGTGTAATCTTGATTGAAACAACATTCGGGTCAACTGCCGCTTCCATAAGCATACGCAGGAACGGCTTGATTGACTCAAACGGGTAGGACAGGAGAATGTCACGCTTCTGAACCTGTGGGAGCATAGGTGCGTTGTGGACGATTTCGCAGGAATTCTGTGGGTCAGCCCTGCCGAAGAAAAGCAGAGGGAGATTGTCCTCAAGACGACCTCTCAGCGTGTACACGAAGGAAAGGTCGAGAGGTGTTTTCAGACGGAAAATCTGGTTGTGCTTCAGCTCCAGCTTTTCGCAGAGGTACGCAACGGCTGTCTGTCCCAGCTTGCGTGATAATTCCATACGTACAGGGGACAGCTTCTTTCTCTTTTTCAGCAGGTCGCTCATTACGTCACGCAGGTCAACGTCGTGGTCGTAAAGTGCTTCCTCCATATTGATGTCAGCGTTTCTGGTGATACGCATGAGGGACTTGTCGAGCACCTTATAGTTCTCGAAAATCAGGGGCATATAGTGGAGAATAAGCTCTTCGACAAGCATAAAGCGGTGCTTCGTACCTGGCAGGAAGATTATACGTGAGAAAGTTCCGCTTGCGGGAACAAGTCCGATTGTTACGGAGTTCTTTGCTTCAAGCTGTGCAACGGCATAGATTTCTTTGTTTTTCAGGAACGGGAAAGGATGACGCTTGTCGATAACCTGAGGGGAAATCAGGGGGAGGATTTCGGTGGTGAAATACAGCTTTAAGTAGTTTTCCTCCGACTTGGAAAGCATCTTGAAATTCACCTGTTCAACACCGTACTTTTCAAGCTCGGACATTATTCCGTTGTAGGCGCTGTCACGGACAGGGTTAAGCTCTGCGACACGCTTGAAAATCGCTTCAAGCTGTTCTGCGCAGGTCATATCGGTCTTGTTTTCGCGCACGTCAGCGTCAACGAGAGTCTGGTCGTAGAGGGAGCCTACACGCACCATAAAGAACTCGTCGAGGTTGGACTGGAAAATTGCCGTGAACATCAGTCTTTCGCAGAGGGGGACGCTCTTGTCCTGTGCTTCTTCCAGGACACGCTCGTTGAATTTCAGCCAGCTCAGCTCACGGTTGTCATAATATTGTTTCATAGGAAAACCTCCTAATTTGATTATAGTATACTATATTTAATTATAGTTCTGTATAGATGAAAAGTCAAGGCAGGCAATATATTGAACTGTTCTTTTGTGCAAGCTGTACAAAAAGTGCGGTATTTATTTTTTAGTGCGGTGCGGCAAAAATATAGACTTTTTTGGAAAAGTGTTGTATAATATATACATAAATGTGTTTGTGAAAACAATTACACATAGTAAAAAACACAAAGGACTGATACCAATGAACGAACAACAGATAAAGGAGCAGATGTGCGACATCTGCCATAAAATGTGGCAGCTTGGCTGGGTTGCTGCGAATGACGGAAATCTCTCCGTCAAGCTGGATGATGATACCTTCCTTGCCACTCCGACGGGCATAAGCAAGTGCTTCATCACTCCCGACAAAATCGTGAAAATCAACGCAAAGGGTGAGGTGCTTGAAGCGCTGGAGGGCTACAGACCTTCCTCCGAAATCAAGATGCACCTGCGCTGCTACGAGGTGAGAGATGATGTTGGCTCGGTGCTTCACGCTCATCCTCCTACGGCTACGGGTTATGCTGTTGCAAACAAGGCACTTGACGGCTACACAATGATTGAATCGGTCATCGCAATCGGCTCAATTCCCGTTACACCTTACGGCACACCGTCTACATATGAAGTGCCTGAGGCGATTACACCGTACCTTGAGGAACACGACGTAATGCTGCTGCAAAATCACGGTGCACTTTCCGTTGGTGCAGACCTGATTACGGCTTACTACCGAATGGAAACTCTCGAGCTTTTCGCAAAAATTTCCCTTACGGCACACCTTCTCGGCGGTGAGAGGGAAATCTCCCGTGAGAACATCGACAGACTTTGCAGTATGCGTGCACAGTACGGTGTTACAGGTAAGCACCCCGGATACAAGAAGTATCCTTACGGGGATAAGTAAAGAAATTAGGAATTAGGAAAGTGAAATGAGGAATTATGTCGGATAAAAACAACATTGTTAAAGTTAAAAGCAAGCGTTTTGCCGTTAGGGTTATAAATATGTACAAGTATTTATGCGGTGAAAAACGTGAGTTTGTAATTTCAAAACAGGTGTTGAGAAGCGGCACGAGTATAGGTGCAAATATTGCTGAATCGGAGTGTGCATACAGTAAAAGTGATTTTGTGTATAAGTTATATACGGCTTTGAAGGAATGCAATGAAACAAAGTACTGGCTTGAATTATTGTATGAAACTGATTATATCGGTGAGGAGATGTTCAACAGTATGTATTCAGACTGTGAGGAAATAAGAAGAATTTTATCCGCTTCTACCAAAACGGTTAAAGATTCGGCAGAAAAATAATTTCACTTTCCACTTTCCAAATTCCACATTATAAATTAGATGAAAGGAACTGAAAACTATGAACAGATTTATTCTCAACGAAACTTCCTACCACGGCGCAGGCGCTATCAACGCAATTGCTGACGAAGCAAAGGGCAGAGGCTTCAAGAAGGCTCTCGTTTGCTCCGACCCTGACCTTATCAAGTTCGGTCTTACAAAGAAGGTTACTGACATTCTTGATAACGCAGGTCTTGCTTATGAGATTTTCTCCGACATCAAGCCTAACCCGACAATCGAAAACGTACAGGCTGGTGTTGACGCTATCAAGGCTGCAGGTGCTGACTACATCATTGCAATCGGCGGCGGTTCTTCCATGGACACAGCAAAGGCTATCGGCATCATCATCACAAACCCTGAATTTGCTGATGTAAGAAGCCTCGAAGGTGTTGCTGATACAAAGAACAAGTGCGTGCCTATTTTTGCTGTTCCTACAACAGCCGGTACAGCTGCTGAAGTTACAATCAACTACGTTATCACAGACGTTGAAAAGAACAGAAAGATGGTATGCGTTGACCCGCACGATATCCCTGTAGTTGCTTTCGTTGACCCTGATATGACTGAAACAATGCCTAAGGGACTCACAGCTGCAACAGGTATGGACGCTCTTACACATGCTATCGAAGGCTACATCACAAAGGGCGCTTGGGAGCTTTCCGATATGTTCCACCTGAAGGCTATCGAAATCATCGCAAGAAGCCTCCGCGGTGCAGTTGAAAACACTAAGGAAGGTAGAGCAGATATGGCTCTCGGTCAGTACGTTGCAGGTATGGGCTTCTCCAACGTTGGTCTTGGTATCGTTCACTCAATGGCTCACCCACTTGGTGCACTTTACGACACACCACACGGTGTTGCAAACGCAATCATTCTCCCTACAGTTATGGAATACAACGCTGAAGCAACAGGCGAGAAGTACCGTGAAATTGCTCGTGCAATGGGCGTTAAGGGCGTTGACGATATGACACAGGAAGAATACAGAAAGGCTGCAATCGACGCTGTTAAGCAGCTTTCCATTGATGTTGGCATTCCTGCTGACCTTAAGGAAATCGTCAAGGCTGAGGATATTCCTTTCCTTGCACAGTCTGCTTACGACGACGCTTGCCGTCCAGGCAACCCAAAGGATACTTCCGTTGAAGATATCACAGCACTTTACAACTCTCTTATCTAAGAGTTAGGCGTTTTGAGAGTGGAGTGAGGAGTTTTCTTTTCACTCCACTCTACATGTTCTGAATTAGGAATTAGGAAAGTGGAATTAGGAATTTTTGTGTACGAAATAATTCCACTTTTCACTTTCCAAATTTCACATTTTATGGTTTGATTTATTCTGGGCAATGGCGGTGCTGCCGCTTTTGCCGAGGGTGAATTTGCGGGGTAATGAAATGAACAGCTTTATTGATAAAATAAAAGAGTGTTTGAAACTATGAATGAAATAGTCGAAGATTATGAAAAGGGTATACTGAACGAATGTACATTGAAACAAGCTACGGAAGTGATTATCCCTGAAATGAATAAACTTCTTGAAACCGCCGAAAGCGGATTGCTTCCGCCACAGAATGAACGGTTTTTAATTTCATTTGCATATGCGTTCAAGGATTGGGGCTGGGATATGAACAATCCTACGGATTTGTATCTTTGTCTTGTTGAATTGGATAGAAAATATCGTGAAATATGAGGTAACAGATGATAAAAGCAATTCTGTTTGACGTATACGGCACGCTTATTTCAACAGGCAGCGGCTCGGTTGATGCGGCGAGAAGGATACTTGAAAAGAATAATTCAGACATTGACCCGAATGAATTTTATTCACACTGGAAGCAGCTGCATAAGCGTAATATGAGGACAGGTGCGTTTATTTCCGAAAGAGAAATTTTCGGAATGGATTTGCGTGAACTGTATGAATATTACCGCATAAGTGGTGACTATCTCTCTGATGTAAAAATAATGCTTGACAGCTTGTATAATCGTAACGCATTTGATGAAACAAAAGCTGTGCTTGAAAAGCTTTCGGGTAAATATACGCTGATAATTGCATCAAATACGGATACAGAGCCGCTTATGCAGAATTTTGAATATAACAATTTGCAATTTGACAAGGTGTTCACTTCCGAATTGCTGAAATGCTATAAACCCGATAAGCAATTTTATCGCAGAATACTTGATGAAATCGCTTGTTCGGCAGATGAAGCGGTTTTTGTCGGTGACTCGGGTGAGGAAGATGTTGTAGCACCTAAAAAAGTTGGAATGACAGCTGTTTGGGTTGACAGGAAAAATAAAGGCGGTAATTTCGGGCAGGACTACACGGTTGGAAACTTGTCTGAATTGCTTGATATGTTTTGATATGAGGTAACAAATGATAAAAGTAAAATTCTATGAAAATGCTCCCGATGAGAAGCTGAAATTTGCGGTAATTGCTTCACGCAAGGACGGTAAATGGCTTTGGTGCAAGCACAAAGAGCGTGACACCTACGAAATTCCAGGGGGACACCGTGAGCAGGGTGAGGATATTGTCGAAACTGCAAGACGTGAACTCTATGAGGAAACGGGTGCTGTGAAATTTGATTTGTCGCAAGTGTGCGTTTACGGCGTGGAAAAGGACGGCGAGGAAACCCTTGGTATGCTTTTCTATGCGGAGGTGCAGGAGCTGGAAAATGAGTTGCACAGCGAAATTGAACGTGTGGAATTTTTGGACGGTATACCTGAAATGCTGACCTATCCGTTAATTCAGCCGTACTTGTTTGAGAGGATTTTACAATGCCAAAAGCAATCTTAATCTGCGGAAAAATTTGCAGCGGAAAAAGCTTTTACACCGAAATGCTGCGGAAGAAACTGGGTGCGGCGGTGTTGTCCTGCGACGAGATAACGCTGTCGGTGTTCGACGGAAATCTTGGGGACAAACACGACGAAATCTGTAATCGTATACACAACTATCTTTTCGGCAAGTCGGTTGAGCTGTTGGAAATCGGTGTGAACATCATACTGGAGTGGGGCTTCTGGAGCAGGGCTGACCGTGACTTTGCACGGCAATTCTACGAAAGCCGCGGCTATGAATGTGAGTTCCACTATATTGACATTTCCGACGAGGACTGGCAGAGGAATATTGACAAGCGGAACAAAGAGGTTGCCGAGGGGAAAACGTCGGCATACTATCTTGATGAAGGTCTGCTTGAAAAGCTGGAGAGGCTTTTTGAGGTGCCTGATGAGAGTGAGATTGATGTTGTAATAAAGTGGAATTAGGAATGAGGAATGTGGAATTAGTAATATTAATTTCACTTTCCAAATTTCATATTTACAGGAAGGAATTGAAGATATGACAATAAACGAATATCAGAAGCTTGCTATGGTTACGCTTAACCCTGAACTTGACAAAAAGGACGTGCTGATAAACGGCGTGATGGGACTTTGCGGCGAGTCGGGCGAGGCGATTGATATTGTGAAAAAGCATCTTGCACAGGGTCACGAGCTTGATAAGGAAAAGCTTGCGAAGGAGCTTGGTGATGTTGCGTGGTATCTTGCGGAAACCGCGACGGCTATCGGCTACGATTTGGATGACATTTTTCAAATGAACATTGACAAGCTGAAAAAGCGTTACCCCGAGGGGTTCAGCGTGGAGAAATCGGTGAACAGGAACGAATAAAATTTGAAAAGTGAAATTAGGAATGAGGAATATCAATTTCACTTTCCACTTTCCAAATTCCACATTAGCAATAGTAATAAGGAGGAAAATTTATGCTCAAAAACATACCGAAAATTCTTTCGCCCGAAATGGTGAAAACACTTATGGAAATGGGGCACGGCGACGAAATCGTCATTGCTGACGGGAATTTCCCTGCGGAAACCTACGGCAAGCGTGTGGTACGCTGTGACGGTCACGGTGTACCTGAACTGCTTGATGCAATTATGCAGCTGTTTCCTCTCGATACATACACAGACAAGCCTGTTATGCTGATGGAGGTTGTTCCGGGTGACCCTGTTGTTCCCACAATCTGGGATGAATACAAGGACATTATCAACAAGTACGAGCCTGAAAACTGCAAGATTGAGATGATTGAGCGTTTCGCTTTCTATGAGCGTGCAAAGACGGCTTATGCTGTTGTTGCAACGGGCGAGGAGGCTATTTACGCTAATATTATTCTGAAAAAAGGTGTTGTCAAGTCATAAAAATAAATTTTTATGACTCCGAGTTTTTGTGAACGAAACCACAAAACATCTTATGAAAGGTTGATGTCATACTTTATGAATAAAACTGTTTTAGTTTTTGATTTCGGTGCTTCAAGCGGCAGGGCTATGCTTGGCAAGTTCAACGGCGAAACCATTTCCCTTGAGGAAATTCACCGTTTTGAGAACAACCCTGTGAAGCTTGGCGGCACGTTCTACTGGGACATTTACCGCCTTTTCTACGAGGTGCGGCAGGGCATTTCAAAGGCTGTGCTTGCGGGCGGTTTTGACAGTATCGGCGTGGACACCTGGGGCGTGGATTTCGGTCTGATTGGTGCAGACGGTGTGCTGATGGAAGCACCTGTGCATTACCGTGACGAACGCAACAACGGTATGGTTGACGAGGCCTTGAAGCTGTTTGCGAGAGAGCCGTTCTACAAAATCACGGGCAATCAGTTTATGGATATCAACACGGTTTTTCAGCTTCTTTCCCTGCGGAAAAACCGTCCACACATGCTTGACAATGCCCAAACGCTTCTGCTTATGCCCGACCTGTTCAACTACCTGCTGACGGGCGAGAAAAAGAGCGAGGTTTCCATTGCTTCGACAACGCAGATGATGGATGCTGACAAGAAGGTGTGGTCGGAGGAGGTGCTTACGGCACTTGATATTCCGCAGAATTTGCTGACGGAGATTGTTCCGTCGGGCACGGTTGTGGGCAAGCTTTCCGACAGCATTTGTCATGACCTCAATGCACCGAAGGCTGACGTTATTGCTGTTTGCGGTCACGATACGCAGTGCGCTGTTGCGGCTGTTCCCACAGAGGAAAAGGACTTCATCTTCATTTCCTGCGGAACCTGGTCGCTGTTCGGCACTGAGCTTGACGCACCGCTTATCAATGAAAAATCCGAGGAGCTTAACCTTACAAACGAGGCTGGCTACGGCGGAACAACAACGTTCCTCAAAAACATTATCGGCTTGTGGCTGATACAGGAATCCCGCCGTCAGTTCAGACGTGAGGGACAGGAGTATTCCTTTGCGGAACTGGAGAAGCTTGCGCTTGCGGCTGAGCCGTTCAAGTGCTTCATCAACCCCGACGCACCTGAGTTTGTTCCCGAGGGGGATATTCCTCAGCGTGTCAAGGATTTCTGCAAGCGTACGGGTCAGCCTGTTCCCGAAACGGTTGGCGAGGTTATGCGGTGCATTTACGAGAGCCTTGCGTTGAAATACCGTCAGGCATTTGACGAGATAAAGGCGTGCACGGGCAAGGATTACCGAACGATAAATCTTATCGGCGGTGGAACAAAGGATGGATTGCTTTGCAGAATGACGGCGAATGCCTGCAACTGCGAGGTTACGGCTGGGCCTATCGAGGCTACGGCTTACGGCAACGCGGCTATTCAGCTTATTGCGGCAGGGGCAATTCCCGACATAAAGGTGGCGAGAAAAATCATTGCCGCTTCCGACAGTGTAAAGACCTTTGCGCCTGACAGCTTTGCGGAGTGGGACAGGGCTTATGAGAGGTACAAGGCTTTTCAGTAAAATGTGGAAAGTGAAATCAGGAATGAGGAATTATGGTGTTGATTTGTAATTTCACATTCCACTTTCCAAATTCCAAATTAAATAAAAAGGAGTAGATAATTATGAACCCAAGAATTGGTATCAGACCCGTAATCGACGGCAGACAGTACGGCATCAGAGAGTCCCTCGAGGTGCAGACAATGAATATGGCGAAAGCCGCAAAGGAGCTTATCGAGGCTAACTGCCGCTACGCTGACGGAACACCTGTTGAATGTGTAATCGGACCTTGCACAATCGGCGGCGGCGCTGAGGCTTACAAGACAGAGGAATTCTTCGCAACACAGAATGTCTGCGCAACTCTTTCCGTTACACCTTGTTGGTGCTACGGCTCGGAAACTATGGATTTGAACCCTCTCACAATCAAGGCTGTATGGGGCTTCAACGGCACAGAGCGTCCGGGTGCGGTTTACCTTGCGGCTGTTATGGCTGCCCACGCACAGAAGGGTCTGCCTGCGTTTGCAATCTACGGCAGAGATGTCAAGGACGCAACCGACACAACCATCCCTGAGGACGTTTCTGAAAAAATCCTCCGTTTCGCACGCTGTGCTGTAGCGGTTGGTCAGATGAGAAACAAGGCTTATGTTGGTATCGGCGGCGTTTCAATGGGTATTGCAGGCTCATGGTGCGATGCTAACTTTATGCAGAAGTACCTCGGTATCCGTCCTGAATGGGTTGATATGACGGAAATTCTCCGCCGTGTAAAGCTTGAAATCTACGACCACGCTGAGTACGAAAAGGCTCTTGCGTGGACAAAGGCAAACTGCCCTGAGGGTATGGATGTTAACACAGAAGTTAACCCTGGCAACCCTGATGTTATGAGCCACGAGGAGCAGTGGGAATTCTGCGTAAAGATGACGCTGATTATCCGTGATATAATGCTTGGCAACGACAAGCTGAAAGAGCTGGGCAGATTTGAGGAGTCCAACGGCAGAAACGCTATTTTCGGCGGTTTCCAGGGACAGCGTCAGTGGACAGACTGGCTTCCTAACGCTGACTTTGCGGAAAGTATTCTCAACTCTACATTTGACTGGAACGGCAAGAAGCAGCCTGTTCTTCTTGCTACTGAAAATGACGGTCTTAACGGTACAGCAATGCTTTTCGGCAACCTGCTGACAGGACGTGCTTCCGTATTTGCTGACGTGCGTACATACTGGAGCCCTGAAGCTGTTGAACGTGTTACATGCTGGAAGCCTGAGGGCAGAGCGGCAAACGGCTTTATCCACCTCATCAACTCTGGTGCAGCGGCTGTTGACGCAACAGGTCTTGCAAAGGACGAGGACGGCACAAACCTTATGAAGCAGTGGTGGAACGTTACTGACGAGGATATCAAGGCTATGCTTGATGCAACTGACTGGTGCCCTGCAAACCTCGGCTACTTTAGAGGCGGCGGATTCTCCTCTCACTTCAAGACACAGGCTGAAATGCCCGTAACAATGATGCGTGTAAACATCATTGAAGGCGTTGGACCAACACTCCAGATTGCTGAGGGTTACACAGTAACACTTCCTGACGATGTTCATAAGCCTCTTGACGAAAGAACAGATAAGACATGGCCTACAACATGGTTTGTTCCGGAGGTTACAGGCAAGGGTGCGTTTGCTGACGTTTATTCCGTAATGGCAAACTGGGGCGCTAACCACGGCTCAATTACTTACGGCCACATCGGTGCTGACCTTATCACGCTCGCTTCCATGCTCCGTATCCCTGTTTCGATGCATAACGTTTCCGAGGACAGAATTTACCGTCCGCACTGCTGGGCTGGTTTCGGCACAGCTGATGCAGAGGGTGCAGACTACAGAGCTTGTGCACATTACGGATACCTTTACAGATAAATTAAAGCCGCCATACAAATCTGATTTGTATGGCGGTTATGTTTGATTAGAAAGAGAATTATGGGTGATAGGTGTCAAACATCATAGATACTACAGATACGTTGGGAAGAGACATGTCAGAGCTTGCTGCGATAACCGTACGTAACGTATGAGTTTCTTCATCGCAAAGTGCAAGATAAAAGATGAATCCAAGGTCGCTGTCATAGTCCATCATAATTGAGTAATATCCGGCAAGATTGCCTACGGTCACGTCAGATACGGTATATGATTCATAGCCATCAATTTCGCTGTTGAGAACAACTGCATATGATGTGGTATACGCTGTTTGGAGAAGGTCCATTTCTTCCAGGTCAGTGATAGTTGCAACTGTTAAAAAGTTAATTCCGTCAGGAGAATAAACATCATAATCACCATTTTCATATTCTTCATATATCCAGTCCGGGTACACAGAGATATATCCGCTTGCTTCATTGCCGACTTCAACAATACTTTCATAGAATTCATTTGCCAAAGCTTCGTAATCTATATCGGGAAAAAGAGATTCGTTATTAATTTCCGTAATCGGTTCAGGTGTGGTGGTTTCTGATGTTGTAGTGGTTTCTTCTGCAGTTGTGGTAGTGATTGTTGTTTCGGTAGGAACAGCAATTGTCTCCGCCATTGTAACATCAGCAAGAGAAACTATTTCAGTTTCAGGAGGGGTGTTTTTTTCGGATTCGTTTTCCGAACAGCCGCACAGCATCAGAGCTGAGATTAATACAGTAATAATTTTTGTAGTAAGTTTCATTTTAATTACCCCTTTAATTTATGTTTCTTAAAATATGCAAAATTATAGTTTACCAAACCCTCATTTGATTCTTGGCGAAAAAATTAGCTTTGTAATTTTCTTTTTATTGTTATCGATGTTTAAATTTTAACATTTTATCTTGTTAAAGTCAATGCTTATGATAATATTGTAATAAAGTGTACCGTTATGTAATAAATTGATTACAATATGGAAAAAAACAATTTTTTGTGTAGTAAAATTATCGCTGTTATCGTTGTAAATGTTGCAGAAAAAGTTCTAAGATACAAGCAGTTGAAATTATTACAGCTTGGTTACAAATCCTGAACTTTTTCTTGTGTAAAAAATATATAAAAATTTAAACAAAAACTGTGAAATATATCAAACTTGTGAAGAGTTAACAGTTTGTTAACAAATAACAACCTGAAATTATATATAATTATAGTATGTAATATTAGAATTATGTGTTTATGAATTTTACATACATTAAGGAGGGCTCTCTGCCAGCGGCGGAGAATGGGTGAAATGAAGAAAGTTGCTATTGTCTATACTTCTAAATTCGGACACACTAAGCAATATGCAGATTGGCTTGCCGCACATATGGGGAAAGATGAAGCTGACGTTATTAACGTTGCGACTTTCAATCCTACCCAGCTTCTTGCATATAAGCTGATTGTTTTTGCTTCAGGCGTTTATGGTGATAAAATGCCGATTATGGATTTTATCAAGAAAAATATTATGGGTATCAGTACGGCAAAAACTATGGTTCTGGCTGTCAGCTGGTATACAAATGATTCGGAAGAAGCCATTCAGAAGCTTACAGAAGAAAATTATCCTGACCAGTTCAAGGGTAAGGTTCCGTTATATGTTGTAAACAGCGGCATCGACAAGAAGAAGATTTCTGTTGCCGACAAGGCAAAGCTGCTTGCTTCTCAGGTTATGATTGAGAAGAAGGACGGCAGAAGTAATGATGATATCAATATCCTTGCAATTATGAAAGGATATTCAGACCCTACTGCTGAAGAAAATCTTGACAGCATCAAGAAGGGTATCGAAGAATTCTTTAACCCTAAGAAGGAAGAACCTAAGCCGGTACCTGCTCCTGCACCTAAGTCTGAATCTGCCCCTGTACCAAAGCCTGTTCCGGTTCCTGTTCCAGAGGTTAAGCCTGAGCCTAAACCTGAGCCAGTGCAAAAACCAATGGATGTCAGCGACATGACAAGTGGGGAAGATGCACTCAGCTCACTTGAAAATGCATTTAAAGCTCTCAGAGCACCGAAGCCTGCTCCGGTTGTTGAAGCTAAACCTGAGCCAAAACCTGAGCCTGTAGTTGAGGTTAAACCAGAGCCGAAGCCTGAGCCAGTAGTTGAGGTTAAGCCAGAACCGAAGCCTGAGCCAGTAGTTGAGGTTAAGCCAGAACCGAAGCCTGAGCCTGTAGTTGAAGTTAAACCCGAACCAAAGCCTGCACCAAAGATTACACCTGCACAAGCAGAAGTTGTTTCGTCGGTTAAGAGTGCAATCAGAGCAATGAACAACGGTTCACTGAATACAAGTTACTCTCCAGCACCTGCTTATGAAGAAAATAAGACTGAAGATGTGTCAAGAAACAACGTCGTAAGTGTGAATTTCGAAATGGAAGATAACACAGTTGTCAATGAAGAAAAGACAATTCCGTCCGCTCCTATTACAAGCATTGATGTTTCTTCCAATGTAGGAATGAGTTGGGATTCAGTAACGAAACCAAACGAAGAAATCGTTGCTGAACCTGTTGTTGCCGAAGAACCTCAGGTTGTTCCGGAACCTGTCAAGTCCGAGCCTTCTGCTCCTAAGAACAGTTACATGGAATTGTTTGCGAAGCGCAGAAAGAAAACAACTGAAGAGGCCGAAGCGGTTAATGAGGTGCCTGTTTCAGAGAGCAGACCTGAACCGGTTGCTGAGGTTAAACCAGAACCTGTTCCAGCGCCCGTATCTGAGGTTAAGGAAACACCATCGGTTAAGCCGGCACCAATTGAAAGACCAAAGCCAGCTGCAAATACTTCAGCGGTTGACATGCTGTCTGAATTTGATTTTATATCCGGTTCTGCTCCGTCAGCACCGGTAGAACCTGTAAAGCCTGTTTCAGCTGTTGAAACAACAGCTGCGGTTGATATGGATGTTTATGACTTCATGAATGACAGCAAGCCTAAGGCAAGCAGCCGTGCACTTAATGCTGTTCAGGACCTTGCAAAGGCAAAGGCTGAGGCTGAGAAGGAAGCGGCAAGAAAGGCTGCTGAGGCGGCTAAGGAAGCTGAGCAGAACACAGCAAGAGATGACAACTTCCTTGAAAAGATGAAGATGGATATGAATGCGTTGGCAGAAGAAAGTCAGCACGAAATTGAGCAGAACAATGCATCATCCATTGAACTTGAGGAAGAGATAGACGGATTTACTTTCAGCAATGACATTGATTACGATCTCAGTGAAATCGAAATTGATACTCCACCTATCAATGCGGTAAGCCTTGAAACAATTCATAAATTTGACGATGATAAGCCTAAGGAAAGCAATACGGACTTCGACCTGAAGAAGCTTCAGGAAGAAATCAATGCTTCCATTGAATCAAATAAGGTGAACAAGGAAAAGATGCTGAGCCGTCATGCAAAGAAACCAAAGGAAGAGGTTCACAATCCGTTTGCTGTTCAGTTTGAAGAAGACGAAAGTAAGAGCAAGAAGAAAAAGAAGGGCAGTGAAATCGGCTCCAAGCGTCTTGAAGATCCGCTTGACCCTGATGTATTTTTCAGCAGACCTTCCAAGAAAAATGTCGATTGGAATATGCCATCGGAATCTATGCCTGAAATCAAATTCCGTAACAGATAAAATTTATGAGAGATACTTAATTGTATCTCTCATTTTTTTGCAAAATTCTGTTTGCGGAATTTTCTGTAATTCCAAGCTCGTCACGCATCTCTGTCATATTTGACCAGAATCGTTTTGGCATAAGATTCATTCGGCAGCGTGGGTTGTATCGTTCCTTGATACCGATTGTTTTGTAAAAGCATTTCCACAGTTCACGGTAGTACTCCTCCTGTGCATTTGCATCAGGAAGTTCAAAGTCGATGTTTTCGGCAATTTCAGTACGCTGGGAAAAATATATCAGTGCCATTCGATGAGTCTTGTCATAAATAAGAAAATTTTCGTTGCGGAAACGGTCGGTAAAATGCGATGCAAGCAGTGGAATAACCTTATTTTTAGGTTCAATTACAGCCGCAAGGTAACCATTATAATCGGAAAAACGAACAAAGCCTTTAAGCAGATGTGCCTCGTGTGTGCAGTGAAAAACAGCTTTGTTTACAGTATTGACGGTGTCATCGGCAAGCATATGTTCAATGTTTCGACCATACTTGAAACCCTTATGCAGAAATTCAAGAATAAGCAAATCCTTATTTTCAACGCAGGAAAGAAACATTTTGCATACGGTGTCAAAGGTAAAATCGGAAATTTTCAGCGGTATAGCCCGACTGACTCTCATGGCTTTCTGCGAATCGGTTTCAATTTCCAGCACGTCGCTGAAACTTAACTGAAGCGGGTCTCCCACAATAATTGCTTCAGGAATTTCCTTGCGCACAAAGCTTTCAAAAACACAGCACATAAGTCCCTCAAAACTGCCGTCATAGCTGTAAATTACATCTCTCCGGTTAAACATTTTACCCTATCCTCCAAAGTCGGCGAAGTATCGAAAAATGAAAGCTGTTCGCCGCCGTAACCGTTATCCTCAAGTTCTTTTACAACGCTTGCTGACATCAGTTGTCGCATCATTCCGGTTTCAGTAACAATAAGTCCCTCAGCACGCTTTCCCATGCATAAAATAAAATATACCGCCCGTTTCAGTACGACACCAAGCTTTTTCAGGTCTTTGTAGTCAAGCTTAGCTTGACGTCGTGCAGCAACAATTCTTTGTGCCGATTTTACCCCTATTCCCGGCACACGCAGAAGCATTTCATATGGTGCACGATTTACTTCCAACGGAAATAATTCGGGATGATGTATTGCCCAGTTGCATTTCGGGTCAAGAAGCGGATTAAAGTCCTGATGCTTTTCATCAAGAATTTCTCCCGCTGTGAAGCCGTAAAAACGCAGCAGCCAGTCAGCCTGATAAAGACGGTGTTCACGCAGAAGCGGCGGTTTTTCATTTGCAGCAGGAATAAATCTGCTGTCGCCGACCGGCACGTAAGCAGAGTAAAAAACACGCTTAAGGCTGTATTTTTTGTACATTGCCTCCGACAGACGCAAAATCTGAAAATCTGTGTCAGGAGTCGCACCGATAATCATTTGTGTGCTTTGTCCCGCAGGTGCAAATTTAGGAGCACTTTTATATTTCACAATATCATAGCTGTTTTGCTGGATTTGCTTTGTAATCTGTCCCATAGGAAGCAGAATGGAGTTCTTAGATTTGTCCGGAGCAAGCATGTCAAGACTTTTTTGCGACGGCAGTTCAATATTAACGCTTATTCTGTCAGCAAGAATTCCAAGCTTTTCAATAAGTTCAGGACTTGCCCCCGGGATAGCCTTTGCGTGAATGTAACCGCCGAATTTGTATTTTACACGCAGAATTGTAAGAACTTCAATAATCTGCTCGCAGGTATAGTCGGGACTCTGAATGATTCCCGAGCTGAGAAATAGTCCCTCAATATAATTTCTGCGGTAAAAATTTATGGTCAGGTCAGCAATTTCATCAGGTGTAAATCTTGCTCTCGGTACGTCGTTGCTTCGTCTGTTTATGCAATATTTGCAGTCGTAAAGACAAAAATTTGTCATCAGAATCTTCAACAAGGAAATGCATCTTCCGTCCGAGGCGAAGCTGTGGCATATTCCGCAAGCTGCTGCATTTCCTATTCCGTCAGAATATCCTCCCGCACGGTCAACACCGCTTGATGTGCAGGCGGCATCAAACTTAGCTGAGTCTGCAAGTATTTTAAGTTTTTCAGCAATATCCACAAGCACACCCCTTTTTAAAACTGCAACAAATGTTCTTATCAGAATTATACCATAGAACTAATGTTCTGTAAATTAACATATTACACAAATTTCAAGCACCATTTTAGCACATTTGTGCTATCTTGAATAACCAAATTTTCATAAAGGTATTGCATTTTGTGTTTCAAAATGGTATAATAAATAATATGCCTCCATAGTTAAATGGATATAATAAACCCCTCCTAAGGGTTAGTTGTGGGTTCGATTCCCGCTGGGGGTGCCAAAATCAAACGGACATTAAGTGTCCGTTTGATTCAGAGTTTTCGCAGAGCGAAAACTCATTTTTTCTATTATCAAGCGGAATTGTTTGTTATGAGAATTATTAGTAGTAAGGTATCTGTTTGATTTTGCAAGTGAAAAACCTTTTGTTTGTATATGGAGAAAAATATGGAAATAAGAATTGTTGTCGATGAAATAAATTATGGTGAGATTGTTGAAAAATGTATTCCTCTTGTCCGTGACAAGCTGAAAGAAAAAGAAGGAACGTTTCCTAAGTTTATTTCGGGTATTGCAAATCTTCCGCCGTCAATGGCTGTTGCTATGATTGAAAAACTCCCGCAGGAAACTAAGGATGAAGCTGTGGCATTGCTGATAAATAAAAACAAGGACAAGCTTATTGAAAAGGCAGAGGAATATGCAAAGAAAAATGATATTACTTTGAAAATTTCTGACCTGATTGTTGAAAAATAAGTAAATAAGGGTATCAAGTAACTCGCTTGATACCCTTATTTTTTTATGTTGCAAAGTGATGAAAATATCATCTTTACAGAAATACCAATTACTTCTGTAAGCTGATTTTTTCTTCTTCCTCACGCTCTCTGGCGGTGCAGAGCTTGTAGTAATCACCCTTCTTAGCCATAAGCTCATCGTGAGTGCCGCACTCGGTTATGCCCTGGTTTGCAACGTACATAATCTTATCACAGTTGCGTATCGTGGAAAGACGGTGTGCAATAATGAATGATGTTCTTCCTTCAAGCAGGCGGTCAAGACCTTCCTGGAGGAGTTTTTCTGTTTTAGCGTCAATTGAGGATGTTGCCTCGTCAAGAACAAGGATTTTCGGGTCACTGATGAGAGTTCTTGCAAAGGCGATAAGCTGGCGTTGACCCTGTGAAAGAGTTGAGCCGCCCTCGGTAATTTCAGTGTCGTAACCCTTTGGAAATTCGCTGATGAATTCGTCGGCACGAACAGTTTTACATGCCGCGATGATTTCGTCCATAGTAGCGTCAAGCTTGCCGTAACGGATGTTGTCAGCAATTGTTCCGCTGAACACAACGCTGTCCTGAAGCATAATACCCATCTGAGAGCGAAGTGATTTAAGCGTTACATCAGCAACATCGTATCCGTCAATTTTTACAGCACCCTCATTTACATCATAGAAACGTGAAATAAGGTTTACGATAGTTGTCTTGCCTGCACCTGTAGGACCTACCAGTGCAACGCTTTCGCCCTGCTTTACGCTGAAGGAAAGGTCCTTGAGAATTGTTTTGCTTTCGTCATAAGCAAATGTAACGCTATCAAAATCAACATTACCCTTGATTGGTGGAAGTGTTTCAGCGTTTTCCTTGTCATCAACCTTGACAGGTTCGTCAAGTGTTTCGAAAATTCTTTCAAGATAGGAAACAGCATTTATAAAGTTGTTGAACATATTTGCAAGGGTCATAATAGGCTGCCAGAAGCGTCCTGCGTAGCCCGACATAGCAACAATTGTACCCAGGGATACGGATGCGGGACCGAGCACAAGCAGACCAACAAGGTAGATGCAGGCGCTTACAGTTGCTGAAATTGAGTCAACAGTAGGCCAGAGCAGGTTGTTGTAGGTAACAGCCTTCATCCATTTTTCACGGTATGCTTCTGAAAGTCCGCTGAAAATTTCAGCGTTTTCATCCTCACGTACAAACAGCTGAGTAACCTTTACTCCGACAATGCCCTCGTGAAGGTAGGCATTGAGGTTGGAGCTTTTATTGGAAACAGCCTGCCATGCTTTACGCTGTCTGTTCTTGATGAACATAATGAATGCCACAAGGAACGGAACACCTGCAAGTACAACAAGTGCCATTTTCCAGTGCATTGCAAACATAAATATTACAATGAAAACAATGTTGAACAGTTCAAGCACAAATGTGATGATACCGTTGGAAAGGGTATCGGAAACGCTGTTTACATAGTTGATGATACGAACGAGGATTTTGCCGTGCGGACGGCTGTCATAGTATTCAAAGGAAAGCTTCTGCAGGTGTGCATACAAGTCAGAACGTATATCAAAGATGATATCCTGACCGACCTTTGTCATGATACGTGAACGGATTGTAGCAAGGATGATGTTTACAACAATTGTTGAAAGCAGAAGCCCTGCCCAAAGAAGAAGATGAGGGATGTTGCCGCTTGGAATGATAACGTCGATTGCGTGCTGAGTTATAACAGGAGCAAAAAGTCCTATTACAACAGCAAGTGCGCTCAGGGAAAGGGAGAGTATCATTCTCCATTTGTAGCGGCCAACATAAACCATGGCACGTTTTAAGTGTCGTATGTCAAAGGGGGATTCAAGATTTTCGTCAACGTCGAATTTATTTCTTGCCATTCAGACCACCCCTTTCTTACTCAATATTTCCCTGCTGGAGATTGTAAATTTCGGTGTAGTAGCCGTCCTTGTTCTTCAGCAGTTCATCGTGTGTACCCATTTCGGAAATCTTTCCGTCCTTGAGGATAATGATTTTGTCAGCATCCTTTGCAGAGGAAATACGCTGGGCAATAATAATTTTTGTACAATTGAAATCCAGATTTGCAAGGTTTTCCTGAATGTGCTTTTCGGTTTCAAGATCAACAGCGGAGGTTGTATCGTCAAGGATAAGGATTGACGGACGGATTGCAAGGGCTCTTGCAAGGGAGATTCTCTGCTTCTGACCGCCTGAAAGACCGACGCCTCTTTCGCCTACGATTGTGTCGTAGCCGTCGGAAAGATTTGCAACAAAGCCTGCCGCATCAGCAGCCTTTGCGAATACCTCAATATCTTCCTCAGGCATATCGCTGTCACCGAAAGCGATGTTGCCGTCGATTGTATCAGACCAGAGGAGTACGTCCTGCATAGCCATACCTATATTCTTACGGAGATTATTCAGCTTCATCATACGCACGTTTACGCCGTCAACAAGCACTTCACCGCCGCTTACATCGTAAAGACGGGGAATAAGATTGATGAGGGTTGTCTTGCCCGAACCTGTTTCGCCCATAATTGCCACGGTTTCACCCGGTTTGACTTTGAAGCTGATATCTTTCAGCACCTCAGTTTCGCCGTAGCTGAAGCTTACATTCCTGAATTCAATTTCGCCTTTAAGACGCTCAGGCATTACCTTTGCGTCAGCACGGTCAACAACAATCGGACGTGAGTAGTAAACCTCAATAATCTTTGAAGCGGATGCAAGAAATCTCTGAAGGTCATTGATAAGTGCACCAACGTTTCTCATCGGGTTGGAAAGAGTCCAGATAAGACCGCTGAAGGCAACATATTCACCCATTGTGAGTCTGCCTGTGATAACGAAGATACCGCCTGCGATAAGGTGAACGATTGTAAGTCCTTGTGCAGTTGTTTCGATAAACGGGAAGTATTTTAACCAGGTAAGGGATGCGGTCTTGTTTGCTTCGGAGTAATCCGCATTTTTTTCCTGAAAGCGTTCAATTTCGTAATCCTCACGGGCAAATGCACGTACAACACGGTTGCCTGCGATGTTTTCCTGGGCTTGAGTGTTGAGCTGGGAAAGTCTTTCACGAAGGTCAACATATTTCGGGCCGACTTCCTTACGAAGCATACCGGAAACAATGAAAATCAGCGGAGTAAGTGCCAACAGGCAAAGTGCCATGAGAGGGTCGAGGATAAAAAAGAAAATTGTTGTTGAGAAGAAAAGCACAAGACTCTCCAGCAAAGTTTTGATAATCCACGCAACGCTGTGACGCACCATATCAAGGTCGCCTGAAAGACGAGTCATGATGTCACCTGTACGGTAGCGGTCATAGTAGGTCATATCTTGTTTCTGCACATTTGCAAATAAGTAATTTCTGATTTTGGAAAGCATACCTTGTGAACATTTTTCATAAAGCATATTTGCGTTAAACTGGATAGTTGTTCTGATAATTGTGAACAATACCATGCCACAGCAAAGCATTATCAGCAGTTCCTTCTTTGTTTCAAGATTTTCAGCAGCATTTTCATTATAAATAAAAGTATCAACAATATTCTGGCTGAAAATCGGACTGGTAAGATACATTGCTTGTCCGACGATTGTCATAAATAGGGCAAGAACATATCTTCCTCTGTAACCCTTCAGGTTTTCCCATATCCACTTTATCTGAAACATAAATGACCTCCTTTATGTACGACTCAGACCTAAAGTTACTTTTCAAATTATGCAAAACTTATTATAACAGATTATAATAAAAAAGGAAGGGGTTTAGTAGATTTTCTTTATGACATATATAACGAAATTTAAACTGAGGTTAAACGGTTGCGTAGGCAATAATTGACATAAAGTACACTTTATACTACACAAAAAATGGAATTTTAAACGTTTAAGCTGCACAAACGAAAAATGAAATATGTACGGATTTTTGTGTAAATTTTTCCGTAAAATTAAGATAAAAAATCACCTCTTGACATAAAGTGCACTTTAGGCTATAAAATAAATATCAGGAAAAAAATTGTAAAGGAGAATGATAGGTGGAGAATAAAACCTATACCATAAAGGAAGTTGCTGAGAAAACTAATTTAACAATTCCTACCATAAGATATTATGAAACAGAGGGAGTACTTCCTCCCGTTGAAAGAAGCGACAGCGGCAACAGAGTGTTCACAGACAGCGATATAGGCTGGCTTGACTTGATTTGCTGCCTGAGAGGAACAGGTATGCCTATAAAAAAAATAAAGCAGTTTGTGCAGTGGTGTCTTGAGGGAGACGATACCATTGATGACAGAATCGAAATGCTTATCGAGCATGGCAAGACTGTTGACGAACAACTTCAGGTGCTGACTAACTATAAAGCAGCTATAGAGTGGAAAATTAACTACCACAGAGAAATGAAAATGCAGATAGACGCAAGACGCAATGCTGTACGCATTATAGAGCAGCAGGACTTGAAAAACGATTGAGTATGTGATATACTTTGATATAAAGTTACTTTATGAAAGGTTGTCACATTATGAAAATAATTCTTGCTTCAGCTTCTCCGAGAAGGCAGGAGCTTCTGCGATATATAACACCCGACTTTGAGGTTATGCCTGCTGATGTTGATGAAACACTTCCTGAGGGTGTTCCTGCAGAAGATTCAGCGGAGTTTCTTGCTGTGAGAAAGGCCGTTCACGTTGCACAGTGTTGTCCTGAAAGTGTGGTAATCGGAAGTGATACAGTGGTAATCATTGACGGGGAAATCCTTGGCAAGCCTGAAAACGAAGCCGATGCAGAGCGTATGCTGAAAAAACTTTCGGGAAGGGTACATAAAGTTATCACAGGTGTGTGCATAGCTTGCGGAAAGAAAACTTTCAGCTTTTCCGAGGCGACGGATGTGAAATTTTACAAACTGTCAGACGAGGAAATCAGTGAGTATATCGCAACGGGTGACCCGATGGATAAGGCGGGTGCTTACGGAATACAGAGTGATGGCTGTGTGCTTGTAGAGAAAATAGACGGCGATTTTTTTGCAGTTATGGGGCTTCCCGTTGCAAGGCTGAAACGTGCAATGAAGATGTTTGTTGACAGCATTTAATTAAATAGTACAGGAAAGACTGCGGTTTTCGCAGTCTTTTTATTTTTTCGGAAAGCACTTGACATTTTCGGCTGAACGTGTATAATAATGTTAAACACGTTTAATAAATGAGGTGGTAAGATGTCTGAAAAAACAAAGCGTGACATTGAGGTAACAAAGAAAGCACTTCTTGATGCGGCGGAAAAGCTTATGACGAAGTGCAGCGACCCTGCTGAGGTTACATCGAGAGCTATCGCAAAGGAAAGCGGCGCAAACCTTGCGATGATAAACTATTGCTTCGGTTCACGTGAAAGGCTGCTGTATGAGGTGTTTCAGAAGCTGCTGACGGACGTGCAGATGAAGGATAAGAAATTCCTTGAGATTATGTCCTCGGGCTTGCCGCCTAAACGTAAGCTTGCCGAGCTGCACTATAAGATGATGAAGATTATGCTTGAGAATTACAACTACGCGCAGGCTGTTACAAAATACATACTGCTCAACCGCAGCGAGGATTTCGGTATGGAAAGCCTGCCGTTCATCGAGGAGCATTACAAGGGTAAGAAAAGCACGGAGGAGTGTCGGATGGTGGCGTTTGAACTGACAAGTCTGCATGAGCTTGCCGTACTTCGTTACGAGGAGCTAAAAAAGTCCTGCGGCATGGACCTTACCGACGACAAGATGCTTAAAAAGTACGTGTTCCGCAACATAAACAGATTTCTTGATTAGGGGGATAAATATGTCTGACAAGAAAGCTCTCGTGGTTATAGATATGCAGAATGATTACCTCTGGGACAAGCGTAAGAAGATGTTTTCGTACGATACAACCGAGCTGGTCGCTGCTGTAAACGGACTTGTTCACGAGTACAGTGAGCGGGGTGACGACGTAGTCTACATCGGTCAGGTGTTCCCGGATATTGTCACGAACAAGTGGTTTATCGGCTTTTCAATAAGGGGCACGGAAGGTGCTGAAATTTATCCTGACGTTGATATTGTGACCGATTATTACTTCGAGAAAAATCTTCCCGACAGCTTTACTGCACGAAGCTTCAGGGAGTTTATGGCTGAAAGAAAATACACGGAAATCACGGTGTGCGGACTTGACCTTTGCGGCTGTGTCGGTGCAACGGCAAAGGGTGCTGTGAAAACAGGTGCGGCTGTAAAGCTGTCGCTGGCGGCTACAGGCTGCAGATTTGACAGGGAAAAGGCAGAGAAAATGAAAAGCACGCTCACGGCTATGGGCGTGGAAATAATATAAAAAAACCGCTTTTGATTTTACTTCAAAAGCGGTTTTGATTTTAGATATCATAAAGTCTGTCAAGCATTATCGTACGATTTTTGCGTTGGTAGATTGCAATTACAATAACCGTAACGAGTCCGACAAGTGAAACGATAATACCAAGCTTCATTCCCTCAGGGAAGAACTTCATTTCAATTGTGTGTGTGCCTGCAGTGATAGGCACACCGATAAGTGCGTCAACAAGTTTCACAGGCTCGGTCTTTACACCGTCAACATAAATCGTCCAGCCCGGCTCCCAGGAAATTGAAGTGAACATGATGCCATCCTCGTCAGCTGTGATAGTACCCTTGATGTGGTCTTCTTCAAAATACTCAACATTGAGTGCATTTTGCTTGAGTTCATCAATAGCTGCTTCAAACATTTCCTGGTCGAGATAGTAGAAATACGTGTCACGGTATAGAACTTCGTTATCATCGGTAATTGTCATAATGAATGACTGCTCCTCACCGGGGTTGAAGCGGCCAAGAGGCTGAATACACATCTTTCCGCCTTCGTAGTAGTAATCTACGAAATCCTTGTTGAGCCAGAGGTTTACTTCACGCTCATACTGGGACGGGAAGTACATATAAACCATGTCATCGGTAGGTGCTGTAAAAAGAAATTCAATATGTGAGTTGTTGCCTTCAATTCGCGGAACATACTTTGTATGTGTGCCGTAGGTTGAAGGCTTTGCATTTTCAGGAAGTATTTCATCAATGTCAATACGTTTGAAGAAATCCTGTTCCGTATCGGAAAGCAGAGCTGAGAAAAGTGCATTCTGGTTTTTAAAAGGATTGTACCAGTTTTCAAATGTAATTTCCGTAATTGCATTATCAGCCATAAATCCAATCGGAAGTGCATATGGGTTTTCGTAAACATACATTATTTCCTTGCTGTCACCGTTGGCAAGAACAATATTATCTCCATAATGCTTGGAAACAGTGATTTCAGGGATTTCAGTTTTTTCGCCGTTTTCATCGACAGTTATGGAATTTCCCTTTTCCATAACATATTTGATGCCAAAAATTGAATCGGTAATGTAGGTTGCACCCTTATACTTTATATAGTGCCCACCGTATGAGAATCCCATGTTGCGCAGGAACTGAATAGGTGCAGCATTTAAAGTTGAACTGGAGTGTGAAAGTCCGTATGAACCGAAAGCCATCGGGTCATTTACTGTACGTTGGAAATTCTTTTCGACACGATAAACAGGTGACTGGTCCAGTTCGTAGATTTTTTCAACAGTGTTTCGTCCGAGAGTGATGTATCTGTTGTAGGAGTCATAGTTTGAGTAAACAACGTCCTTATCGATTTTATACATTGTGTATGTTGAGGTTATGGTAAGTTCAATAATAAGAAAAGCAGCAATTGCAATCGGTATAGGCTTTATTTTGTAGAACTTCTTGTGTGCATACAGGAGTAATGCGTAAACAGCAGCGACTACAACTGTAAACCATACTGCCGCAATAATGTCAACGCGGTCACTGTCATGCTTGTCCAGATAGAAAACATATGCCGCAAGTGCAGCGAAAACACCGCCGATTTCCTTGTAGCTGATTCCTTCAATACGTTCAAAAGCCTGAGCTGCCATTACAAGAAGCAGAAAGCTTACCGTGAAGGAATAACGGTAAGGAAGCCAGTTAGGAACCTGGAAACCGTGCCATACAAGGTCAATTGTTGAAAGGTACATTGACAGTACAACTGTAAGAGAAAGAATACCGAAACCGATTTTCTTTTTCAGGGTAATATTTGTGTTCATGAAGAAAAGCGGAATAAGCAGAATTGTCATTACACCGCAGTACACAACAGGAGAACCTTCGGGACGGCAGGTATCATAGACATTCGGCAGCAGATTCACAAAGAAGTCAATGAAATCAAACTGAGTTTTGAAGTCATAGTTAGGCTCTGAAAATTCGAATTTGCCGAGACTAAGGCTGTAGTAAAGCGGAATAAGGAGCCATGCCGCACAAGCTGCAGCAATGATGCCGCCGCTTGCGAATTTTGCTCCCGAAAGAAGCATATGCTTAAAGCGGAAGGGGGAAGTTTCTGTTGAAATAAAGAAATAGTAAGCCAGAAAATACAAGCAGCAGAAAATTGCAATCATCCAGCCGATGTAGAAGTTTGCAATGAACATCAGTGCAAGAGGAATAATGAACAGCAGCCAACCTCTGTTATCAATGAGCTTTTCAATTCCTCTGCAAATAATCGGAAGATAAATAAGTCCGTCCAGCCACATAGGGTCCATAAGCTGAACAATCATGTAGCCCATAAGGCTGTACATGAGACCGAATATCAAAGCTGTATACGGTGCTGTTTTCCTGGAATTCTGCAAATACCAGCAGAAGGTTATCGCCGCCGTGCCGACTTTGAGCATCTGCATAATCAGAAGCGATGTAGTCATCATTGAACGAGGCAAAAGCATTACCACAAGAGTAAACGGACTTGCAAGGTAATAAGCATAAATTCCTATGATTTCGCCGGAGAAGTTACGGCTCCAGCTGTTCAAAAGGCTTCCGTTGCCCCAGAAAGCATCTCTGAGATTTTCAAAGTAGTAAACATATTGACCGTTCAAATCAAGTACCAGTACAGACTCATCTCCGAAAGGATATATGCCGAAAATGCAGTAGGATACCAGAAGTATAATCATTGAAACAAAAAAAGCCAGAATGTAAATTCTTTTACTCATCAGAAAAGTCTTTAGGGTAGGTTTAAGTGAAATTTGTGATTTTTCCAAAATAATCCTCCGTTACATAAATATACATATTTAAAATCATACATACTATATTATATATGTTTTGAGTCCCGTTTACAATAGCTTTAAGAAATTTTTTGCTTAAAAAAAGCAAAAAAATGCTTAAACCCTCTTGTTAAAATGGATTATATGTGCTATAATAATACCAAAACAGAACATTTGTTGTGCAAATTTACATATATTACCACAAAGGAGAATTTTTATGCACCTTTTTGAAAAAACTGTAACCTCTGACCTTGTTTTCGATGGCAAAATCATCACCGTAAAAAAAGATACCGCCGAGCTTGAAAACGGCGAAATTGTTAACCGTGAGCTTGTTGTGCATCCGGGAGGAGTATGTGTTGTTCCGATTAACGAGAATGGCGAAGTGCTTATGGTAAAGCAGTTCCGTTATCCTTTCAAGGAAGCACTTGTGGAAATTCCTGCAGGCAAGCTTGAAATAGGTGAAGACCATCGTGAAGCCGGTTTGCGCGAGCTTCGTGAGGAAACAGGTGCAGTATGCGAAAAGTTCGAATACCTTGGTGTATGTTATCCTTCCGTTGCGTATCTTACAGAAAAAATTCATATGTATCTTGCAACAGGGCTTAGCTTTGAAAATCAGGATTTAGATGAGGACGAATTCCTTGACGTTATAAAAATCAAGCTTGAGGATGCTGTTGAAATGGTTATGAACAATGAGCTTCCCGATGCAAAAACACAGTGCGCAATTCTCAAGGCTGCAAGAATTCTTGGAAAATAAAACAAAAAAATCAGCAGCCCCAAATCCCCCGGGACTGCTGATAAAATCATCTCTCCTATATGACCTGAAACGATTACAGATTTGGATTAAAGACCAGCTTCTTCAGCCTCAGCCTCAGCCTGCATCTGTTCAATGTGACGAGTGTAAGCTTCAAGAATCTGGTCCTCAACGAGCTTACGAGCGTCAGGAGAAATCGGATGTACGATATCTCTGAAAATGCCGCTTTCGTCCTTTCTGCTTGGCATTGCAACGAACAGTCTCTCGTCGCCCTGTACAACCTTGATGTCATGTACAGCGAGCATGTTATCAATTGTGATAGAGATTACTGCACGGAGTCTGCCGTCTGGGATAATTTTTCTGATTTTGATGTCGGTGATGTTCATTTAGTAACGTCCTCCTTGGTAAATGCTTTTATGTGATATATTGCTTACAAGAATATTATTAGCCATAATTAGAAAAAATATACAGTATGAAAAATAAAATTTTGTTAATATTATATATCACAATATTTATTATAACATATTTTTCTGAACGAAATTCATAATAAAAATTTGCGGGGTGTATTTTTTGAATAAAGAAATTATTAACAATAGCAAACATATCCATTTTATTGGTATCGGCGGAAGCGGTATGTACCCCCTTGCACAGATACTTCACAGCAGGGGATATTACCTTACAGGTTCTGATAATAATGAAACCGAGACACTGCAGGCTGTACGTGAAATGGGTATTCCGGTATACCTCGGTCAGCGTGCCGAAAATATAGAGGGTGCCGACCTGATTGTTCATACTGCGGCAATTCTTCCCGACAATCCGGAGCTTATTGCCGCAAAGGCAAGTGGTGTAACGGTGCTGGAAAGAAGTGAACTTCTGGGACTTATTACCGAGGAATTCGGCAACGCAATCTGTGTCAGCGGTACTCATGGAAAAACTACTGTAACTTCTATGATTACACAGATTCTGGTCGAAAATAAAATGGATATCAGTGCTGTTATCGGTGGAAAGCTTCCGCTTATTCACGGCAGCGGGCGTGCAGGAAAGAGCGAGGTTATGGTCTGTGAGGCATGTGAATTCCAGGACCATTTCCTTAATCTTGCGGTTGATACAGCGGTTATTCTCAATGTTGACGAAGACCACCTCGACTACTTCAAGAATCTTGATAATATTATAAAGTCATTCCGCAGATTCTGCGAAAATACCACAAAGACCATTATTGTCAATGGCGATGATGAAAACTCAATGAAGGCTGTCAATGGTATTGGTGGTAAGGAAATTATTACTTTCGGTTTTAATAAGGAAAACGACTATTTTGCAGACAATATCGTGCTGAAAGGACTTGTTACTGAGTTTGATGCTTATCGTCACGGTGAGTGCCTTGGAAGAGTAACGCTTAATGTTGCAGGCAAGCATAATGTGCTGAACGCACTTGCGGCAATTGCGACGGCAGAAAACGTTGAGGTGCCTTTCTGCGATATAAAGAGTGCACTTTTCAATTTCCGCGGTGCAGGCAGACGCTTTGAAAAGTATGGCGAGGTAAACGGCATAACAGTTGTTGATGATTACGCTCATCATCCTGCTGAAATTGCAGTAACACTCAATTCTGCTATGAAACTTGGATATAATAAGGTATGGGCAGTGCATCAGCCGTTTACTTTTTCAAGAACATCACTTCTGCTTGACGATTTTGCTGAGGCTCTTGCAATTGCTGACAAGGTTGTGCTTGCAGCAATTATGGGCGGACGTGAGAAGAATACAATCGGTATTCATACCCAGGCACTTGCTGAAAAAATTGAGGGCAGCATTTATTTTGAGGAAGAAGAACACGACGCAAACTTTGAGCTTGTTGCACAGTATGTTGCGGAAAATGCCGAGGAGGGCGACCTTATCGTCACACTCGGATGCGGAGATGTGAACAAGGTTGCAAGAAGAATTTTAAAGATTTTGGAGAATAAATGATTTTACAGAAAGGGAGATTTGAATGAACGAAAAGGAAAAGAGAGTATTTGAATACGTTAAGGGAAGAATTGAGGAGGGCTATGCTCCGTCAATCCGTGAAATATGTTCTGCATTAAGCATCCGCTCCACATCAACTGCGGCAAGATATGTAAATACTCTTGTTGCAGAGGGATATCTTGATAAGGTTGACGGCTGTAACCGTGCTATCAAGCTTGCAGGTAAGGGTGCAGCTAAAATTCCTCTCGTTGGTACAATTACCGCAGGTCAGCCTATTACTGCGGTTGAGGATATTACCGACTACATAAACTTTCACGAGCCGAAAAGCTATTCGGGCGAGTTGTTTGCACTGAAGGTTCGCGGCGAAAGTATGATTAATGCTGCTATCCTTGATGGCGACATCGTTGTTGTTGAGAAGTGTTCTACCGCACGCAACGGCGAAATTGTTGCGGCTATGGTAAACGGAGAAGAAGCTACCGTAAAGACTTTCTATAAGGAGGACGGCCACTACAGACTTCAGCCTGAAAATGACACAATGGACCCGATTATCGTTGATGAATGTGAAATTATCGGACGTATTGTTGCGGTTATAAGATATATGTAACATAAAAAGGAGACTTGTTTGAATGGATTACACAACGCCCCCTCCTCAGATGTATTACCCGCAGGATTTTACACCTGATAAGGAGGAAAAAAAGAAAATACGCAGGAATTACAATACCATAGGAATTGTATTGCTCGTGGTCTATGCAGTTACAATAGCTGTATGTACAGCTTGTTACTGGATTTTCTGCCCCGAAACAAATTATGATGAGTATGGAATGATGATTATAGGATTTAAGGAAACAATTATCGGAGGTTGCTTTCCGGCAATTGTTTCAATGCTTACTTTTGGCGGATATTGCCTGTTTTCACGTTACAGACCCGGTGAACTTTTCCGTACGGAAAAGGTGAAGGGCGGAGAGGTTTTCCGTTATGTGCTGATTATACTCATGCTTCAGCAGATTTCGTTTTTCTGCACAATTTTGCTTTCAACTGCATTTTACAGAGTGGGACTTGAAGTACCTTCAACGAACATGGTATATGAGCATACACCTTCAGTTTATGTGGCTGATGTCATATCGTCTGTTATTCTTGCGCCTATAGGTGAGGAACTTATTTACAGAGGTGTTGTACTCAGGTGCAGTGCAAAGGTAAGTCAGAGATTTGCAATTTTCTTTTCTGCATTTGTTTTTGGTATTATGCACGGCAATCCATACCAGTTTGTTCTGGGATTTATGCTTGGTATACCGCTGGCAATAATTACAATTCGCTCAGGGTCACTTATTCCTGCGATAATATGTCATGCGGTAAACAACGCTTTTGCGTGTATTCCTACAATTGTCGGGTATTTTAATGAGTCAGTGTCATATATAATAAACATAATTTATATTCCGCTGTTTCTCATTATAGGTATATTTGCATTTGTTCCGGAAATCATTTCAGGACGTATGAAGCTTCCGGAGTATACGGAATACCATCGTAAACGTACTTTCCCGATATTGATTACTTCATGGAGCATAATCGTTGTCATGGTATTTTTTGTTTATGATTTGATTACCAGTGTACAGCCGGTTTATATACCGCCCGCTGCATAAAAAGAGGTTATATATGGAAAATAAAATCAAGGTTGATGAAGAAGTCCTTTCATTGACTAACGGAGATGAACATAATTTGCTTCCTGATGAAAGCTTCTGGGCGGAAGATGCCAAAGAGGAGCTTGAGGAATATATTGAATCGCAAGGGATTCATATCAGACAATAAAAAAACGGTGTTGTATCAAATAAATACAGCACTATTTTTTTGAAAAACTATTTACAATTATTAATAAATATGTTATAATATGTTTCGAATGGTAATTGTGTATAATTGGTGAAATAAAATTTGAAAGGAATGGTACAGAATGTCAAAGACGATGTTGGTTACAGGCGGTGCAGCAAGCGGAAAGACCAGATGGGCAGTTTCCTATTTTTCAGCCTGCGACTATGTTCTTTACCTTTGCGTGACAGATGCTGTTGACAATGATACAATGCACAGAATTGAATATGGAAATAAACAGAATTTTGTTGAATGGGATATTAAAACAAATGCCGATACTAATCTTGCTGGTTACGTTACTGACCATAAGTTCGTAATTCTTGATAATCTCGCGGCATATGTTTCCAAGGTCATCGATAAAATGTGTCCTAATCCTGAAGATATGACGGTTGAGCTTAAAAAGGAAATCGAAAAGAAGATTATTCAGGATATCAGTGATATTTATGACCAGGTTATGGTAATTGATGGCAGCATGATAACAATTACGCTTGAAACAGGCTTCTCTGTTATGCCAAACAATCGTGAACAGCAGAATTTCAGAGAAATTCTCGGCACAGTAAATCAGCGTGTTGCAAATATGTCCAACGAAGTTTATCTTTCTGCAAGCGGTATCCAGTTCAGAATCAAGTAAATTTACATAGAAAGGAAAATTGTTATGACCTTTGAAGAATTTATTATGCAGGCAAGAGAGCTTAATGCTTCCGATATTCATCTTACAGTAGGTGCACCTACTGTTGCTCGTATCAATGGCGAGCTTGTTAAGTTCGGTGACCTTTCCGATGTTGTTGTTAACCGTACAATCCGCTCAATCCTTTCCGCAGAGCAGGAAAAGCTCCTTACAGAGGGTAGCGATATTGACTTCTGTTTCGAAATCGGAAACGGCGCAAGACAGCGTGTTAATGTGTTCCGTCAGAGCGGCAGACTTGCAGCTTGTATCAGACTTCTCAATGACAAGATTCCTACTCTTGAGGAACTCAAGATGCCTCCTGCAATCGGTGAACTTGCTCAGAAAAGAAGAGGTCTTATCCTCGTAACAGGTCCTACTGGTTCAGGTAAGTCCACAACACTTTCTGCTATCATTAATCAGATTAATCACAGCCGTGCTTGTCATATCATTACAATCGAAGACCCTGTTGAGTACAGATATACACAGGATAAGGCTACTATCCATCAGCGTGAAATCGGCAGAGATGTTCCTTCTTTCAGCTATGCGCTGAGAAGTGCACTCCGTGAAGACCCTGATGTTATCCTTGTAGGTGAAATGCGTGACTATGAAACAATTTCCCTTGCTATGACAGCTGCTGAAACAGGTCACCTTGTTCTTGCAACACTTCATACTTCCAGTGCTGCACAGACAATGGACCGTATCATTGACGCTTGTCCGGTTGACGCACAGGAACAGGTTCGTGCACAGCTTGCAAATATGATTCAGGGTGTTATTGCTCAGAACCTTGTTCCGACAACAACGGGAACAAGAGTAGCTGCTCTTGAAGTTATGCTTGGAACAGACGCTATCAAGAACCTTATCCGCGGCAACAAGATTCCTCAGATTGAATCTACACTCCAGACTTCCAAGGGAATGTGTACACTCAATGACAGCCTTTCAAAGCTGTATAAGAGAGACCTTATTTCCTATGAAACTGCTCTTGAATACAGTACAGACCGTCAGGAGCTGGAAAAGACACTTCAGTCAATGGCTGGTTTCTAAAAAAATAAAAACGTCCCTGTCCTGATGGATGGGGACAATTTTTTAAGGGGATTTATATGGAAGAAAAAAAGTTTTTTGCAATTATATCACGAATGAAATATATCAATCGCTGGGGACTTATGCGTAATACTATTACCGAGAATATCAGTGAGCACAGCCTTGAAACAGCATTTATCGCACATCTGCTGGCACTTTACCGCAATGTCAGATTTGGAGGGAATATTGACCCGGAAAGAGTAGCATTGCTTGCTATGTACCATGATGTAACCGAAATAATAACCGGTGACCTGCCTACTCCCGTAAAGTATTATAACAAGGAAATCAAGGCAGAGTATGACCGTGTCGAAGAGATTGCCAAAGAAAAAATGATAAGTTATCTTCCTGATGATTTGAAGGAATATTATCGTCCTTTGCTTGGGAAAACTGATGATGAATCGGAGTTATGGCAGCTTGTAAAGGCTGCGGACAAGCTTTCTGCACTGATAAAATGCCTTGAAGAAAGACAAATGGGCAATATGGATTTTACCGCTGCGGAAAAAAGTACGCTGGAGTCGGTGCACGCAATGAATTTGCCTGAGGCGGAGGAATTCATCAAGGAATTCCTGCCATCTTACGGACTGACGCTTGATGCCCAGATTTAACAGCTTTACAATATCGCCTATATGTGATATAATTTCTTTGTTATGCGAAGGGAGTGAGCGGAATGAAGTTAAGATTTGCGGCAACTGCATTGACAGCGGCAATGCTTCTTTCCGCCTGCACACGAAGAAATGATGAGTTTGCTGAAACAATATCTGATACAATTGTCACGGAAAAAACTACAGTATCAGTGACGAGTGCTGTAACCACTGTATACGAAACTACCCAGACAGAGGAACAAGCTCCCCAGACAGAAATTGTCACAGAGCCATCGGCAGGGGAAATTGTAGTTGAAAAAAATTCAGTCTATGATTTCCCGGATGAATTTTATGTAAAGCTTGAAGAAATTATTGAAAGCTATGACCATTTTCTGTATTATGATATTTCGTTGGCATACTATGACATTGAAACAGGTTTTTCATTGCTTATCAATCCCGATAAGCATTATTATTCCGCTTCTGTTATGAAAGCACCGTATATGCTGTATATCTACAGACTTGCACTCAGTGGTGAGGCTGATTTGGATGAAAAACTTGTCTATACCGAGGATTTCAAGCGTGAGGGAACAGGCGTGTTGAAAGAAATGGAGTTCGGCACGGAATTTACCATAGAAGAACTTATAGGGTACTGCCTCGAAGAAAGCGACAATTCAGCGTTTGCTATGCTCAGAAAGAAATTTCCTGAAGAGGGATATGTTGAGTACATAAAATCTCTTGGTGTAAATCACACTGATGATGCCAAAGCGTTTAATCAGCCGCAGCTTTGCGGGGATACGGCACTGATTTTTTCTGAGGCGGTTTACAGTTTTATTGAGGAGGAAAATCCGTATTCCGAAAATCTCCGCTATCATATGACCCACAGCCGTAATGCTATGATTTATGGCGGCGAGGGTGACGAGGTTGTGCGAAAGTATGGCTGGCATGGCGGCAACTTTCACGATATGGCGGTTGTATACGGTGAAAAACCTTACCTGCTTACGATTATGACGAACCTTGATATGCTGGAAATTGAGTATCGTGAGTATTGTATTTTCAGGGATTTGTCAAAACTTATTGCTGAATACAGTGATACACTTGCCGAAGCTGACGGCGAGGGAGATAGGATTGTTATACAAATACCAAGGATGGAGGTTGATGAAATGAATCTACCAAAGGACCCATATATGCTGCTCAGCGTATTGAATATGAAGCTTCGCGACAGCTACAAAAGCTTTGATGCACTCTGCGAGGATATGGATTGTGATGCTGCTGAAATTACAGCGGCAATGGAAAAACTGGGTTATGTTTACGATGAAAAGGTTAACCAGTTTGCACCGATACCTGAAGAAACAGAAAAACCGCAGGAATAATTCCTGCGGTAATTTCAAAAAATACTTGCATTTGAGCGGCAAGTGTGGTATAATAACTTTTGTTGTGGAGACGTATCGAAGTGGTCATAACGGGGCTGACTCGAAATCAGTTAGGGAGTGATCCCCCGCGAGTTCGAATCTCGCCGTCTCCGCCAGAAAAGCTCGTCTTTGACGGGCTTTTTGTTTTGCAGAATTAAGCGGTACAAAGTATATTCTTTGTACCGCTTAATTATTTATCCAAGTTGATTATAGAACCAGTAATACGGGTCATTCGGATGTATTGTGTCGGGTATTTCGGTTTGCTGAGTGGTGGTGTTTGCGTCAGTTGTATCATCAGGGACTATATTGTTTTCGCCCCACATATTTTCCCACGGGTCAGTTGTTTCAACCTCAGAGGGGTCAAGGGTTTCCGCAGGAGTGGAGTTGTCTGTAACAGGTGCATTTCCGCCTGATGTTCCGTCAGTATTAGTCCAGCTTGCGTTTCCGTCACCATAGCAGGAATAGTTTGTACGATTGAAGTGACGTTTTATGCCATTTACAATAGCCTGAGCAAATTTTTTCTGATATTTCGAACTTGCAAGTGCCATTGCTTCATCGTAGTTGGTAACGAAAGCAGTTTCGACAAGCACGGAAGGGAAGTCCTGCTGCTGGGTTACGAAGAAGTAGTTGTACTTTTCACCGCGGTTTGTGCCATCGGAAGAACCATGGACTTCAGTGAGGACTTCACCGAGTTCTTCCGAAATATACTTGGCAAGCGGCTGTGAGAACGGTGTGAAGTAATAAGCCTCGCCGCCTTTTGCCTTTTTGCCTGCAGAGTTGCAATGGATTGAAACAAACATATCAGGGCTATATTGTCTTGAATCAGAAGCACGATATTCAGTAACATAAGTCTGACTTTCTGTTTTCAGACGAATAACGTTTGCACCCTCATCTTCAAGCATCTGTGTAACATACTTGGCAATTTCAAGGTTTGCTTCCTGTTCTTTGATATGACCTACAGCACCGGGGTCAAATGTAGAAGCACCGGTGTAACCGTGTCCCGGGTCGATAACAATTGTTGCACCGCTTACGCTGTTACGGCAGCCGTTGAAACGGAGAACAAGATTGCCGTCGCTGTCATATGTGGAAGTAATACCGCCGAACATTCCCTGCTGACGCAGATTAAGAGTAAGACGTGTTTTGGTCATCTCACCGCTTGTGGATATGTTCCATGTACCGCTGGTGAAAACAGCACTGTCAGGAAAGGAAATATCACCTGCAGAAACACTTGTAACATAGTCAAAGGTAAGGGTTATTGAATCGGCATTAAAAGAAGAAATGTAATGATTACCGTTTCCGCCGCTGCTGTATGCCTGATTGTTGAATGTCAGGGAAAATGGAATTTTAACAGCAGTTTTCAGTTTGATTACCGTGTCTGTGCCGTCTTTTCCCGCAGCAACAACGCTCATCGGATTAGTGCCGAGGGGCTGATTGTCAAGTACGGTAACAGCATTTGTACGGATACGTTTGCCTGAGTTGGTAAGATAAAAGTCCTTTCCGTCATAAGTAACGGTTTTTACAACGTAGTCAAGTGTTCCCGCAGGAAGTCTTACGCAGTCAGGAGTAGGGTTTGCACTTGTTGATTTATAGTCATAAACCATGGTGTTATCATTGTTTATGCGGATGATATTTCCGCTGTAGTCATTTGCAACCTCTGCAAGTGCATTGACAATGATATGTGCACCTGTACGTGTTTCGTTGAAATCGCCGGTACGGGTTTCATAGGTGCCGAAGAATTCGATATTGCCAAGGTCGATATCCTCGCCGCGTTTACCTTGAGGTGCTGTGTAGTAGCCTACATATTTGGTGTAATTCGAGTTCGGGTCAAGTTCATCAAGCTGGCTTTCTACCTCGGTAAGAGTGATGCTCTTGCCATTGATTTTTGCACTTACGCTTGAACCGCGGTATGCAATCGCACTCAGTGCAATTGTGGATTGTTCCTCAACACGCATCGTTGCATCTGTTGGGGCAACGTCCTTTAAAACCTTTACTGTTCTGGTGATTTTATATGTAATAACTTTTGCTTTGTTCTGGAATTTAAAGGTGTTTACACCGACTTCAAGTTCCTCGGTAAAGTAGAAACGTCCTGCTTCGTTAAGTTCGATTTCCTTGCCCTGGTAGTAAACGGGGAAATTGGGGTCGAATGAACCTGCGAAAATAACCTCAGGTTCTTCTGTTTTGAAGGTTGTCTTTTTCGGGAGAGTCATTTCCAGTTCGCTGTTAAGACCTTCAATGTCAATGTTATCATCATAATGCTTCATAAGCACTGTTGTGGATTCCATAAGGTCATCTTCAAGGGCATCAAGTGAGTTGAAGGCACTTCCGCCGTAAGAATTGAACTCGCCTGCCGCAATAACCTGCTTTACAAGTTCATCAGGAGAGCCCCAGCCTTCAGCATCGGTGCAAATCTGCTCGTTGAAGTGGTGAACATAAAGGGGAATATCAGCGTTTACAGCATGAGAGTCCCACCATTCAACGATTTTATTAAAGGGGAGCTCATCATCGGAAATTGAGCCTTCTGCATTAAGCATGATAAAATCGGCATATCCATTTTTTATATATCCGACAGTATCTGCATAGCCATCAGTGAGTGCTTCGAAATTGACCGCAGTTTCAGAACCATTTTCATCGGTTGTATAGTTAGCCCATACATCATTAAGGGCGATACCTACAGGAACGGTATTGTTTGTGCGGCGTATAGCATCAGCCGCAAGGCTGAATACATATGCTCCGTTATCCAGAAGCCAGTTTTCGAAACCGATTCCCGAGCCGTTCTTTACATAATCGTTTATAGAGGTATTGTCCATAGAAGAATAATACCCGTCCAGAATTATGCCGTCAACAGGGTATTTGACAGTAAAACTGTGTACAATAATTGCCAGTTTGTCAATTCTTGCCTGGAGTTCACTTTCCTGAAGTGCATCAAGGGCATGATCAATGCTGAAATTCAGGTAAACGTAGAAACCGTGTTCCTTTGCGCTGTCAATAACGTACTCGACAAGCGGAACTTCAACAGTTGCGTTCATATCAGCACTGTAGAAAGCCTTTCCATCCATATCGGTATTGATAATAATTGAATTAAGGCGATTTTCTTCGGCTGAAACCAGCATCTCCTCAACCTGTTCATAAATGCTTTCGTCTGAAGGAATATTACCTTCTTCGTCAGGCACTGCGAAATCAACTGTCGGAGTAACATATACACCGCGCATGTTTTCAGGGAAACTGTACATCGGAGTAAATTCAGGTTCTACGAAAAGCTCAAGCTCTTCATCCTTATTGATTTCGGGCTGAGGTTCAATGACGGTAATCTGCCCCGGGTCATTTTCAGCGTAGACAGTGAAGCTGCCGACGATTGCTGAAATATCTGCGGAAAAGCCTGCCATCATTGCGAATGCCGTTATAAGACCGAGAATTCTCGATTTTTTTCTTTTCAATTCTCTTTTCCTTTCTTTAATTCGCTGTGTTCTTGTGTTCTTTACTTTTCTATATTTTTTATTTCCTTGTCAACCTGCGCTGCAACGGACGATTCAGGGTTGAAAAGTGAGTCATATCTGTATATTGCCACGCCTCCGTAGTTGCTTAATGATTCAGCAAGTGACATCTGACGTGAGATAATGTCATCATTGTTAATCCACTCATTCTTTCCGCCTTTGCCTGCATAAGTGTCCTCAGCACCGATTTTGTATGCCGCAAGACCAATAACAAGCTTCACATCATCGGATTTTACCATACTGCTCCAAAGTGCAATAACATCTGCATAAGGGAGAGCTGTATTGTCAAATCCGAAGTAAACCTGCGGAAGAATATAATCGCAGTAACCGCTTGATTTGCACCATGTCTTTACGTCAGCGTAAAGCTGATTGTAGTTGTTGTCAACACTGCCCTGAGGGGAAATGCCGAAAACAATGGAAGAATTGGCATTGTGAGCCGCCTTGTAAAGCTTCTTCACCATTCTGTTCACGTTTGCAATTCTCCAGTCAGAAAGGGACAAATCCGTTTCTGAAGCAGAGTAAGCACTTTTATCAAAAGACGAGTCGGTAGTAGGATAGAAGTAATCGTCAATCTGGATACCGTCAACATCATAATTTGCAGCAATTTCTGTTATGCCCGAAGCAATAAGGTCGGTAACCTCGCTGTAGGCAGGATTAAGATACCAGCGGTCACCCGATTTTACAATGTATGTGCCGTTGTACTTATTGCTGTCATACCATTTCTTGATGGGGTAGTTGTCATCAATGGCTTCAAGCTGTGAAGTATACATAAGACGCATAGGATTAATCCATGCGTGGATTGAAAGGTTGCGTTCGTGAGCACAGTCAATCATAACCTGCAAAGCATCGAAGTTGTTGCTTGTGCCGATTGTGCCGTCAAACTGTTCACCTGACGGGTACAAATCCGAATCATAGTAAGCGTCACCGAAGGCTCTTACCTGAACGTAAACGGTATTGAAGCCCAAATCGGAGATATTGTCAAAATAGTTACCGATAGATTTGCGGAAGGAACTTTCCGACTTGTTTTTCAGTATGGAACTGTACTCCAGATATGTAATCCAGAAACCTTTCTGCTCACGGAAATTCAGCGCATTGTAGCTGTTAGTACCATAGTAAGCCGTAACCTGTTCCGTTTCTGAGGTAGTCTGCAACGTTGTTTCAGGTGGACTTTCCGATTGAAGTGTAAGCAGAGTTGTGATTGTTGCTTCTGTGGTTGTTTCGGGTACGGTTGTTGTTTCGCTCAAAGAAGTAGTTTCAGGTACGAATGTTGTTTCAGGTGCGGAAGATGTTGTTTCCTGAGGAATTTCTGTGGTTTCCGCCGCCGTTTCCGTCGATTTCTCTGCAGTAATTTCCATTTCCGTTATTTCCGTCGCGACTTCCGACGTTTCCGTTTCGTTTCCGACCGTTTCCGACACGATTTCAGCCGAAAGGGTATCCTTTGTTGAGAACGTAGTGGTTGAAGCGTCGATTCTTGTCATAATCGGCGGTGCTTCTTCCGAAATGGTTTTGCATCCGGAAACAAGCAGTGCTGCGGACAATATAAGCGGTAAAAAACGAACTGGAAAACGATACTGCATTTTAACCTCTTTTCCTGATAAAACAAATAATAGATACACAGTAATTATATAACAATATTATATTAAAGTCAATTACAGAACGGTTAAAATCTGTAACTGACAAAATCTGCTATGGATTTTATTGGTTTTACAGACTAAAAGATTTTGGCAACAATTCCATTAATGTGTAAATGCACTCCTCGTATTTTTCGTTGCGGAGAATAATTTTCAGTTCGGGTGCAAATTCAGCCATAACCTGACGGCATATACCGCATGGGAATGTTTCTCCGCTGACTGAGGACACGATAGCGATTGCTTCAAATTCACGTTGTCCCTCGGAAACGGCCTTGAATATTGCGGTTCGCTCGGCGCAGTTTGTTGCACCGTAGGTTGCATTTTCTATGTTACAGCCTGTGAAAATTGTGCCGTCCTTGCAGAGAAGTGCAGCACCTACCTTGAACTTTGAGTAGGGGGCATAAGCGTTTTCCATGGCCTTGTCAGCGATTGAAAGAAGCTCCTTGTTTGTCATGGCAATCTCTCCTTTAAAATGGTATACTTTAATTATATCATATTTCCCAATATATTACAAGGTGCAAAAGGTCGAAATAAACGTATTACAAGGAGATAAAGCGAAAATTTTTGTGTAAATTAACAGCATATCACTTGACATAAGGTTGACAATGACTTATAATTTATTTGTTATTTTAAATTTATGAGGAGAAATATAGCTATGACTAGAAAAATAAGCAAGCTTGCGGCTTTTGCTATGTCTGCGGCAATGTGTCTGTCAGTGTTCACAGGCTGTAAGAAAAATGCAGATGTTCCCGCTGAATCAGCAGCTGGCAGTGATGCAGCTGTGGCAAGTGACGTGTTTGTAAACAGCGACTGGACTTATGGTCAGGTTTCTGCTGGCGGCGGTGGATTTATCACAGGTGTTTTTTCAACTCCGCAAGAAAACGTTTACTACACAAGAACCGACGTTGGCGGTGCATATTACCGCACATCTGAAACCGGTATGTGGAAGTCAATGAATTACTGGGTAACAGCTGATGACCGTGGCCTCCTTGGCATTGACGGTCTTGCATACAATCCACAGGCACCTAACGAGGTTTATCTACTTGCAGGTACTGATTATTTCAGCAACGGCAAGACCTGCATTATCAAGTCCGATGACTACGGCGAACATGTTGAAGTTATTGATGTTACCGACAAAATTAAGGTTCACGGTAACGGTATGGGACGTGGTAACGGTGAGCGAATTGCTGTTGACCCAAATAACGGCGACATCATTTTTGCAGGCGGACGTACAGGCGGTATGATAAAGAGTACCGACGGCGGCGAAACATGGGAAAACGTTGATTTCCCGATTACTTCAACTTCAAACGGAAACGGTATAAACTCTATTCTTTTTGACCCTTCCACAGCAAAAGACGGTGTAACACAGAAGATTTACGCTGCCGTATCCGAAAAGAATAACGATGCGGGCAACCTCTTTGTTTCCGAGGACGCTGGTGCAAGCTGGAAGAAGCTTGATAACAGCATTACTGAATATATGGTACAGCGTATGAAGCTTGACAGCAAGGGTAATCTTTACGTTTGCTACATAAATAACGAAGGCCCATGGAATTGTGCACTTGGTACGCTTTACCGCTACAATACAGATGGCACAGTTGACGAAGTAAAGCCTTCCAACGACTCTATCGGCGATATTGTTATCCACCCTGAGGACGACAACAAGCTTGTTGCAGTAACATCAGGTATGTGGAAGCTTCAGGCTAACGGCGCTTACGGTGATGTGTTCTATACTTCAACTGACGGCGGTAAGACCTGGCGAAACGTGCTCGACAGCATGGAAATGGACGTAAACGGTATGCCTTGGGTTGAAGGCTGTGCAATTCACTGGTGCAGTTCCCTTGCAATTGACCCGTTCAATCCGAACAGAATTATGGTCAACTCGGGTAATGGTATCTTCTCCTGCGATAACATCTGGGACGAAACACCAAAATTCTATTTTGACTCTTACGGTATCGAGGAAACTGTTCCTTCCGATATCATTTCCTATGAGGATTATCCGCTTGTTTCCGCAGTTTATGACTATGACGGATATGTTCACGAGGATGTAACAGTACCTGCAACAAGACATCAGGATAAGATTGGTTCAACAACAAGTATCACAATTGCCGCGCAGAACAGAGATTACTGGGCAAAAGTCGGCGGTGACGAAAGCAATATGGCTCTTACGTATTCCACAGACGCAGGCAAGACATGGAACTGGATTAACAATTGTCCCGACCCTGCAAAGACGCTCTACAAGGGCAAGCTGGCATTCACAGCTGACGGCAGCAGACTTATCTGGAGCCCTGAAAACGGTCTGAAAGCATACTATACAGAGGATTTCGGTGCAACCTGGAATGAATCAACAGGCCTTATCGGTGGCAACATTTACCTTATCGGTGACCCAAGCAATGCAAATTACGTTTACGGATGCGGCAACAGTGCGTTCTATTATTCCGAAGACGGCGGCAAGACTTTCAAGAGAAATTCCACAATTACACCAAGTTTCAGAAGACTTTGCGTTGACCCGAAGAATGAGGGTACAGTTTATATTGCAAACGGCGCAGGTCTTGTTGTAACAAGAGACTACGGAGCAACCTCGGAGTATGTTGAGGGTATCAAGTACTGTGAAGCAGTTGGTCTTGGCAAGGCAAAGAATGATGGTGACCCGCTTGTAATTTATATCTGGGGTACACCGATGGAAGCTGAAAAGCCGGGACTTTATATGTCCGAAGATAACGGCGCAACATGGGTGCAGATTAACGATGACCTCCACCAGTTCGGCGGTACGGGCAACGGCGAGTTCGTAAGCGGCGATATGAATGTTTACGGCAGATGCTATATGAGTACAGTTGGTCTTGGTATCGTCTACTGCGATAAAATTGAGAAATAAAAAGATAACGGGTACTGAATTGATTTTCAGTACCCGTTTTTGTTATTCATCAGAGTTTGTCATATCGGTTTTCTTTGTAACCTTTACCTTGATTTTCTTTTTCACAGGTGCACGGAAGTAGCGTTTAGCGTACTTCATAATCTTTTCGGCAAGCTTGTCAGAAAGAGCCTTTTCATCAAGACGCCATGCCCAGTTGCCGTTGCCGATTGTAGACGGAATATTCATTCTTGCCTCCGAGCCAAGTCCGAGGAAATCCTGCATCTGAATTACAGCAAGGTCAGAAACACTGGAGTAGGCTGTTCTTATCATACCCCAGTTCACGCCCTCCTTCTTGGAGAGTGCCATATATTTCTTTGCATTCTTGCGTGTTTCCTTGTCGCAGGAGTTGTACCAGCCGATTGCGGTGTCGTTATCGTGAGTGCCGATATAAACAACGCTGTTACGCACATAGTTGTGAGGCAGGTAGTTACTGTCCTCACCGCCGAAAGCAAATTCAAGCACATTCATACCCGGGAAGCCTGATTCCTTAAGCATCTTGCGCACGTCTTCGGTAAGGAAGCCAAGGTCCTCAGCAACGAGATTTACATCGCCAAGCTCTTCACGGATAGCCTTGAACAGCTTCATTGACGGACCGGGGAGCCACTCGCCGATTTCAGCGGTTTCGTTTCCGTAAGGAATTGCGTAGAAGCTTTCGAAGCCGCGGAAGTGGTCAATTCTTGTAAGGTCGAAAAGTCTGCCCGAATATTCAACACGTGCAATCCACCAGCCGTAGCCTGTTTCCTCCATATAGTCCCAGTTGTAGAGCGGGTTGCCCCAGAGTTGACCTGTCTTTGAGAAAGCATCAGGCGGACAGCCTGCAACCTTTGTGGGACGTCTGTCCTCGTCAAGCATAAACATCTCAGGGTTAGCCCATATATCAGAGCTGTCCATTGAAACGTAAATCGGCATATCGCCGTAAAGCTTGATACCCTTTGAGTTTGCATACTTTTTAAGAGCGTTGTACTGCTCAAAAAACTTGTACTGAATGAACTTCACGCAGGTTGTTTCCTCAGCAAGCTGCTCAGCGTAGCGTTCAAGTGCATCGTGACGACGCAGACGGATGTCATCGTCCCACTCAGTCCACATAGCGTTGCGGAAATGCTTTTTCAGCGCCGTGAAGAGAGCATAGTCCTCAAGCCAGAAGTTGTTGATGTTGCAGAAAGCCTGAAAATCGGAAAGAACAGTGCTGTCAGCCTTATCAAGAAAAACCTTGCAGGCTTTTTTCAGTACAACCTGTCTGAAGCTGTCAAGCTGACCGAAATCGGTAAACTGCTTTCTTTCGATAAGCTGTAAATCCGTATCATCAGCATCGAGAAGCCCTTCTTCGATAAGCTTTTCAAGGTCGATGAGAAGCGGGTTTCCCGCATAAGCAGAGTAACTCTGATAAGGTGAGTCACCGAAGCCTGTCGGTCCGATAGGAAGAAGCTGCCAGTATTCCTGACCGCTCTTTACCAGAAAGTCAACGAATTTGTAAGCCTGCTTGCCGAGAGTACCGATACCGTACTTGTCGGGAAGACTGGTAATGTGTAACAAAATGCCGCAGCTGTGCATAAAAATCATTCCTTTGCAGATAATTTATATTATTATACACCATTCACACTTGTAATGCAAGTGTTGATGTATAATTTGTGCATAATACTGATAATTTGTGTAATGCACAAGAAAATATACCGTAAGGGAGAATATGAAAATGAGCTACCAGAACAATAACCAGAACCAGCAGAGTAACCGTCAGAACAACAATCAGAGCAGCAACAAGCAGAACAACAATCAGCAGAGCAACAAGAGCAATAACCGTGCTGATAACAAGAGCAACAATAACCAGAGCAGATAACCTGCGATGAAACAGCCGCTTCCGATATGAATTCGGGAGCGGTTGATTTTTTTGAGTGATGTTGGTATAATTAGCGTGATGGTAAATCGGAATTTGTGGAGATGGTGATATAATGAATTACAAAAATGATAGTGACACACATGATATTAATTTGAATATTCACTACAGTATACCAAATGAACTTTGGAATAAAGTAATAGATGTTTTTAGGTCTATGCCATATTGGGTTGAAGATGAAATAAATAAAGATTGTTTGTTTTGGTATGATGAGGAAGATTGCGTAGAATTATATTGTTCAGTTGAACCGGGTGGAATTCAAATTAGCGGTCTTATGATGTATGAAATATGGCGAAAATGGTATCCAAAATTAAAAAACAAACTTACAGAAGCATTAGGGTATGAAATAGGCGAACCCGAAGAAGGATATTCTTTTAAATATTGGCAATAAATGATAAATCTCAATTCGATAAAAAGGAGGAAAAGCCGTGGACAAAGAAAAATTCTACACTGCCCTTGAAACCGTGCTGACGGGTGAGCATATCCGTGCGGGAATCGGTACATACGGCGAGAAAACCGTTCATTCGGTGCTGAAAAATTACTTTGAGCCTTACGCTGATGGGCACGAGCAGAAAGTCGGCGGCTTTGTTGCGGATATTGTGGGCGAGGACGGAATTATCGAAATTCAGACCGCAGGCTTTGAGCGTCTGCGGAAAAAGCTTGATGTCTTTTTGCAGGTAAGCCGTGTTACGGTTGTGCACCCTATTCCACGGTACAAGTGGCTTATCCTCATCAACCCCGAAACGGGCGAGCAGGGCAGAAAACGCAAGTCACCGAAAATGGGTACGCCCTACGATATTTTTCCCGAGTTGTACAAGATAAAACCTTTCCTCGCCCACGAAAATTTCCGTCTTTGCATTGTAATGCTGGACGTGGACGAATTCCGTCAGCCGCCCGAAACCGAGGGGCTGAAGCGCGGCAGGAGGAGGGGGTATGTCCGCTATGACCGTATCCCGAAGGATTTGGTGGAGGAGATACACATAAATTGCAAGTCCGATTGGGAATATTTTCTTCCCGATAGTCTGCCCGAGGAGTTCACCTCAAAGGATTTCGGTGCACTAAGCGGTGTCGGACAGAAGTATGCGTCCTTTGTGCTGAATGTGCTTACTGCGGCTGAAATCGTTGAAATTATCGGCAAAAGCGGAAGAAGTTACCTATATCGGAGCACTATTTAAACGGTTTTTATATAACCTTTCACAAAAGCGTTTGCGAATTGTTGACATCGTGCCGAAATACGGGTATAATACAAGATAGTGTTTTTAAAATTGCAAATTTACAGAAAATGTATTAGAATAAAGGGATTGAGATAATGTATAGAATTGTCAGAAAAAAGATACTTAACCCGACGGTAACTCTTATGGATATTGATGCACCTATGGTTGCGGCAAAGGCTGAGCCGGGGCAGTTTATTATTCTCCGTGTTGACGAAAACGGCGAGAGAATTCCGCTTACTGTTGCTGATTATGACAGGGAAAATGGTACGGTTACAATTATTTTCCAAATTGTCGGCTCAACAACCGAAAAACTTAACCATAAAAATGAGGGCGAATTCATTCAGGATTTCGTTGGTCCTCTCGGTACGCCTACCCATATTGAGGGACTTAAAAAGGTTGCTGTTGTTGGCGGCGGCGTTGGCTGTGCAATCGCTTATCCAGTGGCAAAGAAGCTTCACGAAAACGGTTGTGAGGTTCACGCTATTGCAGGTTTCAGAAACAAGGATTTAGTAATCCTTGAAGATGAATTCAAGGCGGCTTCCGACAAGCTGATTATGATGACGGATGACGGCTCTTATGGCACTGAGGGACGTGTTACCGATGCACTCAAGGAGCTTATTGAGAGCGGAGAGAAGTACGATGAGGTTATTGCAATTGGCCCACTGATTATGATGAAATTCGTTTGTGCACTTACCAAGGAGTACGGCGTAAAAACTACTGTATCAATGAACCCGATTATGATTGACGGTACGGGAATGTGCGGCGGCTGTCGTCTTACTGTAGGCGGTGAAACAAAGTTCGCCTGCGTTGACGGCCCTGACTTTGACGGCCACCTTGTTGACTTTGATGAAGCTATGGAGCGTGCGGCAATGTACCGTGACTTCGAGCGTCATAAGCACGAAGAAACCTGCAATCTTTTCAGCAAGGAAGTCTGAAAATAAATTTTCAGACATGAGTTTTGTTTTTTGGACTAAAGTCCAAAATTTTGCAAGCAAAACCACAAAACATCGTGAGAGGAGGCACGCTTCTGTCGAAGCGTGATCACTATTATGCCTAATATGTCCCCTAAGAAAAATGAAATGCCTGCTCAGGCACCTGATATAAGAAACAAGAACTTCAAGGAAGTTGCCCTCGGTTACACAAAGGAAATGGCAATCGACGAGGCAAACCGCTGCCTTAACTGCAAGAACAAGCCTTGCGTAAGCGGCTGTCCCGTAAACATCGACATTCCCGCTTTTATTCAGAAGGTATGCGCAGAGGATTTTGATGGTGCTTACGATATCATCAGCGCGTCAAGCTCACTTCCTGCAGTATGCGGTCGTGTCTGTCCTCAGGAAAGACAGTGTGAAAGTAAGTGTGTGCGCGGTATCAAGGGCGAGCCTGTTGGTATCGGCAGACTTGAACGCTTTGTTGCTGACTGGCATAACGAGCACAGCACAGCCGAAGCAAAGAAGCCTGAGCCAAACGGCCATAAGGTTGCTATTATCGGTGCTGGCCCTGCAGGACTTACCTGTGCAGGTGACCTTGCAAAGATGGGTTACGAGGTAACTGTTTTCGAGGCTCTTCACCTTGCAGGCGGCGTGCTCGTGTACGGCATCCCCGAATTCCGTCTGCCGAAGGATATTGTGCAGAAGGAAATTGACGGTCTTAAAGCACTTGGTGTAACAATCTGCACAAACACTGTTATCGGCAGAACAATTACTGTTGACGAGCTTTTCGAGCAGGGTTACGAAGCATTGTTCATCGGCTCCGGAGCAGGTCTGCCACGCTTTATGGGTATTCAGGGTGAAAACCTGAAGGGTGTTTACTCCGCTAACGAATTCCTGACAAGAACAAACCTTATGAAGGCATATAAAGAGGACTCCGACACACCTATCCAGCACGCAAAGAATGTTGCTGTAGTAGGAGGCGGTAATGTTGCTATGGACGCTGCACGCTGTGCTAAGCGACTTGGTGCGGAAAATGTGTACATAGTTTACCGCAGAGGCGAGGAGGAAATGCCTGCCCGTAAGGAAGAGGTTGAGCATGCTAAGGAAGAGGGTATCATCTTCAAGACGCTGAATAATCCTACCGAAATTCTCGGTGACGAGCATAAGTTTGTTACGGGAATGAAGTGCGTGGAAATGGAGCTTGGCGAGCCTGACGAAAGCGGCAGAAGAAGTCCCGTTGAAAAGGCTGACTCTGAGTTTGTGCTTGAAGTTGACAGCGTGATAATGGCAATTGGCACATCACCTAATCCGCTTATCAGAAACACAACAAAGGGTCTTGAAACAAACCGCAGAGGATGTTTTGTTGCTGACGAAAACGGAATGACATCCCGTGATGGCGTTTTCGCAGGCGGCGATGCAGTAACAGGTGCGGCTACGGTAATCCTTGCAATGGGCGCAGGAAAAACGGCGGCAAAGGCTATGGACGAGTATATTAAAAATAAGTAATTCAAAAGGACAGCTTCGGTTGTCCTTTTTATTTATTTGCACTTGCCAAGATAATAAATCTGTGATATAATGTTACAAAAGTAACCGACAGGAGGAATAATCATGTCTATTCACGAGTCAGGCGAGGACTACCTCGAAACCATACTTATTCTTCATAAAAATACGGGGTTCGTCCGTTCAATTGATATCGCAAATGAGCTGGGTTATTCCAAGCCGAGTATCAGCCGTGCCGTGGGCATTTTAAAAAGCGACGGGTATATTACTGTTGAGCCTAACGGCCAGATTGTTCTTACGGACAGCGGCAAGGCAAAGGCTGAGCAGGTTTATGAGCGCCATCTTATGCTTAGGAAGTTCCTGACGGATATACTTGGTGTTTCTTCCGAAAATTCCGAGCAGGACGCCTGTCGCATGGAGCATATTCTGAGTGATGAAACTTATGAAAAGCTTAAATGCTTTGTTGAGAATTATAAATAAATGCAATTGGGGTGCAGAGCATAAGCTTGGCACCCTTGTTTTGTACATTGTGCTGTGCAATTGCAGACGAAATTGTGTGAAATAACAAAAATATTATTGCTTGAAAAAATATGCACACGTAAATTGTATTCATTACGAAACCGAAAATAAGGAAAGGACTGATGTTATGAAAAAGACAATTGCAAAAACAGCAGCTATGATTATGGCGGCAATGATTGCGGGAACAACTCTTGTCCCGATGACAGTTTCGGCATACAAATCTGTATCAACAACCTCAGATGAAAGTCAGGTTGAAATGAAGCAGGCACTGACTATTGTGAAAAAGCGTGTATCAATACCGAAAGAAGTTACCGAGTTTGATTACAGTACATATGAAAACTACGGCACACGTACATTCAGCTTTGTATGGACAACCCCTGACAATGCCAAGCAGTACCGCAGAATTGTTGTTATGATTACAGGAGGAATTATTACAGAATATTATGACAGCAAGTATGATTCCCACTATTCCAACAATCCGACCCTCGCAAAACTTACTGACGAACAGATTTTAACCAAAGCAAAGGGCTATATCAAGCAGCTTAATCCCGATATTGCTGACAGCGTAAAGCTTGAAGTCAATTCGCTTGGCTTGTTCAACAATACTGCAAGTGTACGCTTTAACCGATATGAAAACGGTATAATTGTCAGCGGCAACAGCGGAAGTCTTGAAATCGACAAGAATACAGGCAAACTTAACAGCTTCTATGTAAGTTGGTGGGAGGATGCTGAATTTGCCGACCCTAAGACTGCTAAGTCTGAAAAGGATATTCAGGAACTTTATAAAAATCTTTGTAATCTTACCCCGTACTATAAGATTTACGGCGACTACAAATACAACGAAAAGACAGGCAAGGGCGAATGGACACAGAAGGTCGGTCTTGTTTACGACTCGGATATGCACAGCGAAATCGACGCTTTCACAGGGGGAAAATCGACTATCTGGGAGGATATGAACAAGGCTGAGGGCACACGCTATTATGGTGCTATGAATGATGCTGTGACAGAAGATTGCGTTGAAGAGGAGGAAGCTGCCGTTGAGGACGAAGGTGTTGAGTTTACTCCTGAGGAACTGGAAAAAATTCAGCAGGACGAAAATCTTGTCAAAACAGATGAAGCCTTCAAGCAGCTGAAAAATGATAAGTTTGTTGCACTTACTGATGATTACGAACTGAAAAGCTATGACATATACTATGAAACAGATGAAAAGACTGATGAGGAGACCTTCTATGTCAGCCTTAGATATGCTGTAAAGAAAGACCTGAGAGACAATTATAAGGGCTACAAAAATGTGAATGTCCGTATAAACGGCGAAACAGGCGAGGTTCTTGATTTCAGCAAATACAGCGGCAGCGGCAATTTGCCGAAGCTTAATGTTACAAACGCAAATAAGATTGCAAAAGAAGCTGCGGAGACTTATTCTGATGATATTTTCAGCGGCTACAAGGCTGACAGTGCAAATACTGCACCTGTTCAGAGCTGGAAGAACGGCAAGGAAACACATTATGAAGATGCACGTCACTTTATATTTAACCGCTATGTGAATGGAATTCAGGTCTGGGGCGACAGTATCAGCGTAGGTGTTGACTCAAACGGTGTTGTAACAAGCTATTACGTAAATCATACCGAGGATGTTACCTTCCCGAGTGCGGATATTCTTTCCGAGTCAGAAGCTTTTGATAAGCTTTACACCCAGCAGGATTTCAACTACTACTATGATGGTTGGATTACTAAGGACGGTAAAGTAAATACATATCTTATCTACAAAATGGATGGTTTTTATCTCAATGCAAAAACAGGCAAGCTCTGCAACTGGAACGGCAGTGAAAGAAAGACCTATGTATCTGCAAAAGATGTGAAGTATTCTGATATAAAGGATATTGACCAGGAGGAAGCAATTCTTGCACTTCAGAAGTATGGCATAGTGATTACAACCGAAAGCAAGTTCAGACCTGATGAACTTATTTCAGAAGAGGATTTTGCAAGTCTTATGACCAATGTCATGGGAGGATATGAGGTTGCAGTTGAGGAAGAAATGATTGAAGATGGAATGTCAAAGGAAGAAGAAAAGAAAAAGCTTGAGGCAGAAAAGAAGGACAAGGCTGAAACAACAATGCGTGAGGCAGCGGTAATGTTCGGTAAGCTTTATCTCCCTGCTGATATTGCGAAAATGAATATTTTCAAATCACCTTTCAGTGATGTAAAGGACTCAGACAAGGAAGCAGGATATCTTGCAGTTGCATATGAAAAGGGATTTGTAACAGGCTCAGACGGAAAGCTTGGCGGAAGCAATACAATTACCCGTGCAGAGGCTGTACAGATTATGTATGATTACCTCAAAAAGATTTCAAAATAAAAATAAAGGGTACCGAAAGGTACCCTTTAATCTTTGTAATTAATCAGTAAAAACCTGAACCCAGTAGTAGCCGTAACCGAATGTGGTTTCTACAAGTGCCACACCGATTTTTTCAGCATCAGCACTAAGAATGTTATCTCTGTGTCCGGTTGACCTCATCCATGTGCTCATTACCTCTTCAGCATCTCTCTGACCTGCAGCAATGTTTTCAGCCGCATGTCCGTATGTTATACCATTTTCGGAAAGTGCAGTGAAACAGTTTGTACCGTTAGGTCGTGTATGTGAAAGATTGTTAAGCAGTTCTTCTGCACGAAGCTTTGCTACTTTATTGAGAGAATCGTCCATCACAAGTTTTGGAAGACCGGCTGCTTCACGTTCTTCATTTACAAGGTCTACAACCTTTACTTCTTCGCTTACTGAAGAAGTTGAGCTTGCAGATGAACTTGTTGATGAAGTGTTCTTACCGGTAACATTTACAGTAATTGTTTCCATTGTGGTTTTGGAGTAACCCTTTGCATAAACCTTGATTAATGCAGAACCTGCAGCCTTACCTTTGATTTTGAATTTAAGCTTATCGCCGTCCCATTTAACGGAAGTAATTGTGCATTTTTCAGGGGCGCCATTGCTGTAAGAGATTTTCTTTGAACCTTTGACACTTACAGTAGCAGTAATTGTCTTTCCGATACCTACCGATACCTTTTCTTTTTCAGCTGTAATAAAAGACTTCTTTACAGTAATCTTGCATTTAAGATTTTTTTTGCCGACCTTGGCAATAATGTGTGTAGTACCTGAGCCTACACCTACGATTTTAGCGGTATTGCCTTTTGAAGATTTGATTTTAGCAACAGATTCATCACGGGATGACCATGTAACTTTATCTGCATTGCTTACTTTAAGTGTTACAGAGTATCCGATTGGCAGACTTGCTGTAGATTTATTCAGCTTTGGTGAAGCTGCAGAAGCGGGAATAACGCAAAGCGAGCAAACCATTACAACTGCCATGAGAATGCTTAAAAGCTTTTTCATTTTTAATTCCTCCCAAAATATTGTTATTGAAATTATACACAAAAAAATTCCATTTGTCAACAATATAATCATATTGACTGACAATGCACTTTTGTGGTATACTATTCCAAAAGGAGTTGTCATAATGAAAGCAAGAATTATTCCGACAATACCTGAAACGGTGTTGCATTACAATATCGGTACGAAAAAGCTGCTTCTGGAGCAGACAGCGGCTTCACTCAATATGAAGTGTGGCGAAATTCCTTATGATAAGGCAGGGGAAAGCATAGGCTTCCTTGCGGGGTATAACGGCTTCACGTCAAATGGTACGTCTATTACAGCAGAGGGTGAGTGCCTGATTTTTTCGGGAATAGACAGCAAGCGCCTTGATATGCTTCTGAAAGCAATGAGAATGGCGGGGCTGAATGTTCCGCTGAAAGCGATTGTTACCGCAACAAATCAGAACAAAAGCGTGGAGTGGCTTTTAGAGGAGCTTAAAAAGGAACACGAGGCAATGACAAGGAGAAACGGACAATGAACATACAAATCTTCGGAAAATCAAAGTGCTTCGACACTAAAAAAGCGGAGCGTTACTTCAAGGAGCGTGGGGTGAAATTCCAGTCGGTGGATATTCTCTCCAAGGGTCTGAGCAAGGGAGAGCTTGACAGCGTTTGCAAGGCTGTTGGCGGACTTGAAAAGCTTATTGATGAAAACAGCAAGGACTACTGCAATATTAAGTATCTTCTTGATGACGCAAAGGCGGATAAGCTTGCGGAGTGTCCCAAGCTGTATAAAACACCTATAGTCCGCAACGGCAGGCAAGCTACGGTTGGGTACTGCCCCGACGTGTGGAAGAACTGGGAATAAAAACGAATTGAGGATACCATGCAGGTGTCCTCTTTTTTGTACTCTTTATGCTTTACTTTTGGTGCATTTTGTGCTATAATTTATTCTATTATGTTATATTACGGAGATGTAAAATGATAAGAAAATTTGAAGCGGCTGACCTTGAGCGTGTGATGGAAATATGGATTGACTCAAACCTTGACGCTCACAGCTTTATCCCTGCGGATTACTGGCAGACGCACTTTGCAGGTGCAAAGGAAGCTATTGCCGCCGCAGAGGTTTATGTTTACGAAATTGACGGCAGAATTGCCGCATTTATGGGAATAAAAAACAGACATATCGAGGGTATTTTTGTTGATTCAAAGTATAGGTCGCAGGGCATTGGCAAGGAACTTCTTGACCACGCAAAAGGCTTGTATAACAAGCTTACGCTGAGCGTTTACAAGCGTAATGCAAGGGCGGCGGAATTCTATCTGCGTGAGGGGTTTGCCGGTGACCGTGAGCAGATGGATTTCGATACCTGTGAAACGGAAATTTTTATGAAGTGGGAAAATGGTGAGGCGAAAAATGAAAAGCTCAATTCTTACAGAAACATTTTTTCATCGTGATGCACTTGAAGTCGCCCCTGACCTTGTGGGAAAGCTTATTGTGCGTACCCTTGATGACGGCAGCGAGGTAACTCTCCGCATAACCGAAACTGAGGCTTACCGAGGCGAGGAGGATACCGCCTGTCACGCAAGCAAGGGACGTACTCCGAGGACGGAACTTCTTTACGGAAAAAGCGGTGTGATTTATGTGTATCTTTGCTACGGTATGCACTGGCTGATGAATGTTATTACAGGCGAGGAAGGACAACCTCAGGGGGTGCTTTTCCGTGCGTGTGAGGTTTACGACGGACCTGCAAAGCTGACGAAAAAGCTTGGTATTGACAAAAGCTTCAACGGCGAAAGCTTCTGCGGCAATCCGAGAATAAGAATTGAAGATGACGGCTATCGTGCCGAAATAGAAACGCTGCCCCGTGTGGGGATAAATTATGCAACTCCCGAGTACCGTGATATACTCTGGAGATTTGCCGACAAGAACAGAAAAAAGTGAGGGGAAGGTTATGCTCAACATTATAACCGGCGGTGCAGGCTGTGGAAAGACATACGAAATGATGAGCCGTATTGAAGCCGCTGTAAAGGCTGACAAGGACGTGCTTGTGATAATTCCTGACCAGTTTTCCTTTGAGTTTGACCGTGCGCTTTACGAGCGTATAGGTATGACTTTGTTCAATCGTGTTGAAGTGCTTTCCTTTGCAAGATGTGCAAAGGAAATTTTTATAAAGCACGGCGGATTGAAGGGCAGATATGCTGATGATATTGTGAAGAACATCATGATGTTCCGTACGCTGAAAACCCTTTCGGAAAGAGAGGGACTCTGCTTCTACAATCGTCAGGCGAAATCTCCGATGTTTGTGGAAAGTGGTCTTGATATTGTAAAGGAACTTACTCTCAGCGGCATAACTGCTGAACATCTTACCGATTGCGTAAACGGACTTGACGAGAATATCCGTGACAAGGTTTCTGATATTGCACTGATTTATTCGGAATATGAAAAGCTGCTTTCTGCAAGCGGCTATAAGGACGGCGAGGGTGATATTTCCGAGGCGGCAAAACGTGCTCAGCTCCATGGATATTTTTGCGGTAAAACTGTGTTCATCGACTCGTTCAAAAGCTTTACGGCAGATGAATATGCTTTCCTTGAGGCAGTAATCTGTCAGAGCGAAAGTACAACAGTTTGTCTTGCAACTGCAGACGAAACTGCAAAGGATTTTTCAGTTTTTGAAACTGTAAACAATACCCGTAACAAGCTTGTTCGCATTGCATTGGAACACGGTATCAAAATTGAAACAACCATGCTGCGTGAGCCGAAACGTTTCAAAAATCACGAACTGACTTTTCTCAGCGGAAATATCCTGCGTTATGTCCGTGAAAAGTATAACGGTGAGTGCAGTGCAGTAAAGGTATACCGCTCATCGGACAGCTATGGAGAAGGCGATTTTGTATGTTCGGAGATACGCAGACTTGTTATGGAAGAGGGCTACAGTTACAATGATATAGCAGTTCTTGCCCGTCAGAAGGAAACATATTCTTCGGTAATGGAAAGTGCCTTTGAACGTTACGATATACCGTTTTATACCGATGAAAGCTATACTGCTTCCCATAAGGCATTGTTTATTTTTGTACGTACTGCATTGCTTCTTGCGGCAAATAAAAACGCTTCCACAGAAGAGTGGCTGCGTTATATGAAAACCGGTTTAACGGGGCTTTCCGATGACGAAATTGCAGCAGTGGAAAGTTACTGCTATAAGTGGAGCGTCGAGGGGGAAATGTGGAGTAGTCCATTTGACCGCGACGAAAAATCAGAAGAGGCTGAGGAAGTAAGAAAACGTGTTACAGAACCGATTTGTGTGCTTCGTGAGCAATGTATTGATGCCGATGGTGCGGAAATATGCACGTTTTTGTTGGATTTCTTTGATGAAATCGGGTTGGAAGAAACTCTCTGTACAATGCATGACAACTGTACAGCTGAGGACGCAGCGGCCCTTTCTGCTGTACGTGAAGTGAAACAGTTGTGGGAGCTTCTCTGTAGTTTGCTTGAAACCATGAATAAGGTTCTTGCTGAAACGAAAACTGACCTTTTGAGCTTTGCTGAACTTTTCGGCAACGCTGTTTCAAAGCTTAAGCTTTCATCGCCGCCTCAGACTCTAGACAGTGTTCAGTTCATGGCCGCACATACAGCACGCCTTGCTGAACCGAAAGTGATATTTGTAATCGGTGCAAATGAAGGAGTTTTTCCATATGCAGCAAAGTCGTCGGGTCTGTTCAGTGAACGTGACCGACTTGCACTTGAAACGGCTGGAATAGCCCTTTCGGGAAGTGCAAAGGACAAGCTTTCTGAGGAAAGATTTGTTGCCTATTCGGTTCTTTCAGGTGCATCTGAAAAGGTGTATGTCAGCTGTTCAATGTCGGATATTTCAGGCAAGCCTCTTTATCCGTCGCTTGTTATCAATCAGCTTTGTGAAATGTTCGGGAATGATATTTCTTCCGACTTTAACAGCCGAGGTCTTCTTTCTTTCTGCACAACAGCCGATGCGGCTTATTATCAGTATGTTCAGAACTATAAACGTAATGATATTGCGTCTGCAAGCCTTTTTGCCGCACTTAATGAAATTCCTGAATATTCAGCACGAATCGAGTACCTGAAAAGCGTTGAAAATGAAGGCGAACATTATCTTACTCCTCAGACGGGAAAACGGCTTTTCGGTACAACCGTTTCAATGTCTGCATCACGTTTTGAGGATTACAATAAATGTCCGTTTGTTTATTACTGCGAAAAGGGACTGAGAATTTATCCGCCTGAAAAGGTAGAGCTTGATAAGCCGTCAAAGGGCAATGTTATTCATTACTGCCTTTGCGAAATATTAAGCGCAAATAACAAGGCTGATTTTGAAGCGTTAAGTCGTGAGCAACTCAGCAAGCAGGTGAAATTCCATCTTGACAACTATTATAACAGCAGCGCAGTCGGAGGCGATTACGGCAAAACAAGACGCTTCAAAGCGGCATATAAAAGTCTTGCGGATACTCTTACTGACATACTTGTACGCCTTTCGGACGAATTCAGACAGAGCAGTTTTGTTCCATGCGAATATGAGTATAAAATCGGAAGGGACGGAAAGGGAAAAGCACTGAAGCTTGTTACGGAAAATGGCATAACCGTGTATTTCGAAGGCACGGTAGACCGTGTCGATATGTATGAAAATGACGGGAAAATGTATATCAGGGTTGTGGATTACAAATCGGGAATAAAGGAATTCAGATTTGAAGATTTGCTTTACGGAATCAACATGCAGATGCTGTTGTATCTGTTTGCACTTACCGATGAAAACAATGAAGGAAAGTATGGAAATGCTGTTCCTTCAGGTGTGCTTTATATGCCTGCAAAGGACGTAGCTCCGTCACTTGAACGTGATGACGACGATACCGTAAGAATCTATAATGATACTTTCAGAATGAAGGGTGCCGTTCTTTGTGACAAGGATGTAATTTCAGCTATGGAAAAGGATATAAGCGGCAATTTTATTCCGGTAAGGGCAAAGACTGACGGTACATATTATGCGGCATCAAAGCTTGTTACCCGTAATCAGATTGAAAATCTGCGCAGGTATGCTTATGAACTTATGAAAGAAACAGCGGATAATATTACCGGAGGAAAAATTCAGGCAAGTCCGTTGAAGCAGGGAACGAAGCTTCCTTGTTCTTATTGCAACTATAAGAGCATATGCGGCAATTATCCGCCGTTAAATCCGAGAGTGTACGATGAAAATTCATTGCAGAGAATAAATGAAATAATGAAGGACGGTGAAGAAGGGTGAGCTGGACAAACGAACAGCTGAATGCGATAAATGCAAGAGAAACTGGAGTTATTGTTTCAGCGGCGGCAGGAAGCGGAAAAACCTCAGTTCTTGTTGAAAGACTTCTCAGAATTCTTTCCGACACGGAGAATAAAACACCTGCCGACAGACTTATTGTAGTAACTTTCACAAATGACGCCGCAGCTCAGATGAAGCAAAGACTCTCAGCGGCACTTTCGGAGCAGATAGGCAGAGAGCCTGACAATCTGTGGCTTTGCCGTCAGCAGGCACTTCTTCAGACTGCAAAAATTTCTACAATACATTCATTCTGCTTTGACCTGATAAGGGAAAATATCCGTTCCCTGGATGTTTCTGCCGGATTCAGAATTCTTGATGATGCGGAAGAGGGCTTGCTTAAAAGACAAGCTGCAGAAAACACCTTTGAAATTTTTTACAGCAAGTATCCTGAAAAAATCAGCAGGCTTTCAGATTTCTTCAGCGGCAGCGAAAGAAGCGACCGTCAGCTGGAGGAAAACCTGTTGAAAATATACGATTTTCTTATGTCTGTACCATATTATGAGGATTGGATTAAAGAGCGTATTGACTTTTGGGAAAGAGGTTTTATACCTGCCACGGACCCTCTTTCGGAAATTTACCTGAACAAGCTGGAAAGTGTGTACAGAAATATTCTTATGAAAGCAGAATATGCGGGAGAATATTATTTTAATGAATTCGGCAAGCAGTCTGATGCAATATGTGAAGAGATTGACAGGCTCAGATTGATGATAAAGAATATTACATCTGATGAGTATGACTGGGATAAACGTGTTCTTATGCCTGCACAGTCGAAAAAAAGCATAAGCTTTCCTCGTGGCATGGATGATTATCATAAAGAAATTTCAGAGAAAATCAAAAGCATAAGAAACGGCTATAAAGAAATTCTGAAAAAAATTCCGGAGAATATTTTTACGTATGACGATATATGTTCGGATTATAAGATTCATGCGGAAATCATGAAGGATTTGCAGGACTTGATAAGGACTTTTTCAGAAGAAGTCGGAAAGCTTAAAACGGAAAAAAATGCGCTTGGCTTTTCTGATGCGGAACAGCTTGCGATAAAGCTGCTTACCGAAAAAGACAGCGATGGAGCAATTTGCAGAACCCCGCTTGCCCGTGAACTTTCTGATTATTACAGCATGATTATGATTGATGAATTTCAGGACGCAAACAATAATCAGGATTTGATTTTCAAGATTCTTTCCAAAGACGGAACTGCCGAAAAAGGCGGAACCAATTTGTTTGTTGTAGGTGATGTAAAACAATCCATTTACCGTTTCAGACTGGCTAATCCGAAGCTGTTTATCGATGCACTGAACAAGTCAGATGAGTACAGCGGAGATGGTTTCGAGGGGACAAATGCAGCGATTTTCCTTAACCGTAATTTCCGAAGCAGTGAGCAGGTAATTGATTTTGTCAACTATGTTTTCAGCAGTCTTATGAGCCGTACTACAGGCGAAGTGGATTATACAGAATCGGAAGCTCTTGTGAAGGGTCTGGAGTATCCTGAAGCAGACCGTACTACGGAGTTTATAATAGTTCCTACTACTGATTCGGAAGATGAGGACGGGAATCCTATTGATGAGGCATATGCAGCTGCACAGAAAATCAGTACCATGATAGGAGTTAGTCAGGTTTACGATAAAGGGGTACTTCGTCCCTGCGAGCCAAGAGATTTTTGTATTCTTTTGCGAGGAAAGGCAGAAGCAGAAGCTTATGCGGAAGCACTTGCAGCAAGGGGCATTAAGGCACATGCCGAAGAACCTGAGGGGTATCTTGAATCAAGAGAAATATCAGTACTTATCAACTTGTTAGCGGTTATTGATAACCCTATGCAGAATATACCATTAACATCCGTGCTGATGTCTCCGATGTTTATGCTTACAGCAGAGGAAATGGCACTTCTTGCGATTGCTAAGGGTAAGGACGAAGAAAAATATTTCCGTGTTATAAAACGGATTCTTGACGGTGAAACAGAAATTGATAAGGAAACGGTACTGTATAAAAAGCTTGAGCGTTTTATGAGCGTTTTTGACAAACTGCGTTACTGTGCCGCATCTCAGAGACTGGAACGATTCATACGTACAATTTATGACAGCACAGATTTTCTTTCTGCGGTTCAGGTATTCCGTGACGGAAGTCAGAAGCGTGCAAATCTGCGTCTGCTTCTTGATGTTGCGGAAAGTTATGAGAAAAATTCGGGCGGAGGTATATCAGGTTTTGTAAGGTATGTGGATATGATTATCCGTAAAAACAGCGACCTGAAACGTGCGTCAACGGTTTCTGCGGCAGATAACGCTGTTTCTGTCAAGACAATCCATAAGTCTAAGGGGCTGGAGTATCCGTTTGTATTTTTGTGCGGTACATCCAAGAAGTTCAATGAAAGTGATGTAAACAGCAGAATGATTATAAATCCCGATTTCGGTCTGGGATTTAAGATTCAGGACAGGGCAAACCTCAAGTCATATAATTCGTTTCCTCTTTATGTTATGCGCAGAATTGAGCGGGATAACCTTGCAAGTGAGGAAATGCGCCTTTTGTATGTTGCACTTACCCGTGCGAGGGAGCGGCTTTTTATAACAGTTTCAGACAGCGAAAAAGTCAGAAAAAAAATATCATCTGTAAGCGATGAGATTATTATTTCGGGAGGACTTACAGCAGATATGATTTCTTCTGCAAATTCAATGCTGTACTGGATTTCAGCAGCAATGCTGGTTCATCCTGACGGTGAATGGTTCCGTGACGGAAATCCTGTTCCTCAGGTAAAGGAAGCACCCGCAGTCAGATTTTCCGTAATTAAGCCTGACAGCCGCAGCAGGGAGAATGAAAAGGAAGATGTTGTGTTTCCTGATAGTGCTGAAGTGCAGCAACTCAAAGATTTTTTTGAGTATAAATATAATAGTGAGTTGATTGACAAATCTGCTAAGATAACTGTCACTGAAATTTCAAAAAGCGGCGATAATGAGAAACTCTATTTGCGAAGGCCTGATTTTGTTTCGGAAAGGGGACAGCTTACTGCTGCCGAAAAGGGAACAGCGATGCATACATTCATGCAGTATTCCGATTATTCTGCTGCAGAGGAAAATCCTGAATCCGAGGCAGAAAGACTTGCGGAAATGGGACTGCTGACAGATGAGGAACGCCAGAGTCTTGATATGCAGCAGCTTAAAGAGTTTTTTAAGTCGGAATTGTACGGCAGAATGAAAAAATCCGACAAGGTTCGGTGTGAACAGAAATTTTTAATCAAAAAATCCGACGCTGCTCTTGACGATGAAAGACTAATGGAGTATAATAATAGTAGTATGCTTCAGGGTATTGCCGATTGTATGTTTGAGGAAAATGACGGTATTGTCATTATCGACTACAAAACCGACCGTGTGAGCAGCGAAGGTGTGCTTGTGAGAAGATATGACCTTCAGCTGAAGCTCTACAGTGCTGCACTCGGAAGAATTTTCGGCAAAACAGTGAAGGAAGCGTATCTCTATTCCTTTGCTCTTGGCAAGGCAATAAGGGTTGTTTAAAATAAGACGTTCAAGGAGGCTTTTCTGATGGCAAATCAGCAACACTCACGTCCCGTAAAGCGTTCGGGCGGTATCAATGCAACATTTCTCGGTGCGGTTATTCTTGGTATATGTATCCTGATTGCCGGTCTTAATATCAGCGGCAGTATAAAGAAGCTGAACAAGACTGTTACTGAAACACAGTTTGCGGCAACAAACAATCTTAATGTTCCTTCTGAAATGGCTGTCGGAAACAATAACTATCTTACAGAAGCAGAGGCGGGGGAATATCTCAATCTGTCTACCGAGAAGATTATTGAACTTATTGCGAATGGCGAGATTACAGAGTATGTAAAAACGGATTCCGGGTATTCTATCTCTGTAAAGGTGCTTGATGAGTGGTTTGACAATGAAGCTTATCAGACGAAGCTCAAGTATAATACTGCGGTTTCTTCCGAAGATACAGAAGAAACTGCTGAATAAAATTCAAAAAAGGTATTGACAAACGGAAAAATGTGTGGTATACTGTCATACGTTGGCAATATGCCGTAATGAAAACAAAGCAGAACTTTCCGTTCTCACCCTGCCGCAAAGGCGACGCAGTGGTCAATATCTGATTGAATTTAAGTACAACTATGTGCTGATTAGGATTTCAGTGAGCGGAAACTATCTGTTTCCGCTCATTTTTATTATTGGGGGTGCTTACCATAAGCAATAACAGCAAAGAAGTTCAGATCAATGAAGAAATCCGTGATAAGGAAGTCCGTGTAATCGACAACGACGGTACACAGCTCGGTATCATGTCCGCAAAGGAAGCTCTTGCAATTGCAGAGGAAAAGGAATTTGACCTCGTAAAGATTTCTCCTCAGGCAGTTCCGCCTGTATGTAAGATTATGGACTACGGCAAGTATGTTTTTGAACAGAACAAGCGTGAAAAAGAAGCGAGAAAGAACCAGAAGGTTGTTGAAATCAAGGAAATCAGAATGTTTTCCACAATTGATACAAATGACTTCAACACAAAGGTTAACCAGGCTATCAAGTTCCTGAAAGCCGGTGACAAGATTAAGGTTTCCGTTCGCTTCAGAAAGAGAGCAATCGCTCATCCTCACCTCGGCGAGGAGCTGCTTGAAAAGTTCAAGGAAGCTTGTGCAGAAGCAGGTACAGTTGAAAAGCCATCCAAAATGGAGGGACGCGCACTTGTAATGTTCGTTTCCCCGAAGGCTTCAAAATAAACAACAAGGACAGTTTTTGTCTAAATTGAAGGAGGATATATTATGCCAAAGCAGAAGACACATTCCGGCGCTAAGAAGCGTTTCAAGCTCACTAAGGGCGGTAAGGTTAAGTACCAGAAGACAAACAGACGTCACAGACTTACTCAGAAGGCTACAAAGCGTAAGAGAATCAACAGAGCAGCAGGTTACACAGGCTCTGCAAATACAGCAACAGTTAAGCAGCTTATCCCTTACATGTAATAGGAAGCTGTACATCAACCAAAATTAATTTAACGGAGGTAAAAGATTATGGCTCGTGTTAAGGGAGCAATGGCTACTCGTAAGAGAAGAAATAAAGTATTAAAGCTTGCTAAGGGTTACTGGGGCGCAAAGAGCAAGCACTTCAAGATGGCTAAGGAAGCTGTTATGAAGTCCGGCAATTACGCTTACATCGGCAGAAGACTCAAGAAGCGTGATTTCAGAAAGCTCTGGATTACAAGAATTTCCGCAGCTTGCAAGATGAATGGTATGAACTATTCTACATTCATGAACGGTCTCAAGAAGGCTGGCATCACTCTCAACAGAAAGATGCTCTCCGAAATTGCTATCAATGACGCTGCTGGCTTTACAGCACTCGTTGAAAAGGCAAAGGCTGCTCTTTAATTCAAGATTACTTAAAGTCAGAGGCAAATTCTTGCTTCTGACTTTTTGTGGTTTTTTATGATGTTTGATTTTGAACTTTTATACGGTATAAGGAGGTGCAGTATGCAGAAAATCACGTCGAAGGATAACCCGAATATCAAGCTTTATATTAAGCTTGCAGGCGGTAAAAAGTACCGTAAGGAGAACGGTATGTTCACGCTTGAGGGGGTGCGTCTGGTTGAGGACGCAGTCAAGGAAAATGCAGAGCTTCACTCTGTTTTTGTGACGGAGAGCTATACGAAAAAGCTTGCACAGCAAGGTGAAGCATTGAATTTTCCCGACAACATAAGGGTGTTTGAAATTCCTGATGAAATAGGAAACAAAATGTCCTCTACCGACAATGCACAAGGCGTTTTTGCTATCTGCAAGTGCATTGAAAAACCGACTTTTGATGATACCGTGAAGCAGGGCGGAAAGTATCTTCTTCTCCACTCAATTCAGGATCCCGGCAATCTGGGAACGATAATCCGTACCGCTGACGCAGTTGGTGTTGATGCGGTTTTCCTTGCGGATTGCTGCGATTTGTACAATCCTAAGGTTGTCCGTTCAACCATGGGAAGCCTGTTCAGACTCAACGTTTCCGAGATTAAGTTTGATGAAGATTTCCCATTGTTTGAGGAAAGAGGTGTGCCAAGTTTCGCAGCTGTAATTGACAGCGATGCTGTGTCCCTTACAGAGTGTGATTTCTCCCAGGGCGGAGTAATTCTCATTGGTAATGAGGGCAACGGTCTGCCCTGTGAGGTCAGCAGTATGTGTACCGAAAAACTTACAATAAAAATGCAGGGTAATGTTAATTCCCTGAATGCTGCGATGGCGGCAGGAATTATTATGTGGGAACTTGTAAAATAAAAAGGAGGTCGGCATAATGGACAGCAGTAATATCTTTGAATGGCTGTGGATAGTCAATTGCTTTGGCTGCGGCAACAGCAGGATATGGCAGATAATGTCAGAATTTCAAACGGTTACTGAAGCATATGAAGCTCTGAATGACAGGAATGTGCGTGCAAAGCACTTGAATGCAGCCGAATGTAAAAATGCCGACAGAACTACAGATGAGCAGATTAACAAGCTCATATCCTATTGTGAAAGCAAACACATTTACATACTTACTTATGATGATGTGCTTTATCCCGATAGGCTAAGAAATATCTATAACCCTCCTGCTGTGCTTTTCTGCAGAGGCGATATGACCTGTCTGGAAAATGATTTCAGTATGTCGGTTGTGGGTACGAGAAAGCCTTCCGATTACAGCGTCAGGGTCACAGCGTCTCTTGTTAAGGAACTTTGCAGGCTCGACATGACGATTGTCAGCGGATTTGCGGTAGGTATCGATATTACAGCAAATCTTGCTGCAGTAAGAAACGGCGGCAAAACAATAGCGGTGCTCGGATGCGGTCTTGACCATGATTATCCTAAAGAGAATATACAGTACCGCGAAGAAATCGAAAAGAATGGTTTGTTTATTTCCGAGTATTTCCCACAATTCAGTGGTTCTCACGTTTCCTTTCCTGCAAGGAACAGAATCCTTTCGGGACTTTCCCTTGGAACAATTGTTGCGGAAGCTGCTGTAAAAAGCGGGGCAATGAATACGGCAAATCTGGCACTTAGTCAGGGAAAAGGAATATTTGCTTTTGCACCGCATAACCTGTTTGATAAGCGTTACGGAGGAAATGTTACGCTTATACGTGACGGAGCAGTATGTCTCTGCGGAATTAAGGATATTATCTATGAATATTACGAAAACTACGGGCATAAAATAGCGAAAACACAGCTTTCTGATGTTGTTGTTCTACCGTCTGACTTTGATGAAAAGCCAAATAAAACCAAATCAAAACCGAAGGCGGTTTTATATACGGATATTGAAGATAATCTGAAAAATACTTATTTTGAAGAAAGTGCACCGGCAGCTGAAAAAATAACCTTTGACGCTTCCGTCTTGGAAGATGAGTTGCTTGAAGTTTACAATAAGCTGAAGGACGCGGGAAAACCTGTTCAGGCTGATGAGCTTGCACAGATGTGCGGAATGGATATTTCAGAAATGCTGATGGTGCTTACAGACCTTGAAATTGAGGGTGCTGTTCAGTCAGCAGCAGGAAATATTTATACTGCCAATTAAAAAAGTTATTCCGATAAACGGATGCTCATAGATTTGAAAGGATAGGATAAAATGTCAAAACTTGTAATCGTAGAGTCGCCTGCAAAGGCTAAAACAATAAAAAAATATCTGGGCAGCGGATATGAGGTCGTTGCTTCAATGGGGCACGTACGCGACCTGCCCAAGTCTAAACTCAGCGTTGACGTGGAAAACGGCTTTGAGCCTGTTTACGTTGACATCAAGGGCAAGGAAGAACTTATCGCAAGCCTGAAAAAAGAAGCAAAGAAGTCTGACTTCGTTTACCTCGCAACTGACCCTGACCGTGAGGGTGAAGCAATTTCCTGGCACCTTGCACAGATGCTTGAGCTGCCGCTGGAGCAGACTAATCGTGTAACATTCAACGAAATCACAAAGACAGGCGTGCAGAACGGTATGGCAAGCCCCCGTTCCATCGACATCGACCTTGTAAATGCACAGCAGGCACGCCGTATCCTGGACAGAATCGTTGGCTACAAGCTTTCTCCGTTCCTCTGGAAGAAGGTCCGCCGCGGTCTTTCTGCAGGACGTGTTCAGTCGGTAGCGGTTTCACTTATTGTTGAGCGTGAAAAGCAGATCAACAGCTTTAAGCCTGAAGAATACTGGTCTATTGACGCAAAGATGACAGCACCGTCTTCAAAGAAGCAGTTTGACGCAACATTTATGGGCATCGGCGGTGAAAAGACAGAGCTTCATTCACAGGCTGAAGCTGACGCTGTACTCAAGAAAATTGAGGGCGCTGAGTACAAGGTTACCGAAGTGAAGAAATCTGTACGCAGAAAGTCACCTGCACCTCCATTCACAACATCTACAATGCAGCAGGAAGCTTCCAAGAAGCTTGGTTTTGCGGCGGCAAAGACAATGAAGGCTGCACAGACACTTTACGAAGGTGTTGACATCGAAGGTATGGGTGCTGTGGGTCTTATCACTTATATGAGAACAGACAGCCTCCGTGTTTCCGATGAGGCAAGAGCAGCTGCTTACGAATATATCAACGCTACCTACGGCAAGAATTATGTTCCTAACACACCGAAGATTTATAAATCCAAATCCAATGCACAGGACGCTCACGAAGCAATCCGTCCGTCAATGCCTGAGCTTACTCCTGACCGTGTAAAAGGCAGCCTTACAACCGAGCAGTATAAGCTTTATAAGCTTATCTGGGAACGCTTCATTGCAAGCCAGATGGCAAATGCTGTTCTTGATACGGTTTCCGTCGACATTGATGCAAACGGCTGTAATTTCCGCGCAACAGGATTCTCCGTAAAGTTTGACGGTTTTACTGTTCTTTACGAGGAATCCAAGAATGAAGAAGAAGGCAAGGTGCTTCCTAATATCGAGGTTGGTGACGTGCTTAAGCTGAAGAATATCGAGGGTCACCAACACTTCACACAGCCTCCTGCACGTTACACAGAAGCAACTCTCATCAAGGCACTTGAAGAAAACGGTATCGGACGTCCTTCCACTTATGCACCTACAATTTCCACAATCATCAACCGTTTCTATGTTGAGCGTGACGGCAAGCAGCTTCGTCCTACAGGTTTGGGTGAGGTTACAACCGACCTTATGAAGCAGCATTTCAAGCATATTGTTGATGCAAAGTTCACAGCTACAATGGAAAGCAATCTCGACAAGGTTGAAGTGGGTGAAATGAACTGGGTTGACACACTCAGCGAGTTCTACGAGGACTTTGCGGAAACTCTCACAAAGGCTGAAAAGGCAATGGACGGCAAGCGTGTACGTGTTCCCGATGAGGAAACAACGGAAGTCTGCGAAGTCTGCGGCAAGCCTATGGTTATCAAAATCGGTCGCTTCGGCAAGTTCCTTGCCTGCAGCGGTTTCCCTGATTGTACAAATACAAAGCGTATCGTAAAGGATACAGGCGGCGTATGTCCTAAGTGCCACAAGAAGGTGCTTCAGAAGAAGTCCAAGAAGGGTAAGAAATATTTCGGCTGTGAGGATAATCCGAACTGCGAATTTATGACATGGGATACACCTGTTTCCGACAAGTGTCCTAAGTGCAACGACGGCACAACCCTCTTCAAGAAGGGCGGAAAGATGTTCTGTCTGAAGGACGGCTGCGGCTACGAGGTTGCTATCAAAAAGGAAAAGTAATATGAGCGAAAAAATTACCGTAATTGGTGCAGGCCTGGCAGGCTGTGAAGCGGCATGGCAGCTTGCAAAGGCAGGTTTTCAGGTGGATTTGTGGGAAATGAAGCCCGTAAAATTTACCCCTGCACATAAATATCAGGGCTTTGCCGAATTGGTTTGTTCCAACTCTCTGAAAGCCTCACGTGTCAACTCTGCGGCTGGTCTGCTGAAAGAGGAAATGCGTAGACTTGGTTCGCTTACCGTGCCCTGCGCCGAGGAAACTAAAGTCCCCGCAGGTGGTGCGCTTGCTGTTGACCGTGAAAAATTCTCCGATTTGGTGACGGAGAAAATAAAATCTGAGCCTAACATCACCGTTAAGTGCGGCGAGATTACCGAAATTCCCGATGGCAACGTGATAATCGCAACGGGCCCTCTCACAGCAGGCGGACTTGCTGAAAGCATCGAAAAGCTCTGTGGCGGTTACCTCAGCTTTCACGATGCGGCGGCGCCTATCGTAACCTACGAGTCGCTGGATAAGGAAAGAATTTTTTTTGCTGCACGCTACGGCAAAGGAGACGATGATTATATCAATTGTCCCTTTACGAAAGAGGAGTATATTGAGTTCTGGAACGAACTGAAAAATGCCGAATCCGCTCCTCTACACGAGTTTGACACTCAGAAGCCAAAGGGCAATGATGACTTCACCGTGTACGAGGGTTGTATGCCGATTGAGGTGCTTGCAAAGCGCGGCGAGGAAACAATGCGTTACGGTGCAATGAAGCCTGTGGGTCTGTACGACCCCGTAACAAACCGCCGTCCTTATGCTGTTGTACAGCTTCGTAAGGAGAACAGCGGCGGCACGCTCTACAACATTGTCGGCTTTCAGACAAACCTGAAATTCGGCGAGCAGAAGCGTGTTTTCTCAATGATTCCCGGACTTGCAAATGCGGAGTTTGTCCGCTATGGCGTAATGCACCGCAACTCCTTCATAAACTCTCCAAAGGTGCTTGACGGCGACTTCTCGCTGAGAGTACGGAGCAACCTGTTCTTTGCGGGACAGATTACAGGTGTCGAGGGCTATATGGAGTCAGCCGCAAGCGGAATTATGGCTGGACTTAATATGGCAAGACGTTTACAGGGCAAGGATACAATCATTCTTCCGAAAGAAACAATGATTGGTGCACTTGCAAGATATATTTCCGACGAAACGGTTGAAAATTTCCAGCCAATGGGTGCAAATATGGGAATTCTCCCCGAAATCGGAGTACGCATAAAGGACAAGCAGGAACGCTATCAGGTTATCGCCGACAGGGCACTTGAAGCGTTTGAGGGGTTTATGAGAGAGGTATGACATAATGGATAACGATATAATACAGATCAATAAGATTTTATTTGAGTTTAGTTCAAGGGTGAATTTTAAAAGACAGCTAAAATTTCAATTGTTTTTCTTCAAAGTAAAGATATTAAAATTCTTTCTTTTATTAATTGCGTATATTGTTTTGCTGAGTGTGTACAGCATAGCCGTGAAACAATATTCGGATTTGATTTTTAATGCTGTTATGCTGGGAATTGCAGTGGTAATTATTGTGATTTCGATATTTGCACCGATTATTGACGAACTGTATTATAACGATGATATCCCCGATAAATATATTTTCTATGAAGACAGGCTGGAAAATATTGATTTTCACGGAAGCGTCACTGCTTATTACAAGGATATCAAAATAGTTTATGAAACAGAGGAATACTTTTATATAAATATTGTAAAAAACTCATATGGCATAATTGATAAGGACAAGTTTTCAGCAGAAGCCTGTGACGAATTTAGAAGATTTCTGTATGAAAAGCTTGGCGATAAATTCAAAATGAACAGATGATATGAAAGGAAGTAAAGCTATGAAAATAATTGTTGACGCATTCGGCGGCGACAACGCACCTCTCGAGGTCATCAAGGGTGCGGCGGAAGCTGTTGCAAAGCTTGACGTTGAGGTTGTCCTCACGGGTAACGAAAAAATCATCAAGGACACAGCCGCTGAAAACGGTATAAGCCTTGAAAAAATATCCATAATACATACTGAGTCGGTTATCGACATTCACGAAGAACCTACCGAGGTTATCAAGGGCAAGGCTGACTGCTCAATGGCTGTGGGACTCAAGGCACTTTCCGAGGGTCAGGGCGACGCATTCGTTTCCGCAGGCAGCACGGGTGCTCTCGTTGTGGGTGCAACCTTTATCGCAAAGCGTATCAAGGGTGTTAAGCGTGCGGCACTTGCTCCGATTATGCCAACAGCAGCAGGTCATATGATTCTCGTTGACGGCGGTGCAAACGTGGATTGCCGTCCCGAAATGCTTGTACAGTTCGGTGTTATGGGCAGCTGCTATATGAACAAGGTTATGGGCGTTGACTCACCTAAGGTGGGACTTGTAAACGTCGGCGCTGAGGATACAAAGGGCAGAGAAATCGAGCTTGACGCATACAAGCAGTTCAAGGAAGCTCCTGTTAATTTCTACGGCAACCTTGAAGCAAGAGAAATTCCGTTCGGAGCTTGTGAGGTTGTTGTTTCCGACGGCTTCACAGGAAACGTTATTCTCAAGCTTTACGAGGGTATGGGCTCATATTTTGCAAAAACTCTCAAGAATATGCTTACCACAACAATCCGCGGCAAGCTTGCTGCACTTCTCATCTACAAGAAAATCAAGGCTTTCCGCAGCAAGATGGACTACAAGGAAGTGGGTGGTGCTGTTCTTCTCGGTATCTCCAAGCCTGTAATCAAGGCACACGGTTCTTCCGACGCAAAGGCTTTCTACAACGCAATCCGTCAGGCAAAGAACTGCGTTGAGGGCAAGGTTGTTGAGGAAATCACAGCTTCACTTGCTGAGCTTAACGCAAAGAAAAAGGCAGAATAACAACTCTTTTTTATGAGGAATTGAAAATGAACTTTACAGAGTTTGAAAATAAAATCGGGTACACCTTCAAAAACAAGGATTTGCTTCACGAAGCATTGTCCCATTCTTCCTACGCAAACGAAAACAAACACCACGGCAGACACTCCAACGAACGTCTTGAATTCCTAGGTGACAGCGTGCTTTCAATCGTTGTTTCGGAGCACCTTTTCACTCATTTCAAGCACCTTCCCGAAGGTGAGCTGACTAAAATCAGAGCGTCGTTGGTCTGCGAAAAGGCACTGTTTGAGTTCTCGAAAAAAATTGATTTGGGACAGCATCTTCTTCTCGGCAAGGGCGAGGAAAACAGTGGCGGCAGAGAACGTCCGTCGATTGTTTCCGACGCATTTGAAGCAGTTATCGCGGCAATTTTCCTCGACGGAGGAATGGAAGCAGCGGCAAAATATGTGCTTTCCTTTATCCCGAAAAATCTTGATGCAAACAGTGCAAAGGCTTTGCAGGACTACAAGACTATGCTTCAAGAGATTATCCAGCGTAACCCCGAGGAACGTGTGGAGTACGTTCTTGCTGACCAGATTGGTCCAGACCACGACAGAAAATTCGTGGTAAATGTATGTCTCAACAGCAACGTTATCGGAACGGGTGAAGGACACAGCAAAAAGCAGGCTGAACAGGCTGCTGCAAAGGAAGCACTTAAGCTTATGGGCTGCAAAATATGAAGCACAGCAACATTTCAATCTTCATTCCGCATCTTGGCTGTCCGAATATGTGCTCATTCTGCAACCAGCGTACAATCAGTCATACAGCTTCTGCACCATCGGCTTACGAGGTTAAGGAAACGCTGTCACAGGCTTGCGAAAGCTTGCCGCAGGGCACGGCTGAAATTGCATTTTTCGGCGGCAGCTTTACGGCGGTTGAGCGTAGTTATATGACGTCGCTGCTTGAAGTAGCATACCCATTCGTGCAAAGCGGCAAGGTCAGCGGAATACGAATTTCCACCCGTCCCGATTGTATCGACAGCGATGTGCTTGCGTTGCTGAAAAAGTACGGTGTAACCGCAATTGAGCTTGGAGCACAGTCAATGGACAATGAAGTTCTTGCGGCAAATGACCGCGGACATACTGCTGAGGATGTTGAAAAAGCGTCACGCTTAATCCGTGAAAACGGCTTTGAGCTTGGCTTGCAGATGATGACGGGGCTTTACAAATCCACTCCCGAAAAGGACTTGCAGACGGCTGAAAAAATTGCCGAAATCAAGCCTGACACCGTAAGGATTTACCCCGTGGTAATTCTCCGAGGAACACGGCTCGGTGAGCTGTTTCAAAGGGGCGAATATGTGCTGTACAGCTTCGACACGGCGGCGGAAATCTGTGCCGATATGCTCACATTGTTTGAGCAGAATGGCATACGGGTTATCAAGCTTGGTCTGCATGCTTCGGAAACGGTTGAGGGGGATATGTTGGGGGGATTTTATCACCCCGCTTTCCGTGAAATCTGCGAGGGCATACTGTTCCGCAGGGAGATTGAAAAGAACACAGAACACAAAAACAACTACACGGTTTTGGTTGCACCAAATGCGGTCAGCAAGGCGGCAGGTCAGAAGCGGTGTAACATTGAATATTTTGCCGCAAAGGGTATCGGAATAAAGATACGTCCCGACGGCAGTCTGAAAAATCGTGAAATTATATTGAAAAAGGACGAATAAAATGTATCTTGAATCACTTGAAATGCAGGGGTTTAAATCCTTCCCCGACAAAATAAAACTGGACTTCCACAAAGGTCTGACAGCAGTTGTCGGACCAAACGGAAGCGGCAAATCAAACATTGGTGACGCTGTGCGCTGGGTACTTGGCGAGCAGTCCTCAAAGAGCCTTCGCGGTGGTAAAATGGAGGACGTAATTTTTGCAGGTACGACTCAGCGAAAGGCTGTCGGTTATGCACAGGTTACCCTCAATATTGTCAACAACAGAGGTATTCTCCAGCTTCCGTCCGACAGGGTTTCCGTAACAAGAAAGCTCTACAGAAGCGGCGAAAGTGAGTACCTTATCAACGGGGCACAGGTGCGTCTGAAGGACATTGTCGAGCTGTTTATGGATACGGGTCTTGGCCGTGACGGTTACTCCATAATCGGACAGGGACGAGTTGCTGAAATTGTTTCTGCGAAGTCAGGTGAGCGTCGTGAAATTTTTGAGGAAGCCGCAGGAATTTCAAAGTTCCGTTACAAGAAAGCAGAGGCTGAACGCCGCCTTTCTGCCGCACAGGAGAACATTCTCCGTCTGCGTGACATAATGGGCGAGTTGGAAAGCAGAGTTGAGCCGCTGCGTATTCAATCGGAAAAGGCAGCGAAATTCCTCGAATATTCCGAGCAGAAAAAAGCTTTGGAAATTACGGTATGGGTTAAACAGCTTGACGATTTGAAAATTAAGCTTTCTGAACTTTCTGATAAAATACTTATCAACACCAATGAGTATGAGGGCATCGAAGCTGACATTTCACGTCTTGAAGCTGAGGCGGAGGAGCTGCAGAACAAGATGCAGGCAAGCACAATCCGTATCGAAGAACTGCGTGAAAAAATTCTTGAAGCAGAGCGTGCAAATACACAGATTCACTCGGATATTGCGGTTTACGAAAATGATATCGAGCACTGCAACGAAGCAATTGCCGACATAGAAAACCAGCAGAAGAACGCTGAAAATTCGGGTGAGGAAAACCGCAGAATTATTGAAGAAAAGCAGGCTCTTGTAAAGAAAGCTGATGAGGATATTGCTGACAGCGAAAAGGAATATGCAAAGACAAGCGAGGAGCTGAACACTCTCATTTCTGAACAGGACAGCTTCGACAGCAAGTATTCCGATGTAAGCGGAAGCCTTAACAAGCTTTACATTAGGCAGTCTGAACTTAATATAACAATTACCTCAGGTGACAGCGGCAAGGCTGAGCTTGAAGAACAGCTGAAGCAGAGCCGTGCAATGGAGGAACAGCTCCGCATCAACAGCGAGGAGCTTACTAAGGAAAAGAAGGAAGTCGAGGACGGCGTAAGCCTTCTTGACGAAAAGACAAACGAGGCAAACAACCGTATTAACGGTATCTCAAAGCTTTATTCGGGACGTGCCGAAAAGCTTGCACTTGCGAAAAAGGAATACGACGACATCGGCTTCTCTATCCGTGACAAGGAGCAGAGAATTCGCCTGCTGAACGACCTTGAAAACAGCATGGAAGGCTTTGCACACTCGGTAAAGCAGGTGCTTAAAGCGTCAAAAACGGGACAGCTTCGCGGTGTTTACGGTTCGGTTGCACAGCTTATCAGCATTGAGCAAAAGTACAGCGTGGCAATCGAAACAGCTCTCGGCGGTGCATTGCAGAACATCGTTGTTGACAACGAAGAAACCGCAAAGCGCGGTATCCGTCTTTTACAGGAAACAAAAGCAGGACGTGCAACCTTCCTTCCTGTAACCTCGGTAAAGGGCAACCGTCTTGCTGAAAAGGGTCTTGACGATTGCACTGGTTATGTTTCTCTTGCTGTTGACCTTGTTGGTTTCCAGCAGGAACTTGGCGGAATTTTCGCTTCACTTCTCGGCAGAATTGTTGTTGCCGAGGATATCGATACCGCAACAGTTATCGCTAAAAAATACGGCTACAAATTCAAGATAGTAACCCTCGACGGACAGGTTATCAACGCAGGCGGTTCGTTCACTGGTGGTTCTGCGGCAAAGTCCAGCGGCGTGCTTACACGAAAGAATGATATTGAAAAGCTTACAGCCGAAAAGGATAAGCTTTCCGCACGTCTTGCAGAGGTGAAGCAGACCGTTGACAAGCTTCAGGCTGAAACTGACAAGCTTGGCTTTGATATTGAGGGTGCAAAGGACGAACTCCGCATAATCGGCGAGGACAGAATACGTTTTGACGCCGAAATCAAGCGTATTGACGCTCTTATGGAGCAGAACGCACAGCAGCTTGAAAATGCTGCAGACAACGCAAAATATTACGCTGAAAAGATTGCCGAAACTGAAAAGAATGCAATCACAGCAGCTGACGAATTGAAGAAGTGCGAGGCTGAAATTGCCGAGCTTGAAAAGCTTGCGGCGGACAGTGATGAGCAGAGAAGCAGTCTTCGTGAAAAGCGTGAGGAGCTCTCCGCAAAGCTTTCCGAAATGAAGCTCTATCAGATGGAGCGTGCAAAGGATAAGGAAGTGCTTTGTGCCGAAATCAAGCAGCTTGAGGAGCAGTTCTCCGCACTTGGCGACAATACCGCAAGACTTTCCGCACAGCTTGAGGAACAGCACAGAATTATCGCTGAAAAGCAGGCTCTTATCGAGGAAAGAAAAGCATCTCTCGCAGGTGCGGCTGACGCGGTTGCAGGCATAAACGAGAAGATTGCCGAGCAGCAGTCAGAACACAGAGCAATGGAGCAGAAGTCTAACGAGGGACGTGTAAAAATCCGTGAGCTGAACGAGCAGAAGGAGAAGTTCTCCCGTGAAATGACAAGGCTTGAAGAACGCCGTGTTTCCGTGCAGAACAGCTACGATGGCATCATTTCCGAAATGCAGGAGCAGTACAATATGTACCTCTCCGAAGCAATGGAAATCGCTCAGCCTGTTGAAAACTTGCTTACAGTACAGCGTGACCTTAACGAAATCAAGCAGAAAATCCGTGGCCTCGGCAGCGTAAACGTTGCGGCAATCGAGGAGTACAAGGAAGTTTCCGAGCGTTACACATTTATGAAGGAACAGCTTGACGACGTTGAAACCTCAAAGCGTGAGCTTGAAAAGCTTATTGACGAGCTGACCGACAATATGCGCCGTCAATTCAGCGAAAGCTTCAATCAGATAAACGAAAACTTCAAGCAGATATTTGTTGAACTTTTCGGCGGCGGTAAGGCTGAACTTGCACTCACCGACCCTGACGACGTGCTTGAATCGGGTATCGAAATCAACGTTGCACCTCCGGGCAAGGTTATCAAGAATCTGTCGCTTCTCTCAGGCGGCGAGCAGGCGTTTGTTGCAATTGCGATTTATTTTGCAATCCTCAAAATCAAGCCTGCACCATTCTGTATCCTTGACGAAATCGAGGCGGCGCTTGACGATATAAACGTTTCAAAGTACGCACAGTATCTGCGAAACTTTACCGATACAACGCAGTTTATCCTCGTTACACACCGTCGAGGAACAATGGACGAAGCTGACGTTATGTACGGTGTAACAATGCAGGAAAAGGGTATCTCGAAGGTGCTTCGTCTTGACCAGCCGCCTGCGGATGTTGACTTTGAGGCGAATTGATTTGCAGGAAAGGGAGTTTTGATGGAAATACGTTATATCAACAGTGATGATGACAAATTTTTAATCAGCCATATCTATGAAGAAAGCTGGAAATTTGCGTATAAGGATATTATTCCGCAAAGCTACCTTGATAGCATTCCAACAGGACGTTGGGTGTCAAGTATTGACAAGGATGGCATGAACAATCTTGTAATGCTTGATAATGGTAAGTTTATTGGTACATCATGTTTTTGCAAGTCACGATTTAAGGATTTTGCAGATTTCGGAGAAATTGTTTCAATATATTTCTTGCCTGAATATATGGGTAAAGACTATGGAAAGCAATTGCTTGATTATGCTGTTAAAGAACTTTCAAAACTCGGATATAGTGATATATTCTTGTGGGTACTTGAAGAAAATTATCGTGCAAGAAAATTTTATGAAAAATGTGGATTTGTTGCTACCGATAATTATTTGGATGATAATATCGGCGGAAAAGAGTTAAGAGAAATTCAGTATCGTTTCCACATAGATATTTGACAATAAGGAGGAAAATCAATGAACATTTTCAGCAAAATTGCCGCTGGTCTGAAAAAGACAAAGGATTCTATGATGGGCAAGCTTGAAGCGCTGATGAACTCATTTACAAAAATTGACGAGGAGTTTTTCGAGGAACTTGAAGAGCTTCTCATAACCTGCGATATCGGTGTGGAAACCTCCCTCGATATCTGTGGAGAGCTTCGTAAAAAGGTAAAGGAAAAGGGTATCACCGACCCCGCTCTTATCAAGGACGAATTAAAGGAAATCATTGCCGAAATGCTTGGCGAGGACAAGAAAATTGATACCTCCACCACCCCTACGGTTATTCTCATTATCGGCGTAAACGGCGCAGGCAAGACAACCACAATCGGCAAGCTTGCGGCACGCTACAAGAACGAGGGCAAGAAGGTTCTCGTTGCTGCTGCGGATACATTCCGTGCGGCAGCAATCGAACAGCTTGAGGTGTGGACAGAGCGCGCAGGAGTTGATATTGTAAAGCATGCGGAGGGTTCTGACCCTGCTTCCGTAGTTTTCGACGCAGTAACAGCGGCAAAGGCAAGAGGCACGGATATCCTTATCTGCGACACGGCTGGACGTCTCCACAACAAGAAAAATCTTATGGACGAGCTGAAAAAAATCAGCCGTATCGTTCACCAGCAGGCTGAGGGCTGTGTTCTTGAAACACTGCTTGTTCTCGATTCCACAACAGGTCAGAACGCTGTAAATCAGGCTAAGCTTTTCAGTGAGGTTGCCGAAATTACAGGTATCGTTCTCACAAAGCTTGACGGCACAGCAAAGGGCGGTATCATTATCTCAATTCACCGTGAACTTGGTATTCCTGTAAAGCTTGTTGGTGTGGGCGAAAAGCTTGACGATTTGCAGGATTTCAATGCAAGAGATTTTGCCGACGCACTCTTTGAAACGGAAACAGATTTCGACTACAACTACGAGCGCCTTGACGATAAGGAAGAAGAAAAAGAGGACGAGTCCGTGCTTGAAAAGGCAGAGGAGTTCTTCGAGGATATTGGTGACAAGATTGAAGATGTTGCCGACAAGGTAGAGGATAAATTTGAAGAAATCGGCGATAAAATCGAGGACAAGTTTGAGGATATCGTTGACGATATAAAGGATAAGCTTGACGGCGAGGATGAGTCCGAGGAAAGCAATGAAGAAACCGCTGACGAAGCTGAAAAGCCTGCCGAAAAGAAGGATTTGAAGAACGGTAAGTTCGGCTTCCTGTTCAAGGAAATTTCCTTTGGCAAGAAGAAAAAGAACGAAGAAAACAACGATACTGAGGAATAATTATGAAAATAATTCTTGCATCAAACAACAAGAACAAGCTCCGTGAAATCCGTGAAATTCTTGAGCCTGCAGGCTTCGAGGTGGTTTCACAGGCGGAAGCGGGCGCTGATATAGAGGTTGAGGAAAACGGCAAAACCTTTGCCGAAAACGCTTTCCTCAAGGCAAAGGCTGTCTACGAAATGACGGGGCTCCCCGTGCTTGCTGACGACAGCGGACTTGAAATCGAAGCCCTTGACGGCGCACCCGGAGTTTACTCCGCACGCTATGCACCCGAGGGACAGCGTAAGGCGAAAGTCCTTGCTGAAATGAAGGACGTGCCCGACGAAAAGCGTACAGCGGATTTTGCCTGCTGTATCTGCTACATTGACGAAAATGGTGCGGAGCATTACTTCGAGGGCAAATGTTTCGGCAAAATCGGCTACGAAAACCGTGGCACAAACGGTTTCGGCTATGACCCGATTTTTATGTACGGCGACAAGTCCTTTGCCGAAATTTCCGCAGAGGAAAAGAACGAGGTAAGCCACCGTGCACTTGCTCTTAAAAAGCTGAAAGAATATTTTGTGAAATAAGGAGAAAAAGCTATGAAACTGCTTGCCATAGACGGTAACAGCATTATGAACCGTGCATTCTACGGAATAAAAATGCTGTCCAACAAAAAGGGCGTCTATACCAATGCCCTGACAGGATTTATGAATATCTATCTCGCTGTGGCAGGCGAGCTTAACCCCGACGGAGTTGCTGTTGCTTTCGACCTTCGTGCACCAACTTTCCGCCACAAGGCAGTTGCAAGCTACAAGGCTAACCGCCACGGTATGCCCGACGAGCTTGCACAGCAGATGCCGATGATTAAGGAATTGCTGACCGCTCTCGGCGCAAAGGTTATCGAGTGCGAGGGCTACGAGGCCGACGATATTCTTGGTACGCTCTCCAGGCTTTGTGATGACGAAAAGGGCGAGTGCTACATTCTCACAGGGGACAGGGACTCCCTCCAGCTTATTTCCGACAGCACAACCGTACTTCTCCACACAACAAAGGGCACGGTCAAGTACAACGAAGCAAAATTCACCGAGGATTACGGAATTTCACCAATCCAGCTTATCGACCTGAAAGCGCTTATGGGTGACAGCTCCGATAACATCAGCGGTGTAAAGGGTATCGGTGAGAAAACCGCTACCCAGCTTATCAAGGACTACCACACAGTTGAGGGGCTTTACTCCGCACTTGAAAGCGGAAATGTTACCGCAACAAAGGCTGTTATCACCAAGCTTGAAGCAGGCAAGGCGGATGCCGAGCAGAGCAAATGGCTTGCAACAATCGTGAAGAATGCTCCCGTTGAAACGGATATTTCCGCGTATAAAACAGGCGAGGCTGACGAGGAAAAAATCTCACAGCTTCTCACAAATCTTGAAATGTTCAAGCTTCTTGACCGCCTTAAAATCAAGCCTTCCGCAGTTGTTGAAACAACTTCCGAAACTGCCCCAACAGAGAAAAAGGAGTATACAGTTTCAGGCGAATTTTCAGGCGATATAACAGCACTTGAACAAGCAACTTTTATTATCAAGGACAATGTTATGCACCTAACATCCGAGGGCAAAATCTACACGGTTGCCGACAAGAAAACACAGCTTGATTTTCTTGCTTCCCCGTGCAGAAAATACACAGCAAACGCAAAACCCGTGTACCGCTTCTGCCTTGAAAACGGCACAGAGCTGAAAAACGTTGCCGCTGACGCAGATATACTGGGTTATGTTCTGAATACAAATTCCAACGAGTACACAACCGAAAGAATGTGTGCCGAGTACGGCTCACCAAGTTACGAAGAACTTGGCGAATTTTCCGAAGTTGCGGCACTTGACACGCTTATTCCAACAATGCTTGCCGAAACCGAAAAGCAGGATATGATGTGGCTTCTGAATGAGGTCGAAATGCCGCTTACCGAGGTGCTTGCATCAATGGAGCACTACGGCGTAAAGGTTGACAGCGAGGGCATAAAGGCTTTCGGCGAACAGCTTAAAATGGATATGGATGGACTTGAACAGCAGATTTATTTCATGGCAGGTCACCAGTTCAACATCGGCTCACCGAAACAGCTTGGCGTGGTGCTTTTTGAGGAGATGGGACTCCCAACAGGCAAGAAAACCAAAACAGGCTACTCCACCAACGCAGAGGTGCTGGAAAATCTCCGTGACAAGTACGAAATCGTGGACGCAATTCTTCAGTACCGTCAGTATTCAAAGCTGAACTCAACTTATGTTGAGGGTCTGTTGAAAGTAATCGCCGATGACGGCAGAGTACACTCCGTGTTCAAGCAGACCGAAACCCGAACAGGACGAATTTCCTCCGCCGAGCCAAACGTGCAGAACATTCCTGTCCGTACCGAGCTTGGCAGAAATATGCGTAAATTCTTTGTTGCAGATGAGGGTAAGGTGCTTCTTGACGCCGACTACAGCCAGATTGAACTGCGTATTCTCTCCCACATGAGCGGCGACGCAAATATGCAGGACGGCTTCAACAAGGGTATGGATATCCACACCGCAACCGCCGCACAGGTATTTGATATTCCTGCGGATATGGTTACTTCCGAAATGCGACGTGCAGCAAAGGCTGTAAACTTCGGTATCGTCTACGGTATCGGTGCATTCTCACTTTCAAAGGATATCGGCGTTTCCGTTGCTGAGGCTGACCGCTATATAAAGAACTATTTTGCAAAATATCCGAACGTGCAGAAGTTTATGGAAACAACTGTTGAAGATGCAAAGGAAAAGGGCTATGCTGTGACAATGTTTGGCAGAAGAAGACCAATTCCCGAACTCAAAAATTCCAACAAGAAAATTCAGGCTTTCGGCAAGCGTGCCGCAATGAACGCACCAATTCAGGGTACAGCAGCTGATATAATTAAAATCGCAATGATTAAGGTCTACAACCGTCTTAAAGCTGAACAGCTTGACGCACGCCTTATTTTGCAGGTGCACGACGAACTGATTATCGAGGTAAGCGAGGCAGACGCAGAACGTGCGGAGGCGGTGCTCGGCGAGGAAATGCGTAACGCAGTAAAGCTTGATATTCCGCTTACCGCCGACGTTGCAAAGGGTAAGACCTGGTATGAGGCGAAGGATTAATCTTGCAAATTGGTTGTATTTGCGAAAGGTGAATTATATGGACAAAAGCAATTCGGCAATAAAAATTTATCTTACAATAATATTTGTTGTAACCTATGGACTTGGTATCCTTGAAGCAATTTTTCAGACGGGAGTTTTTTACAATATTCTGCATATAGGCTTCACACCCCTTCCCGTAGTGACCGCATTGATTGTGCGTAAGCGTATGGGAGAAACAGACAAATTCAAGTTATCCCTCAAGGTATGGAAGAATTGGAAAATGTGGCTTTTCAGTGCATTTGTGCCTGGTGTAGCAATTGCTCTCGGTGCGGTTTTGTACTTCCTTGTTTTCAGCAGCGAATACAGCGGAGTTTTTGAAATGGGGGCACTGCTTGAAAATGCTTCGGCTATGGAAATATCAAATCCGTTGATATTTGTGGCAGTATGCGTTTTATTATCTGCGGTATTTGTTCCGCTTCATCTGCTGGAGCTCGGCGAAGAAATCGGTTGGCGAGGTTATCTGCTGTGGCATCAGGTTGAGAAGCACGGCGCAAAGAAAGCAATATTGATTAACGGCATTGAATGGGGACTTGCGCATATGCCGCTTATATATCTTGGCTTCAATTACAGCAGTGAAAATTTCGGTGCACCGTGGACAAATATGGCAGTAATGATGCTGCTGTGCATAACTATGGGAATTGTTTTTTCGTATGTCACACTGAAAACAGGCAACTGTATGTATGCCGCAATAATGCACGGCGTTGTAAATCTTATCGGAGAAATACCTGTTTTCTGTTCAGTATCGCTGAAAAGCGGTCTGCTTGGACCAAACCCGACAGGTGTGCTGTCTATGACATTTTTAATTGTCACAGCAATAATTCTTTTTATCAAGCTTGATAAGCTTGTGATTGCACAAAAAACGGAATTGTAATTATTCCGAAAGGAAGTACCCACTTGGAACACATCTACATCAAAAACATAAAAATAGAAAAAACAGCCGCCCTTGCCCCTATGGCATCGGTTGCGGACAGAGCATACCGTGCGTTGTGCAAGGAAAACGGCTGTGCATATATGGTGTCGGAAATGATTTCCGCAAAGGGACTCTGCTACTCCGACCGCAAAACTGAGGAGCTTTGTACCGTTATGGACTACGAGCGTCCCTATGCTTTACAGCTTTTCGGCAGTGAGCCTGATTTCATGGCAGAAGCGGCAAAACGGCTTATGGTGTACAAGCCAGATATCATCGACATAAATATGGGTTGCCCCGTGCCTAAAGTCGCAGGCAACGGTGCAGGAAGTGCACTTATGAAAGACCCAAAGCTGGCGGCTGAAATTGTTGAAGCAACCGTCAAGGCTGTACCTGTACCCGTTACGGTGAAATTCCGCAAGGGTTGGGACGAAAATAACGTAAATGCCGTTGATTTTGCAAAGACAATGGAGCAGGCAGGCGCGGCGGCTGTTGCGGTGCACGGCCGTACCAAAAATCAGATGTACCACGGCAAAGCTGACTGGGATATTATCCGCAAGGTCAAAGAAGCCGTGCAGATTCCCGTCATCGGAAACGGCGACGTAAATTCCCCCGAAACAGCGGCGGCAATGTACCATGAAACAGGCTGTGACCTCGTTATGATTGGCAGAGGCAGCTACGGCAGACCGTGGCTTTTCGGACAGATTAAACACTACATTGAAACAGGAGAAATTCTCCCAGAGCCAACCCTTGAAGAGCGCCTCGAAATGATGTGCAGACAGGTTGAGCTTGCGGTGAAATATAAGGGCGAGCGTATCGGAATGAGCGAGGCACGCAGACAGTGTGCGTACTACTTAAAGGGTATGCCCGGGGCGGCTGAGCTTCGTAACCGCTGCGGAAAATTAAGCAGTATCGACGATTTGCGTGAGCTTTGCGATGAGGTTGCAAAAAGAAATAATGAGTGATATAATAATCAGAAAAGCGGCGGCGGAGGACGTCCACACAATTGCAGAAATTGAAAAGGCAAGCATACCTCAGCCCTGGAGCGAGGCGGCTTTTGCAGACGCACTCACGCAGGAAAATGCGGTAACTCTCGTTGCTGAAGCTGGCGACGAAATCTTAGGCTTTATTACAGGTGTTTTTCTTTTCGACAACGCCGATATCTACAGCGTTGCAACGTCTGAACAGCACCGCAAAAAAGGAATAGGGGCAAGCTTGCTTCAGGCCTTTTTCGATACGCTTCCGAGTGAGGTTGAAACAGTGGGACTCGAAGTACGTGAGAGTAATTCTGCGGCTATTTCGCTGTACGAAAAATATGGCTTTGAGCGTGTTGGTTTGCGTAAGAACTTTTACGAAGAGCCGAGAGAAAATGCAGTTTTGTATACCAAAAAGTTAAGATGAAGATATATTCCGAAAGGATTGAAAAATATGAAAATTCTTGCAATAGAAAGTTCCTGCGACGAAACAGCCGCAGCGGTTGTTGAGGACGGAAAGAAAATCCACTCAAACATCGTCGCTTCACAGATTGAGGAGCATAAAAAATTCGGAGGAGTTGTCCCCGAAATTGCGTCACGCCGTCATTGTGAAAACATCCTTGATGTTGTCCAGCGTGCACTTGAAGAAGCAAACTGTACACTTGACGATATCGATGCTTTTGCGGTAACCTATGCCCCCGGACTTATCGGCGCACTTCTCGTCGGTACAAGCTTTGCAAAGGGACTTGCAATGGCAACGGGCAAGCCGCTTATTCCAACACATCATATTGCGGGTCACATCGCCGCAAATTACTTAACAAGCGCAGAAAGCGACGAACCGCTGAAACCGCCTTATCTTTGCCTTGTGGCAAGCGGAGGACACTCACATATTATCGAGGTGCTCGACTATACAAAATTCCGAGTAATCGGAAGAACACGTGACGATGCCGCAGGCGAAGCATTCGACAAGGCGGCAAGAGTCCTCGGCTTCCCATACCCAGGCGGTGTGCATATCGACAAGGCGGCCAAAGAAGGCAACCCGAATACTTATAAATTACCTCACCCGAAGGTAACAGGAAGCGAGTTCGACTTCTCCTTCTCGGGACTCAAAACAGCCGTGATAAACATCGCCCACAACGCTGAACAGAAGGGCGAAACCGTGAACAAGAACGACCTTGCAGCAGCTTTCCAGAAAACAATTTCCGAAATCCTCGTGGAAAGAACAATTGGTGCGGCAAAGGCCTACGGATATAAAACCGTTGCACTTGCAGGCGGCGTTTCCGCAAACTCTGCGGTGCGTGGATTACTTGAAAAGGAATGTAAGAAAAATGGCTTCAAGCTTTATATGCCTGCAATGTTCCTTTGCGGCGACAATGCGGCAATGATAGGCTGTCAGGCTTATTACGACTACCTTGCAGGCAGACGTGCAGACGAAAGCCTTAACGCTGTCGCAACGCTTTCCCTTGACGATATTTCGGTAAAGTAAAGGGTGACGTAAATGCTTTACAATGCAAAAGAGGATACATTAACAACTGATAATATGCAGCTTGATTACATTACTTTCGGCAACGGTGACAAGCCCCTTGTTCTGATACAAGGACTCAACACCCGTGGCATTAAAGGTGCATCGGTTTCGCTTACATATATGTTCCGTATTTTTACAAAGGAATATAAGGTGTATATTTTTGACCGAAAGGAAAATATCCACGAGGGATATACCGTAAGGGACATTGCAAAGGACGTTGCGGCGGCAATGGACAAGCTGAAAATATCAAATGCAGACGTTATCGGCGTGTCACAAGGCGGAATGATTTCGCAGTACCTTGCAATTGACCGACCTGACCTTGTGAATAAATTAGTGCTTTGTGTAACACTTTCACGCAACAACGAAACAGTTGAAACTGTTGTGAACAACTGGATTGAAATGGCTGAAAAAGGCGATGTGAAAACCTTTGTAAAGGATATGGCTGAGAAAATGTATTCTGAGGAGTACGTCAGACGATATAAGCTTTTTATGCCGCTTCTTACAATAATGCAGAAGCCTAAAGACGTAAAGCGTTTTACAACTCTTGCGAAAGCCTGTCTGACCTGTGAAGCCTGGGACGAACTGAATAAAATCAGCTGTCCTGTGTTTGTGCTTGGCGGAAAAAAGGATAAGGTTGTTACAGGTGAGGCTTCCGAAGAAATTGCAGAGAAACTGAATTGCGAGATTTATATGTATGAAAATCTTGGACATTCCGCATACGAGGAAGCAAAGGATTTCAACAGCAGAATATATGAGTTTCTTATAAAAGAAAGGATAGATTAAAATGTTAAACAGCAAACAGAGAGCAAAGCTCAAAAGCATAGCTTCAACAGAGGATACAATTCTTCAGGTTGGTAAGAACGGTGTAATTGATACACTCGTTGTTCAGGTAAATGACGCACTCAAAGCGCGTGAGCTTATCAAGATGAAGGTGCAGGAAAACTGTATGCTTTCACCTGCCGAGGCAGCGAATGAGCTTGCAGAAAAGACAAAGTCAGAGGTTGTACAGGTTATCGGAAGCAAGTTCGTGCTTTTCAAGCGCAACCCGCAGAACCCGAAAATCGACCTCAAAACAAAGTAATGAACAGAGCAATTTTCGGCGGAAGTTTTGACCCCGTGCATAAGGGCCACGTCAACCTCGTTCAGCAGATTTATGACAAGACCGAGCTTGATGAAATAATCATTATGCCCACGGCAATTTCGCCTTTTAAGCAGAATATGGAGCGTAAGCCTGCTTCGGCGGAGGACCGCCTTGAAATGTGCAGACTTGCCTTTGCGGATATGAATTTCGTAACCGTCAGCGACTACGAAATCTCACTTTCAGAGGTAAGCTATACCGTGAACACAATCCGCCATTTCCGCACGCTTTATCCCGACGACAACCTGTTTTTCATCATGGGCAGCGATATGCTCCTTTCGTTTGAACGGTGGAAGAATTTTGAGGAAATCCTTTCGATGTGTACGCTCATCGCCGCATCCCGTGAGGACGGCGAAACGGATATTGCCGAGCTTGAAGCACAGGCTGAAAGGCTTCGTAAATACGGAAACGTAATGCTTCTGCGTACGGACGCTTATGAGGTTTCGTCAACGGAAATACGTGAAAAAATTAAAAATAATTCCGATGTGTCTTGCTATATGCACGAAAATGTAGTAAAATATATTCTGGAGAACAAGCTCTATACCGACTAAAAGGGGGATTTTCCTATGTGCTTTGCGGCTGAAATTACCGATATTCTGGAAATAAGGCTGTCAAAAAAACGCTTTCAGCATAGTCTTAACGTTGCGGATGAGGCAAGAAAGCTTGCTGAAAGATACGATTATCCCGACAAGGAAAAAGCTTACCTTACGGGACTTCTCCACGATATCTGCAAGGAAATTCCAAAGGAAGAACAGCTCGAAATGGTGAAGAAATCAAAGCTGAATGTTTCCGAGGTCGAACTTTGCACACCGCCGCTTTTTCATGCCGTGGCAGGTGCGTGGTACGCTGAAAACGTGCTGAATATCCACGATGACGATATGCTGAATGCGGTGCGTTATCATACTGTGGGACGTGCAGGAATGAGCAAGCTGGAGAAGATAATTTACCTTGCTGACCTTATTTCCGCCGACCGTAATTATAAAGATGTAAACAAAATGAGAAAGCTTGCCTTTCAGAGTCTTGATAAGGCAATGCTTGAAGCACTGAAATTTTCGGTAACGGACGTTGTTGCGAAAGGTTCAATGCTCCCGCACCACACAATTGAAGCGTATAATTTTTATATAACCGAAAAGAAAAAGGAAAAAGAAAGGATTGAAGCATAAATGACACAGGAAGAGCTTATTGCATCTGCGGTAAAGATTCTCGACAGCAAAAAGGCAGAGGATATCCGCGTTATAAAGATAGGGGACTTGACAATTCTTGCCGATTATTTTATAATTGCAGACGGTACGTCCTCAACACAGACAAAAGCACTTGCTGATGAGGTTGAATTCAGACTCAAGCAGCAGGGCAGAGAGCCTAAGCAGGTTCAGGGCAACAACGGTTCAAACTGGATTATCCTCGACTACTCCGACGTTGTAATCCACATTTTCTACAAGGAAACCCGTGACTTCTACAACCTTGAACGTCTGTGGAGTGACGGCGAGGATATTGATATTTCCAAATATCTTGATTAATCAGTCATAAATAAAAAATTATTTCATGAGGAGTAACAGCTATGAACAACGATTATGATATGGACGAAATTGAATTGCCCGTTCTTGAAAGCCTTGACGGCAGTGAAATGCCAGTGCTGGAAAGCCTTGACGGAAGTGATTTCAAGGAAGAACCGATACCTGTGGAGCACAAGGAGTTTGTAATATCCGAAAGAATCGTTCCTCAGGAACCTGTTGCACCTAAGCCTATTACAACAAGCGAGGGCGGCAGACGTGAACGTCAGGAAAGCTTTTTTGCGGCAAATTACAATGAAGAAGAAATGCGCAACCGCGAACAGGGAGAAAAGCTTGTTAAGGGAATCTGTATTTTTATGGTTGCTTCATCAGTGCTGTCGATGTTTCTGTCGTTCGGTGGACCTTCAATCGTAACAAACGGTACAAGAATATGGCTTATACACAAGTTTTACAAGGGCGGTTTCCTGCCGTGGCTTGCGTTGACGATAATGAATGTGCTGACAGCAATTGGCTTTTTCACCATTATCAGCAAGGTTGAACTTCTTGCGAAATTTGGATTTGTTTCAAATCCGGGTCTGCTCCAGTTTGTGTACGCTGTTTTCGGAATAGGCTATCTGCTTGTAGCTTTTCTTATGGTTTTCGATAAGCGTGTAAAGACATATTGCACTTAATAAATAAGCGGATTAACCGCACTAAATAAAGCAAAGGAATGATTTTTGTGGAAAGATACGATCATACCGCCATTGAAAAAAAATGGCAGGAATACTGGGAGAAAAATGAATGTTTCAAAACTGATGTCTGGGATTTTTCCAAGCCTAAGTATTATGTGCTTGATATGTTCCCGTATCCATCAGGTGTAGGACTTCACGCAGGTCACCCAGAGGGCTACACAGCAACTGATATTGTTTCCCGAATGAAGAGAATGCAGGGCTATAACGTGCTTCACCCAATGGGTTACGACTCCTTCGGACTTCCAGCAGAGCAGTATGCCGTTACAACAGGTAATCACCCTAACGGTTTTACACAGGAGAACATCAAGACATTTTCAAAGCAGCTCAAGGAGCTTGGCTTTGATTATGACTGGTCAAAGATGATTGCAACCTCTGACCCATCATTCTATAAGTGGACACAGTGGATTTTCAAGCAGCTCTATCTTGATGGCTATGCAAAGTATGTTGATATGCCTGTAAACTGGTGTGAGGAACTGGGCACAGTTCTTTCAAATGATGAGGTTATCGACGGCAAATCCGAGCGTGGCGGATACCCTGTTGTAAGAAAGAATATGAAGCAGTGGGTTATCGACCAGCCTGCCTTTGCCGAAAAGCTTCTTGAGGGTCTGGAGGAAATTGATTGGCCTGAGTCTACCAAGGCTATGCAGCGCAACTGGATAGGCAAATCAACAGGTGTTGAGGTTAAGTTTGATATTGTCGGCGGCGGCGAGTTCAGCATATATACAACTTGTATCGAAACAATCTACGGCATTACCTTTATGGTACTTGCTCCTGACGGAGAGATTGTAAAAACACTTATGCCCCGTATTACGAACAAGGACGAGGTTCAGGCTTATATCAACGAAACTCTTAAAAAGAACGATATGGATCGTACAGAGCTTAACAAGACAAAATCAGGCTGTGAGCTCAAGGGCGTAACCTGTATTAACCCTGTAAACGGCAAGGAAGTAAGAATGTTCATCGGCGACTTTGTTCTTGCAAGCTACGGTACAGGTGCAGTTATGGCTGTCCCGTCCCACGACCAGCGTGACTTTGAATATGCAATTGCACATAATATTGATATGATACAGGTTATCGACGGCGAAGGTGTGGACGTTTCCGAAAAGGCTCTCGAAAAGGGCAGCTACCTCGGAAAGGGCTTCAAGCTTATCAACTCTGAAGAGTTTACAGGCCTTACCGTTGAGGAAGCAAAGGAAGCTATCACAGTAAAGCTTGAAAAGATGGGTGTTGCAAAGCGTACAACAAACTATCATTTCAGAGAGTGGATTTTTGCACGTCAGCGTTACTGGGGCGAGCCTGTTCCTGTTGTTCATACTGAGGACGGTAAAATTCACGTCCTTGCAGATGAGGACCTGCCTCTTATTCTTCCTGAACTGGAGGACTACAAGGGTAAAAACGGTAAGGCACCTCTTGAAAATGCAACTGAATGGAAAAATTACGATGAAAACGGCGTAAAGGGTCTCAGAGAAACTTCCACAATGCCCGGTTCTGCAGGTTCAAGCTGGTATTACTTCCGCTACATCGACCCTAACAACGATAAGCAGTTTGCTGACCCTGAGCTGCTCAAGCACTGGATGCCTGTTGACCTTTACGTAGGCGGTCCTGAGCACGCTGTAGGACACCTTATGTACTCAAGAATCTGGAACAGATATCTTTACGATAAGGGTCTTGCACCTACCAAGGAACCGTTCAAGAAGCTTGTTCACCAGGGTATGATTCTCGGTGAAAACGGAATTAAAATGGGTAAGCGTTTCCCTGAATTCGTTATTAACCCAAGTGATATCGTAAGAGATTACGGTGCAGATACACTCCGTCTGTATGAGATGTTCATGGGTCCTCTTGAAGTTTCAAAGCCTTGGAGCAACGCAGGTGTAGAAGGTGCAAGAAAGTTCATTACAAGAGTATGGAATTACTTTACCGAAAGCAAATATCTTACCGATGAAAATGACGGTACACTTACAATGGTATACCACCAGACCGTTAAAAAGGTCACAGAGGATTTTGAGGCACTTGCTTTCAATACAGCTATCAGCCAGCTTATGATATTTATGAATGCAGCATACAAGGCAGAAAAGTGCCCTAAGGAATATGCTGAAGGCATTGTGAAGCTGCTTTCTCCTATTACTCCGCACGTCTGCGAAGAAATCTGGAGCATTTTCGGTCACAACGATACCATTGCATACGAAAGCTGGCCTGTGTACGACGAAAAGGAACTCGTAGTCGATACAATCGAAATTGCTGTTCAGGTCAACGGCAAGATCAAGGCTAAGATTATGATTCCTGCCGAAGCAGAACAGGCTGAGGTTCTCGGTATCGCAAAGGCAGACGAAAGCGTTGCTGCTGCAATCGATGGAAAGAACATAGTAAAGGAAATCTACGTTAAGGGCAGACTTGTAAATATTGTTGTAAAGTAACTGTATTTATATAACCTGACTGAAAAATGTTAAGTTTTTTTGTTGAGTTTTTTTGAAATTGCTCTTGACAACATTAGGGTGTATAAGGTATAATAAAATAGTTATATCTTGTATATAAACCTCTGCCGCATGGCAAAGGGAGGGAATTAAATTGGCAGAAATTCGTGTTGGTAAAAACGAATCTTTGGATACCGCTCTCAAGCGCTTCAAGAGAAGCTGCGCAAAGGACGGCGTTATCGCTGAAGTTCGTAAAAGAGAACACTATGAGAAGCCTTCGGTAAAGCGTAAGAAGAAGTCCGAAGCTGCTCGTAAGCGTAAGTATTAATTGTTAATTATTAACGCTTAATTGCAAGAAAGCGGGCAGAATAAAATCTGTCCGCTTTTAAATTATCCGTAAATATTGCGTTTACGGCGGAAAAAATGTGAAAAAGACTTGCATTATTGCAAAATATATAGTAAAATATATATGAGCATAATTGCTAAACCATACGTGGTATGGTTGCGAAAAAAATTACAAGGATGGTTTATTTATGATTACAGCAGGCGATTTCAGAAACGGCGTTACTTTTGAAGAAGACGGCAACGTTTTGCAGGTAGTTGAATTCCAGCACGTTAAGCCAGGTAAGGGTGCTGCTTTCGTAAGAACAAAGATTAAGAACGTTATTACAGGCTCCGTTATTGAAAAGAGCTACAACCCTTCCGCAAAGTTCCCCACAGCTTTCGTTGAAAGAAAGGATATGCAGTATTCTTACACAGATGGCGAACTTTACTACTTTATGGACCCTGAAACATTTGAACAGGTGCCAATCAGCTCCGCTGAACTTTCCGACAACTTCAAGTTTGTTAAGGAAGAAATGATGTGTAAGGTTTGCTCTTACAAGGGTAAGGTTTTTGCAGTTGAACCACCAAACTTTGTTGAACTCCAGATTGCTCACACTGAACCAGGTGTTGCAGGTAACACAGCTACTAATGCTACAAAGCCTGCTACAACAGAAACAGGTGCAGAAATCAAGGTTCCTCTCTTCATCAACGAAGGTGAAATGGTAAGAATCGACACAAGAACAGGCGAATACATGGAAAGAGCATAATTGCTCTGCCGTGTGCATAAAATAATCTAATAATTAAAACAGTCCGAAAAGGAGGATTAACCTATGAAGCTTGGTGAAAAGGTAGCATACCTCAAGGGTCTTATGGAAGGCCTCGAAGTTGGCGAGTCCACAAAGGAAGGCAAGATTCTTGCAGTAATGGCTGATATTCTTCAGGATGTCGCTCTTACAGCAGAGGATATGCAGGATCAGATTGACGAAATCGTAGAGGTTGTTGATACAATCGATGAGGATCTCGGCGAAGTAGAGCGTGATTTCTATGAAATCGACGACGATTGTTGCTGTGACGACGATTGCTGCTGTGATGATGATGACTGCTGCTGCGACGACGAATATGATGAATATTACGATGAAGATGACGACGAGCTTTACGAGGTTGTTTGCCCAAGCTGTGGCGACACAATCTGCCTTAACGAGGGTATGCTTGAGGAAGGTTCTATGAACTGCCCTGGCTGCAACGAACTTCTCGAATTTGATTTCGACGAAGAGGACGAAGAAGCTGACGAATAAGCTCAATACAACTAAATAGCAACTGTTTCAGGGCGAGGTGTAATTCCTCACTGGTGGTAAAGTCCACGAGCGAAGTGAAAGCTTTGTTGATTTGGTGAAATTCCAAAACCAACGGTATAGTCCGGATGAAAGAAACAAACGCATTATGCAATAATTTTGCGCGAGTACGCCTGTGGAGTAATGTCCGCAGGCGTTTTTCCTGTTAAATAAGTGGCAAGCCACTTACGGTTGCTCTTAATAAATTTATTTATGGAGGTAATCTTATGGAAAACTCACTCAGAAAATCAAACCGTATGGATACGAAAAAGCTGGTCGTTCTGGCAATGCTGGCAGCAATTGCTTATATTACTGTAACGATTTTCAGAATTCCCGTTGTGGAGTTTTTAAAATATGAACCAAAAGACGTAATTATTACAATCGGTGGTTTTTTATTTGGTCCCGTTGCTGCAATGCTTATTTCAGCAGTAGTTTCAATTATTGAAATGGTAACAATTAGTGATACAGGTCCAATCGGTGCACTTATGAACTTCCTATCAACAGTTTCCTTTGCATGCACGGCCTCAATTGTGTACAAAAAGATACATACAATCAAGGGTGCAGTAATCGGACTCGTAACTGGTTCAGTTGTAATGGTTGTTGTAATGCTTGCGTGGAATTATCTTATTACTCCGTTATATATGGGAGTGCCAAGAGAAGTTGTTGCGGGAATGCTTCTTCCTACATTTCTTCCTTTCAACCTTCTTAAAACGGTGTTGAACAGTGCTATCACAATGCTTCTCTATAAGCCGTTGTCCATGGTTATGCGTAAGGCACACGTCCTTCCTGAAACAGCTTCTGCATCGACGGAAGGTAGTCATATAAAGCGGTACGCTTTTGTGTACGTTATCGCAATTTTCATTATAGCAACCTGTGCGGCAGTAATTTATTTCCTGAACAAATAATTTCCTGTTGACAAATAGCGACAACCGTGCTATACTTATATTGTAATTGAATAACCCTTATCAAGAGTGGCGGAGGAACTGGTCCTGTGAAGCCCGGCAACCTGATTGCAAACGAACCTTTGGTTCGCTGGCAAAAAAGGTGCTAAATCCTGCGGAATTATCCGAGAGATGAGGAATTTTTAAGATTAAAAATTCGCAGCGCTTGGAGTAGTTTCCGAGCGCTGTTCTTGTTTAAATCAAATGAAAGGATTGATTAAAATGGCAAAAATGCTTTTCACATCTGAATCAGTAACAGAAGGTCATCCTGACAAAATCTGTGACCAGATTTCCGACGCAGTCCTCGACGCAATTCTTGCTCAGGACCCAATGGGACGTGTTGCCTGCGAAACTGCAACAACAACAGGTATGGTGCTCTGTATGGGTGAAATCACGACAAACTGCTACGTTGATATCCCAAGAATCGTAAGACAGGTTGTTATCGATATCGGTTATGACCGTGCAAAGTATGGTTTTGACGGTCATACTTGTTCCGTGCTCCAGTCTATCGATGAGCAGTCCACAGATATCGCTATGGGTGTTGACAAGGCTCTTGAACATAAGGTAGGCGAAAGCAACGACGATATGTCCACAGGTGCAGGCGACCAGGGTATGATGTTTGGTTACGCTTGTAACGAAACTCCTGAACTTATGCCTATGCCTATCTCACTCGCTCACAAGCTTGCTAAGAAGCTTACAGACGTAAGAAAGACAGGCGTTCTTCCTTACCTCCGTCCTGACGGAAAGACACAGGTTACTGTTGAATATGAGGACGGCAAGCCTGTAAGAGTTGATACAATCGTTGTTTCTTCTCAGCACGCCGCAGAGGTTTCTCTGGATAAAATCCGTGAGGATATCATCGAAAAGGTTATTAAGCCAATCGTTCCTGCTGAACTCCTCATTGATACAAAGTATTTCGTAAACCCAACAGGACGTTTCGTAATCGGCGGACCTCAGGGCGACAGCGGTCTTACAGGACGTAAGATTATCGTTGATACATATGGCGGATACGCTCGTCACGGCGGCGGTGCATTTAGCGGTAAGGACCCGACAAAGGTTGACCGTAGTGCTGCTTACGCTGCAAGATACGTTGCAAAGAATATTGTTGCAGCAGGTCTTGCTGAAAAGTGCGAGGTTGAGCTTGCATACGCAATCGGTGTAGCTAAGCCAGTTTCCATCATGGTTGATACATTCGGCACAGGTAAGGTTGCTGACGATAAGCTTGCAGAAGCAGTTGACAAGGTATTTGACCTCCGTCCTGCGGCAATCATCAGCACACTTGAACTCCGTAAGCCACAGTACCGTCAGCTTGCCGCTTACGGCCACATGGGACGTGAAGACCTTGGTGTTGCGTGGGAGCGTACAGATAAGGTTGAGGAGCTTAAGAAGGCTGTGAACTAATCCAAAACAAAAATCCCGTATCCAATAGGATACGGGATTAATTTTTTATTCAGCAATAATAACATTCGAGCGTCCAAGTTCGTCGTCTTCCTTTTCAGCCTGAATTACACAAAGTTCATCGCCTGAATCAAGTCTGTGTTCAGTACGAAGCGTTGTACGGTTAATAAACTCAGTATCAAGACGTTTGCCGTTCAGTGTAATAATACTGAACTCAGTGAAATTATCACCATACACGGTAATATAATTACCGTCAGGAGTTTCTGCAAAGATATAATCTGTAGCAACAACGTCCTTCACACCAATTCTCATGTCGGTTGAAACATAATCGCCAAAAGTATACTGCTCACCGAAAAGCATATCGTAACCGATATCCTGCATTCTTGCAGGGTAATTTAAAGTATTTGCAAAGTTTCTGTTATAGTAGCTGATGTAACCACCGCCGAAGCCAAGCATATCGCTTACCTTTGCAGAAAGCTGATAAGCAGGGATGTCCTTCTTTTCAGCAGGGAACTGTTCATAGTTGCTCCAGATAACATATTCTGTCTGGAGAATATCACCATTTGCAAGATCTTCATTTTCAATGTTCAGATTAGGCAGGTGATCGCCGTAAAGAACAAGAACAGTAGGTTCATCATAGTTTTCAAGTGCAGCCATAAGCTCACCGATAAATGCATCTGTTTCGTGGAGCTGATTTATGTAATACTCAAAAGCTGTTACGTCTCCCTCTTCCATATCATCTTCATATGCGGAAAGCTTGATATCATGAGGTGCACCTTCAGGCATCTCCTTAGGATATCTTCCGTGAGGCTGAACAGAAACCGCAAAAACGAAATCACGGCTGTCGGAATAATTGAGAGCATCAGTGATGCATGGTACAAGTACCGAGTCATCTGCCCAGTTCTTTGCATTAAGTTCGACATCGTGCATATATTCAATCGGAGTAAATGTGTCAAAGCCAAGCTGTGAGTAAACAATGTGTCTGTCGTAGAAAGTACCGTCATTGTTGTGAATAGCATGTGTAGAATAACCATAATCAGCAAGGTTGTAAGCCATACTCTCACAAGGCATTTCCTTCAGCACAGTCTTGAATGGGTATTCGCTTGCTCCGAAGAAGTCAAGGCTGATACCGGTAAGAATTTCGAATTCAGTGTTTGCAGTACCCGCACCGATTGAAGGCACAGTAAGCAATCCTGTCGGACAGCTTTCTTTAAGTGCAGTAAAATTAGGAACCGGATTCTCAGTAAATTTCTTGTTGTTAAGAAGATTTACATCAAAGAATGATTCAAGCTGAACAATTACAACGTTAGGCTGAATTTCGGGAGCATGCTGTCCTCTGTCATTACCGATTTTTGCAGCAAGGGAATCCATAGCCTCAGGAGTGTAATCCTCTGGTTTGTCAATGCCGGTGTCAATCAGGCTGTTTGAAAAGCAGTAAACAAATCCGTAATCCTCGTATGCATCTGCAATATTCGGAAAGTTTGATGAGTCGCTTTCAGCAGCGATTGCAACATTATTGACAACAAGAGCGGAAGCAAAAGAAACGCATAAAATCATACAGGTTTTAAGATAGTGCATCTGACCTTTTGTTTTAGGTGTTTTAAAGAAAAGAATTACCAGACCAATTGCAACAGCAATTATTGCAACAATGATAAGTGCCAGTTCGAAACCATTGAGATATACATTTATAATGTCTATAACAGAGCTTAAAATCTGCAGGTCAACCGCCGAAAACGGAGTTGTTCTGAATCCGAGCAGTACACAGTTTGTAATACCGCAGGCAAGCCACACAAGTGCTATAAATGTAAATACAAAAATTCTCTTTCGGAAAATTGTACAGATGCCGAGAGTCATGAAAATAATAAAAGAATTATAAATGAACATGACAGGATGAACGGCAAGTGCCTCAAGTCCTCCGAAAAAACTTCTTCTGCTCAGCATTTCAACTGTTGTATTGAGTACAAGAGCAGAGTATAGACAGAAAGCAAAAGGATGAATATTAAAAAAATCATAAGCTTTGTTAAAAAGCTGTTTAATTTTTGTCCAAAGCATTGAAACAATCCCCTTAAAATCAATAAATACCAACATTTCACCACATAGTATATCATACGCCTTAAAATAAAGCAATCGTCAAATTGACGTTAATATCAAGTGAAAAGCATGTTTTGTGGGACAAAATGCACATTAAACTGCACTTTGATTTGTTGATAGCATATAAATTTAATCAGCTTACAGCATCTACAAGAGTCTCAACCAATTCAGGGAAATACCATTTAAGAGTTTTTCTGTTGAGTAAGCCGAAGCCTTCGCCTTCACTTGGTGCGCAGATAGTTCCGTTATCCCACCATACGCAAGGTACACCGTATTTTTCCGCAACAGAGAGATAATATTTTGCAATCTCGATTCTGTCATCAATGTTGCTCTTGTTCATTGTTCCGAACTCGTCCATAATAACAGGAACCTTCTTACTTAGCAATTCGGAGTTGATGCTGGAGAAAACATTGTCAATTTCCTTCTTGCCGTTTGCAGTAAGTTTTGTTTCGGAGGAATATCTGTTCAAAGCAGTATTGTAAGGTGAGTATGCATGAACCGAAACAGCAATTCTGTTGTCATCTTCAGGAATCCACAGGTCTGAAAGTGTTGCTTTGCTGCTGTTTGCGCAATAAGGAGTAAGGATTATAACACGTGTTTTGTTGTTTCCGCCTGTTGAACGGATTGTATCAACAGCACCCTGATACAAGCTGTTGAGAACTTCTCTTTCAGCCGATGTGCCACCGTTCCATTCCTGAGCGGAGCCCTCTGTTCTTGGTTCGTTAAGTATTTCAAAAAGGAGCTTTTCGTCATAATCTTTGAAGCGTGTTGCAATTTGTTTCCATACATAATTGAGCTTCTTCTTTGTTTCTTTTTCCTTGGAAGCGTCAAGCTTAACCCAGCCGTTTTCGTGGTGAGTATTGAGGATAATATACATATCGTTGTCATAAGCGTAGTCAACAACTTCCTGAACACGGTCAAGCCACTTGCTGTCAATCTTACCATTGGAATCAATGTGATCATTCCATGAAACAGGAATACGTACAGTGTTGAAGCCGGCTTTCTTGACAGTATCAATCATAGCCTTTGTTGTTTTGATGTTGCCCCAGGCAGTTTCACAGTCAAGCTTGTCACTGAGCCATGTGCAGTTTACACAGTCAAGAGTATTGCCGAGATTCCAGCCGATAGTCATTTTATCAACAATGTCCTGAGCGGATTTGAAGCCAGAACTGTTTGTCTTGGCTTTTTTTGAGGATGTGCTTGCTTTTTTTACAGTAACCTTGCAGGTAGCCTTGTACTTGGTTCCCTTGATTTTCATTGTAATTGTAGCAGTACCTGCTTTTTTTGCAGTAACTTTACCGCCGCTTTTTACAGCAGCAACCGTTTTATCGGAGGTACTCCACTGAACTGTATATTTTGAAAAACCGGTTACGGTTTTCTTGAGTGTAATGCTTTCTCCGACTTCAAGAGTGATTTTGCTTTTGTTGAGCTTAACGCTTTTCTTTGTTGCTGCGGAAACGTTTACAGCCATAGCTGAAATGCAGATGAGTGCCGCTAAAAGAACTGAAAAAATCTTTTTTATTTTCATGAAATAACCCTCCCGTAAATTTTAAAAAATTATATCAGAAATCGGTATACAATTCAAGTACATTATGTAAATAATGTAAATGAAAAAATGGTGAAACTTTACAGTATAATCTTGAAAACGCAAAAATGATTTGCTATAATTTATTTGATAAAGAGCTTCAGGAGGAGCAGAAATTGAAAAAACTACTTTTTGTGTTTAACCCTCATTCCGGAAAGGGGCTTATAAAACAACACCTTATGACAATTACAGATATATTTACAAAGGACGGCTATGAAGTTACCGTACATCCGACCCAGTGCAAAAATGATGCCTATGAAAAGGTTTTGTCACGTTGTAATGACTTTGACGTTATTGCGTGCAGCGGTGGTGATGGTACGCTTAATGAAACCATCAAAGCTGTAATGACGAACGGAAACAGACTTCCTATCGGCTATATCCCGTCAGGAACAATGAATGACTTTGCTTCTGCAATCGGTATTCCTAAGGATATGCCCGCAGCTGCACAGAAAATTGTTGACGGCAACATCATAACCGTGGATATAGGCTCATTCAATCAGGAGTATTTTACCTATATTGCTGCATTCGGAATGTTTACCGAGGTCAGCTATGAAACGTCACAGCAGATGAAGAATATGTTTGGCAGTCTTGCCTATATCATGGAAGGTATGAGACGCTTCAACGTGACAAAAACATATCGTGTCAGTGTTACTCATGATGGTGCAACACTTGAGGATGAGTATATATATGGTATGGTTTCCAATTCCTCGTCAGTAGGCGGAATAAAGGGTTTTGGCGGTGATGATGTCCTGCTTGATGACGGCGTGTTTGAGGTGTTTCTGATTAAAGCGCCGAAAAATCTTCCTGAGTTTCAGTTTACAATCAACGCACTTATGAAGCACGAGCTTGACGCAAAATGTTTCCGATGCTTCAAGGCTTCCGAGGTTACTTTTCATTCGGACAATGACCTGCCCTGGACTCTGGACGGTGAATTCGGCGGTAACTGCCGCAACGTGACAATAAAGAACAACCACCGTGCAATAGATATATTTGCGGAAAAAAATCTGCTTGTTGAACAATAAAAACAGGGTATCGGAACAAATCCGATACCCTTGATTTATACCAATTTAAATGTAATTGTTTGAAGCTGTAAAAATTCTTTCCAACCTTTTGATGGCTTTTTACACTGTATTATCAAGAACGTTCTTAAAGCGGGGGAAAACGATGAACAAGTATGACGCTGACAAAATAATATCTTTATACGTTAAAAAGCTGTTCGGTTTTGCAATGTCAAAGCTGTCGAAAATTGACGAGGCAGAGGAGCTTGCGGCGGAAATAACCATTCAGGTTTACGAGTCATTATTAAAGCAGGACAGTATTGAAAATCCTGACGGTTATATATACCGTATCGCAAAAAATGTCTACGCACGGCATATCGACAGAAAAAACAAAACCACAGCTGTTGACGGTATCGAATATATTCCCGATGGCAAGGATTTTACGGCAGAGCTTATCGACAGCGAAACCTGCGGAATTCTGCGGCGTGAGATAACGTATCTCTCGAAAATTCAGCGTGAGATAATTGTTCAGCATTATTTCCATGACAAAAAGGTCAAGAAAATTGCGGCAACGCTTTCCCTCAACGAAAATACAGTAAAATGGCATTTAGCCTGCTCACGGAAGGAGTTAAAATCAGGTATGGAAAGAACACGAACAACAGGAACACTCGGTGCAGAACCGATTAAATTTTGCAATATGGGACATTGCGGTCACCCAGGTTCAAAGGGTGACACGTCGGATTTTCTCGCAAAGGCTATTACGCAGAATATTGCCTATGCCGCATATCATCAGCCGAGAACAATAAACGAGATTGCCGAGGAACTTGGAATAAACCCTATTTTTGTGGAGGACGAGGTTGCCGTGCTTGAAGAATACGGCTATATGGACAAGCTTTCAGGCGGCAAGTACCTTACAAATATTCGTATTACTGAACCAAATGAAACACGATACAGAATTTACAGAGAAATCGAGCCTAAATACTCCAAGCTTTTTGCAGAGAATTTTTTCGCACCAGTTCTTGAAAATATAACGGAAATTCCCGAATGGCTTCACGTTCCCGATAATGACATCAATTTGCTTAAATGGTGTCTTGTGTGCTTTATGGCGTATAAGCTTTCTACAGCAGATATTTCCGACCAGAAATTTTCCGTCAAGCGTCCAGATGGCGGTGATTTTGTAGCAACAGCAATATTGGACGTAAAGCCCGATTGGGATATGAGCGACGCAGAGCCGAATATTTACTGGGCTTGCGGTGATATGTGGCGTAACAGGTGTAACGAAGAAGTGTGGTGGAAAAGCTGGCAGTTGAATTTCCAGCAAACGTGCAGATGGGGCGGTTGGAAAGATAATCTTACCGAAGACTATGATAAAATGTATTTTTGGCTTAATAATCAGCTTCCCGAAATCACAAGCAATGCTGAAAGCTATGCACGTCTGCTTGAAAAGGGTTATCTGTTAAAGAAAGATAATAGCTACAAGTGCAACCTCATTCTTTGTGACAGCATAGCAAAGTGGTGGGAATATATTTGGGACTATATCCCCGAAGCAAACGAAGAAATCAAAGCGTTATCACTTGAATATACAGAGCAAGCTTTGAGGGCGGAGCTGTACGGTCAGCCCGAGCATATGCACGAATTGATAAAGTATTACAATCAGAACTGTGCTTGTATGCTTCATACAAGGATAATGAAAAACCTGCTTGATATGGGCGTGCTGAAAATGCCGACAGAGGAACAGGCAAAGGGACTTTGCACGATTATGTTTATGGGTGAATAATAAAAAACGGGTACTGTTTTGAGCAGTTACCGTATAGAAATAAGTAAGGGTATCGGAACAAATCCGATACCCTTTATTTCTGATATAAAGAAAAACCGCCTTGCCGCCATGTGAAGCATAAAACCCGCACTCTGGCAGGTGGGCAATGCCCCTTCAGTTTCGCGCTCCCTGCGTCCGTTACTCCGCACATCTAATGCGGCGGGAGGTCTGCAATCCGCTGACGGAGGACAAATCCCTAATATAATGTGTTGGATTATAAAATCACACTTCATCGAACAAGGCAGAAATCTCTTTTCTGATAGTAGTATAGCACAATCAATCCGAAAAATCAATAGCAATTTTTAGAATTTTTGCTGACAAAATATGATATGCAATTGTTTACCAGTATGTGAAAACAAATCCCGCAAGGGGTGATAATACTATCATAATTACGGAAAAGCTGAACGACTCAACGGAAGTAAGCGTCGCGCGCTGTTCCGATGGGAACATATCCTGCAGGATAGCGTTTGTACGTACCTGCAACGCATCATCTCCTACAGCTGCAATAAATCCGCCCAGCGCCATAATCCAGTAAAGTGGGGAGTGTTCCGCAATAAATCCCGTCAGCACAAGTGATGTTGAAATTGCAAATATCAATTTGTAGCTGATTTTCGGCAATTTCAGTATCAGCCTTGACCCGACAATTCCGCCCATTTCCATAAACAGCAGTGCAATTCCAAGTCCCCATTCGTGAATACCTTTTTCGGGAAGTTTAGCTTGCAGGAAAAACAGCAGAAGAATATCTACCGCACCAACAAACGAGTTGCAAAGCATCAAACCGATTGCCTTACGTACTTCCTTGATAAACGCAAAGCTTTCCCTGAAGCAGGAAATCAGCCTTTTGCCAAGTGGCACGTTATTGTTTGGTGCAACGGCGTAAACCTCGCGCAAAGAGGAGAGAACAGCAATCTGTGCAGCACACATAATAATGTCAGCACCGTATGCAATCTTGTGCCCGATAGTAAGTGCGAAGCCTGCACAGAGAGTTGAGATACCGCTGCAAAGGCGGTAAATAATCAGTTGGTTGGATTCGTACTTCTCAAACCGACTTTCTTGTCGGGCAAGCTTGAGTGAGTCGTAAGCAAGTGCATCACCCGAACCTGACGAAAAGTTGTAGGTGAGTGCCATAAAAGCGATTGACAGACAAACCATAAAAAGATTGTCGGACATAATCATTATGACATTGGCAATCATATGCATAATTGCACTGACAATCAGCATTTTCTTTCTTCCGAACACGTCTGCAAGAACACCCGACGGAATTTCAAAAATAAGGCTTGTTATGTGGAATACGGTTTCAGCAATCCCGATTTCCACAAGGCTGTAGCCCCGTGCCGCAAGTATTGCAACCCACGCACCCGTCAGCGATAGATTGCCCAGCACGGATGATGTATATAACTTTGATAATTGCTTCTTAATTTTAAACATAAAAAATCTCCTTAACATAATTTTTCAATCGTTAAGAAGATAATGAACACCTATGTTAAGTTGGTCAGAAATGGTTAAATTTCAGCCTGTTTTTGACCGTCCAACTTAAAAAAGGGCGCACTATCCCTATAGCAGGGAAAAATGAAGCCTTTTTTCAGTTGTACATTAATCATTTTCCAGAACATAAAATCAACCTCTGAATGTAATTGTTTCTGCGTACCTGCACATTATAGCACGGTTTACACAAATTGTCAAGAAAAAACGGAAGTGCTTGAAGGCACTTCCGTATGGTACTCAATTATTCGCCGTCGTAAAGCTCGTTAAGACGGTCAAGGAACATATTGCCGATCTTTTCGTATTCCTCATCGCTGTCGATTGTAACGAGAATTTCTTCGTCGTTTTCATCATATTCAGCCTTGAGAACAACCAGCTCAGCGTCAGCTTCGAGTTCCTTTGTAGGATCTTCATAATAAGGTACGAGAGCGTAGTAACGTTCACCGTCAACTTCGAGAGTGTCGAGCATTTCAAACTGCTGCTCAACGCCGTCCTCATCTTCAAGAGTATAAAGGTTAGCAGCCATTTCCATATCGTTCATAGCAGAATCCTCCTAAAAAATATGATAGTGTCAGGGTTCCGAAGCACACGGCTGCAACACCCAACATATTTAATTGTACAACTTTTGCGACTAAAAGTCAAGATAGAAAATAAACAAAAATAATGCACAAACACTGTACAGTATTTTGTGTGGAAACCTATTGACAATGCACAAAAGTTGTGGTATATTATATTCAAGGAAAGAGAACAACATAAAACAAGGTTCTCAAACCTAAAGAGTTGAAGCCGTACAGGTGGAGATAATGCAGATAATCTTCCGTTCCAGACTTACGGTAATTCAGAATTTTCTTGGAAAGGTTGGCGAGTCCGATGGCATCAGAACAGTTTATTTCACAGACAGTCCGCAGCGACTCGTTTGCAGCTATACTTTAAGAAAATTAAGTTTAACCTGGGAAGTCTAAATGTAAAGCTATAAGCTTCACTTCCAAATTTGATACGATTTGTATAAGATTTAAACTTAAAGTATATAACGGGCCGCATCACTAAGCAAAAGCTGTAGGGAGTGCGGTATTTTTGTACCCTGAAAGCAAGCGAAGGTCAATGCGGGTTGTCTGTAAGCAAAGAATACCCTAAGGGGTTTTACATAAAACGCTGCAAAAAAATCTGATTAAAAAGGTGAATCCAATGGAGAAATAAGCGTCAGAGATATTTCAGAAAGAAGTGATGTCTATGACAGCAAAATTAATATTAGGTTTCAATAACCGTGTAATCTGAATTGATTGGAGTGAGACCACCAAAGCAGTTAATTTAACCTTGACCCAAATCTTAATGAAATGAAGGGATGTATATGAAATATACATATCACAATCTGAATATTTGATTACTAACGTAAGGGAGTGAGTCCGACAGGACAGGTAAGGCGGCTATAAGCCGATTTCAGATAAAATAATTAAGAATTTGAGTGATTTATATGGTAATCAGAAAGACTTTATCCCATAAAATCTGAGAATACAGGAGTGAGTCCGATGTCATAAACTGAGGCGTATGCCTTCACTGTTAAAATAATTCCGATAGGAGATGGCGGCAAAATGGTAATATTTATGCTGAATCGAAAGGAATATAAATTTTAAGGAGTGAGTCCAATGGCATAAGTCCATTCTCGATAATGAAATTCCAAACAGGAGATGAATATCATATGTGGTGATTCACATAATCTCAAAGGAATATGAATTTCAGGGAGTGAGTCCAATGGCTTGAAAGATATCCGCATTAATCTGAAAAGGAGCGGTGTCTATGAAAAAAATGTATCTGAGTAAACTTAAAATCTGAAAAAATGGAGTGAGACCACCAGAACATTTAGCCTAACTTAATATATATCAGGAACTGTCAGGTCGGCAGTTCCTTTTTATTTTTGGTAAAGATTTCAGAAAATGCTTGCTTTTGGGGGAAATTTGTGCAATAATAATTTCTGTAGTAAATTTGAAAGGAACTGAAATATGAGTTTTTTTGCAAAGGCAAAGGACAGTATTATCCTTGCACTTAAAGGAATTATAATTGGTATCGGCAACGCTATCCCAGGTGTAAGCGGAGGTACAATTGCTGTTGTAACAAAAATATATGACCGACTTATCGGTGCAATCACTCCGAATATAAAGAAGCTTATCAAGAATATGCCGTTTCTTATCCCTGTAGGGATTGGTATGGTAATCGGTATTTTTCTGACATCTGTTGCTCTGGAGCAGCTTTTCAAAAATTATAACGTTCCTACACAGCTTACATTTCTCGGACTTATTGTGGGAAGTTTGCCCCTTGTGTTGAACGAGTGCAAGAAGGAACAGAAGAAAATCCGTCCCATAAATCTTATCCCGTTTGCAGTTGGTGTGATATTTATGATTGTACTTCTTTTCGCAGGCAGCGGTAAGGCACTGTTCAGCGGCGGTACATTAAGCGTAAGAGATGTTGTGCTGTATATCGTGATGGGATTTATTGCTGCTGTAACAATGATTATCCCAGGTGTAAGCGGTTCAATGGTAATGAAGATTTTCGGTGCTTACGACTCTGTAATTTCAGCTGTTGCAAATCTGGAAATTCCCGTGCTTGTATGCTTCGGAGCAGGTGCCGTAATCGGTGTGTTCGTTGCTGCAAAGGTTATCGATGTGCTGATAAAGAAGTATCGTCAGGGAGTCTACTGCCTGATTATCGGTCTGATTGTCGGCTCTGTGCCGCATATTTTTCCTGCAGAATTCCGTTTCAATGCACAGGGAATTATCGGAATAATATTGTTCTTTGTCGGTGCGGCAATTCCGCTTCTGATGGAGCGTCCATTCAAAAAAAAGGAAAGCGAATGATTGTGGGGTGCTGAATTTACAGCACCCTTTTGTTGTAATAATTTGTTTTACAAATACTAACAAAATTATGACATAAAAAATACAAATTAGAATATATAACATTTTGTTTTTAAGTTATAATATCATCTGATGAGGTGATAAAATGGCTAAAACAACAAATCTTACAGAGGGAAAGGTTTCCGCAATTCTTCTCAGCTTCTTTTTCCCTATGCTGTTTACAAACCTGCTGCAGCAGGTATATACATTTGCCGATGCCGCAATTGTGGGTAAAGGACTCGGTGACAACTCCCTTGCGGCAGTCGGAAATATGACTTCACTTGCTTTTTTTATAACTGGATTTTCAATCGGCATGACAAACGGGTTCGGTGTTATTATTGCACAGAATTACGGAAGCGGTAATATTGACAAGTTAAGGAAAAGTATTGCTGCTTCGATTAAGCTTTCGGCAATCATTTCGGTAGTGCTGACAATTGTTGGACTGGTTTTTCTCAGACCCGTAATGATTGCAATTCATACCTCTGAAGATATTCTTGAGGAAAGCCTCTTGTACGGCTACATTCTTTTCGGCGGACTTGTTACAGCTGTAGCGTATAATATGTGTTCGGGTATACTCCGTGCACTGGGTGACAGTACAACTCCTTTCAAGGCAATAATTGTTTCTTCTGTGGTAAATGTTGGACTTAACTGTATTTTTATTTTCGGTTTAGGTACAGGAGTAGAAGGTGCGGCAATAGCAACAATTATTTCTCAGGCACTTTCTGCAGTTATCTGTTTTATCAGAATAAGGCAGATTGAGGTAATTGCACTCAGACGTGAGGATTTTGCGGCAGATATGAAGCTTAATGGAATATTGCTGAAAAATGGTATTCCAATGGCTTGTATGAATTCAATAACGGCTGTCGGAAGTATGATTGTTCAGTCTTATGTAAATGCACTCGGTGTAATATACACCTCAGCATATTCTGTAGGAATAAGATATATCAATCTGCTCATGATACCATCTTTGACAGCAGGATTGTCAACATCATCATTTGCAAGTCAGAATTATGGTGCCGGTAAATATCACCGTATCAGAGAGGGCGTGCGTGTAAGTATTGGAATAGCACTGCTTTCGTATGTCTTTGTCGGTGCAGCACTGCTTCTTGTGCCTGAATTCCTTGCCAAAATAATGCTTAACGGAGATGAGGCGATAGGTCTTGCTGTGGAATTCCTCCGTATAGTTGGAGTAACCTTCTGGATTATAAGTGTAATGTTTACATTCAGAAATGCCGTTCAGGGAATGGGATACCCATTTGTGCCGATGTGCTCAGGAGTGCTTGAAATGATTATGAGAATTTCCGCAATTGTTCTGTTGCTTCCGAAAATAGGATTTAAGGCGACTGCGGTTGCAGAAGCTGCTGCATGGTCAGGAGCATTGCTTATGAATTTTGCTGCATACGTTGTTCATATAAACAAGAAGCTGAAAAAAACAATTGAATAATAATTTCAGAATTTTCGGGAAAGCTAATAAAAACTTTCCGAGGAGAAAATACGATGAAAATTTCTGAAAAATCAAAAAGCTCCGGGCAGTTTAATAACAGCCGCATCGGAGCTTTTCCGTTTGTTGTGCTTGCTGTGTCGGCAGCTATGATAATCCTTGCTTCTGTTGGAATGTACTTTTTGGGCAGCTCAGATACAGAGGCGGAGGAAACATACAGAAGCGTTATAACTTTTACAAAGGCAAAAAAAGAGCTTTCCGTTCCTGAAATAGTAAAAAAGGTAAAGCCGTCTGTCGTTGGAATTTCCTCAGATTTCGGAGAAAAAAGCGGGACGGGTACAGGGATAATCATATCATCTGACGGTTATATTGCAACAAATGCTCATGTCGTGAGGAGCAGCGACGTCCAGCATTTACCTGCCGAACAGATTACAGTGGTGCTTGAAGGGAAAAGTGAGTATACAGCAGAAATTGTAGGTGTTGACCCGAGAACAGACCTTGCAGTACTGAAAATAGATGTTGGAGATTTAAAGCTGACTGCTGCAGAGTTTGGGGATAGTACGTCCCTTACCGAGGGAGAACTTGCGGTTGCAATCGGCAATCCGTTGGGATTTGAATTATATGGCTCTGTAACATGCGGAATAATAAGTGCACTGAATCGTACAATAACAATTGATGAATACGAAATGACACTTATACAGACCGATGCAGCCATTAATCCGGGCAACAGTGGTGGACCTCTTCTCAACTCCTGCGGTCAGGTCGTTGGTATTAATTCAAGTAAAATCATTTCTGACTATGCAGAGGGACTCGGATTTGCAATTCCGATAACATCAGCAAAAACAGTAATTGACGAACTCATTGAAAATGGTTATGTCACGGGCAGGGCAAGCATAGGAATAAGCGGCGAGGATGTGGGCGAAAGCAATGCACGTTATTACGATTTGCCTGAGGGTGTGTATGTTAGGTATATAGAAAAAAATTCCGCTGCCGAAGCAAGCGGAATTGAAGTCGGGGATATAATTGTTGCAGCAGACGGAAAAAGTATCCGTACCATGCGTGAACTGAACAGAATAAAAGAAGATTTCAGTTCGGGAGAAAAGCTGCCGCTTACAATATTCCGTGACGGAGAAAATGTTAGTGTGACAGTAATTCTCGGTGAAGAAAAAACTAAAGTTTGATGTATACTGTGGTGAGTTGTCTGTTTGTGAATTCAAAAACAAGCTGTGTTATTCCTCCGCCTTCAAATGTGTAAACAATATGTTCGTCTTCAATACCCATGACAGAGTTCGCATAACCGACTTTTTTCGGAATGTCTGATGGCCGTGCACTGAAATCAATTCCGTATAAGGAAAAGTCCGACGGAGAAGTGCCGCGGGAAAATTGTAAGGAAACTATGTTGCCATTTTCATCAGTTTCAGCATTTGCATAGGAATTATCATCAAAGTATATGATGCCTTCCAATAAAGCAAATTGAGAATACTCGTCAGGTGACATGGGAAGCGGACGGTATTCTCCGCAATAGAAAATGCTTTCCAGAAGCTGTTTTCCGGTCCAGTCACGTACAAGTGCATATTCATTTTGAGTATCTGCGGTGGTTATCGTTGTTGTTTCGGTAACCTCCGCATTTTTGGTTTCATTGCTGCAGCCGCAAAGAATTACAGCTGACAGCAGACAAGATAAAAAGCATCTGAAATTCATAGGTATTCTCCTGAGTTATATTCAATAAAATAATATCACAACATTATTTTGCTGTCAATAAGCGGTTAAATATTTCAATATGGTTACAAAAATTCTGATTTTGCAGCAATATTTAAAAATTGGTTACAGTTTGATATAATGATAGAAAAATATGAATTGTTATGATATAATTATTAAGAATTAATAGAAAAATCGGGAAAGGAGATGTAATATCTGTTATGAAAAAGAACAAATCTTCCATAAAACGTGATAAGGACAGTGTGTTTCCTTTTCTGTGTCTTATACCAAGTGTTATAGGTGTTCTGATTTTCTTTATAATTCCGTTTCTGGTAATTATTTTCTACTCAATGGTTGATAACCCTATAAATAAGGAATTCGTGTTTCTTGAAAATTACATAAACGTCATGAAAAACAATGCCTTTAAAAAAGCGGCAATGAACACTTTTACTTTTGCGATAATATCTGTTCCGCTGGCAGTGGTGCTTTCAATGCTGCTGGCAATGCTGCTGGACAGCAGGATTCCTTTTGTCAGCCAGTTTCGAACCAGTTTTCTTTGCCCAATGATGGTGCCTGTCGCATCAGTAGTGCTTATATGGCAGGTTATTTTTCACTATAACGGCGCACTGAATGAGTTCCTTGCACGATTTGATGTGGATAAGATTGACTGGCTTAAATCCGAATGGGGTCAGCTTGTGGTCGTAGTGCTGTTCTTGTGGAAGAACCTTGGATACAATATGATTCTGTTCCTTGCAGCGTTAAACAATATTCCGAAGGATGTCCTGGAGGTTGCAACCCTTGAGGGTGCAGGAGCAATGTATAAATTTTTCAGAATCAAGCTTCGCTACCTTTCACCGACAATTCTTTTTGTTACAGTACTGTCTTTGATAAATTCCTTTAAGGTCTTTCGTGAGGTTTACCTTCTTACAGGAGATTATCCGTATGACAGCTTGTATATGCTTCAGCATTTCATGAACAACACCTTCCGTAACATTGATTATCAGAAGCTTTCTTCGGCAGCAATTCTTATGTCAATTGTTATGATAATAATTATCGGCGCGTTGTTTATTGCTGAAAATAAGTTCGGGGAGGACGTTGAAGGATGATTAACTCTGTTACTGCGGATAAAAAACGCAGACCTTCCCGTACAAAGCAGAAGATAATTATGGCACTGCTTACGATTTTTGCAGCAGTTGCGGCGGTTATATTTCTGCTTCCCACAGTCCTGACAATTGCAAATTCGTTTATGAGTGCCTCAGAAATCAATTCGAATTACGGTGCTGTATTTGCAACAACTGAGGAAGGCAGTAAGGTTTTTATTGCTGAAAAGGTTAACCTGAAATTTATTCCCGATATGGTTTCATTCAGTCAGTATTTTACAGTGCTTTTCAAAAGTCCTGATTATCTGCTGAAATTCTGGAATTCGGTAATTCTGGTTGTTCCGATTGTGGTTTTTCAGCTTGCAACAGCGACGCTTGCAGCATATGGTTTTGCAAGACTTAAAGGCAGACTGAAGGAAATATTGTTTTTCGTGTACATAGTCGTAATGCTTATGCCGTATCAGGTAACGCTTGTACCGAATTACCTTGTGTCAGATTGGCTGAATATACTTGATACACGTTGGGCAATCATTCTGCCGGGTATATTTACCCCGTTCTCTGTTTTTTTGCTGACAAAAATAATGAGACGTATTCCTCCGGTAATGATTGAAGCGGCAAAGCTTGACGGAGCAGGTGAGCTTCAGATTTTTATGTATATCTGTATGCCGCTTTGCAAAAGTGCACTTTACTCTGTGGCAATTCTCGTTTTTATTGATTACTGGAATATGGTTGAGCAGCCTCTTATTCTGCTTTCGGACCAGGACCTTTATCCGTTGTCGGTATTTCTGTCTCAGATTAACACAGGAGAAATTGGTCTTGCATTTGCAGTTGCAACAATTTATATGATACCTGCTTTGCTTATTTTCCTCTATGGTGAGGACTATTTGGTTGAGGGCATTACTTATTCCGGCGGTATCAAGGGTTAAGAAAGGAATTTGCATATGAATGAAAATAGTACGAAAAAAAGGGAATGGGTAAAAAATGCAATAATTATTTTCCTTGTAATTATGCTGATTTTAACATTCTTTTCCAATACGATAATGAATTATTCTCTTCCTGAGGTTTCGGCACAGTATGTAAGCAGCGGTACCCTCTCTGAACAGATAAGAGGAAGCGGTATGGTTGAAGCTAATCAAAGCTATGAAGTAAAGCTTGATGAAACCAGAACAATCGAATCTATCAGCGTGAAGGTAGGTGACATTGTCCAGAAGGGGCAGACTATACTTACTCTTGAAGATAGCGAAAGTACTGAGCTTGAAGCTGCAAAGAAAACACTTGACAGCCTTAAGCTTGAGTATGAAAAGTCACTTCTTGCTGCAGGTGCTGATTATAGCCTTGATAATCTGAGCATAGCGAATAAGGAAGAAGATCTTGAACTCCTTAAAGCTGATTATGAAAAGCTTGGTGAATATCGTGAGGAGTATGAAAAGGTTGAAGATACAATCAAGAATTACGAAAAGATGATAGAATCCTATACAGAGCAGATTGCTGCACTGGGTACAGGCGATTATTCTGTTCTGAGCGGAGATTTCTACACAAAAGTAAACAATGCAAAAACCGCATATGATGCAGCCGAAAAAGCTAAGGCAAAGACAGAAGAAAAAATTAAAGAGTACGAAAACGAAATTGCATCAGGCGGAAATGATGAAGCAATAAAGGCTGCAAAGCAGGCTGTTGAAAATAAGGCCCTTGAAATTGAAAATACTGAAAATGCGATTACTCTTGAATATCTCAGTGATGATTACAATGAAGAAACGGTTAATAGCCTGAGAACTTCGCTTACACAACTGAAACTTGAATTGAAACATCTTCAGGAGGATTATGACAGCGAGCTTTCCAAGTCGGGCAATTACTCAAAAAGCAAGCTGCTTCTGCAAGGTGAAAAGTCAACGCTTTCTGTTAATCAGGGCAAGTGTGACAAGACAAAGGAAAATCTGGATAAAGTTCTTGTGGAGGTTAAGAATGATTTAAAGAAAAAGCTGGAGGAAACTCAGGAAAAGCTTGATGACCTTAAAGCTGATTCTGAAGAATTGAAGAGCAAAGCTTCCAAGACTGACAGTGAAGCTGAAGCTGAAATCCGTGCAATTGAACGTGAGCTTGAACAGATGAAGATAACTCTTGCTCAGAAACAGCAGGCTGATGCTGAAAGTGCAGGAGTTGCAGAACTGGATATGGCTGCAAAGCAAGAAGAAATTGCTGAGCAGGAGGCGCTTGTTGAGAAGCTGGCGTCAAGGTCTGTTGATGCCGAAATAGTTGCACAGGTTGCAGGAAAAATCACAGCACTTCCGTTTGTTGCAGGAGAAGAGGCTGCACAAGGTTCTTCCGTTGCAACAATTGAAATTGTGGATAAGGGCTATACTCTTGATATGACCGTAACAACAGAGCAGGCAAGAAAGCTTAAAATCGGAGATACAGCTGAAATTCAGTATTTCTGGTATGGTGAGGTTTCTGCAACACTGCAGTCGATTAAATCTGATACGGCTAATCCCGCAAAGAACAAAATCCTTAGCTTTGCAATAACCGGAGATGTTACTCCCGGTCAGAGCCTGCAGCTTGCCATAGGTGCAAAAGGTCAGCCGTATGAAACAATCGTCCCTAACAGTGCAATCCGTGAGGACAATAACGGTAAGTTTGTTCTTGCTGTCAAGGCAAAGAGCAGTCCTCTTGGAAATCGGTATACTGCGGAAAGAGTTGATATTGAGGTGCTTGCTTCCGATGATACTTCATCGGCAATTTCAGGCGGCCTTTTCGGCGGCGAATTTATTATAACAACCTCCACGAAGCCTATTGAAGCAGGAATGCAGGTTCGACTTGTAGAGTCCTGATGAATGGAGCAGATATGAAACGAAAATACATACTTCTTATTGCATTGAACGGAATTTCAGTTCTGCTTTTTGTAATAATGACGCTGATTGCGGCAGGGATTGAGAAATCCTTGCCTGACCAGCAGACTGTCGGAAGATGGTCAGACAAAGATAATCGTTATTCTCAGGTAAGCGTTTTTACCGAAAGCATGTCATCAATTAATATTGACGGTATTTTTACTGCAAGAGTTGATATTGAAAAGAGGCTTGTTGAAAATTCCCTTGTTTCTGAGAAAGCAAATGCAAGAATCTGGGTTGACGCTTTTTCTTCAAATCAAGGAAAATTGACTGTAACATCAGCTTACGGAAATGCAGAAGCGGAAACAATTATTACCGGCGGAGATTTCTTTTTGTTCCATCCTCTTGAACTTATTTCAGGATACTATTATTCTGAGGATAACCTCATGCATGACAGAATACTGATTGACGAAAACCTTGCGTGGCAGCTTTATGGTGCAAGCGACATTCAGGGAAAGCCAGTGATTATAGGTTCAAAATATTACTATATTGCAGGTGTTTTCAAAAATAGCAGCAATTCAGATGTTGAAAAGGTTTCGGGTAATGTGCCTACTATGTTTATGCCTTATCAGGGCTATGAAATTCTTGGTAATACTCCGTATTTCAGCTGTTATGAAGCCTGTTTGCCCAATCCCGTAACGGGACTTGCACTTAAAATCGTTACCGATTCAGTGCCTGTAAAAGAAACAAATTCGGTTATTGTTGAAAATTCCGAACGATATAGTTTGAAAAACAAATTCGGAATAATACAGAACTTTGGTATGCGTTCGGTAAAAGATAATGCTGTAGTGTATCCATATTGGGAAAATGCCGCAAGAATTACTGAGGACAAATCAGCACTGGTGCTTGTTTTCCAGCTTATAGGGCTGATAATTCCAATCGGTACAGTATTAACATACATAGTTATCGGCTACCGAAAAAGGAAAAACTTTTTTACATGGTTTGCAAATGCCGTAAAAAGCATTTTCAATAAATTATTTGCAAAATTCAAAAACAGAAAGGCAGGTATTGCTGATGAATAAAATTGCATCAAGAATTACTGCAGCAGTAATGGCAGTGGGTATGGCACTTTCCCTTACATCCTGCGGTAAAAAGGAAGTCTACGCTTCCAAGGACAACATTTACTCATCACAGAAGGTTGAGCTTCCGGGCGGTCTTGACTACATCAACCGTATGCTCTACTCAAACGAAAAGTTCTACATTGTAGGTGATAAGTCCCACACTGAGGGTGAGGGCGAAAATATGACCTACACCAGCGAAACTCTGCTGCAGGTTGTTGACCTTGAAGGTAATCTTGTGAAAGAAGCTGTCCTCACATCCAACGACGGCACATCCAACTCAAGCAGATATATCAGTTCTCTCAATATGGACAACGACGGAAATCTCGTTGCAATTGAAAGTTCCTATGAGTGGAATGAGACAACAGGTGAGTCCAAGGAAGGTTACTTTGTAAAGAAGTTCAATACTGACGGTGAACTTCTTTCTGAGCTTGACCTTACAAAGTTCAGTGAAGCGGTAAAGAAGGAAACGGGACAGGATTGGTTCTATCCCGAAAACTTTACCTTTGCAAATGACGGAACAATGCTTATCAGCAGCAACAGTATGATTTTCGGTGTTGACGATAACGGCGGTATAAAGTACGTTATCAAGAATGAAGCTGCTAACGAAAACAGCTGGATGGGCGGTATGTATAAAGCAGGCGACGGCAGAATTTTCACAATGTTCTCAACAGGTCGTGAACTTGACGGCGAATATGTCAGCGAAAGCAAGCTTTACGAAATTGACTGTGAAAAACAACAGCTTGGTGCTGAATATGTTTACGAAATGAACGGCCAGATTATGAACGGTACAGACGAGCACGACCTCCTCATCACAAGGGATTCAGGTCTTGTTGGTTACGATATCGAAACCGGTGAAAGCGAAGTAATTATTGACTGGCTCAAGTCAGGTATTGACACAACAGCTATGGACAGCAACGGTACAACCGTGCTCCCTGATGGAAGAATTCTCTGCCTTACATACGAGTATGATTTCAATGGCGGTGGTTACAGCTGGAGCACTGATGACCTTGTAATCAACATTCTTACAAAGGTTGACCCTGCTGATATTCCTGACAAGAAGCTTATCAAGATTTATGCTCTTTACCTTGATGTCGGCGTTAAGCGTCAGATTGTAGAGTTCAACAAGACAAACGAGATGTATAAAATCGAGCTTACCTCTTATGACGATTATGCAACAAAGAGCTACGATGAAGCACTCAAGAGAATGAACAACGATATGATTTCGGGCAATATTCCTGATATTATCGTGCTCAACAACGAGCTTCCTGTTGACAGCTACATCTCCAAGGGACTTCTTGCTGACCTCTATCAGTTTATGGATAAGGACGAAACAATCAACAAGGAAGATTACCTCACAAACATCTTTGACGCATATTCGGTTGACGGCAAACTTTACGAGCTTGTACCAAGCTTCAATATCACAACTCTCGTTGGTAAGTCCTCAATCGTCGGTGAAGAGCCAGGTTGGACAATGGATGAATTCATTGCCCTCGCTGACACTCATCCTGAGGCAATGGTATTCGGCTACGAAATGACCCGTGACAACGTGTTTATGACTCTTGTTTCCAATTGTTACGACAGCTATATTGACACAGCAACAGGTAAGTGTAACTTCAATTCCGATGATTTCATCAAGCTGCTTGAATTCTCAAGCCGTTTCCCTAAGGAAATCGACTGGGATACACTTTATGAGGATGATAACTACTGGATGGAACAGGAAACTCGCTTCAGAGATAACAAGGCACTTGTAATGGACCAGTATATGAGCAATTTCCGTACAATCCGTGAAATGGAAATGGGCAACTTTGGTGAGCCTATTACTTTCAAGGGTTATCCGGGTGCAAAGGGCAACGGTGCCGCAATCGATGCATATACATCTATCGCAATCACAGCCAAGGCAGCTAATCCTGACGGCGCATGGGAATTCATCAAGTATTTCCTTTCCGACGAGTATCAAAATGAGTTGGAATGGCAGTATCCTATCAAAATTTCCGCACTTGAAGCTCAGATGGAAAAGGCTAAGAAAAGACCATTCTGGGTTGACGAAAACGGCGAAAAGCAGTACTATGACAACACCTACTACATTGGCGGTCAGGAAATCAAAATCGGTGAAAATACCGATGAGGATAACCAGCGTGTACTTGACCTTATCAAGTCCACAACAAACGTAAGCCGCTATGACCGCGACATCTACAAGATTATCGAGGAAGAAGCAGCACCATTCTTTGAAGGACAGAAGACAGCCAAGGAAGTTGCAGACATCATCCAGAACAGAGTTTCAAACTACATCGCAGAAAATATGTAAAATTAACGGGTATCGGAGCAATTTCCGATACCCGTTTTTCTTATTCCTCAGCAAGCTTTTCCAGTAACAATGCATATGCTAGCGACATCAGCGGCACACCAAGAAGTATTCCTGCCGCGCCTCCGATTCCTGCCCCAAGCATTATCGCCAGCAGCACAAGCACAGGCGGAATACCAAGATTTTTTCCCACAACTCTTGGATAAATGAGATTGTTTTCAAGCTGTTGAAGCACGATTATAAACACCACAAACCATATTGCACGAACAGGGTTTATCAGAAAAATAAGCAATGCCGATGGCACTGTACCTACAATTGCTCCAACAACAGGAATAAGTGCAGTTACACCGATAATCGTGCTTATTAAAAGTGCATACTCAAACCTGAAAATTTTCATTCCGATGTAGCAGAGTATGCCAAGAATTACTGCCTCGGAAATCTGACCCACAACAAAGCGGGTGAATGTGTCGTAAACCATTCTATAGCGTCTGCAAACCGCTTCATAGCGTTCTCCCGAATACTTTTTCACAATCAGCGAAATACCCTTGCGGATATTTTCTTTGTCGAAAAGAATATAAATTGAAAAGACAAATCCAATCAGCAGCCGCGCCGCACTACCAACAATATCCGAGCCTTTTACCGCAGCTTTTTCAAGTATTTCAGGCAAACTTCTACTGAAGCTTTCCAAAGCTTTTTTCAATGCCGTGAAAAGTCCAAGCGTGTCACGTTTTTCAAGCTTTTCACAGTAACCAATAAAGTTGCTGTAATATTCATCAAAGTTGTCGAAAAACAACTTTACGCTTGAAATAAGCTGAGGTACGATTATCCACATTATTCCCACAATCAAACCGAGAAGCAGAATATATGCGGTTGCGACGGAAAGTGTAGTAAGTGTTTTGTTACTTGCCTTTTTGCAGATGTGCCGCCACATTTTCCCTAATCTCATAGCAGGAATATTCATCACAAAAGCAATTGCTGCACCGATAAAAAGCGGCATAAGCAGGTTTGCCGCCTTGGAAAATATCTCCGAAAAAAATTCAGGCTTTATCGCAGTAGCAACAAGTGCTGCCGCAATAAAAGCCGTGAAAAGTATAGTCCGTATAGTTTTTTTATCCATCACGCCCAACCTTTCAGCAGTTTACATTATTTTATGCCATAAAGGTGGACTTATATGTATCAAATCATGCTTTCAATAATTTCCTTTGCTTTTGCATTATCAGCACAAGCCGCAAAAGCAACCCAGTTTCCCTCAGTAATAATTACAGCTTCATCAAGCTTGTACATTTCAGCGGGTGTGTAATCCTTGTAAATTGCAGTCTGACTGTCAAGACGGCTCTTTACAGACTCAGCACCGACCTTTGCACTTGCCTCATCATTGAATTTGAACACGGCAAGCTCATCCGGGTAAGCACCGCTTCCGCAGATATACACGGACATCTCAGCAACAGTTGCCGTATCAATATCGTAATAAGCTCCTATATTTTCAGCATTCTTTTCCATTGCAGACGGAATTTCAATTTCAGCCATAATTGCGCTTGTTATTCCGCTTGCAGTGGCTTCAACAGCTTCGTTTACAGTAGCATTAGCCTCAACGGCTTCGCCGTCACTGTTACAACCGCTAAGCATAAGAACAGCAAGCATAGCTGCCGCAATAATTGATTTTTTCATTTTACAAACCCTTTCACTCAATATTCTTCATATGTTTCCGTATTACTGTCTGTTTCTTCAGGTACGGTCGTAACCGTGGTTTCTTCAGTAATTTCTTCCGCCACAGTTTCTTCAGCACCGGAAGTCGTTTTTGTTTCAAGTCCTTCTGAAAGTTCATAGTTCATAATTGCTTCCTGAATACGACTGAGAATAACCGGATAAGCATGAATCTTTAGATGCAGACCGTCAGTTTCGGCGTATTCCTCAGCAAGAAAACCTGTGCTATCACAAAGAATACTGTAAGTTTCAACCCAGATAACATTTTTTTCCGTTATAAGCTTTTCAATACAGGAATTATAAAGCTTTATCTTTTCAATACTTGTTTCGGGATACTCAATTTCATGTTCAGCAGTAACAGGCGGAATTGAAACAAGGGCAATTTCGGATTCGGGACAATTCAGTCTCAGCTCATCAATGAACAGCTTCATTTTTTCATACATAAAATCAGCTTCAAGATAAGCAATTCCGTTTGTGCCAAGCATTATGCATATGTATTTCGGGTCAGCCTCGACAGCCCTGTCATAAACCATTTCGCCGCCGACCTCAGTAAACATTATTGAGGAAGGTGTAAGACCGGCCTGAGCAAAAACCGAATCTGCAGGGAGAAATTCGTATCCGACAAGTCCGGTTGAAAGAGAGTCACCGACAAAGAAAAAATCTTCAAAGAATTCTTCCTCATACTCGCCGAGAGAAAGTGTGATTGCAGGAATACTTTCTTCTGTTGCAGCAGAGGTTGTTGTAATAATGATTGTTTCTGTAGTTTCAGCGGTTGTGGTTTCAACAGATGAAACAGTAGTAACAACCGGTTCAGGTTTAGGTTCAAAAGCCCCTCCCAATTTCAGGATATATATACAGAGCAGCACAATGATAGCTGCCGCAAGAATTAAAATAACGATAGTTGCGGCAACATCTGCAGCTGTTGATTTATTGCCGTTGTAAGACATAAAGCAGACCTTTCTGTTTTGTTTATTTTATACCGCAAAGGTAAAGAAATCTTGTTCAAGAAAAAACAACATTATTATTATACAACAGCAATCGACTTTTTTCAAGCATATTTTTAAATTTCAAAATATTGCACAAATAATATTTTTGCCGCAGTCAGAGTGTGAAATTTGTGCAATAAATGATGTGAAATTTTTGTATTTGGATAAATTGTTTTTTGTGATAAAGTTAATTATGTAGTAATTTTTATTAGGAGATATACAATGAATAAAAAAGTATATAATATTATGGCTTTTTCAGCAGCTTCTGCAATGCTTTTGTGTGGGTGCAGCAGCGGCAATTCTTCCGTAACGGAAACGAGTGCTTCTGCGTCAGTGTCTGTTGAAACTTCTGTACCGTCCGAAACGTCTGCAGAAGAAAGTGTAACTGTAACAGAGCGAGTTGTTCCGCCGATGGATACCACTCCTATTACACTGTCGCTTTATGTTGACGACCCTGAGTATGCGGTTGCATTTGATACACTTGTTGCTCAGGAAATCATTGCAAGAACAGGTGTTACGCTTGAAATAATTGTTCCCGAGGACGAGACGGGGCTTGATACAATGCTTGAAAGCGGTGAAATTCCTGATTTGATTTATGCGGGAGAGCGTACGGACGAACTTATTGAAAACGGAACCTTGATTGAGCTTGACGGATACAATGAAAAAGTAGGAGAGTTCTTTACCGAAATGTATGGGGAAAATATTGATTCTCTCCGTGCAGATGACAGAAAGCTTTATACTTTTGGAACAGGCGGTTCAACTCCTTCACAATTTACCGCAGAAGGCACATTCCAGATTCAGTATGCAGTACTTGCAGAGCTTGGTTACCCGGAAATAAAGACCCTTGACCAGCTTGGCGATTGCCTCAGACAGTATAAAGAACTTCATCCGAACAGCAATGGTCTGCTTCTTTGCGGCGGACCGCAGCAGAAATGGCTTGATACGGTAAGTCTGAGAATAAATTATCTGCTTGGCTGTCCCGATGACGGGGAGTTCATTGTAAATGAGGAAACAGGCGAGGCTGTGTATAAGTGGACAGATGAGCGCACGGGCAGGATTGTAAAGTGGCTCAATCAGATGTACAATGACGGCATCCTTGACGAAAAATCATTTTCCTTGAAGCATGCCGCATACATTGCACGTATTTCAGAGGGCAACGTTTCTGCAATTGCCGATTTCTATGAGGATTACCCATCTGCGGAAGAAACCCTTGGAGAATACGATAAAATATATTGTCCTATTGAGGTTACTCTTGAGGAGGGGACAGCTGTTCCGTTCCTTGCGGATTACGGCGATTTTGCTGTTGCTGACGGCATTGGAATTACAACAGCCTGTGAAGAACCCGAAAGGGCATTCCGTTTCCTTGACTGGTGGTGCAGTGATGAGGCACAGAAACTTGTTAATTATGCAACGGAAGATATTAACACGGAGTTTGACCCTGCCTCGGAAACTTACTATAAAGATACCGGCGCAGGTCTCTATGCTGAACCATTCCCGATGAGAGGTCTTACAGAAAAGAATGCTGATGGCGAATATTATTCAGCTGCGGTAAATAAACACATTGTAGAATATACAGAACCTCAGACTGCGGCTGCTGAAGCTTACGGTGTAACACTTCTGGCGGAAATGTTCCCTCAGATGAACGAACTTCCCGTGTATACAAGAACGCTGATAAGCGATATGGAAATCCATGCCCTCAGCGAGGAGGGAATTCTCCTTGAAAGCCTTGGAACTTACATCAAAACCGAAGTGCAGAATGCAATCATGCTTCCTGTTGAGGAGTTTGATGCAAAGTGGAACGAAATTGTTGATTGGTGCAACAGCAACGGTGCACAGAATTTGTCTGATATAATGACGGAACGCGTACAGAAAGATATGGGTATAAAATAAAAAACGGGCATCGGTTATTGTAACCGATGCCTTTGGCTTTTTACTGCATTTTTTCAATTGTTTCAACCGCAAGGTTAAGGAAATCACCGCTGAAATCCTCAATAAGACCCATATCACAGGCATGTGTGATATCAGGAGAAATCGGAATCTGTGCAAGAAGCGGAATTCCGTTTTCAGCACAAACAGCGTCAATGTGGCTGTCGCCGTAAAGCTTGATTTTCTTGCCGCAGTCAGGACATTCAACATAGCTCATATTCTCAACAACGCCGAGAATAGGAATGTTCATCATATTAGCCATGCTTACAGCCTTGTTAACAATCATAGCAACAAGGTCCTGAGGAGAAGCAACAATAACAATACCATCAAGCGGAATAGACTGGAAAACAGTCAGCGGAACATCACCTGTTCCCGGAGGCATATCAACAAACATATAGTCAACATCGCCCCAGATAACATCTGTCCAGAACTGCTTTACAACACCTGCAATAACAGGACCTCTCCAGATAACAGGGTCGCTTGGGTTTTCAAGAAGCAGGTTGACGGACATAATCTCAATCTTGTTGCGGGAAATTGCAGGGAGAATACCTTCCTGAGTGCCCTTTGCTCTGCCGCCTACACCAAACATCTTAGGAATGGAAGGACCAGTGATATCAGCGTCCATAACAGCTGTCTTATAGCCCTTTCTTGAGAAAAGAGTAGCAAGCATACCTGTTACAAGGGACTTACCAACGCCGCCCTTACCGCTGACTACACCAATAACTTTTTTTACACTGCTTTGTGCGTTGAGTGGTTCAATCAGACTTTGAGGCTGATTTCTTGACTCACAGTTTGCACTGCAGCTTGAACAATCGTGTGTACATTCGCTCATTTCAACATATCCTTTCAGAATAAATCAGTATCAAAAAATACTTACCAAGTATAGTATACACCTTTTTAAATAATTTGTCAATAATCAGCACAATTATTCACGAAAAGTTGTGGACTTTTACATTATTAAGGAGTATAATAAAAATAACAATTAAGGTAAGGAGAAATTCTTATGGCAATCAATTTCATCAGAGCAGCAGATATCAACAGCGGTCTTTCTTCTGGAACAGAGGATTACGTTTCTGCCTGCGAGAGAATTTATAATTACAGACTTGCGGAAGCCGCAGAAAAAATATATATGGACGCAAAGACACGTCCCCTCGTACTGCTTTCTGGACCGTCTGGCTCGGGCAAGACAACCAGTGCTCTTCGTATTGGTAAGCGTCTGCGTGAAAAGGGTCTGTCCGTGCATATTATTTCAATGGACAACTATTTTCTTCCTGACGGAGTAGGGGAAATGCCCCTTGATGACGAGGGAAATGTTGACCTTGAATCGCCGTTAAGAATGGATATTCCTCTTTTCAGCGAGCATCTAAAAAAAATGTTCAAGGGTGAACCTGTTGAGTTGCCGAAATTTGATTTTATAACACAGAGCAGAAGCTGGGGCGAAACACTTTGCCGCCGTCCCGATGAAATAATTATTCTTGAGGGTATACACGCACTTAATCCTGAAGTAACGGGCGATACAGACGATTTTACAACTTGTATCTACGTCAGTGTCCGTACCCGTATCCAGGGCAATGAGGATACTGTTCTTCACCCGAGAACGATTCGTCTTATGCGTCGCCTTTGCCGTGACAAGCTTTTCCGCGGCAGAAGTGCATCTGACGTTTTCGGTATGCTCCCAAGCGTAACACGAGGCGAGGACTTGTATATCATGCCTCACAAACACCGTGCACACTTTGATATCGACACATTCCTTGCTTATGAGCCGTCTGTCTATAAAACAATGCTTCTGCCAGAGCTTGAAAAAGCAAGCGACCTTGCAAAAGTAAGCGGCGATTATGATGCATTGCTCAGTACCCTCCGCAATCTTGACCCGCTTGATAAGTGTACAGTTCCTTCCGATTCTCTCGTCCGTGAATTTATCGGCGGAAGCAGTTTTATTTACTAAATTAAAGCACCTGAAATCAAACAGATTTCAGGTGCTTTTTGTATCAATCAGCGAAAATCCCAGTAGAAAGATATCTTTCACCGGTGTCGGGAAGCAGTGCAACAATTGTCTTTCCCTCATTCTCAGGACGTGCAGCAAGTTCAGCAGCTGCCCAGAGTGCCGCACCCGAGCTTATTCCTACAAGAATACCCTCGCTTCTTGCCATCTTCTTTGCACAAGCAAAAGCGTCCTCACTTTTTACAGGAATTATTTCGTCAATGATGTCCTTGTTTAGTACCTTCGGAACAAAGTTTGCGCCGATACCCTGAATTTTGTGAGGACCTGCCTTGCCCTCGGAAAGAAGCGGAGAATCGCTTGGCTCAACTGCAACAATCTGCACATCAGGCTTCATCATCTTCAGATATTCGCCAACACCTGTGATTGTTCCGCCTGTGCCAACGCCTGCAACAAAAATATCGACTTTTCCATCGGTGTCCTTCCAGATTTCAGGACCCGTTGAAGCACGGTGAATAAGCGGATTTGCGGGGTTGTCAAACTGCCCTGCAATAATCGAGCCTTCGATTTCTCGATTAAGTTCCTCTGTTTTTTCAATTGCACCTGCCATACCCTTTGCACCCTCAGTGAGAATTACTTCTGCACCGAAAGCCTTGAGAAGCATACGTCGCTCAACGCTCATAGTGTCAGGCATTGTGAGAATTACACGGTAGCCCTTTGCGCTTCCTACAGCCGCAAGACCAACACCCGTGTTGCCGCTTGTAGGTTCGATGATAGTACCGCCCTCACGGAGAATATGCATATTTTCAGCAGTTTCAATCATCGACATGGCAACTCTGTCCTTTGCACTTCCTGCAGGGTTGAAATATTCAAGCTTTGCAAGAATGTCAGCCTTGCCATCCTTGTTGAAGTTGTTTACACGGAGCAAAGGGGTTTTTCCGATAAGCTCGCCAATATTTTCGTATATCTTCATTGTTGCAACCTCGTTTCATTGTAATAATAAAATTATATCACACCTCGCAAACTCTGTCAACAAACCAAATTTTCCATTGCAGAAAAAATCTCGGAAAAATTTTAAAAAACACTTGACAAATCGGAATTATGGGTGTATACTTTAACGCATAAAAGCTTTAAACCTTAAAATCATCAAAACATAAAAGCGTTAAAGCGTATATCTATATATCGAAAGGAAGCTATTACAATGATTTTAGTATTAAAACAGAACCCGGAACAGGAAAAGGTTGAATCCCTCATTAAAATGCTTGGCGAAAAGGGGCTTTCCACAAACGTCAGTGAAGGTGAAAACCATACAATTATCGGTCTTATCGGTGATACATCACATCTCCCTATCGACCTTCTTGCAGCTCTCGATATCGTTGAGAATGTAACTCGTGTTTCTGAACCGTTCAAGGCTGCAAACCGTAAGATGCATCCTGAAAATTCCATTATTGACTGCAGCGGTGTTCCAATCGGTGAGGGTATGTTCCAAGTAATCGCAGGCCCTTGCTCCGTTGAAAGCGAAGAGCAGATTATCGAGGTTGCTCAGGATGTCAAGAAAAGCGGTGCAACACTTCTCAGAGGCGGTGCGTTCAAGCCAAGAACTTCTCCGTACGCTTTCCAGGGTCTCCACGCTGACGGTCTGAAGCTTCTCCTTGAAGCAAAGAAGGAAACAGGACTTCCAATTGTAACAGAAATTATGAATGTTAACCACGTTGACCTCTTTGCCGATGTTGACGTAATTCAGGTCGGTGCAAGAAATATGCAGAACTTTGACCTTCTCAAGGAACTTGGCAGATGCCGCAAGCCAATCCTTCTCAAGCGCGGACTTGCAAATACAATGGAAGAACTTCTGATGTCCGCTGAATACATTATGGCTGGCGGTAATAATAACGTAATCCTCTGCGAGCGTGGTATCCGTACATTCGAAACAAAGACAAGAAATACTCTTGACCTTGCAGCTGTGCCAATGCTCAAGAAGCTTTCTCACCTCCCTGTAATAATTGACCCTTCCCACGCAACAGGTATTTCCTGGATGGTTGACCCGCTTGCAAAGGCAGCAATTGCTGTAGGTGCAGACGGTCTTATGATTGAGGTTCACAACAACCCTGCAAAGGCACTCTGTGATGGTGCTCAGTCTCTCAATCCTCAGCAGTTTGACACTCTTATGAAGGATGTCAAGCGCAGAGTTGAATTTGAAGGCAAAAAGATGGGCTAACTGCTCCTTTTTAAAACAATACAACACAAAATCCGCTGTTCCGTTTATGGTGCAGCGGATTTTGTGTTGCAGCAACATAAAAATTTGAAAAAAATATACACATTTTTGTATAAGTATGGTATAATAAAAGTTAAAGTTGATTTTGAAAGGGAAATACAAATGGCTTACGTTGAATTCAAGGACGTTTATAAAAGATATCAGATGGGCGAGGTTACAATTGCCGCTTCTGACGGAGTTAATTTTGAAATAGAAAAAGGCGAATTTGCGGTAATTGTTGGTGCTTCGGGTGCAGGCAAGACAACCGTGCTGAATATGCTCGGCGGTATGGATACATGCGACGAGGGGGAAATTCTTGTTGACGGCAAGGACGTTGCCAAATTTTCTACAAAGGAAATGACACGTTACCGCCGTCAGGATATCGGCTTCGTGTTCCAGTTCTACAACCTTGTGCAGAATCTTACCGCGAAGGAAAATGTTGAGCTTGCAACAGAAATCTGCTCCGATGCTGTTGATGCGGAAGAAGTTCTCCGTCAGGTTGGCTTGGGCGAGCGTATAAACAACTTTCCTGCTCAGCTTTCAGGCGGCGAGCAGCAGCGTGTTTCAATCGCAAGAGCACTGGCGAAATCTCCTAAGCTGCTCCTTTGCGACGAGCCGACCGGTGCACTTGATTACAATACTGGCAAAACTATCCTCAAGCTTCTGCAGGATACCTGCCGTGAAAAGGGAATGACAGTTGTGGTTATTACCCATAATCAGGCAATAACACCTATGGCTGACCGTGTTATAAAGATAAAGAACAGCAAGGTTTCAAGAGTTACCCTTAACGAAAATCCTGTGTCTGTTGACACTATTGAATGGTGAGTTGAGGTATAACATTATGAAAAAAATGCTGTTTCGCAACACGCTACGAAGCGTGAAAAATACAAAAAGCCGTTTTATTGCAATTATGGCAATTATTGCAATCGGCAGCGGATTCTTTGCAGGCGTAAAGTCGGCTGGACCTGATATGAAGCTGAGTGCCGCAGATTATCTTCACAATCAGGCGCTTGATGATTTTCACATTGTTTCCGAGCTTGGCATGGACGACGAGGACGTTGCCGCTGCAGAAGCTCTCGGAATTACTGATGAAATTTATGCAGGCTACTCTGCTGACCTGATGTTCAGTGCGCTTGACGGTGCGGAAATGATTATCAAGGTATATTCCTACAATTCCGACAGCAACATAAGTAAGCCCTACATAACCGAGGGTCGTCTGCCGGAAAAAGCAGGAGAAATCTTTATAGATGAAAAGCTTTTCAGCAGCGCAGTTGCTGAAATGGGCGGAACAATGTCTTTCCACACTGGTGATGACCGTGAACTTGAGGATATGCTGAATGCAAGCGGTTATACAGTAGTTGGTAAGGGACTTATGCCACGTTATGTTTCCTTTGAGCGCGGTACGACAACAATCGGCAACGGTTCAATTGATGGCTGGGCACTCATACCTGAGGAAAACTTCACTTATGAGGTCTACACGGATATGTACCTGAGCATTGCCGAAGCTGACGGCGTTGACCCGTACAGTGAGGAGTACGAGGACATTATTTCCCGCAATACCGATATTCTGGAAGCTTTTGCGGAAACACAGATTGAGCACAGAAAATCTGTTGTTACAGATGAGGCTTATGAAGAAATAAACGATGCAAAGGCTGAGCTTGAGGACGGTAAAAAGGAGCTTGCCGACGCTGAAAAGAAAATTGAGGACGGTAAGAAAGAGCTTGCAGACGGCGAAAAGGAACTTGCAGATGGCAAGCAGGAAATTGCTGATGCTGAGCTTGAAATAGAAGATGCAAAGACACAGCTTGCCGACGGTGAAAAAGAGATTGAGGATGGCAAGAAAGAGCTTGTTGATGCTGAAAAGGAAATCGCAGATGGTAAAACTGAACTTGCCGACGCGGAGAAAGAGATTGCAGATGCTAAGAAAGAACTTGCCGATGCGGAAAAAGAACTTGCTGACGGTAAGGCTGAGCTTGCAAAGGCTGAGAAAGAAATTGCAGACGGAAAGAAAAAGCTTGATGACGGGGAAAAAGAATATAATGACGGTGTTTCCGCAAGGGATAGCCTTAAAAATGTGATTTTACAGCTTGAAAAAATTCTTTCTGACTATGAGGTGAATGCTGCTGATACAAATATTGTGAGCAACACAATCCAAACGCTTAATGAGGGCGGAGTGTTCACGGTTGATGATACACTTAAACAGCTTTTGCAGGGTTATATGATGATGCCTGCAGAGTATGATGACGGAACAAAAACGGCTTCAAAGCAGGGAATTGAAATATATATTACTCAGCTTGAAGCAAAGGTAACCGAAGCAGATGAAGCGTTGAAGCCTGCTTATGAGGAGCTTGAAAAAGCAAGAAAAGAACTTGCTGATGGTGAAGCTGAACTTGAAAAGGCAAGAAAAGAGCTTGTTGACGGTGAAGCTGAACTTGGAAAAGGGAGAAAAGAGCTTGCTGACGGTGAAGCTGAACTTGAAAAGGGCAGGAAAGAACTTGCTGACGGCGAAACAAAACTTGAAGAGGCAAAGCAGAAAATAGCTGATGCGGAAGCTGAAATTGCTGACGCAAAACAGAAAATCACAGATGGTGAAAAGGAACTTGCTGACGGCAAAACCGAGCTTGCTGACGGCGAAAAGGAAATCGCTGACGCAAAGCAGGAAATAGCTGACGGAGAACAGGAAGTAGCCGATGCAAAGGTGGAAATCGCAGACGCCGAAAAGGAAATTGCCGACGCTGAACAAGAACTTGCGGAGGAAATAGACGGTGCGGAAATGTACGTTTTTGACCGTGAAATGTATCCCGCATACGCAAACTATGCCGAGGACTGCGAGCGAGTTGATGCAATCGCTGCTGTTTTCCCAATTTTCTTTATTCTTGTTGCGGCCCTTGTATGCTGTACAACAATGACACGTATGGTTGAGGAACAGCGTACTCAGATTGGTACGCTTAAAGCACTTGGCTACAGCCGTTTTTCCATTATCGGTCAGTACATTATCTATGCACTTGCGGCAAGTATCCCAGGTGCACTGATTGGTCTGCTGATTGGCTTCAATACAATTCCTGCAATCATTTACGAGTGCTACCACGCAATGTATAATCAGCCTTATGTGATTGCACCGTTCCGTTGGGATTACGCAATCGGATGTGCTGTTGCGGCTTGCCTCTGCACCGGACTTTCTGCACTTTTCGCAAGCCGTCAGGAATTGGTTTCTGTACCTGCACAGCTTATGCGTCCGAAGCCTCCGAAGGAAGGTAAGCGCATACTTCTTGAGCGTATCACGTTTATTTGGAAACGTCTGAAATTTACAACAAAGGTTACTTTCAGAAATCTGTTCAGATACAAGGCACGTCTGCTTATGACGGTTATAGGCATCGCAGGCTGTACGGCACTTCTGCTGACGGGGTACGGCTTGCAGTATTCGGTAACTTCTATTGTTGATAAGCAATATGGCGAAGTTTTCAAGTATGATTCAATGGTTATACTTGATACAAATGCTGACGACGAAGCGTATGCTTCAGTTGCAAAGGACTCCGCCGATACGGGAATAGTTTCGGAACAGCTTTTCGCTTTGCAGGAAACACATGATGTTGCAAACGCAAGCGGCGAGGATGTTGAAACCTATATTCTTGTTCCTGAAAATTACGCAGAACTCAGCAAGTTCATTGACTTGCATGACCGTGAAACAGGGGAGAGTTATACCCTTGATGAAAGCGGTGTAATAATCGGTGAAAAGATTTCACGTATGCTTGATGTACACGCAGGTGACGAAATACATTTCAATGATGGACACAATCTGAAGGTTGCCGCTGTATGCGAGAACTATACTTTCAATTATGTGTTTATGAGCCGTGCCGATTATGAAAAGGCTGGCTTTGACGACGAGTTCAGAAGCAACATCATATTGCAGAATATGAATGACCTTACCAAGGAGGACGAGCTTTCCACAAAGCTTGTGGGTAACGATACAGTACTTACAATTCAGTTTTCATCAAACGGCGGCGACAAGTTCCGTGACCTTGTAAGCAGTCTGTCAATGATTATTGTTGTGGTAATTGTTGCAGCGGGTGCACTTGCTTTTGTTGTACTGTTCAATCTTTCCAACATAAACATCAACGAGCGAGTAAGAGAGCTTGCAACAATCAAAGTTCTCGGCTTCTATGACGGTGAGGTTGCGGCATATGTGTACCGTGAAAATGTTCTGCTGACCCTTATGGGAACAGCTGCGGGACTTGTTCTCGGTATCTTCCTTGAAAAATTTGTCGTTCATACCGCAGAGGTTGACTCGGTAATGTTTGCACCGGAAATTCCGCTTTACTGCTTCATTGCGGCAGCGGCATTGACCGTTCTTTTTGCAGTTATTGTAAATATAACTCTCTATTTCCGACTTAAGAAAATTGATATGGCAACGTCCCTTAAAGCTATCGAATAAGGAGTGGTGTTGTAGATGAAAACAGCTTATGAGAAAGAAAAAATAATAAGCATAGTTATCATAATTGTATCGCTGATTATAATGGCGGTTGTGGGAACAATTATTATTCTCAGCCATGACAAATCCGATGACGGAAAAAAAGGTGAACTTATGCCTGATATTGTGGGGTACAGCTTCAAGGAAGTCCAGGCCTGCTATGAAAGATTTTTTACCCTTGAAATAGCAGGGGAAGACTACTCAGACAAGTTTGCCGAGGGGGCAATTCTTTCTCAGGATAATACTGCAGGTACACCGTACGAAAAAGGGAAAACCACTGTCAGAGTTACCGTAAGCAAAGGTACAAAACCTGTTGAAACTACAGCTCCTGTAACAGAGCCGCCGGCAGAAACAACAACTGTTATAACCGAACCGCCAAAGGTTGACGGACCAATCGACAACCCTGTTGCCGCATTCGAAACAAACAACCCTTCCAGTGCACTTGATATAACAACCTGCGGACTTAAAATCCCTGATGGCAGGGGTACAGAAATCATAAATGAACTGTATAGCCTTATGCGTTCTCATGGAGCAGATGCAGGTTTTCTTTACTACAATCCTGAAAATGGCGGCAGTATAGAATACAACGCAGATGAGAGATTTTCTTCGGCAAGTATCATAAAGGCTGTGTATGCAAGAGCAATTCTCGGAGCGGGTATTGACCTTAATGCCGAATATGAGATGACGGAGGAATTGCTCAACAGTCAGTATGAGCGTGTAAATGATGAGCCTGTGGGAACAATGTTTACCGCTGAGGAACTTATCCGTGCAGCCGTTGCGGAAAGCGACAATACGGCGTATAAGATGCTGTACCATTATATAGGCTTCTCGGATTTTAATGAGTATGCAAAGTCACTGGGTCTGCCGCAGCGAATGACTTATGAAAACTATTGGTTCAGAATGACTGCACGTCAGACAGCTGCTTATTTCAAGGATATATACTATTTTATAGAGCAGCATGTTAACGGTGCACTGATGGAAGAGTGTATGGAAAATGCAGAATACCGTGAAATGTTCTCAGCAGCACTTCCAGATAAAATCGTTGCTGAAAAGTACGGTTATCTGCCTCAGTCAGATTTTTATACCCTTGGCGATGCAGGAATAGTTTATGGTTCTGACTCGGATTATGTTCTTGTGGTATATGTAAGGGGCACAGGCACAAACCTTAACACGGAGTTTTTCCGTGAGGCGGCTGTTCTTGCAGATGAATTGCACGGTTTATTGGCATAATGCGGAAGTATAAAACATTTTTTGACATTTCATTAATTTATTGTGCATTACGTCAAAAAATCTTATTAAATTTTTATCGTAATTCTTATTAATAATGTTTGACTATTTTAAGAATTTGTGTTATAATAATTTACAGTTAATTATTATACGAAAGTGGTGTTATTTCGATGGATAATCAGGCAAGTATGTACAGCGAGAAAAAACTTGCTTATTTTGAAACGGTTTACAGAGAGTCTAAGCTTTCAAAACCGCAGGATGTTAATATAACAGTTACAGCTAATCATATATACGGTGTTGCTTATATCTGCGAACAGCAGGGTATTATTGAGGAAGATCCCGTTTATTCACGTTTCAGTTGTGGACTTGAAGAAATTACAAAAATTTACATCAACAACAATAACAAGATGAACCCGATATACATTCAGTGTGATGATACATCAAAGAATGTTATCAACCGAAAGAGAATTATTCTTCCTTGCTTCCCTGATAACAATGCAATTATCCAGGTTATCAATGATGCTAAAAAGGAAGTTGACGAAAAGCTTGAAAAACAGCGTGAAGCTGAGAAAAATCAGAAGATTAAAGAACTTGAAGCACGTCGCAGAGTTCAGGATGATGAATTTGAAATGCTGACAAGTGGCTGGAATGAAATGAAGGCTGAAAAGGCTGTTCCAGCTCCGGCACCAGCTCCGGCACCGGCACCAGCTCCGGCACCGGCACCAGCTCCAGCTCCGGCACCAGCACCAGCACCAGCTCCGGCACCGGCACCAGCTCCAGCTCCGGCACCAGCTCCGGCACCAGCACCTGCTCAAAAACAAGAATCTGTTTCTGTTGAGGATATTCTCGGACTTGATGATATTCTAGGCATCAAGCACGATGAATCTGTGACTGTGGCAGCAATGGAAGTAGTCGAAGAGGTGCCCGATGAAAAGGCTATTGAGGCAATTCCAGAGGAAATAGTTCAGAAGGATCCTGATGAGCTTGAAGCAATTGAAATTCCTAATGAAATTCCAGTAGAAGAACCAAAGCCTGCTCCTGTTGAGGAAAAGCCTGTACAGACAATTGAAGCAATCGATACGGCTGCTGAAATTGCAAAGAAGCTTACACCTAAGTCTGCACCTAAGAAGCACAGTGCACCTAAGGTTGAAGAAAAAGTTGAAGTCAAGGAAGAACCAAAGAGAGAAATCAATGTTATCTCTGCTGATGTTGCAGAAAATATGACTCTTGATGACTTTGAAACAGCTGTTAAGAAACTGAAGGCAATGTATGACAACGGAATGATTTCCGATGGCGAATTTGCCGCTGAAAAGAAGAAGCTTCTCAAGCACTTATATTAATACATAAAGGGAACTCGTAGGAGTTCCCTTTTTTATGCAAATAAAACGGACACCTTAGTCTGTTTGGATAAAAATAAAGTAAGGGTACCGAGCAGTAGTGCTCGATACCCTCAATTTGTTATTGCGGATTGGCTAAGGCGACACGCCTTTGTCCGTTAATTTTATGATATGTTAATATCTCTGCAAGGTTTCAAGTGCTTCTTTTAAAGCAAACTTTTCAGCACTGCCTTCAGGAGCAGCTTCATATTGTGCTCTGATACGTTCAATAGCTTCATTCATTCGACCGTGAGGTGTCTTGCTGAAATCATCAGCATCAAACTCATCATCATCACCGTTATCATCAATTACAGCACCTGATAAGTCGATATTCGCACCAAAAGGTACCTTTTCAAGAATTTTTTTCAGCATACGTCCGCTGCTGATTACAGCACCCGAAAGGTCAATATTTCGCCAGGAACCAAAGTTGTTGGAATTTTCATCTGCTTCAAATGACTTGTTACGTTCAGCCCACCACTGTTCATAGGTTAAATCCTCCGTTTCGGAGTAAGCCTCGTTATCAAGCGCAGGCATAAATCTTGCAACAGCGTGCTGTGCTACAATAAGGAAAGTAACATTTCCCGTTTCGCCCGTAGTAAACGGAATTTCATACACACGGAGCAAGCCGCTTTCATCACGCTTACTTAAAACAGGCTTAAAACGGCTCTTATCAAGCGGATAAGTAAATCTGTCATCCCAGTTGTTATCCTCATAAATAATGAACTGGGAAACAGCGTCATTTGTGTCATTGTGTCCGCCTGTCATTGCAAAACGAAAAACATAATCAATGTTTGGTTCAAGTTGTTTGATACACTTAATCTGAGTCCAAGACCAGTTCCAATCACCGATTTCGTACATTTCAACAACTTTACCATTCTTATCATTGACAACCATCCTGCTGCCGACATTCGAGTCACAGGTTGAGTCAAACTTGAATTCTCTTGCATTAAAATTTATAACATTACTCATAATAAAATCCTCCATATTTTCAGGAGCATGAGTATGCCGTTGCAAAAGACGGATTTCACAGTCCGAGGCATACTCTGCCCGACCGTTTTTAACCAGTCCTCTTGCCCTTTTGGGGTAAGTCCGACCGATTTCTTTTCCGAATTCATCTGTGACAATTACGTTTTTTTCTATGGGTTTCTCCCCCTTTGTCTGATATTCAATTGCAGTAACGTGCAAATTAACGTTACCGTGCTGTAAGCTAAAGGCTTATCCGTATGTTATAACGGATTGCCCAAAGGTGCTTACCTTTCTGTTTTTTGTTATGGGTGCCGTCCCCGAAAAATATTATATCATATTTGGAAAAGATTTGCAACATTTTTTAGAAATTTTTTCTATAACAAGGATAGAACAGCCTTGTTATAAGTTTTATATACGAAAACGCTTATCAACAGCAAGGAGGTGCAGCGTGAACAGCATTGAAATAAAAAGGTTATACGAAAAATATTTCGATACGGTGTATAGAATTTGTTTTCTGTATATGAAAAATGAAGCGGATGCCGCAGATATTGTACAGGACGTTTTCTGCCGTATGATAAAGCGCAGCCCTGTTTTTGACAGCGACGAAAAAGCGAAAGCCTGGTTGATTGTCACGGCTTCAAACTGCTGTAAAACCTTGCTGAAAAAGTGGTGGTACAAGCTTACAGAGTATAATGAAGCAATGGGAAAAGAGAAAACGGAAATGTCAGATAATTCTGTGCTTACGGCAGTCTGGGAACTTGATAAAAAGTACAGCCTGCCTGTTTACCTCTATTACTATGAGGGCTACAAAACCGCTGAAATCGCAGAAATTCTTAACGAAAAGCAATCCACCATACAAACAAGACTTGCAAAGGCAAGAGAACTATTACGATTGGAATTGGAGGAATAATAATGAAAAAAACAGACCTTATAAATCAATTTGACAGCATAAATGCAGACGAAAACACAAAGGATAAAATCTGGAACAGCATTTCCGAAAAATCAGTAAACGCTAAACCTAAGCTTGTCAGAAAGTCATTTATTATTGCGGCAGCAGCTGCGTGTTTGCTTGTATGTTCAATGCCTGTTGTTGCAAACAGTATAAAATCCCTGCTTAATGAAAAATATCCCGAAACGGTTGTTATGCAGGAAAATATTCAGAAGGCTGTTTACGAAAGCAATGACGGTCACGTTAAAATGACGGTTGACGAACTGCTTTCCGATGAAATGATTGTGCTTATGACAGTACATTATGAAGCAATCGACGAAAAGGGAAAAGACTGGATTGCTAACCATAAATTTGAAAGCAATATTGCCTTAATCAGCAGTAGAAATGCAGGTTTCGGAATTGTTCCCGATATGGGTGACAACACCATAATTCATGGCGTAAATGTATCCTACAATACAGAAGAGCTTACCGAATATAAAACTGATACAGAACGTTGGTTTTTACTGCATTACGAAGCTTCAAGCCGTGACTATGACTCAGCTCAAGGCAAGTTTGCATATCCCATGACGACAGGTGTGGAAACGGTTTTCATTGACACAAAGGGCAACGTACCCGTAAAAACTATTGAACTGAAAAAAGACGAAGTGCCAAGTGAGTATTATACTCCCACACATATCGAACTTTCCAAGCTGTCTTTTGTAATTTATGCAATGCAGCACGGCGTTTACGAAACCTTCAGTGAGCCTTATCATTACGGAAGCAGATGGATTTTGCCTGATGAAGAGTACGAAAAAATCGCTTGCTTCTTTGTGATGGAAAACGGCGAAAAAATTGAACTCGAAGGAGGTATGAATTCTACTCATCCCGACGAAAAAAACAACTACAGCGACCTTGTTCTGCTCAGCAATAAATTGCCTGAAAATATTGATATAGAAACAATTGTGGGACTTGAAATCAATGGGGTTTATTATGATTTGACTTGACAACCATACCCCAAAATGCTATAATAACCTTGCGAGTAAGCTATGCGGTTGAAAGCCAATAAATTGGCTACCAATGCTAACGCATTGGCTTTAGGAAAGTCCGAGCATCACAGAGCAGGGTAGCTGCTAACGGCAGCCGAGGGCGACCTTAGGGATAGTGCAACAGAAATATACCGCCAGATTTTCTGGTAAGGATGGAAAGGCGAGGTAAGAGCTCACCGGAACGCAGGAGACTGCGTTGCCATGTAAACCCTACCCGATGCAACGTCATTTTGGAACAATACGTTATTGTCTGCTCGGCAGGCGTATTGCAAAGACGGCTTGAGCATTTCGGCAACGATCTGCCTAGATAGATTTCCGCACACGACAAAACTCGGCTTATCGGCTTAGTCGCATATTTGAAATCAAACCTCTGTTTCTTTTGAAGCAGAGGTTTTTCGTGTTTAAATGCTTGCCAATTTTCTGCAAATATGATATAATAAATAAGCTGTTTTGCAAAGTGATACAGCATGGCATTTTTACTCAAAGGAGAGATTTTTTTGAACATTAACGAAACCCTTGCCAAAGAATTCAAGCTCCGTCAGGAGCAGATTGACAACACAGTTTCCCTTATCGACGACGGCAAAACAATTCCGTTTATTGCACGTTACCGTAAGGAACTGACAGGCTCACTGGATGACCAGGTACTCCGTGAAATCTTTGACAGGCTTACATATCTGCGTAACCTTGAAAAGCGCAAGGAGGAAATCACCTCCGCAATTACCGAGCAGGAAAAGATGACAGACGAGATTGCGGCTGCTATCGAAAAGGCAATGACTCTTGTTGAAGTTGAGGACATTTACCGTCCCTTCAAGCCGAAGAGAAAGACACGTGGCTCTGTTGCCCGTGAGCGTGGTCTTGAACCTCTCGCTGAATTTATCCTTGCACAGGACAAGTCCTCCGACCCGAATGCAGAGGCTGAAAAGTTCGTTGACGAGGAAAAGGGCGTAGCTGACGCTGATGCGGCAATTCAGGGCGCTATGGATATCATTGCTGAGGATATTTCCGACGACGCTGAACTCCGTAAGAAGCTTCGTGCAATGATTACAAAGCAGGGTATGATGACTTCCAAGGCGGCAAACCCCGAGGAAGAAACCGTGTACAACAACTACTACGAATTTTCCGAGCCTGTGTTCAGAATTGCAGGACACCGTGTTCTTGCACTTGACCGCGGTGAGCGTGAGGACAAGCTCAAGGTTAGTATTGTAATCCCTGAAATGAGCGGCGAAAATCTTACCGCTGAAAATTATGTAAAGAATAATTCCGCTTGCGGCGAGCTTGTTAAGGCAGCTGCCGAGGACAGCTTCAAGCGTCTTATATTCCCGTCAGTTGAACGTGAAATCCGCGCTGACCTTACCGCAAAGGCTTGCGAAGACGCAATCAAGGTTTTCGCATCAAATCTCCGTCAGCTTCTTATGCAGCCGCCTGTTAAGGGCAACGTTGCGCTCGGTCTTGACCCAGGCTACAGAACAGGCTGTAAGCTGGCAGTTGTTGACGCTACAGGCAAGGTACTGGAAACAGGTGTTGCCTACATCACAACAGGCGAACAGCGTAAAATCGAGCAGGGTAAAGTGCTTGTGAAAAAGCTTATTGAGAAGCATGGCGTTTCCATTATCGCAATCGGTAACGGTACAGCTTCCCGTGAGTCAGAAGCTTTTGTTGCCGAGCTTATCAAGGAAATTCCACAGAAGGTAAGCTATATGGTTGTTTCCGAGGCAGGCGCTTCGGTTTATTCAGCATCAAAGCTTGCGGCGGCTGAATTCCCTGAGTATGACGTTTCACTCAGAAGTGCGGTTTCTATCGCAAGACGTCTGCAGGACCCGCTTGCTGAGCTCGTAAAAATTGACCCTAAGGCAATCGGTGTCGGACAATATCAGCACGATATGCCAAAGGCGAGAATGGACGAGGCTCTTTCGGGTGTTGTTGAAGACTGCGTAAACAGCGTTGGCGTTGACCTCAACACAGCTTCTCACTCCCTGCTTTCCTATATCGCGGGTATCAGTGCGGCTGTTGCAAAAAATATCGTTGCATACCGTGAGGAAAACGGCTCTTTCACAGATAGAAAGCAGCTTCTCAAGGTTGCAAAGCTTGGTCCTAAGGCTTACGAACAGTGCGCAGGCTTCCTCCGTGTAAGCGGCGGCAAGAATCCGCTTGACAACACGGCTGTTCACCCTGAAAGCTACGAGGCAGCAAAGAAAATCATTGACGAGTGCGGCTTCTCAATCGCTGACCTGAAGGGCAATAAGCTTGCTGAAATTCCTGCTGCTGCCGAAAAAATTGGTGTTGCCAAGATTGCCGAAACAGCAGGTATCGGCGTACCAACCGTAAAGGACATCGTCAAGGAGCTTGCAAAGCCGGGACGTGACCCACGTGACGAGCTTCCACCACCACTTCTCAGAAGCGGCGACGTAATGGAAATCAAGGACTTGAAGCCAGGTATGGAGCTTGTTGGTACGGTAAGAAACGTTATCGACTTCGGTTGTTTCGTTGATATCGGTGTTCACGAGGACGGTCTGGTGCATATTTCCCAGATTTGTGACCGCTACATCAAGCACCCTCTTGAAGCCGTAAAGGTCAACGAGGTTGTCAAGGTGCGTGTACTTGACGTTGACGTCAAGAGAAAGAGAATTTCCCTTACAATGAAGCTGAATGAGAAAAAGGATTCTACTAAATAATTAAAAACTAACGCTGGAAATTTACCGTCTTTGTTGCAATTGACGAACGGCATTTTCAGCGTTTTTCTTTGGTAAAATCTGTTTGTGGATAATGCTTCGATTTGCAGCTTGAGGGACTTGCGAGGTTTGTTGAAAATAAATAAATTTGAACAAAATATTTCCGTCAAGGTAAAGTTTGCCGAATGTCTGACAGGGGAGTATAATACAGACATACCAAAGAAAAGGGAGTTTTGATTATGTCTGAAACAGCAAAAAAACGTCAGAATTTATACCGTATAGTAGCCGTTGGACTTATGGCGGCGCTTGTTTATATCGGCAACTTTATGGAAATCCGTCTTAACAATGATGCCCGTGTACATCTCGGAAATTCAATGTGTCTGTTGGCAGGTCTGCTTTTTGGCGGAATCAACGGCGGCCTTTCCTCAGGTATAGGCGGTGCACTTTATGATTTGTTCAATCCTGCTTATGTGTTGTCAGCACCCTATACATTTTTCTCAAAGTTCTCTATGGGCTGGGTTGCAGGCAAGATAAACCGTACAGGAATTAAAAGTGAGTTTAAAAGAACTCTTATCGCCGCAATCTGCGGTCAGGTTACATATATTGTTCTTTACCTCGGCAAGTCTTTCATTGAACAGCTTATCCTCGGCAACCCCGTTGAAACAGCAACAACCGTTATGGTTGAAAAGGCTGTAACTTCCTGCATAAATGGCGTGCTGGCTGTAATAATTGCCGTGCCGCTTTCAATTGCAATCAGAAAGGCACTCCGTGCGTCAGGCTTCAAGGCACTTATTGACGAAAAGCCTGAAAGCAAGGGCTATTTCACACCTGTAACAATTGCCCTTACAGCATTTGCTGTAATTGTAACAGCTGGCTTCGGTATCAGACTTTCCGCTGAGAAGAAAATTCAGAAAGCCGAAGCAGAAAAGGAAGCCGCATATCAGCAGCAGATTGACGACCTTACATATCAGCTTGAATATCTTTACGAACAGATGGGAATTGAGCCTCCTGTCGTTGAGGAAGTAAGTGAATAAAATGGAAGCCTGCGTGTGTTACGCAGGCTTTATTTGTTTATTTCAGGGTTTTCTGTGCGGCATAAAATATAGTCAATGCTTACTCCATAAAAATCAGCAAGCACCATAAGTGTTTCAGTTGGTGGAACACGCTCTCCGTTTTCAAATTTTGATTGTAATGATTGTTCAATTCCTGTTTTCATCTGCAAGGCAATTTGTGTATATCCCTTGCTTTTCCTCAGTAGCTTTAAGTTGTTTTTCATAACATCACCCTAATGACATTATGTCATAATTCTATATTGACAAATATTACAATTTGCCATATTATAGATTTTGAAGAATTACAATAAATATTCAGAAAGAGTGAGTATTATGAAATTATTTAAAAGCAGAATAGCATTAATGTATTTGTTAGTTTTTATAATTATAGGATTTGGATTTTATATTGGTAACGGATATAAAATTTATAATAATAATCAAGGCATTGAAAATATCAATACATCTTATGACAATAATGAATATAAGTTATTGGTTAATGGGTGGATAGATAAGTATGAGGGTTGGTATGGTTTATCATGGAGAAATACTTATATATGCTATATTAGCCTTGATATTGATGACGAGAATTTTAAGATGTATTGTGAACTTTTAGAAAAAGAATACCCAAAAGAATATATAAATTGGAATGAAGTAGAATATGTGGAGTACCTAATAAATATATCAGAAGATGATAAATGTACTTATAAACGTGTGTATGCAAAAATCAATAATAATGTTGCTATGATTGAACTGGATAGTATCAATGTTACTGAAAATTATAAAAATGTTATACCTAAAATAATTGGTATATGTGCAATGCTTTTGTTGTTACCGATTTTGTTGAAATTTAGTATATTAAAATAAAAAGGGTACCATTTCGGTACCCTTAATTTTATGTATTTACGCCGCATCCTCAAAAATAGAGCAAACCTCAGAAGTCGCCTTTATACCCGTTGCACCATTAATAAGGTTTTCGCCCCAGTCAGGAGAAAGCACGGAGCCGTCCCATTCGTTGGCAATGTCAAGATATTCAACACCGCCGCCGTTGCCCTTCCAGCTCCAGCCCATATAACCGATGTTGTTGTCGGTGCAGTACTGCATAATGTAAGCCTCGTCAACGTCACCGTCAGAGTGGTTATAGCCGAATTCACCAACGATAATGCAGAGTCCCTGGTCGGTTGCACCCTTGATTGCGGCTTCGATTGTGTCGCTGTTCTTGCCAGCCGCACCGTACATATGCACGGAGAACATTGTGTTTCTGTCAGGGTCGGACTCGAAAACTTCCATACCGTAGTCCTGAACGCACTTTGCGTACTGTCCCCAGCCTGCTGAGTCAACCATAATCGTGTTCTTTATTCCTGCCTCACGGAGCTTCGGAATAGCCTGTGTGTAGCCGTCACGCCAGATTGTGCTGTCCCACTTGCCGACCCATTCGTTGGCAATGTTGAGAATGCAGTAAGCTTCTGTTCCTGCGAGTACGTCCTTCATTTCAATCCAGAAATCAGTAACTTTCATAAGGTCATCAATGCTGTCGCTGCCTGTGATGCAGTGCACCTCAACAACAGCAATCATGTCACGTTCCTTAGCATTGCTGATAACACGCTCAAGCTCTTTTATAGTTGTTTTGCCGTACTGAACACCGCTGCCCAGAACGATTCTGATACTGTTTGAACCAGTTTCGGCAATAGCGTCGTAAGCAGTTTCAAGCTGGTCCTTGAACCAAGCGTGCGGGTGGTTGATGCCACGGATTACGAATTCGTTTCCATTTACATCGAGAAGCTTTGTGCCGTCAACCTTGAAGCCTGCACCCTCGGGGAGTAAATCTTCAGGTTCAGATGCAACAGTTGTTTCAGTTGTTGTTTCCGTTACGGAACTGCTGTTGGAGCAAGCTGTTATAGAAATTGCCATAAAAGCGGCAAGGGCAATTGCAAGTAATTTCTTTTTCATTGTAAAAATCCTTTCAATAAATTTTTCTTATTATTATACAGTACACAAAACAGATTTTCAATGTAAAAAATGCGAAAAAATATTGGAAATATTTGCACTGTTATTCACAAATTTCAGGATATGGAATAAATTCAGGTTGTTCTGTCAGATGTTCGCCAATAATCTTTTCCATCCATACCATATCATACCAACGGTTGTATTTGTAGCCGCATTGTTTAAAAGTTCCGATATGCTTATAACCCATACGCTCGTGGAATTTTATACTGTCATTGGTAAGATATTCGTCCTCGGTTTCGGTGCAGGCTATGCATGCATAAAGATTTGTGATGCCCTGCTTTTTCAGCAAGCGTTCAAGCTCTGCGTACAGAAGTTTTCCCACACCGCTTCGGCGGTGTTCTTTTTTTATGTAAATTGTAACCTCAACATTGTAGGCATAAGCGGCACGGGTTTTGAATACTCCCGCATAAGCGTAGCCGATAATTTCATCGTTTTTTACAGCGGCAATGTATGGGTATTTGGCAAGTATATTTTCAATACGTCCTCTGAATTCATCAGCAGTCGGTATATCATACTCAAATGTGATAGCGGTTTCTGTTACATAGGGTGCATAAATTTTCAGCAACTCCGCCATGTCATTTACGGTAACGGGTCGGATTATAACGGACATTGTATCATCTCCTTTGATTCCAATTATAACATATGGTTAATCCTAAATCAACTTTGTTGCTGAAAACTATTGAAAAGACTTGAAAAATGTGCTACAATGTATAAGTTAATGTGGATAAGTGTTTCCGCGAAAAGTAAAATTAAAGGGAGAGTATTATAATGAAAAAGTTTTTCAATGAATTCAAGGAATTTGCAATGAGAGGCAACGTCCTCGATATGGCTGTCGGTGTTATTATCGGTGCTGCATTTAAGGCAATCATCGACTCTGTTGTAAACGACCTTATTTCCCCAATTATCGGCATCATCTTCAAGAAGGATTTCAGCCAGCTTGCTATCGAAATCGGCAAGAAGACTCTTGAAGACGGCACAGTTGAAAGTGTTGCAATCAAGTATGGTGCATTTATCACAGCTGTAATCAACTTCCTCATCGTTGCTTTCGTTCTTTTCCTTATCGTAAAGACAGCAAACACAGCTACAAAGCTTGCAAAGAAGCCTGAAGCACCAAAGGCACCTACAACAAAGAAGTGCCCATACTGTACTTCCGAAATTGCTATCGAAGCAACACGCTGCCCACACTGTACTTCCGAACTTGAGGTTGAAGAAAAGGAAGAGGTCAAGGCATAATGAAAATTGCTATTCTTGAAGCAAAAACCGTATCAAGGGGCGATGTGTCCTTTGATGAGATATACAAGCTTGGCGAGGTCAGAGAATTCCCGCTTACTCCCGTGGATAAAATCGTGGAGAATGTGGGTGACGCTGAAATCGTGCTCTGTAACAAGACGCCTTTCACAGCTGATGTGCTCCGTGCCTGCCCTAATCTCAAATACATAGGTCTTTGTGCAACAGGTTACAACAACATTGATATCAAGACCTGCAACGAACTCGGAATAACTGTGTGCAATGTTCCAGCTTACTCAACAGCGGCGGTTGCACAGCTTGTTTTCTCGTTCATTCTCCACTTTGCAAGCCGTACTTCGGCATATAACAAATTTGTGCGTAACGGCGGCTGGATTAAGTCGGAAACCTTCTCGGATTTTCTGTACCCTATCCAGGAGCTTGCGGGCAAGACTATCGGTATTATCGGCTACGGTTCAATCGGACGAAAGGTTGCACATATTGCGCAGGCTTTCAATATGAATGTCATTGTCAACACCCGTACCGCAAAGCAGGACGGTTCAGTAAAGTTTGTTGGACTTAAAGAGCTTTTCAGCGAGGCTGACGTGATTACAGCACATTGTCCGCTTACCGATGAAACGCTGGGGCTTATCAACAAGGAAACGCTTAGCTACTGTAAGCCATCATGCGTGATAATCAATACAAGCCGTGGCCCCGTTGTAAATGAGCAGGACCTTGCTGACGCACTTAACAGCGGCAAAATCGCAGGTGCGGCGCTTGATGTTCTCTGTCAGGAGCCTATGGCTGAGGATTGTCCGCTTATCGGTGCAAAGAATTGCATTATCACTCCGCATATTGCCTGGGCACCTCTTGAAACAAGAGAGCGTCTTGTTAAGGTTGTTGCTGAAAATGTGAAGGCGTTCATTGAGGGCTATCCTATAAATACAGTAAATTAAGAAGGTACTATTATGTTCAATATCGACGATAAAAAAAGAATTGTAATCAAGGTTGGTACATCAACCCTCACACATAAAACGGGCAGACTCAATATCCGCCGTATGGAACGCTTTGTAAAGGTTCTTGCAGACTTGCAGAACAGCGGCAAGGAAATTGTTCTTGTTTCGTCAGGTGCTATCGGTCTGGGCATGTCAAAAATGGGACTTTCCGAACGTCCTAAGGATACACCTATGAAGCAGGCTTGCGCGGCTGTTGGTCAGTGTGAGCTTATGTACATCTACGACAAGCTTTTCGGCGAGTACAACCTTAACGTTGCACAGATTCTTCTTACAAAGTACATAATCGATACTCCTCGTAAGAACAACGTTGAAAACACCTTTGAAAAGCTTATCAGCCACAATGTTATTCCTGTTGTAAACGAAAATGACACCGTTGCTATTGATGAGCTGGAGCTTGAGCTTGGCGAAAATGACAGCCTTGCGGCTCTCGTTGCAATTATGAGTCATTCCGATATGCTGGTTATTCTTTCCGATATCGACGGACTTTTCGACGGCAACCCTAAGGATAACCCTGATGCAAAGCTTATTCCTGTTGTAAATGAAATCACAGATGAAATCCGTGGTCTTGCAGGCGGTGCAGGCTCAGGTCTTGGCACAGGCGGTATGATTACAAAAATCCACGCCGCTGAAATTGCAATGGGTGCAGGAATTGATATGGCAATCCTCAACGGCAGAAATCCATCTGTTCTGTACGATTTGTTTGACGGAAAAGATGTCGGTACGATTTTTACAAGCAAGTGACGGAGGTGTACTATGAACTATATTGAAACTCTCGGTGCAAAGGCGAAGGCCTCGGAAAAGGCTTTGCGCTGTGCTTCTACAGAATTGAAAAACAAAGCCCTTGCGGCAATTGCAAAGGCACTTTGCGATAACACGGACAAAATTCTTGCAGCTAACGCAATTGATATTGAAAAGGCTGATGAAAACGGTGTTTCCGTTGTAATGCAGGACAGACTCCGCCTTACAGAAGACCGTGTAAAAGCTATCGCTGACGATATCGGCAACGTTATCAAGCTTGATGACCCTGTTGGCACAACAGACAGCGGTTCTGTACGTCCTAACGGTATGAGAATTACAAAAATCCGTGTACCTCTCGGGGTAATCGGAATTATCTATGAGTCACGTCCTAACGTTACGGTTGACGCCGCTGTTCTTTGTCTTAAAACAGGCAACGTGGTTATTCTTCGAGGTGGCAAGGAGGCTTACAATTCCAACAAGTGTCTTTGCGAAATTATGCGTGGGGCAATTGCTGAGGTTGGCCTGCCTGAGGACGCTGTTCAGTTTGTGGACGACACAACAAGAGAGGTTACTACACAGATGATGAAGTGCAGTAACTACCTTGACGTGCTTATTCCACGAGGCGGCGGAGGACTTATCCGCGCAGTAAAGGAAAACGCAACAGTTCCTGTAATTGAAACAGGTGTTGGAAACTGCCACGTTTTCGTTGACGAAACAGCTGATATCGAAATGGCTGTGAATATCGTTGACAACGGCAAGACACAGCGTCCGTCCGTGTGCAATGCAATCGAATCCCTGCTTGTTCATGAGAATATCGCTGAAAAGGCTCTCCCTGCAATCAAGGCTCGCCTTGACGGTCACAACGTTGAAATCCGCGGCTGTGAAAAAACTGCGGCAATTCTCGGTGACTGTGTTGTTCCCGCAACTGAGGAGGACTACGCTACAGAGTTTCTCAATTACATAATTTCCGTGAAGGTTGTTTCCGATGTTGACGAGGCAATCGACCATATCAACAAATACACAACAGGTCACAGCGAATGTATCGTAACAAACAGCCTTTCCAACGCTGACCGTTTCAGAAATGAAATTGACGCAGCTGCTGTTTACGTTAATGTTTCTACACGCTTTACAGACGGTGGTATGTTCGGCTTTGGCGCAGAAATCGGTATTTCCACACAGAAGCTTCACGCAAGAGGACCTATGGGACTGCGTGAACTTACTTCTATGAAATATCTTATTGATGGCAACGGACAAATCCGCTGATTTATGAGGAAAAGAATATGAGTGAAGATAAAAAGGACTTTTTTGATTATGACAGTTACATAAACAATCAGGAAAAGGATAAGGAAAAAAACAAGGATACAAAGAAGAATAAGCCGCCTCAGAAGAAAAAACAGTCAGCGAAGAGCGGGAAGAAAAAAACTGCGGAAAAGAATATGCAGTCTGAAAAAAGCATACCGACGGATAAAGATAAAAATATTCAGACTGAAAATGTTAAGAAAAAGCAGGACAAGGAGTCTATTGAAAATATCAAGCGTATGTTTGATGAGGCTCTGGATGAAAACCGTGAGGAACTTTCTGAGCTTACAGAAGCACCGGTTGAGCCTGAAATGCCTGTAAGCAACCCCGAGGGCTTCCGCAGAAAGCTTTATATGCTTTTCGGTGTTGTTGTTACACTGCTTGCGATTGTAGGACTTGTTTCTACAGTGGGCTTTGTGGTGGATAAAGTTAAGGCGTTTGCTGATAATACTCAGCAGAAGAATGAGTTTGCCGAGTATATTTATCCAATCGTAATCTGTGACCCTGCACCTTTTAATCAGGCTGTTAAACTTCGCAGCGATATGGTAATTACTGCGTCGCTCTGGGATATTATTCTTTATGAAGACAAATCAAGATATGAAACGGAATTTGATATGATAGTTGTTCCTGAGCTTGATGTGGAGCAGCATTGTCTGAAGCTTTTCGGTACAGGTTTGAACGTAGAGCATCAGTCTGTGCTTGGTGCGGACATTCAGTTCTATTACGATGAAACCATAAAGTCCTATCGTATTCCTGCCAATCCGAAATATTTTTCGTATTCTCCTTATGTTGAGGAAATTACACGAGTAGGTGAAAGATATACACTTCTCGTAGGTTACGTTTCTCCGACACCTGCATGGCTTGCTCTTGATGGGGACAATGAGCCCGTTGCGGATAAATACATGGAATACGTTGTTTCAAAAAGAGGCGACGAAATGACACTTGTTGCAATTCAGGAATCTGAAAAGAAGGGGCAGGCTTATTACGAACATTACGGTATTGAAGAGGGACAGGAAGAATGAACAAGACCAATGCTATGCGTCTGCTTGAGGCGGCGAAAATTCCATTCCGTACCGCCGAATATGAAGTAGACGAAAATGATTTGTCCGGTATGCACGTTGCAAACCAGCTTGGTCAGCCTCCCGAGCAGGTATTCAAGACGCTTGTGCTGAAAGGTGACAAGACGGGATATTTTGTATGCTGTATTCCCGTAAATGAAGAGCTTGACCTGAAAAAAGCTGCAAAAGCAGCAGGGGATAAAAAGTGTGAAATGCTTCACGTCAAGGATTTGCTTGGCGTGACAGGCTACATAAGAGGCGGCTGTTCTCCTGTGGGAATGAAAAAGAAATTTCCGACTTTCTTTGACGAAACAGCGGAGCTTTTTGATGAAATTGCGGTAAGTGCAGGTGTCAGGGGTGCACAGATTATTGCTGAACCTATGGCGCTTTGCGGATACGTTGAAGCGAAATTACTTGACCTGACGGTCAGAAAGGAATATTGATATGATGAGCGAAATCAGAGATGTGAACCTTTGGGAAAGCGGCGAAACCAAAATTCAGTGGGTTAAGGCGAATATGCCTCTCCTCCGCAGCATTGAAGAAGAATTTTCCGCAACAAAGCCATTTGCAGGAATAAAGGTTGCCCTTTCTGTGCACCTTGAAGCAAAGACAGCTTATCTATGCCGTGTTCTTGCAGCAGGCGGTGCTGAAATGTATATTACAGGCAGTAATCCTCTTTCCACTCAGGACGACGTTGCCGCTGCACTTGTTCACGGCGGACTTAACGTTTTTGCATGGTACGACGCAACTGAAGAGGATTACCACAGACACACATCAAAGGTAATCGAGGCTGGCCCTAACATCATCATTGATGATGGCGGCGACCTTGTTAACCTTATTCATAATGAGTATCCCGAAAAGATTGCTGACGTAATCGGCGGCTGTGAGGAAACAACAACAGGTATCATCCGACTTATCGCAATGGCTAAGGAGGATAAGCTGAAATTCCCTATGGTGCTGGTAAACAATGCTGACTGCAAGCACCTTTTTGACAACCGTTACGGTACAGGTCAGTCCGTATGGGATGGCATAAACCGTACAACAAACCTTATCGTTGCAGGTAAGAATGTTGTTGTTGCAGGTTACGGCTGGTGCGGCAAGGGCGTAGCAATGCGTGCAAAGGGCCTCGGTGCAGAGGTTATCGTAACTGAAATTGACTCTATCAAGGCTATGGAAGCTGTTATGGATGGCTTCAAGGTTATGAAGATGACTGAGGCTGCAAAGATTGGTGATTTCTTTGTAACAGTAACAGGCTGCCGTGACGTAATTACCGAAGAAAGCTTCAAGGTTATGAAGGACGGTGCAATCTGCTGTAATGCAGGCCATTTTGACGTTGAGGTTGATGTTGCAACACTGAAGAAGATTGCTGTTGAAACAAAGACAGCACGAAACAATATCCAGGGTTACAAGCTTGAAAGCGGCAAATGGATTTACGTTATTGCCGAGGGCAGACTCGTAAATCTTGCGGCAGGTGACGGACACCCTGCTGAAATTATGGATATGTCCTTTGCAATTCAGGCACTTTCTGCACTTCACCTTGTAAAGAATAAAGGCACTTTCACCGAAAAGGTTATTGACGTGCCTAAGTATATCGACAACGAAGTTGCTGAAAGAAAAATCCGTTTCTGGGGAATGGAAATTGACAAGCTTACCGATGTTCAGGAAGCTTATCTCAACAGTTGGGAAGCATAAATATAAAATCAAAGCGGTACTGAGAAATCTGTACCGCTTTTGTTGTATATAATCTATAAATATTTATCGTGATTAATTGCGTATTTGTGTTTAAGTTACAATTGACTTTTAGATGTAATAGTTGTATACTTGTATTAGCTACTTAATACAGTAGTAAATGCTTGACATAGTAAAAAATGTATGATATTATATATTGTATATTATTAAACAAAATCAGAAAGGAATATACTTATGAAAGCAAAAAAGATAATCATTCCGGTTTCAATTATCGCAGGTATCGCAGCAATCGGCGTTGCAATTGCTGCTTTGGGAAGTTCTGCATCAAATGTTGCATACGCTGATACAATCCGAATTCAGCAGAAAACCATCGAAAACAAGATTTCTGTAAGCGGCATTGTTGAAAGTGCAGAGGTAAAGAAGGTATATTCAAAACTCAGCTATCCGGTTGAAAAGGTGAATGTTTCCGTTGGTGATACTGTAAAGAAGGGCGATGTTCTTTGTACAATCAGCACAGATGACCTTCAGCAGCAGATTCTCCAGCAGCAGTATACGGTTGAAAGCAGCGGTCTGAATGAAGAGTATAGTCTTTCATCTGCTGAAGAAAAATATAATGATGCACTTGAAGCTTATGAAAATGGCGAAAATCCTTCAGTTATGTCGGCAGAAAAAACTGTTGAGCAGGCTGAAAAAGCGCTTGAGAATGCAAAGAAAAATGAGGAGAAGGGAATTGATGTTACACTTCCCGATTCAATGGATAATGCATCCAAGCAGGTTGAAAATGCCAAAAAAGCCTATGAAAACAGCGTGGAAGAATATAACGAGGCAAAGAGCAAGCTTGAAAATTATCCGTTGGCAGTAAAGCAGCTTCAGGATACACTTAACGAGCTTGAAGAAAGATATAAGCTTGTATGTTCAACCGATGACATAATTGAACTGAAAAATGCAAAAGCCAGATACGAAAATGCCCGTAACAAGAAGGAACATCTTGAAATGTATGGTGTTGTGTATTCTATAAAGGAAGCTGAGGATATTACGACTGAATATACAGCGGCAAAAGCAGCACTTTCAGAAATTGAAGCAAAATACGATAAGGAAAATATAAAGGAACAACTTGATGCTGCACGTATCAAGTATGAGGATGCAATTGACGGTCTTGAGCAGGCATGCGAAGCTGCCGAAAAAGCAATGGAAACTGCAGAAGATGCTTACGAAAATGCAGTTAAAGCATATGAAAAGACAGAACTGACCAATGAGGATACAAAAACGGATTATAGTGATGCAGTAAAGGATGCTGAAAAGGCACTTGAGGAAGCTCAGAAAAAATATGAGTTGGCTGTTGAGCAGGCAGAAGCTGAACTTGCTGCATTGAAAAAAGCTGCTGAACAGCAGAGAACACTTTCAGGACTTAATGACCCTCAGCTCACAATGCTTGAAAATCTCAAGGGCAAACTCGAATATGCTGTAGTTGTTGCACCATGCGATGGTGTTGTAACAGCGGTAAACGCTGAAGAAGGCGTAATGGCAAACGGTGTAATTTTCATTATTGAAGATTTGTCAAATCTTCAGATTTCCGCAAGTGTAGGTGAGTATGACATCCCTTATGTCGGTGAGGGAATGCAGGCAATAGTAAAATGTGATGCTGTTTCAGGTGTTGAATATGGCGGCAAGGTTACAAATGTTGCTCCTACAGGTGTCCCTGGAAATTCAGGAACAAGCTATGCCATAGGAGCTGATGTTGACGGCGAGGACGGCAAGATTCTCGTTGGTATGAGTGCAAAGCTTTCAATTATCAGCGACAAGCGTGAAAATGCTTTAACAATTACATATGATGCACTTACAACAGATGAAAACGGAAACGATGCGATTTACATTGCTGAAAAGGACGAAAGCGGTGTTTATCATGCAAAGCTTGTAACTGTTGAAATCGGTCTTGAAACAGACTATGAAATTGAAATCATTTCAAGTGAAATCTCCGCAGGTATGTACGTGCTTACAAACACAACAATGCTTTCCGATGGTGATGTGGTTGTAATCAACGATAGTGAAACAGAGTCCGAGGTGTCAGAATGAGCAGACCGATAATTGATATGAGGGGAATTGTCAAGAGCTTCTATGTTGGCACGCCAAACGAGCTTGAAATTCTCCACGGACTTGATATAGTTGTTCCTGAGGGACAGTTCGTGTCAATCGTAGGTGCGTCAGGTTCAGGTAAATCCACACTCATGAACATTGTAGGTGCACTCGACAGACAGACTGGCGGACAGTATATCCTTGATGGAATTGACGTTTCAAAACTGGAAGACGCCGACCTTTCAGGTATCCGTAACAAGAAAATCGGATTCGTATTCCAGACCTTCAACCTTATCGCAAGAACCTCTGCACTGAAAAATGTTGAACTTCCGATGCTCTATGCGGGTGTACCAGCAAAGGAAAGAACAAAGCGTGCAAAGGAACTTCTTGAAATAGTTGAAATGTCCGACCGTGAAAAGCACATGCCTAATGAGCTTTCAGGCGGTCAGAAGCAGAGAATTGCCATCGCCCGTGCTATGGCAAATGACCCCGCTATAATTCTTGCCGACGAGCCTACAGGTGCTCTCGACTCCAAGACGGGACGTCTTGTAATGGATATCTTCCATAAGCTTCACAAGGAGCAGGGCAAGACAATCGTGCTTATCACACATAACCCTGAACTTGCTGAAGAAACAGACAGAATTATCACACTTTCCGACGGCAAAATCGTAAGCGATGTGCTGAAGAATAACCATGAGGAAGTAAAGGAGGCAGCAGAATGAATTTCATTGAAAATGTAAAGCTTGCCTTTGCTTCACTTAAAGCAAACAAAATGCGTGCCCTGCTGACAATGCTCGGTATCATCATCGGAATCAGCTCGGTAATTATGATTAATACCATGGGCAGCATTATGGAAAACAGCGTTAATGACATATTTGACTCACAAGGCGGTGCGAGCCTTGTCGGTTTTCAGATTACTCTCAAGCCTAACCCTGTAAGAGATTACTATACACAAAGTGACCTTATGACAGAGGATATGATTTACAACGTTGCCGAACGTTTTTCAGATGATGTTGACGCATTATCGCTTGTCTACGGCACAGACAGTGCAACAACAAGATTCAAGCGTGAAAAGCTTGAACTTGTTGTATATTCAATCAGCCCCGGATACCTTAAGCAGAGTATGACAGGAGTAATCAAGGGCAGATATATTTCCGACAAGGATGTTGCAAGACGCGGAAAAGTTTGTGTAATCAGCGACAAGCAGGCTATCAAGCTTTACGGCAGCCTTGATAATGCAATGGGTCAGACATTAAGCATAGATATGAATAATCAGAGCTACGATTTTACCGTTGTTGGTATCTACGAATATCAGCTCACAGGTATGATGAGTGCAATGGTAAATATGATGGGTGAGGACTGGAACAATGAAGTTTATATTCCTTACACAACAATGGCTGAAATCCAGGGTGACAGCACCCCGCTGTTTTTCTATTTCTATGTGAATATCAAGGACGGCGTGAATGCAACACAGTTTGCCGAAGAAGTAAAGGACTATATGAACAACCGCTTCTACCGCAATAATGACAGTATCGAGGTTTATTACGCAACAGCTGAACAGCAGATGGAAATGATGGGCGAAATCCTCGGAATTGTTTCTATGGTAATTTCCGTAATCGCAGGTATTTCTCTTGTGGTTGGCGGTATCGGCGTAATGAACATCATGCTGGTTTCCGTAACAGAGCGTACCCGTGAAATCGGTGTAAGAAAGGCACTTGGCGCACCTAACTCCGCAATCCGTACACAGTTCATTATCGAGTCGGTAATCATATGTCTTATCGGCGGTGCAATCGGTATCGTGTCAGGTATCCTCCTCGGTAACCTTGTTGGTCTGCTTATGGACGCAACAGCAACACCGTCTGTAGGTGCAATCCTCCTCGCTGTAACCTTCTCAATGGCAATCGGTGTGTTCTTCGGCTTCTATCCTGCAAACCGTGCAGCAAAGCTTGACCCGATTGAGGCACTCAGATACGAATAATAAAAAGGAGTACTTACAATGCCGAAAAAAGAAAAGGAAAAAGTCAGCAAAGCAAGTCTGATAATAATATTCATTCTTGCCGCTGCACTTGCAATCTGTATCAGGCATATTATCACATCAAATGACCGTGTTGCAAAATTTGAGAATTACCTCGGTGAATATTACTACTCACAGGAGCACTTGGAGCTTGCAATGCAGGACACCCTCGGCGATATCTACGGCGATAATGCCGAGGCTAACTTTGACAACTACGTTTACAAGCTTATTCTTGACGACATCAACGAGCATGAGCCTGATGAAATTGCAAAGTACAACACCATTTTCGGCAAAGACAGAACAAAAGAGGTTTCGGAGCAGCTCGGCGAATACCGTCCCGCAACAGTTACAGTCACGGACGGTATATGCACCGTGAAAATCAATGATTTTGTAATCGGTAAGACCTGGAAAGACCTTATAAAGCACAAGAAAACCCTTGAAACAAACCGAAAGTTTATCGTCGACCTGCGTGGAAATACAGGCGGACATACAGATGAGCTTGTGGAGGTTCTCGGACTTTTCCACGAGGACGGCACTGTTGTTTACACGGAAATTGCAAGTGAAATCATCGAGAAAAAATGTATCGGCGACAAGATAATTGACTTCGACAAGCTGGTTTTCCTCTGTGACGAAAAAACAGCAAGTTCCGCCGAGGTAATGATTTTCAATATGAAAAGTGATTTTCCCGACAAGGTAAGCGTCGTTGGAAAGCAAACCTACGGCAAATATTATTCTTTTGTTTATGATGATTTTCCCGACGGTTACTCCTTTGCAATGGTTTCCTCTCTTATGGGCAACAGCAAGGGCGAAACCTTTGACGGAAACGGAATTACCCCCGACATTATAGCCGAGGGCGACGAATGTATGACAAAAGCAATCGAACTTCTGAAAGGAGAATAATAATGAAATCATCACTCAATGCAATCTGTGAAAGCTTCATTGCTTCAAGAGATACAATCAAGAATGACTTTATCTGGGAAAATATCTATATTACCCACGTTTGTGCGGCAAATCTTGCGGCAAGGGGAATATCTGCTGATTCAGAAAAGATGGCTGAGTGCAAAAAGCTTGTGAATGATAAAACAGGCATTTTCTCCAGCTTCCGCGGTAACGTAAAGCTTCCTATAATAACGTATCTTGCGGCTTCGGAAAACCCTGTGGAAAAGATGGAGAAGGCAAAGCAGATTTATGAAGTGATGAAAAACTATTTCTTCGGAAGTGAATATCTTGCTTATGTTTCTCTTGTGCTTACGGATATGATTGACCTTGATAAGGCTGACAAAATTGCTGAAAGAAGCATGCGTATCTACGACCTTATGAGAAAGGAACATCCATTCCTGACAGGCAGCGAGGACAGTATTTTTGCAGCACTACTTGCATTCTCTGAAAAGTCCGATGAACAGCTTGTTGAAGAAATGGAAAGAGTATATAACTACTTCAAGAAAAAGTTCGGAAGCAACGCAGTACAGTCTGTTTCTCACGTCCTTGCCCTTACTGACGGCAATGTTGACGCAAAGTGCAAGCGTGTGGAATTCCTTTGGGACAGCCTCAAAAACGCTGGCAGAAAGTACAGCAAATATTTTGAAGTTGCCGCACTTGCCGCATTCTCACTCAACGAGTTTGATTTAAGTGAAGCGGTTGACGATATCCTTGAAGTTGATAAATTTCTTGAAGTGCAGAAGGGCTACGGCGTGTTCAGCATCGACAAGACTACACGTCTTATGCACGCAGTAATGCTTGTTTCAGCTGACTATTCAGAAAATGCGGTTACAGGTACAACTGCTGTTGCAACAACTCTCGCAATGGTTGCGGCACAGCAGGCGGCAATGTGTGCAGTAATTGCTTCTTCCGCAGCAGTAACAGCTGCAAACGCTAATTAAAGGAGAAAGGCTATGGAATTGCTGAAAGAGTTGGGCATAAGCGGCGGTACAGCAATTATTCTGCTTATCGTGTCATACTGGGTAATCAAGGGAGCTGTGAAGAATGGTATTATTGCCGCCTTTGAAGAAATCACAGGCAAGGACACGCTGAAAAAGCTTCTAAAAGCAAAGTATATGAACGGGGAAGCGGCTGAACAGGACGAAGAAAAGGAAGTTGAAGAATAATGAGTAAGAAAAAAGAGTGGATATGTCTTACTGTAAGCTTTCTTGGCAGTATGCTTGGTTTGTATGGCGTTATAGCATTCAATCAGTATGTAATGATGTCATTACCCTTGGCAGGCAGAATGGTCAGTATGATAGCAGTTTACTGGCTGGCGGCTTTAATTCCTGTAATTGTAATGCTTGTCTGCAAGGATAAGCTGTCAGATTACGGCTTTGTCAAGGACAAAATTGGTATGCAGATTATTGTCGGCATATTGATTGGTCTGGCAATGTCTGTCGTGCTGACTTTAATCCCACATCTTTTAGGCTTCGGAGAGTATTTTGACACGGTAAAGCATTACAAATACCTGTGGCAGTTTATCTATGAGTTTTTCTATTGTATAGTTGCAGTTGGTCTTACCGAGGAATTTGTATTCCGTGGGGTGATTTACAGTAAAATAAAGAATATTGCTCAGAAAGAGTGGATAGCAATTCTCGTTTCATCACTCCTTTTTGGACTGTTTCATATATTCGTTGGCAACATATTTCAGATATTCACAACTGCATTTATTGGCGTTGTGTTCTGTATTTGCAGACTGAAAATCAAGAATTGTTCGGTGTTGTCACTGATAATTGCACACGGTGTATATGACGCATTGATAACTGTATGGGCATCACTTTTATTGACGTAATATATTTGGGGTAAATGACCTGTGGAGTAACTTCTTCACAGGTTATTTTTTTGTTGCAACCAATAGTTGCTGTAACTAATACTAACAACCAATAAAACTGTAGACAAAAAATCTTCACATAATCAAATACGCAGGATTATGCTCGATTTTTTGTACAGTTTTTGATTGGTTCTTAGTATAAATTTTAATTGACATTTTTCACAAAAAGAGGTATAATTTTATTATGTTAGAATGAGCAAATTATATCTTTTTAAATAGAAAGGCAGGGCAATATTATGTCAGAATTTTCAAGACGACTTCCCGTTTATCTCCTCCTTGACGTTTCAGGTTCAATGGCAGGTGACCCTATCGAAGCAGTAAAACACGGCGTCCGTGCGCTTATCTCTGAGCTGAGAGGCGACCCTCAGGCTCTTGAAACAGCGTACCTCTCCGTTATCACATTCAACTCCAGCGCAAGACAGGTTACTCCGCTTACAGAGCTAATGCTTTTCAAGGAGCCAACCCTCACAGCTGGCGGTGCAACAGCTCTCGGTGCGGCTCTCCAGCTTCTCAACGAGTGTATCCGTTCCGAGGTAAGAAAGTCAACTGAAACTCAGAAGGGTGACTGGCGTCCTCTCGTGTTCATCCTTACAGACGGCGCACCAACTGACGAATGGCGTGAAGCTGCTGCAATGCTCAAGAGCACAAAGCCTGCAAACATTATCGCTTGTGCTGCAGGAGCGTACGCTGATACAAAGGTGCTCAAGGAAATCACTGACTGCGTGCTTATGATGAACACTCTTTCCGCAGGTGACCTTGCACAGTTCTTTGCGTGGGTTTCCAGCTCCGTAAAAATGTCCTCCAAGAGCCTTGACTCCAAGCCTGGTGCAAACATCGAACTTCCACCACCGCCACAGGGCTTCGTAATTGTTCCGTAATCGGAGGTAACAATGGAAAATAACATTAACAAGCTTTCGGATAATGACGTAACCGCCCATACAGCGGCAATGTGGAAATACAACCCCGTGCCCGAAAGTCCTGAGCCATACCCCGAAGCAAGCTGTTCATCTGCAAATGAAAGCGGCTTTGAGGTTTTCGGTGCAACAGTCCGTGGCAAAAAGCACAAGCACGACGGTACAAACTGCGACGATTTCTATGCCTTTGAAATTTTTGAGGGTACAGTTATCGCTGCGGCTGCTGATGGTGCAGGCTCAAAGCTGTTTTCGCGAATTGGTGCAAAGGCGGCTTGTGAGGCTGTTATAAAGTACGTCAAGGCTCGTATTTCATCAATAAAGCGTGACAATCCGAATTACATTGAAATATTGAGTCTGCCACTTGACAATACCGATTTCGGTGCTATGTGCGGTCAGCTTGCGGCAATGCTCCGTGATAGCTATGCGGAAGCATTTGCGGCGGTTGAAGCAGCTTACGAAAAGAGAAAGGATTACCCCGAATTTGAGGAAGCCGCAGGCAGAAAGCCTGAGCTTAAAGACTTTTCCTGCACACTCCTTGCGTCTGTGGTTATCCCTGTTGAGACGGCAAATGGCAGGGAATACCTTACCGCGTCAATTCAGCTTGGTGACGGTATGATTGCGGCTGTTGACGAAAGTAACGCAAATCCGCTTATTCTTCTCGGCACGGCTGACGGAGGTAGCTTTTCGGGGGAAACCGAATTCCTTACTTCCGAACAGTTCAGAAGTCCCGAAAGCCTCATGAGCCGTACAAAAATCCGCAGAGGAAAGCTTACATCACTTATGCTTATGACAGACGGCGTTGCCGACGACTATTATCCTAACAATACACAGCTTCTTCGTCTTGTGCTTGACCTGAAGCTGAACAATATTCTCGAAATTGCTGAGCCTGAGCTTATTACAGATGTGACAGTGCCTCAGCCGATTGAGTACCCTTGGGTAAATGACGGCGATGTGAAATATGCTTTGCAGTACGCAAAAAATGTACTTGCTGAAACAAATATGACATTGGAACAGCTTTGGGGTGATAAGCATGCACAGAGGAAAGCGTCCCTTGCTTCCTTTGATATTGTTCATGACAAGGACAAGGCTGAAATGCTGAAAATATGGCTTGACAACTACGTTGAGCGTGGTTCTTTTGATGACCGAACATTGCTTATTATAAATATTAACACATAAATTCCGGAGGTTTCTTATGAGCAGAATGGGTGAAGCGACCCTTGCTGACGGAAGAAAAATTCCGTATGTAATAACCGACAATCCTCCTCGCGGAGGAATGAAATACACATATTTTGCACCCGATAAATCCTACGTTGTGCAGTTCTTCAATGAGCCGAATAAAATCGACCGTAATATGACCGCACGTCTTGAAGCAATTATCGGACGCTACAACCCGACTATTCCCGAGTCAAAGGGTGGTGCAATCGGTAACGACGAGCGCCTTGCAAGCTATTTTGCAGGACGTTTCTGCTGGCCTACCGACCTTGTTGTCCTGCCTGAATTCGGCATAGTCTCGCCTGCGTATCCGAAGAGCTTTTTCTTTGAGGAGGGTGCTTCACAGTTCCTTGACCTTAAAGGCAAGGACAAGAAAAGCAACTGGTTTACTTCCAGCAACCGACGCTTTCTCAACAAAAGCGAGCTTGGTGATTTTCGTTCAATGATACAGATGTCGCTTCTGCTGGCACGTTCTATCAGAAGACTTCATCAGGCTGGACTTGCACATTCCGACCTTTCCAACAACAACGTTCTTATCGACCCTAAGACGGGAAACTGCGTTGTTATCGATATCGATACACTTGTTGTGCCTGGGCTTTTTCCGCCTGAGGTTGCAGGAACACGAGGTTATATTGCTCCAGAGGTTCTCTCCACAATGGAACTTGACCGAAATGACCCGAGGAGAAAAATTCCAAGTTCAGTAACGGATTTGCATGCTCTTGCCGTGCTTATCTATGAATATCTTTTCTGCCGTCATCCTCTTATGGGACCTAAGATTTATTCAACCGAATCAGCCGAGCGTGACGATTACCTTGGTCTTGGACCAATGGCAACGTTTGTCGAAAACCCTGATGATACATCAAATCGTCCGTCTGCAATGAAAACAACCATCAAGGACCTGGGTCCTATTATGGAAAAACTGTTTCTCCGTGCATTTGTGGACGGTCTGCATAACCCTGCTTTGCGTCCGTCTGCAATGGAATGGGAACGTGGTCTGGTAAAGACCTGGGATTTGCTCCATAAGTGTTCAAATCCTTCCTGCGACAAGAAATGGTTTGTTCTTCACGATGTGAATAATCCTGTATGTCCGTTCTGCGGAACACGAATTACCGACAGGAATATCGTGCGCTTTGAACTCAGTTCAGAGGTGCGTGGACATGATGGTGAATGGAGAAATTATTCAGAACTTGACGTTGTAAATAATACTCCGCTTTTCAAGTGGCATCTCTACAGCAATGTGTTTGCTGATGAAAAGGCGGATAAATCCCTGCAGGCTTATGTTTGTTGTCATAACGGAGAATGGTTCCTTATTAACCGTAACGCCAAGGGTATGCTTTCACCTCAGGGTAATCCGGTTCCTGTGGGACAGGCAATCCGTCTCACTGACGGAACAATTTTCCGTGGTTCACGTTATGACCGTGGAATGTTAATCAAGGTGAAAATTATTTAAATTTCCCAAAGAGAGGAATATGATTTATGGCTTTATCCGGTCTTTCTGAGCGAGAAGCTGAGGCTTCAAGACAGAAATACGGCTTTAATGAGCAAATATATGAAGCAAATTTTGCAGAAAAAATATTATATGGAGTAAAATCACTCAGCTGCAAACTTTTTGTAATTGCAGCAATGGTAAAAATTATTGCATTACTTTTGGGACTGCTTGAAATTACAGAAACGGTACCTGATGTATCGGGTATATTCATTTTTGCTGGTCTTGCAGTTTTGTGTGCATTTCTGGAAGCAGTGCTGCGGCATGTTTCAGAAAAAAATATAAGCGAGATACGTACTTGTGCACGTCAGAGTGAATATAATGTGCTGCGCAGCGGCAAAGCTGTTGTAATTGATGAGAAAATGCTTGCCGTTGGTGATGTGGTTTATCTTGCAAGCGGAGATAAAGTTCCTGCTGACGGAATTGTTGCCGACGGGCAGTTTATTGTTGACCAGTCTGAATTCGGAATCCTTGAAAAGATTGAAAAAACTACACCGCCTTCAACATTTCATGGCAACAAAACCATGGGCCTGAAAAGTGCCTACAGCCTATATAAGGGTTCTGTTATTACAGAAGGCAGCGGTGCAATGAAAATAACAGCAATCGGTGAAAATGTTTTTGCTGCAGAAAAAAATCATTTTGATACAAGAATTTACAATGAAAAATACAGCGGATTACTCAGAGCAGGTTCAATTACTGGTATTGTCTGTTCGGTAATAACGGCTTTAACCGCTATTATTTACGGTGCTGTTTCAGGTCAGATTATAATTGGAATAACAGAGGGAGTTGCGGCAGCTGCGGTAATACTTGCCGTAATATGTATATGTGAAAAGAATCTGATGGCAGAAACCGTTGCGGCATATATAATGAAAAAGCTGCATAAAAACAACATTTCGCTTTTGAATCCTGATTTGCTTAATTCTATGCAGGATGTTAAAGTAGTGTTTACCGATAAATTCGGTGCACTTACAGAGGGCAGTTGTGTTGTCAGCGGTTTTATTGACGGCAGCGGTAATCAGGTGGATGGCCTTGAAAATGTTGACGAGAAGGTACTTGGACTTATAAAAACAGCAGCAATAAATACTTCGTCATCGATTCTTGAAAGCGATAATTTAGTATACGGCGGAACTCCTGTTGACAGAGCAATTCTGAATTACGTGAAAAAAGCTTCGGGAAGAGCCAAAGTTAAGAAGCTGAGTAATGTCGAAAACAACAATATGAAGGGCGTAACTGTAAATATTGACGGTAAGCTTGCAACATTTTTCAAAGGCAGAGCAGAAGCTGTAATCAGCAGATGCTCAGACAGCTTTTCGGCAGACGGAAAAAAACGTAAAATAACCAATAAAGATGCTCTGATAAAGCTTGCAGCAACAATTTCGCTTACGGGAAATGATGTAATCGCCATTGCAGTATCTGACAAGGCGATAAAACAGAATGTGTTTCCATCAGGTTCATATACGTTTATAGGCATGTTTGTAGTTCATGATAAGGTCTGCAGCGATGCAGGTGAGGCAATGCAAAAGCTTGAAGAAAAAGGTGTTAAAACAATTCTTATCACTTCCGCAAGCCGTGAAACGGTTATCTATACGCTGAGAAAAACGGCTTCAAAAAACAAAGGAGTAATTTTAAGCTCCGAGCAGCTTTCTAAAATGAACGATGAACAACTCAAGCGAAAATATTCCGAAATAAAAGCAATCGTTAATGCAAACAGAAATGATAAGATACGCATGGCAGAAGCAGCATCTGAGCAGGGACTCAGAAGTTGTGTAATAGGTTCAGAGTATGATGATATTCATATGTTTGACGAAACTGATGCAGCAATTTCATCGCATGTCTGTCCATCATCAATGCACAGTATTTCTGATGCGTCAGTTAAAGCTTGCAGTATAAAATCAGCTGCGGAGCTGCACGCTGAATCGATACGATATTCAGGATTGTGTAAAATGTTTGCTTCAGCAAGAATTTTCTGTGCAGTCGTTTTGATGCTGATGACAATTATATCAATTATAGGACGGTGATTTTTTGGACAGCAAAGAAATCCAGCGTTTGCTTGACACCCCCGATAATTTCGGCAGAGTAGAGCTTCCCAAGGGTGAATTTGAAGGAAAGTTCATCGTGCGTAAAAGCTGTAAAATAAATGGTAACGGCTCGATTTTCTGGAGCAATTCGGGACCTATGCTTGTTGTCGATGCCGAAAAGGTTGAGATTGATAATCTGAAAATTGAGTTGACAAACAGCAGTCTGCCGCCTGAACAGTATGTTTCTGTTTTCTGCAGGAATAATGATACTGTTTTTACAAATGTGGAAGTAAACGGTGCAATACTTGGTATAAAGGACGAGGAACAATTCTGGGGAATACCAAGAATTGTTGATTTGGGAATTTTTGAAGCAGAAAAAGAGCATACATATATCATGGAAATTTATTCTCCTGTTGAAGCGGAAATAAGCTGTAATTTCCATGATGTAAGTTTGTCTGTGAATTCTCTTTCACAGGGATACAACACTATTACAATCAGTGTCGGAAAAATCAGAAGCGGCTCGCTTATTTACGGAAATATCGTGATAAAATCTGCAGTTGAAAGAAGAATAATCCTCTGCGGCACAGCAGGAAACGAAAATACATTTGTTGATGGTGAAATGCTGTATACAGTTGACAGGGAAGCACCTGTTCAGTATTCTGAAATGCTGAAGAATCTTGATTATGTTCAGCTTGCAACAATGCCTGAGCCTGAACCTGAAACAGTTGAACCCGAGGTAGAAGAAATAAATGAAGAACCTGCTGATGAGTGTGATGAGGAAAATGTAATAATTGTTCCCGGTAAGCGTTTGCCGATTGCACCGAAGCAATACAAAATCGAACTGACAGGCAAATCTGAACCCAAAATGGATATCGATGCATATCTGTTCATGCTTGACAGTGTTGGTAAAGTCCGAAATGATAAGCGAATGATTTTTTTCGGAAATGACCATTCTGATTGTGGAAGTGCAACCTACCTCAATGCCCCCGATAAGCGTGTAATGTATATTGATTTCCGACGTATTCCATCCGACGTAAGTATGATGGTGCTGTTGTTTTCAATTTATGGCAATAATCCGAGTCACCTTTTTGATAAGCTTTTAGACGGTGACGTAAGTATACTTTGCGAAAATGGTGTGCACATGCACCTTCCGCTTGCCGATAACATCAGCAAGCGTACGCTTCTTGCAGTTGCCTTTGAGCGTACCGAAGGTATATGGGAAATGATACCATCAGGCAAGGGTATCGGTCTGTCCCTTGAAGAAATCTGCCGAGGTTACGGCGTAACAATTGTATAAATGGAGAAAAAATATGGAATATAACGAGCTTTTAAACAAACGCCGCAGCATAAGAAAATACCTTGCTGACAGCGTTGATGACAATACGATTGAACAGCTTGTTTCAGCAGCAGTAACCGCACCAAGCGGCTGCAACAGCCAGTGCTGGCGGTTTGTGGCAATCAGAACTCCCGAAAAGATTTCCGCACTTGCAGAAGCTGTTGAAAGGGGAGTACGTCGCTTCTACAGAGATGCCGAGGACGAAAACTTCGTTGCATCAAGAGTGAAGCAGACAACCTTTTTCAAGAACGCACCGTTAGTAATTCTGGTGTACCTCACCGAAATGAAGTACCACGACCCTCGTGTTGAGGAGTATTACTCCGCAAAGGGCTACGGACACAGCGAAATGCTTTCCACACTGGGCAATCCAGACATGCTGAGTGTTGGTGCAGCAGTTGAAAATCTGCTTCTCAAAGCCGAGGAGTTGGGACTTGGCGCTTGCTGGATGAACGACCCCATTGTTTCCGCAGAGGAAATAAACGAGTTCATCGGTGCACCTGAGGGACACCACCTTATGAGCGTAATTCCCGTTGGCAAGCCTGCTTATGTTCCCCGTGAAAAGCAGATGAAGCCGATGAACGAGGTTTTGGAACTTATATAAAAAATATGGGTATCGAGCTATTGTCGATACCCATATTTTTTATTTTGTCTTGAAGGATTCAGCAATCTTTTTCAACCTGTTAGCCTCGGTAACAATCGCCTTAGCGTCCGTCGTGTCAGGCTTTACAGGCTCGTATGCAGGTTCAAGTGAAAGCTGGAGAATTAAGTCCTCTGCGGATTTTGCGGCATCTGCGTATTCCTTAGCCGCATTGGTAAGTACATTCATCTGTGCAAGTGCCTCATCAGCGGAAGCAAGCGCTTCTTCAAGAAGTGCGGCGGTCTGCTTTGCAAGGGTTGAGCCCTTGGAAATGGAGGAAACCGTGCCCTCGATAAGCTCTGTCGTGGACTTCGCTGAGTCGGAACTCATCTGTGCAAGGGAGCGTACCTCCTCGGCAACAACCGCAAAGCCCTTGCCGAATTCGCCTGCACCCGAAGCCTCGATAGCGGCATTGAGCGCAAGAATATTTGTCTGGAAAGCAATATCCTCAATCTGTTCAACAACATCAACAATTCCGTCAGTGTTGTCATTGATTGAGTAAATCGCCTCAGTAAGATTATCAAGTTTTTTCTGTTCATCAGCAAGCTTCTGTCTTGCTTCAACAAGCTTATCTGCGGTCTTGTTTGCCTGAGCAACTATATCTGTACAATCCTCAAAAGCGTTGTAAACTGTAACATTTTTCTTCACGGGCTCAGGCTTTGCAGCGGATTTTACCGTAATCTTTTCAGCATTGTCAATAACCTTTTCCGAAGCTGTGCGGATACGTAAAAGTGCCTTGCGAAGCGTTTTCTTTACATCGGAAAGTGCATCGTGAATCATAGCGAAATCGCCTGCGTAAACAGCCTTGTCCTCGGAAATGTCACCCTCGGCAACATGATTGATTGAAACAGTGATTTCACGGATACAGCCATTGAGTGCACCGATTGTCTTGTTGAGTGCCTCGGCAATTGCCATAGACTCGTCATTATGGTAAGCCTTAGGAACGGGTGAAGTGAAATCACCATCAGCAAGTGCGGAAATACGTTTTGCCATGGCCTTGATAGGAGTAAGTGTTTTGCTGAGAATTGCAGCTGTAATAAGGCTGAGAATTGCTGCAAGAATTACCGAAAGGATAACTGATGTAACAATTTCAAATGTAAGCGGGGGCATCAGCTCTGCAGGAACTGCTTCGACATAAATCGTCCAGCCTTCACGGCTGTCAATACTGTTAGAAGTGACGTATACATTATCATTTGCAGAAGTTTGTCCCGCAATAACTGTGCTTTCGTCCTTTACATAAACGGCACAGGATTTGCCAAGAGTAATTTTATCGAAGGTTTCATCGAAAAATTCGCTGCCTAATGTGCACACAAGCACGCCTGCACGTTCTTCATCAACATAGTCAAGAGGAGCAGAATATGTACAAACGCTTCTTCCATTCATTTCATACGGAGCAGTAAGCCACGCAGTACCATCAATAGCCTTTGCGACAGCTTCATTTTCCGAATAATCGGTTTTCCCGTCAATTGACTTCATGTCAGCAGAGTTTACGACGTCAAAAGTTATTCCAGTGCCCGCATAGCTTTCGTTTCGTGCTTCAAGCAGTCGCAGACGATAATCGTCAACTGCACGGCTTATCGATAAGTCTTTTGAAACGTCAGCTGCAACAGCTGTAACAGCATCAATTTTTCCTGAAAGAGCATCTGCCGCAGTAACGGTGCTTTGCTCTATCAGCGATTTTACTACAGCCTCAGCAGAATGCTTTGCAGCCGAATATGATATAAGGGAGAACAGCACTGCCGCAACCGCAAATACCGCAAAGGTTACAGCAATCAGTTTTGTTTTAACTGAATACTTCAATGCGACTTCCCTTCCTTTCCATTACAGATAACATTATTATACAACATTTTGAGTAATAATGGAATAATTTTCGTCAATTTGCGTATGTAAACATTTTGTGAACAAAATAGCTCCGGGAATAAATCCGCAGAGCTGTAATTCAAATTATGCAATAAATAAACTTAACCTTGAACTTCCCGAATGCAGAAAGCGTCTGACAGTATCTTTTGGCAAGGCTTGTAACCGCAAATTTCATTTCATTCGCATCTTCACGTGTAACAATGTTGCCGCCGAAGGATGCTTTAAGTGCAATGCTGATAATCTGAGATGCATTGCCGTCAGCAAGAAATGCCGAACGCTGTGAAAGCATTTCCGCAAATTCAGAGTAAGTCAATCCGCCTTGTTCCGGCATATCCATAAGTTTGAGAAGCTGGCAGAAACGCTTGTAGTCGGCAGTAATCTGTGCAATCGGAGTTTTAGCCGATTTGCGTTGCATAAGAATAAAATATCTGCGCAGGATTATTGCCGCAGGAATTGTAATAATGACCAGAATAAGTATCAATACCCATGTCAGGTCATAAACAACATCAACCTTGTTTTCGCCATCAATTCCGAAAATTCCAAATCCGACCGATTGCTGAGGACTGCTTTCTGCAGGCTGTGAAGCCTGAGTTTCCGTTTTTTCTGTCGGAATAGTGGTAACCGCTTCTTCCGTATTATCTGAAACATCGGTGTTGGTAAGGTCTGTTTCTTGAAGCTGAAGAACAGTTTGATTATCATTTGTTTCTTCATTTGAAGTGACAGTTGTTTCAGTGGTTATTTCAGGTTCGCTTTCCAAAGCAGGTTCTGTTTCCGTAACAGTTGTTTCTGTAGGAAAAGCAGTTCTTACATTGCCGTATCCTGAGGTGAATTCCATAGGGTACCAGCCATATCCGTCAATGTAAATCTCAACCCATGCATGTCCATGCGTGTCCTGAACGTTTACAGTTGTTACTGTGCCGGGCGTGATGCCAGAATCATAATCGTAAGGCGTAATTACATACCCCTCAACATATCGTGCAGGAATACCGGCGTATCGGCACATCATTACCGCTGTTGAAGCAAAGTGTGAACAGCTTCCTTCCTTGTGTTCAAGAAAATGGTTTACAAAATCCTTGCCTTTTGGAAGCGGCTCCGTTGTAAGAGTGTAAGTGCAGTTATCTCTCAACCAGTTTCGGATGTAATAAAGCTTTCTGCCGAAAACCGTCATTTCATCAAGCGTGCTTTTTCCAGTCTGAAATTCTTCTGCAGTGATGTAATCATAATAACTCTGATTGAAAATCACTGATGGGTCAAAGGTGTCAGGAATTTCAAGATAATTTTCATACACAAAATTTCTGTATATCGCCTCATCACTTGCAAGTGCATGTGGTACAGACCAGCGACGCTTGAACAGGTTCTGATAACCGTAGTAATCATCAGGGTCATAGAATTGTCCGAAGTACGATTTGTCATTACCGGTGAAATAGCTTTCATCAATGATTTTGTACCTTAAAACACTCTCAGGCACAAGATTGTATGGCATATACATGTAATCATCATTTGCACAGATATTTTTGACAGAAAAGTTATAGCTTGATAGCTTTACAGGAGAATATTTCATATTATATCCGTCCAGAATCAGTGAAGAAAGTTCTTCAGTGGTAAAATTATCTGTAATATTCTCCAGTTGTCGGAGTTTGTTGTCAGGAAGTTCCTCCCAGCTCCTTCCCGTGTATACAGACCCGACAAAGCCCCTTAAATACACCGTATCCTCAGAACGCGGCAGCGTTACCTGAAGAACATCCTTGAATTCAAAACGTATTTTGCCGAATTCATCAAGCTTACCGTGATTAATTGCCCCGTAAACATAATAATCGCCCATAATCTGGGAAATGGTTTCCTTGATATCATTTTTCAATTCACCGTTGTCCAGATAGCTGTCTGCTTTTTCAAAAATATCGTCAAGTGCCTGAGGACGTTCATAATCAATAGCTTTTGTAATGCCGAAAACAAATGCAAAGCATAACGCGGCAGCAACTGCCGCAGCAGCGGAACATTCTATGCCATAACGTATAAATTGCTGATTGTGTACGGTGTTGGTGGTTGTAAATTCAAGAACCATCATTGCCACAAAAGAAATAATAAATGCCGCAAAAGCAAGCGGACTTGGTTCAAGTTCTATCATGAATACAGGAATGACAGGTACGATAAAAACAAACAATGTATACAATCCGCTGTCACACCGAACAAGCAGATAACCTGCAAGAAAACATATCAGCACCGCAGAATAAACAACGAATACCGTCATGTGCTGTTGTGCAAGCTCAGGTTCAAGTATAGGGATAAATGGCTTGTTTCTGAATGCAGCCTTGGCTGTTGATGCGTAAATGTTCAGAAATCCCGCTAATCCCGCAGAAAAAGAATTTTTAAAGACAAATGCACCTGTAATGCATCCCGCCGCAGAAAGAGCAATTGCCGGATATGCAATCTTATTTTTCAGACGGAACGTATTCGTGAGAATACACATACCGATGATTACAGCCAGAACAAGAGTGTTGCTGACATTTGTTTCAAAGGATGTAAGGACCGTAAAAATTGAACCGCAGCAACCCAGTACGGCAATGACAAAGCGGATTATCTGTATTTGCAGTGTAGGTTTTGTGCCTGATTTCCTAATCGTTGCAGTGACATTGACAGATGACTGACAACCAGATGCCATATGCCGTACCTCCTTTCAATTATATAATGAGTAATTCGTTGCTGCTGAGCTTTTCGGCATCAGCATAAATTATTTCAGTTTTGTACAATTCATCATTTTCAGCTGCATCTAAAGAACCTGTGCATATTATGGTAAGATGAGCATCGCCGCATGTTGCTTCAAGTTCTTCGGTATGCACAATGTCTGTTCTGTCTGAAAACGTGATAACTCTTGAAAATCGGCTTTTGACAGTAAACTCTTCTTCTGTTTTTTCAGCACTGGAAAAGCTGATATCAACAGCTGCATTTTTCAGGTTGAAAATGATTTCGGAAACTGCCGAAATGAATTTGTCCGTGTTGGTGATTTCATATCTTTGTACTGTATAGTCTGAGCATGCATACGCAATTGTATGAGTAATCCCGTATTCAATCAGAAAATTCGAAACGGAAAAGGCGGAATCAAGAATTCTGTCAATTGAGTCAGCGTTTCCGCAGCCGCAGAAATCCATAATGAGCAGGATATTGCTTCCGACAGGAAGGGAAAGTTCCTTTACAATGAACGTTTCGCTTCTGCTGCTGAGTTTCCAGTGAATACGATTGTTATTATCGCCCTCGCGGTACTCGCGGAGTGAAAAGATTTCCGACGGGTCATCACCGGGCTTAAAGGGAGAAAATGTGCTGCTTTCCAAAGTTGATGAAGCATTGTTCCGAATTTCAGCTTGAATCGGGAAGATAATCGGAAGAGCAATAATTCTGTTTTCTGGAGTGACCTTTACAGGAATTGAAAACAGCCCCAGAGTATCACGGAGCCGTATCTTTGTTATTCTCACATCCACAGAACCGCAGTGAGATGGAGAGATATTGATTGAAAAAGTTTCATTTGCACGGGCACCTACAGCCGCACTTAATGAAAATTTCTTTTTTGAAGCGGAATCAAACAGAATGTTCGACTTGTACGCAATTTCCACATAACATCTTGCTATCGGAAATACAGAGTTGTTTTTCACATTTATCTTCAGAACAGCCGCCATGCCGCGTGGCACCGATGTCTGTTCAAAATAGGCATTTACCCTTACCGATACAGCTGTAATGCACAGAATAATCAGCATAAAAAACGGCATTACTAAAACAAACATCAGCAGTATGAATGATAAATCACCCTTGTAAAGAACATGAAAGCCTGCCGAAAATAGGAGCAGCAGGAAATAAATTAACCTCATAAGGCTTGTCCTTTCGGATTTATATTTTAGGAGCAGGAGTGCGTGCGGTTATGTCACGGAGCACGTCAGCTGCAGTTACACCTGCCGCTTTTGCCTTGGGAGAAATAATAATTCTGTGTTCTGCAACATCGTTGAGAATGTATTTTACATCATCTGGAATAACATAGCTCCGTCCGCTGAGCAGTGCTGTAGCCTTAGCCATTGCCGCCAATGCAACCGAGCCTCTCGGACTGAGTCCCAGTTTGATTTGTGGGTGTGTACGGGTTGCTGCGGCAATAGATGCAATATATCTGTAGACACGGTCATCAACAAAAATATGTTCAGCCGCCGCACGAAGCATAAGTACGTCCTTTGCGCTTGCAACAGGAACAATGCTGTCAGCAGGCTTTTCCGCACCCTTTGACTTGAGAATTGCAACCTCGCTGTTCAGGTCAGGGTAACCCATCGAAAGACGTACAATGAAACGGTCAAGCTGTGATTCGGGAAGCATCTGTGTACCTACCGAGCCGATAGGATTCTGCGTGGCAATAACAATGAACGGCTTTGGAAGTTCGTGCGTAACACCGTCAACAGTTACCGCACCTTCTTCCATAGCCTCAAGAAGTGCACTCTGTGTCTTGCTTGAGGTACGGTTTATTTCGTCAGCAAGGAAAAGGCTGCAAAGTGCCGCACCCGGCTTGTATTCAAAACATTCTGTTTGCTTGTTGTAGACGGTAAAGCCCGTAACATCTGCAGGAAGCACATCGGGAGTAAACTGCATACGCTTGTAGTCAAGGGACATCGCCTTTGAAAAAGCAAGTGCAAGGGTGGTTTTTCCTACGCCTGGTATATCATCAAGAAGAATGTGTCCGCCCGCAATAATAGCAAGCTGAGTCTTGACAATGATGTCATCCTTGCCGATGACAGCTTTTTTGACTTCCTCATTTATTCTCTTTGCTACAGGCAGAACACTCTGGCGTATTGTTTCGTCGGTCATATCTTAAAACCCCTTAAAGTTTATTTTATCATAATATAAATAATTATATCATACTTTGCGTTGCAATACAAATTACAATTTGGTAAATTGGGTTACATATTGTAACTTAAATGGAATAAAATTACGTTAATTTCAATTTTTTTTCGTAAAAAACTTGACAATACACGGATACGGGTATATAATTAATTGTGTAGATTTTTATTTTGGAGAAATAAAGTATGAAGGCTGTAAATTCTGTTCTTGGCTTTTTTAACTTTATATTTTTTGCAGGCACAGGCTTTTACTTTAGCTTTGGGTTTTACTTTCCATGCCATAAAAAAATATATTGCCGATAACAGAATCATAAGCTGATGTTGAAATAACATATTGTTTGTAACGGTCTGCGGCAAGAAGTGTCACAGGCTGTTTTTGTTTTGAAAGGAAAATGATTATGAATAGGAAGATAAGAAGTGCTTTTGGTGTACTGACTGCAGCGATAATGGCTTTATCAATGACAGGATGCGGTAAAGACGATGATACTGCTGCAGAGCCTGCAGAAACTTTCGATTCAGCAGGGTATGAATCAAGAATTGCCGAACTGGAATCTCAGGTTGAATCACTGAAAGCTGAAACATCACCTAATATAGGATTTAGGGATAAGTCCGACTTTATTCTCGGTAAAGACAATCCGGCAGTAAGTGAAGCTGCTGCTGTCAAGGAAGAGGTTATGTCAGATTTGCCGCAGTTTATTACAATCAACGGCGTTGAGTACAGTACCAGCCTTACAAGTCTTACCCTTAATAATATGGGACTTACTGATGAAGATATCAAGGATCTGAAGTATATGGTTAACCTTACCGAGCTTCACATCTATCAGAACAATATCAGTGACCTTACACCGCTGAAGGGTCTGACAAATCTTGAGGCACTTTCTCTGTTCAATAACAATATCAGTGACCTTACACCGCTTGCAGGTCTTATATCGCTTAAGGATTTGTACCTGCGTTCAAATAATATCACAGATATTTCAGCACTTGACGGACTGTTGAATCTTGAAGTGCTTGACCTTTCGGAGAATAATATTTCCGATATTACCCCGCTTGCGGGAATGTCCAATATTACATTGCTCCGCCTTAACGACAACCAGATCAGTGACATCTCAGCGCTCAGCAGCATGAAATACATGGACAGACTTCATCTGCAGAATAATCAGATTTCCGATATAACACCAGTCATGAATATGGTTGATATGACGGAAATCTACCTTGAAAACAATCTTGTTTATGATGTAGAGCCGCTTATGTCTCTGACAAGCCTTGGCTGGATAAAGCTTGGCGGGAATCCGGTGACAAATCTTAATCCGCTTACCAATCTTGCAGGTCTGAAAAAGCTTTATATCGAAGGCATTTCTGTTTCAGAAGAAGATATGACAGTGCTTGCGGACAAACTACCTGATACAACTATTGTTACAAAGTAAATAAAAACGTTTCGTGCAGAATGTGTACCTTACGCTTTTAAATATATTTTAATTTCGGAGGAAAATAAAATGATTGTTATTCTTAAAAAAGGTGCAAATACCGAAGCTGTTGCAAGACTTGAAGAAATCCTCAAGTCCAAGGGCGTAACAGCCAACCATATCGAGGGTGCAACCCAGAACATTATCGGTCTTGTAGGCGATACATCAAGAATTGATGTTGACTCACTTCTTGCTCAGGACTGCGTTGAAAGTATCCGTCGTGTACAGGAGCCTTACAAGCAGGCTAACCGTAAGTTCCATCCTGATGATACAGTTATTCCGGTAAGAGATTGCATCATCGGCAACGGCTCTCTCCAGATTATTGCTGGTCCTTGCTCTGTTGAAACAGAAGACCAGATTATGCAGACAGCTATCGCTTGTAAAAAGGCAGGCGCAACAATGCTCCGCGGCGGTGCGTTCAAGCCAAGAACCTCCCCATATTCCTTCCAGGGCCTCGGTAAGGAAGGTCTTGACCTTCTAATTCAGGCTCGTAAGGAAACAGGACTTCCAATCGTAACAGAAATCATGAACGGTGCTGACCTTGACCTTTTTGCTGATATTGACGTAATCCAGGTAGGTGCAAGAAACATGCAGAACTTCGAGCTTCTCAAGGCTCTCGGTAAGTCTGATAAGCCAGTCCTCCTCAAGAGAGGGCTTGCAAATACAATGGAAGAGCTCCTCATGTCTGCCGAATACATTATGGCAGGCGGCAACCAGAATGTTATCCTATGCGAAAGAGGTATCCGTACATTCGAAACATGGACAAGAAATACTCTCGATATTTCCGCTGTACCTCTCCTCAAGCAGAAGACACACCTTCCGATTTGTATTGACCCATCTCATGCAGCGGGTATTGCTTCTCTCGTTGAACCGCTTTCCCTTGCTTCTATCGTAGCAGGTGCAGACGCTCTTGAAATTGAAGTACACTGCGACCCTAAGAGTGCACTTTCCGACGCAAGTCAGCAGCTTACACCTGAAAAGTTTGAAGCTGTTATGGGTAAAATCAGAGATATTGCAGGATACATGGGCAGAACAATCGGCAAATAATTTTCTATGGGACTATGCGGCAGGAATAACGCTTGCCGCTTGTCCCTGTGCTTGTTTATAACCGCAGCGTTTTGAAAAGAAATTTTAGATAGGACGGAGATATTATGTCGCTTAAAAAAATTACTGTTACCGCATCAGGAATTTATGACGTGATTATCGGCGGAGGTCTGCTCCGTCATTGCGGAGGCTATATTCAGAATGTAACTGAAGCACAGAAGCTTGCGGTTATAACAGATGATACCGTTGACTCACTTTACGGGAAAATCGTTACAGCTGCACTTGAAAGCGAAGGCTACATTGTAAGTAAGTTCGTTTTCCCGCATGGAGAGCAGTCAAAAAACTCTGAAACACTGGTTAAAATCTGGAATTTTCTCTGCGAAAACGGAATAAGCCGAAGTGACTGCCTTGTTGCACTCGGTGGCGGTGTAGTTGGTGATATTACTGGTTTTGCGGCAGCAACTTATCTTCGCGGCGTTGATTTTGTACAGCTTCCTACAACCCTTCTTGCGCAGGTAGATTCCTCTGTCGGCGGCAAGACAGCTGTTGACCTTGACGGAGGCAAAAACCTTGTAGGTGCTTTCAAGCAGCCTAAGCTTGTGCTTTGCGATACAGATACGCTTGATACTCTTGATGATGAAATTTTCATCGACGGTATGGGTGAAGTCGTTAAGTACGGTATGATTAAATCAGCGTCTCTTTTTTCTGAGCTTGAGCAGTATACCGTTGAAACACTCAGAAAGAATAAGGACGTGCTGGACGATATTATTGCACAGTGCGTAACAATAAAGCGTGACGTTGTTCAGGCTGACGAGTTCGATACAGGAGAAAGAATGCTCCTTAATTTTGGTCATACAATCGGTCACTCAATCGAGCAGTATTACAACTATACAGGCATTACCCACGGCAAGGCTGTAGGCATTGGCATGAAGCTTATTACGGCAATTGCTGAGGAAAATGGCATGGCTGAGCCCGGAACATGCGGCAGACTCAAAAACTGCCTCAGCTATTATGGACTTGACAACGATATCGAGCCGACTCCCGCACAGCTTGCAGGCGGATGCGTAAATGACAAAAAGCGTTTCGGCGGCAACATAAATATAATTATCTGTTGTGATATAGGTGCTTCAATGATTAAGAAGATGCCCGTAGAAGCATTCTTTGCAATGCTTGCTGAATATACTGAATAATCACGAGGATTAACAATGAAAGTAAGAATTACTCCATCAAAGCTTATCGGAAGGGTTAAAGCACCATCCTCAAAAAGCTTTTCGCACCGTATGCTCATTGCCGCAGCACTTGCAGGCAATGTGTCCGAGGTGTCAAATATAAGTGTTTCAAAGGATATTGACGCAACCGTAGGTGCAATGAACGCTCTAGGTGCAAATATTTTGTCTGACGGAAGCACATATACTGTTATGGGCATAAAAAAAGCGGCGGAGAAAGCTGTTATAGATTGCTGCGAAAGCGGCTCAACACTCCGCTTTATAATTCCTATCGCAGCAGCTCTCGGCTGTGAATGTGAGTTTCACGGCAAGGGTAAACTTCCCGAAAGACCGATTACACCGTATATACGTGAAATGAGCAAATACGGCGTAACCATTACTCGTGAAGAGGGGGTAATGCCTTTCACAATGAGCGGCAAGCTCCGAGGCGGCGAGTACCTGCTCGAAGGCGATGTTTCATCCCAGTTTATTACGGGTCTGTTGTTTGCACTTCCTCTCTGTGAGGAGGACTCCATAATACGCCTTACATCACGCCTTGAATCAAAGCCCTATGCTGATATGACCATAAGTGCACTCAATTGCTACGGAATCGAAATTGAAGAGACAGCTGACGAAAATGGCTACCCAATATACAACATAAAGGGCGGACAGAAATATAAATCTGCCGACTGCGTTGTTGAAGGAGATTATTCACAAGCGGCATTCTTCTATGTGGCAAATGCTCTGGGTTCGGAAATCGTTGTCGACAACCTCAATGTCGATTCCGTGCAGGGCGATAAAAAAATCCTTGAAATTATCAAGGAAATGGGTTATAATAATACAAATGCTTCCGACGTGAAGCTTGGAACTTTTGAAGCTGATGTTTCAGATATTCCGGACCTTGTGCCGATTATGACGGTACTGGGCTGCTTCGGTGACGGAATAAGCCGCATAACAGGTGCAAAGCGTCTTAAAATAAAGGAAAGCGACCGCCTTGCTGCAATTGCTGATGCACTTAATGCTGTTGGCGGAAAGGTAACCGTGTTTGACGACGCACTGGAAATTGCTCCGATTGAAAAATTCCATGCAGGAACAATCAACGGCTGCAACGACCATAGAATAGTTATGGCGGCGGCAATTGCTTCAACTGTGTCAGATGGTGAATTTGTCATCACCGATGCTGAGGCTGTAACAAAAAGTTATCCCGATTTCTGGAAGGATTTTGCTGCCCTTGGTGGAAATGCTGAAGTAATCGCTGATTAAACGTGCTGAAAGGATTGAAAAATAAATGTCATCATTCTGGAATCATAATTTAAGTGTATCAATTTTCGGAGAGTCTCACGGCCCCGCAATCGGTGTCGTTCTTGATAAGCTTCCTTCAGGTGAGTATATCGACCCTGAGGAAATCCGTAACTTTATGGCAAGACGTGCTCCTAAAAAGGATGCAACTTCAACACCTCGCCGTGAAAGCGATATGCCAAATATCCTTTCCGGTATCCATAATAACTATACTACCGGCACACCTCTGTCAGCGTTTATCAATAACACCGATACTCATTCCCAGGATTACAGCAATCTTTCCAAGCTTGCACGTCCCGGTCATGCTGACTATACAGGTGCACTCCGCTATAAAGGCTTCAACGATGTAAGAGGCGGCGGTCATTTCTCAGGCAGACTTACAGCACCGCTTTGTTTTGCCGGTTCAATCTGCGGTCAGATTCTTGAACGCAGAGGTATCTATACTGGTGCACACATAATTCAGGTGCATAATATCAAGGAAGAAAAGTTCAATCCTTGTGAAGTAACCAAGGAGCAGATTATTGCTCTGCGTCATAAGAAATTCCCGACACTCAATGACAAGAAGGGTGCGGCTATGGTTGCTGATATTGCTAAGGCAAGAGAAGCAGGCGACAGCGTAGGCGGAGTTATCGAGTGCGTAATTACAAATGTTCCCGCAGGTATCGGTTCCCCGATTTTTGAGGGACTTGAAAACAGTATCGCACAGCTCATTTTCGGTATTCCTGCAGTAAAGGGTATCGAATTCGGTGCAGGTTTCCAGGTTGCAGAAATGCTCGGAAGCCAGAATAATGACGAATTCTATGTAAATGAGCACGGCCACGTTCTCACTAAAACAAACAACCACGGCGGTATCCTCGGCGGTATTTCTTCAGGTATGCCAATCGTGTTCAGAGTTGCCTTCAAGCCAACTCCATCCATTTCAAAACCTCAGGAAACCGTTGATATCAGTGCACTTACCAACGAAACCCTTGAAATTAAGGGCAGACATGACCCATGCGTTGTTCCGAGAGCAGTTCCCTGCGTAGAAGCAGCAGCAAATATCGCAATCCTTTCCCATATGCTTAATTATCCGAATTTTTGATTATTTGACAACATGAGGTGATGATATGCCTTCATTGAAGCGTGAAGAGGAATATGCAGCAAACAAAAGACGCTATGAGGATATGAAAAAAAGCTTCAAGACATCGCTGATTATGGCAATAATTCCATCAGCGGGAGTATGGCTTTGCATTACAATTGTGAATTTCTTCAAAACACTTGCAATGCTTGCAGGCGGTACAGCTTTTTTTGCTCAGGCAATTCTTAATTTTGCCAATGATACAAATGAGAAATCTGACCTTACGGTAGAAATTCCATATCTGTATCTTACATTTCTCTTCGTAATCGCACTGCTTACATGTCTGTCTTTCTTTTTCAAGAAAAGAAAACCAATGTATCCGTTGTTTCTAATTTATGGAGCAGGTGCAGTTTACGGACTTATTTCACTTATTACAGGTGGCGGAATACTTGAGGGATTATACTTTATCGCTTACGGCGGATATGGAATATGGCTTACCGATTATATCCTCCGTCTGTATAAGGAAAACGACTATCTTTCTCTCCAGGAAGGATATCCTGATTTTATAATTGCAATCGACGAGCCAAGAGCAATGGCTAATACAAGCGGTCTGTATTATAAAAAAAGCGAATATATCAAGCGTCAGCAGAAAGAGAAGAAGGAAAACAGTGAGGAAGTTCAGGAGCCTCAGAGCTGGGAAATGGAAGAGCTTCCTCTTGATGCACAGCTTCCAAAGGGAAACAGGAAGATAGACAATATGATGTAAAACCATATCGGAGATATTTATGAATGAATTTAATAATGTAGAAATGTATTCTGCTCATGATGTAAAGGTAATGATATGTTATCTTCTTGATAAGCTGAAAAATCCGGTTACAGAGGAGCAGCTTTACGAAATTGTGCAGGAAAGCGAAATTATAAATTATTTTTACTATACCGAAGCAATGGGCGACTTGCTGAAAAACAAGTCGGTTGTGCGTGTTGAGCGTGATGGTGAAATCTATATTGAAGCTACTGAAAAAGGTAAATTCGGCGCAGAGTACTTCAATGATTCCATACCATACTATTTTCGTAAAAGGCTTCTTAAAACAGCTATGTATTACTTTGCACGAATCAAGCGTGAAAGTGAAGCTGATATTGAGATTACTGAAGTTCCGAATGGATGTGAGGTAAGCTGCAGAATTAAGGATACAAGTTTTGATATGATGAGAATTTCCCTCTATGCACCCGATTATGACCAGGCAAAGCTTATCAGGGATAAGATTATGCTTGACCCCGTAGGATTCTACAGCAAAGTAATCGGATTTGCTCTTGAAAATGAGGAAGAACAGATAAAAATTGATGTTGATTAATTTAAAGGGTACCATATGGTGCCCTTTTTTGTTAGCAGCGTTGACAATTATAATGAAAACCGTTATACTTATAATTAGAAAAAATGAAAGGACCATGCATATGAGTTATATCCGTTTTCAGGACGTAAGCAAAAGCTTTAACGGAATATCCGTAATAAAATCAGTCAGCTTTACAATCGAAAAGGGTGAAATATGCGGCTTTATAGGAAGAAACGGAAGCGGTAAAACCGTTGTGTTCAAGCTTATGACAGGTCTGCTTGTTCCCGATAAAGGCAGCGTAACATTTGGCGGTGAAAATCTTACAAAGAAGAATCGTTTCTTTGAGTCGCTTGGCGTAATGATTGAAACCCCCGGCTTTATTCCTCATTACAGCGGTCTGAAAAATCTGAAAATTCTTAACTCAATGAGTGCAAATCCCGTACCAACAGAGGAAATATGTGCACTTATGACAAGATTAGGACTTGACCCGAAAAACCGCAGAGGTGTTCGTACATATTCTCTTGGTATGCGTCAGAAGCTTGGTATTATTCAGGCGGTAATGAACAAGCCCGAGTTGCTTGTCCTCGACGAGCCTATGAACAGCCTCGATACCGAGTCTGTTGCAGAAATTCGTAAGCTTTTTACTGAGCTTAATGAGCAGGGGGCTACAATCATCCTCGCCAGTCATATTTCTGACGATATAGACTCACTTTGCACAAGAAAATTCCGTATCGAAAATTCAACCATTGTTGAGGTGCACGATGAAATTCTTGTCAACTGACTTAAAGCGTGTAGTAACCGAGCCCGCGTTTTATATAAGCATTGTTTTGAATTTGATTCTTCTTTTCGGAGCAATGACATACTATTTAACAGCAGGCGAAACTGAAACCATGTATACCAGTGCACAAGCACTCGCTTTGCCTTTTGCAGCACCCGTACTTGCGGCAATGCCTTACTCTGTGATGATTATGCAGGAAAAGGAAACCCGTTTCGGAACACTTATGACAATCAAACTCCGCAAAAGCGGATACCAGCTTGCACGTCTGCTTACAAGCGGGATTTCGGGTGCACTTGCCCTGCTCATTCCACAGCTTGTGCTGTTTTTAGTGTGCCTTTGCATAGGCGGAGTGCCCGATTTTGCTTTTGCACTTAAATGCCTCATTCTGCCGATTACTTTCGGATTTGGCTATGCCGCAATTTCCTACGGACTGACTTTCGTAAACCACCATCGCTACGTGCCACTTGTAATGCCGCAGGTGTTGTATCTGCTCTGCATCTACGCATTCCCGCACCTTAAACTGGAACGCTTCTATCCACCACTTGATATTGCACCATCAATCTACGGCGGAGAAATCACCCTACAGCGTTTTGCCGTGCCGCTTATCCTTACAGCAAGTGCAATCCTGCTTACCCTATACGGAAAGGCAGGTGACCGCAGATGAAACTGAGAGGACTTCGTTTCAGCATTTCCGAGCATATCCCCGCGGCAAGATGGTGCCTTGCCCTCGCGGTAATCGCCTTTGTCGCAGTGGTAAGCGTCCATAAATACGTCGATATGGCAGGAATGGTAACCTTTTCCGCAATGGAAGTGCTTTTCCTCATACTTACCGACCCGATGAATATCGTGTTCATCTACCTGCCATTGTACCTGTTTGTGGTCTGCGGAATAATGTTCGATAACGGCTTCGGCGGAATAGAAATCCTCCGCTGCGGAAGCCGTACAAACTGGCTCGCAGGCAAGCTTGTGACCTACCTTGTGAACAGCGCTGTCTTTTTTGGAGTAATGTTCGTAATCAACCTTATCATCTGTTCAAGAGCGTTCAATTTCAGCAATGCCTGGTCGGGCGATTTCGTTGGCTTCCGTGTAATGTCGGGTCAGCCCGCAACGGATTTCACAACCGCACCCGTTCCCACAATAATCGCCGCATCCGCCGCAGTGCTTCTTTTCTATGTCCTCTGCGGCACGGTAAATATGCTTGTTTCCCTTGCGACAGACAGGGAGTCCGCCGCATTGTTCGTGTCCCTCTTTGCAGGAATAGCACTGGGACTCGGCAATATGCTCGTGCTTTCCAACAGCGCAGGAAGCCAGCTTCTCCGCTGTCTTGTCCTCGCCGCCGCATCGGCCGCAATGTACGTTTTCTGCATAGCTGCCGTGCGTAAAAAGGATTTTGGTGGGAAGAAATTATATTGAGGTGACTTATGATTGTAAGCAGTAATGAGGGTAGATTTGTCTGTAACAGTTATGAAGAATATGAACTGTGCATAGAAAAATGTTTTTCTAATAAGTCAGACAACGAAATATGGTGTACCCACGGAGAAAAAGAATATCCGTGTTTGTCAGTGCTTGTAAATGGTGAAAAAGCTGTCTGTAATTATTTCTCTAATAATAATGAGCAGATGTTTGCTTCACTTGGCAACATAAATGAAAAAGGCGTTGTTGAGTTTCTTAATGGTCAGTATGATGTTGCATCATATCAGGTAATTGCTGTAGATGAAGCTATGAAATGCGTAATATCATTCTACTACTCAGAAGAAAAGCCTGATTGTGTAGAGTGGGAAGAATTATAAACTCCACACTCCACTCTCCAAATTCCACACTCAATCAAAAAGAAAGGAGTCGTGCTGATGAAAACAATAAAAATAATAGCAATCATAATCGTCGGCACGATAAGCGTTTTGCTTGCGTCACATTTTACCGAAAAGTACGTCGCAGAAGCCGCCGAAAAGGATAAAACCCTTGCCGAAGCAATCGTACAGGGACAGCTTCAGGCTGAAATCCAGAAAGCCGAGGAGCAAGCCAAGGAGCAGCTTGGCGATAAGCTTGCCGTTACCGATGTGGAACTGAAAGGGCAGGAAAGCGCTGTTACAACAACACCCCTCGTTCCAGAAACAGAGTACATTGAGCTGACAACTATCCCGACTGAAACATTCACAACCGTGACACTCCCAACAGAAAAAGAAACGGAAGCAACAACTATTACCGAGGAAATTCCCGAAGAAATTATAACAGAGTTTACAAGGGGCGGTTTGCTTCCGACTGACAGAAAGGGAATACCGCTGAAAACTATGTTTACTATTTCAGCTGATGAGCAGAATCGTGTTACAAAATTCCTTATCGACCACTATTTCCTCAACGGCAACGTCTACGTCAAGCAAGAAGCCCGTCCAGAACTGAAAGAGAAGAAAAAGCTTGCCGACGATATGGAGGACAACGTAATTACAACATTGAATTTGGTGCTTGACAGCATAAATATGACCGACCTTGCCAGTCTTATGACAGCCGATTACGGAGAACTCCGTGATGAAGTTGTAACACTCCGTGATGACTTTGAAAAGAATTATAAAAATGCTTATCAGCACGGTGAGTTGTTTGGTGCAATGTATGATGACAGCCTTGCCTACTTCAACAGGCTTATCAAGGCACTTGACCGACTTGCGGTTGCCGCTGATGAGTACGCAAAAACAACAAATCCATTACTTGCTGTCGGTCTGCTTGCAAGTACACTGGATGATGTTGTAATTCCCGAAATTATGGCAGTTTTGGAGCAATCCTTTGACCTCGTGGAAACTTCTCAGGAGATTTTCCTTGAGGGTACACAAGGCGTAAAGCTTCTGACCCGTGACGAAGTAAAAGATATAATAATAAACCCTGCCCTCGTTCTTGATACAGGACTTGCATAAAAGAAAGGAACAAAGCTATGGACGCAAAAATTCAGCTTCTTATCGGAAATATCGAAAAGGTGATTGTTGGCAAGCGTATCCCAATTATGCAGACAATCTGTGCACTTCTTACTGAGGGGCACGTCCTTGTGGAGGACGTCCCGGGCGTGGGTAAAACACAGCTTGCAGCGGCACTGTCAAAGTCTGTTGACGGCGTGTTCAGCCGTGTGCAGATGACCCCTGACATCATGCCGTCGGATATCACAGGTTTCTCAATGCTGAACCGTGAAACTGGTGAGTTTGAGTACCGAAAGGGTGCGGCTTTTTGTAACTTCCTCCTTGCTGACGAAATCAACCGTGCTTCGCCGAAGGCACAGTCCTCACTTCTTGAGGTAATGGAAGAACATCAGGTCAGCATTGACGGTGCAACCTATGTTCTGCCTAAGCCGTTCATGGTTCTTGCAACGCAGAATCCTGTTGAAACCTATGGTACATATCATCTTCCCGAAGCACAGATGGACCGATTTGCAATGAAAATCAGTATGGGTTATCCGACAGCAGAAGAGGAGTTGTCCATTCTTGACAGAAATGAGTTTGAGAATCCTGTAACAAAAATTTCTCCTGTGCTTAAAATTGAGGATATCGTTGAACTTCAGGAAAAGGTCAAGCAGGTTCATGCCGAAGAAAAGGTAAAAAATTACATTATCGGCATTGTAACTGCAACTCGCAATGACGAGGGTATCAAGCTTGGTGTAAGTCCCCGAGGAAGCATTGCACTATATAAATCCGCTAAAGCGTGGGCATTTATGGATGGACGTGACTACATTACTCCTCAGGATGTAAAGGACTGTTGCGTGTGTACGCTTGCCCATAGGATAATGCTTTCACCTAAGGGCAAATCGATGTACCAGAATGCAGAAAGTGCTTTTGAGAATATTCTCAGCAGGGTTGCTGTGCCAACGAAATAAAGCGGGTTTTACGATATGAAGTTTTTTGTAAATGTTTTATTGTACCTTGTGGCAATAGGAATGGGCATTGTCTTTGCACTTTTCCTTTCTGCACCAATCGGCTGGACATTTGTATATATGCTTGTATGTGCACCTGTTTTTTCCTTTGGGATAACCTTGTTCCTTACTAAAAATGACAGAGTAGCTATAATTTCCGATACTGACCGCACAATGCTGTATAAAGGCGAATATTCAACACTCCGAATTATCGTGCGCAACAAAAGTATATTTCCCGTTCCTGCTGTAAAAATAAGAATTGCCGCATCAGGAGGACTTGTGCCCGAAGATGATTGCAGCTGTTACGTGGTAAGTGTATTACCCAGAAGCGAAAGCGTTGTCGAAATCAAATACAAAGCAAAAGTATGGGGAAAGTACACAGTAGGTTCGGAAAGTGCATTTCTTCATGATTTTATGGGTTTTTTCAAGTTCAGAATGTCATGTCTGAATTCAGTTAATGAAATAAAGGTATTTCCTGATATTCCCGAAATTCAAGGCGATTCGCCGCTTCTGCGTTCTGCAGTTGAAGCGGCACGTTTTTCAGATGACAGCGAGGAAACAACTGAAAAGGAAAGTGTAACAGGCTTTTCGGGAATACCTGGATATACTCACAGAGAGTATGTTGAAGGTGACCCGGTTCGCCGTATTAACTGGAAGCTTTCATCAAAGCGTGATAAATACATGGTAAGACTTGATGACGAAATCGAGTCAGTCAAGCAGAATATTGTTCTTGACAGCGTTGGCGGAAATAATATCTATGAAAATGAGCGTGCAGTTGAGGGAATGCTCGCAGCTGCACTTGGCTTGCTAAAATGCGGTTTTGAGTCAACGGTTTACTGCCGTTTTAACGGGATTTATGAAACCTTTGCAATTTCAGAACCCGGAGATGTTTCGGTTTTGCAGATGCGGCTTGCGGATTTCAGTTTTGACCGCGTAAACAAGAAGCATAGTCGTATTCCGGTTGATGAAATTACATCATCAGGCAGTTCAGGAGCAATGATGGTTTATACATCTCTTTTTGACAGCGGATTGAGCAGCGGAATTTCATTTGCTGAAGAGCAGGGAATCACCTGTGCCGTCGTAACTTCGGAAAAAAGCATCAGTGCAAGCGCAAACCGCTTGTGGAGAATAAATGAAGACTATTCGGCAGAACTGCTGTGATGAAATTTGATGGGAAATAATCTGTACAGTAACTGCTGGATTTTATAATGTACATATGGTATAATACAATCGTAACGAACTCCAAACGTTATTCTCCTTTCTTTTTACTTTCTTTCTTTTTCACAAAAGTCCGTGCCTTTGGGTGCGGACTTTTGTCATTGAGTGAAATTTGTGTGAAAAAATTGGAATTTTGTTGACAGCAAAAGGCTTTGAGAGTATAATTAGAAAGTTAGAAAGTTATTTTCTTAACAATGTTACCAAACGCTTTTATATATTGAATTTGGAGGCAGTATAGCAATGCTGGAACTGAAGCAAATCAAAAAAGATTATCCCGCAGGTGACGGAGTTGTTCATGCACTTAAAGGTATCGACCTGCAATTCCGTAAATCTGAATTTGTGTCCATTCTCGGACCATCAGGCTGCGGAAAGACAACCATGCTCAACATCATCGGTGGTCTTGACGGATATACAGAAGGCGACCTCGTTATTAACGGTACATCTACAAAGAAATTCAAGGACAGAGATTGGGACGCTTACAGAAACCACTCTATCGGTTTTGTATTCCAGAGCTATAACCTTATCCCGCACCAGTCTGTTCTTCAGAACGTTGAGCTTGCACTTACACTTTCAGGTGTATCAAAAGCTGAACGCCGTGAAAGAGCAAAGAAGGCTCTCGAAGATGTTGGACTTGGTGACCAGCTTAAAAAGAAGCCAAGTGAAATGTCAGGCGGACAGATGCAGCGTGTTGCAATTGCCCGTGCTCTTGTAAACAATCCTGATATTATCCTTGCCGACGAACCAACAGGCGCACTTGATACGGAAACAAGCGTGCAGGTAATGGAAATCCTAAAGAATATCTCCAAGGACAGACTTATCGTTATGGTTACCCATAACCCTGAGCTTGCTGAGCAGTATTCTTCCAGAATAATCAGAATGCTTGATGGTGTGATTACCGACGATTCAATGCCACTTACCGAGGAAGAAATTATTGCAGAAAAGAAAGCTGTTGAAGAAGCAAACAAGGAAGCAAAGAAAACCAAGAAGCCTTCTATGTCTTTCGGTACTTCCTTTATGCTGTCCCTTAAAAACCTGTTTACAAAGAAAGGCAGAACGATTCTTACTGCCTTTGCAGGTTCAATCGGTATTATCGGTATCGCTCTTATTCTTGCGATTTCCACAGGTATGACAGCCTATATCAACGATGTTCAGGAAAGCACACTTTCTGCTTATCCTCTTACTCTCGAAGCAACAACCGTTGAAATGTCTGCTCTTATGGAAGCATTTATGAATGTTGACTCCGAAGATACAGCACACGAAAATGATGCTGTATATAAGAAAACCGCTCTTTACGATATGATTAATGCAATGAATAATATCGAAACCAGCGAGAATGACCTGAAAGCATTCGATGAGTTTCTTACAGCTAAGATTGCAGATAAGGAATCTGACCTTTCAAAAGCTGTAAACGGTGTGCAGTATGGTTATGGTCTCGATATGCAGATTTACACAGAATCTGTTGATGATAAGATTATCAATACCAACCTCGAAGAAATTATCATAGACCTTATGCTCCAGTATGTTGGTATGGATATGTCATCCATGGTTGAAATGTCCAACTCAAATATGGCAAGTATGTCATCTATGAGCTCAATGGGAGGAATGAAGCTTTGGCAGGAAATGCTCCCTGGTGAAAATGGTGCACCTATAAACGACCTTATCCTCGACCAGTATGAAGTTGTTTACGGTGCATGGCCAAACAGCTATGATGAAGTAGTGCTTGTTGTTGATAAGAACAACGAGCTTGATGATATTGTTCTCTATGCTCTCGGTCTTGTTTCCGAAGGCGAAATTGAAGACCTTGCTTCTGCTGCAATTGATAAAGTTGAACTTACAGACAGAGGCACAACAAAGTGGACATATGAAGATATCTGCGGAAGAGAATATAAAACAATCCTCAATGCAGACTGCTATCATTATGACGATGCAACAGGGCTTTATACAGATATGCGTGAAACAGAGGCAGGGCTTCGTTATCTCTATGACAATGCTCTTACAATGAAGGTGTCAGGTATTATTCGCCCAAGAGAGGATGCTGACACAGCAATGCTTTCAGGTTACATTGCATATACAAGCGACCTTACAAAGTATCTTATTGAAAAAGCAGATGGAACTGATGTAATCAAAGCTCAGCTTGAAAATCCTGATACAGATGTTATTACGGGTCTTCCATTTGACTCCACAACAGGAAGCCTTTCCGATGCGGATAAGAAGGCGGCACTTCTTGAATACCTTGAGGGACTTGATACAAACGGCAAGGCGGCTGCTTATATCGCAATCAGTTCTGTTCCTACAGAGGAATTTGTTCAGCAGCAGATAGAAGCAACACTTGGTTCTATGACCCGTGAGGATATTGAAGCAACTCTTTCTGAGGCACTCAGTACACAAGTAGGTGTTTCAACTGATGAAATTACTTCTTATTTTGAATCAATGAGCGACGATGAAATGAATGAGTTTTTCTCAGAAATGATGAAGGAACAGATTAAGATTCAGTATGCAACGGAAATTGTCGCACAGATGGCAGCAATGACACCTGACCAGCTTGCAGGTGCACTTGATATGGCAATTCCGACATATACCGATGAACAGGCTGCTCTTTATTATGACGAGATAATGCATTTCTCTGACTCCACATATGAGGATAACCTGAAAGCAATGGGTTACGTTGACCTTGAATATCCTGCAACAATCAATATCTATGCATCTTCTTTTGAAAATAAGGATGTAATAGTTGCTGCAATCGATGAATACAACTCGTCTGTTGAAGAACTGAAGCAGATTAAGTATACGGATTATCTCGGTATCATGATGTCTTCCATTACAACAATCATTAATGCAATCACATATGTCCTTATCGCATTCGTTGCAATTTCCCTCGTTGTTTCTTCTATTATGATTGGTGTTATAACACTTATCTCTGTTCAGGAAAGAACAAAGGAAATCGGTATTCTCCGTGCAATCGGTGCATCAAAGAAGGATGTTTCCGGCATGTTCAATGCAGAAACCGTTATCGTTGGCTTCACAGCAGGACTCATTGGTGTTGTTGTAACTTATATCCTTTGTATTCCAATCAATATCATCATGTATAATCTTACTGAAATCAGCAACCTTAAAGCAATCCTTCCTGTTCCCGCAGCAGCAATTCTTGTTCTTATCAGTGTGCTTCTTACACTCGTTTCTGGTATCATCCCATCTAGAAGTGCAGCTAAGAAAGACCCCGTTGTTGCACTCCGTACAGAATAATAAAATTAAACGGCAAGGCATGTCCTTGCCGTTTTGCTGTTAATGTTGTTGACAAATCAACAGCAGTGGTGTATAATGAAGTTGATATGTCAACAAAATACAACGGAGGAGAATATATGATTGACCGCTTTGAAAAATTTTCGTACTTTATTTCTGAAATTTCACATCATTGGCATAAAATTGCCAATGATGTAATGAATGAATATGGATTGAAAGGCCCACATTCTGTGTACTTTACTACCTTGTATCAGTACCCTGATGGAATAACTGCCACAAGACTTGGTGAGATATGCTCAAGGGATAAGGCTGATGTGTCACGTGCAGTATCACTCATGGAAAAGAAAGGACTTGTAATAAAGGAAGGTTCTAATTACAGAGCACTTTTAAAGCTTACAAAAGACGGGGAAAAAATTGCTGAGCAGATAAAGTCGCAAGCAGAAGCCGCTGTTGAGTATGGCGGTAAGGGTCTTACAGATGAGCAGAGAACAATATTCTATGAAGCAATTGAAATAATTTGTGATAACCTTGAAGACTTGAGTAAGAAAGGCTTTTAATAACAAGTATTCAGACAGATTCAGCACTGCATTGGAAAAATTCAATAATTTTATTCAAATACAAAAAAGGACCGTGTTGCGTGTTACACGGTCCTTTTTGTGCAAAATAACAATTTTATATTTGTTGTAAAAAAATAAAAAGTATATATTGAAAAAATGTAATAAAGTGTTAAAATGTTTACATAAATTATTGTGTGAAGGGGTCTTAATTAATGAGCAAAAGAAAAAATATAGGACTTACCAAAGCGATTATCATTTCAGTTATCATAACAACCTCCGTTACCTTGCTGCTGTTGACGGTAATCGGATTTACTGCTTCATATTCAAAGGTTAAGGACGGCGTTTTTTCGACAACCGAGCAGTCGCTCAATGTTTATTCCGAAAAAGTTAACCAGTGGCTCAACCAACAGGCAATTTTCACCGCCGCTCAGGCAAATGCCGCAGGAAAGCTTGGAGAGGTTTCAGGCGGACACCAGAATAATGACGCATTCATCGACAGCGTGATGCCCCTCAATGATGCCCTTCTGGATTGCTACACAGCGTATGAGGACGTGTCACTTTATATGGCTGTAACCGATACGTCTACTCTTCCCGAAGGCTTTGATGCAACAACACGAGGCTGGTATCAGGATGCCAAAACCAAAAGTGCAACCATTTTTACCGCACCATATATCGATACTGCAACAGGTGTCATGATTATCACAGTTGCTTCCCCGATTTACGAAAACGGTTCATTCGTGGGTGTGTTTGCATGTGATATTACACTCGACAGCGTAATGCAGCTGGTTGGCGAAATGAAAATCACCGAGCATGGATATCCTGTACTTATCGATAGTGACGGCAACTTTATGATTCACGGCAACGAAGTTTATAACCCCGCTGTTGCAGACGGAAATGCTGTTATTACCGCTTGTGCCGACGCAGAAGGCGACTATGCTGAAATCCTCACGCTTATCGCTGACGGAATTTATATGGACGTCCATAAGGACTGGGACGGTTCATCAAAGTATTTCGCATTCACAAAGCTGCCTGCTTCCGATTGGAGTATCGGTTATGTAATGCCAAAGAGCGACATCAACAGTGCACTTACAGGTCTTGCAGTAATCTACATAATCCTTTTTGTAGTGTTCTTCGTTGCAGGTAATCTCTTTGTAATTACCGTAATTCAGTCACAGCTAAAGCCTCTCAAGAAAATCAGCAGCGTTGCTGAAAGAATTGCCGACGGCGACCTTTCCGCAACCTTTGATTACAACTCAACTGATGAAATCGGCAAGCTCTGCGCTAACTTCGGACATTGTACCGATACTACAAGACGCTACATCTCCGATATTTCCGATAAGCTTGACAGACTTGCACACGGCGACTTTACCGTTGAAATCACCGAGGATTATATCGGCGATTACCGTCCTATCAAAGAGTCAATGACAAATATCATCGAGTCTATGCGCCGTACACTTGTGAATATCGAAAATGCTTCCGTCCAGGTTAAGCAGGGCGCCAACGAAATGGCACAGACCTCTTACCAGCTTGCCCACGGCGTTTCAGGTCAGACTGATACCCTCCGTAAGCTCAGCGACGATATGGCAGGCATTATCGAAAGAGTACGTGAAACCGATCATAGCACAGGCGAAGCAAGAGAGCTTGCAGGAAATGCCAAGGATAAAATCGAGGAGAGCAGCCGTGAAATGGATAAGCTTCTCAAGGCTATGCACGATATCTCCGAATTCTCCGTTGAAACCGCAAAAATTGTCAAGACTATCGACGATATAGCATTCCAGACAAATATTCTCGCCCTTAACGCTTCCGTTGAAGCCGCAAGAGCAGGTGCCGCAGGTAAGGGATTTACTGTTGTTGCCGACGAAGTAAGAATGCTCGCAAGCAAGTCAGCTGAGGCCGCAAGCCGTACCTCTGCACTTATCCAGCAGACCGTAAACGCAATAGCCGAGGGTGCACAGCTTGCCGATACAACAGCACAGGCTCTCTCCGAGGCCGTTTCCGATACCGTAAGCTTTGACGAAAATATCATCAGAATTTCCGAAACAACAAGACGTGAAAGCGAGTATATGGACGATATTTTCGGAAATATCAACACCATTTCCGAAATTGTGGCAAGCACATCCGATTCTGCACAGTCTGCCGCAGCTTCCAGCCAGGAGCTCAGCAGCCAGGCAGCAATTCTTTCTAACCTCATCTCTGAGTTCAAACTTAACTAAAAATAATCAGCACTTCCTTGTGAGGTGCTGATTTTCTTTTGATTTGTCAGGTTGATATTTGTCGCAAAATATGGTATAATTCTTTCTGTATAAGGAAATTATTAGGAATAAATTGCGAGGTGCACAGAATGAAACCATTTTTGATATTGTTTTTCTCAGGTGTCGGCAACACGAAATCCGTTGCTGAACAAATAAAAAATGGTATTGCCGAAATCCCGACAGAGATTTACTCCGTTGAAAAGCTCCCGCAGGATTTTTCCATTGAAAATTATTCAGCAGTAATTATCGGTACGCCAACATATCACTCCGAGCCTGCACAGCCGCTGATGAATTTCCTTGAAGCATTAAATCCGTGTAGAAACATCCCCGCATTTGTTTTTACAACCTGCGGACTGTATTCCGAAAACTGCCTGCGTACCCTTGCGAATGAATGTCTGAAACATGGAATTATCACAGTACATTTTGCAAGCTACCGTTGTCCCGCAACAGACGGAATACTTCTCACACCATTTATGGAATGTTGGTTCAGAAGCGAAAAGAATTTGCAGTCCAGAATTAAGGACGATACTGCAACCTTTATCAGTAAGCTGAAATCACATTCCAAAGCTGAAATTCCTAAATCAAAGTGGTACGCACCTTTGAATTATCCCAATAAAATGCTGGGCAAAGCCACAACCTTCCCGATATATCTGCATAAGAACAGATGTATAAAATGCGGTAAATGTCAGAAAAACTGCCCGAAAAACGCAATTGAAATTACAAACGGTTACCCAACAATAAGCAAAGCCGAATGTATGAATTGCTACCGTTGTATCCACCATTGTCCCGCTTTGGCGCTGTCCTTGTCAAAGGAAAAAGCCGTGGAGAAAGTCTGGGAAAAAGAAAATCTGATATAACAAATAAGGCACACGGATTTGCTTTCCGTGTGCCTTTTATCAGCTTACCTTCTCGTATCTCTTGCTGTAAATGATGTTATCCATCACAACCTCAGGAGAAACCTCGCCGCCCTTTACCATATCGAATATGGCAGGGGAGAAGCCCGAAACAAGTGCCGCACCCGTTTCCGAGAACGTAACAGGAATATTCTGTCCGCGGCTGTTTACGTTCCAGAAAACCACGTCAGGAAGTGCGTAGCCGAAGCGTGCGTACTTCTGCTTCATAGCCTCAAACAAGGTCAGATTGTTGCCGCCCTCAATGCACCAGTCAAACTCCATGTCGGAGATGATGTACAGTCTTGAAGGAAGCTCACTCTGCGCAACCTTGTTCTTCACTGCAGTCGAAAGAATAAGCTCAAACACTGCTTCAAGGTCGGTGTTTGCAACCTCATTGAAGCGACTGCAGTAGCTTACCTTGCTTGCAATGTCCTCACCCTGAATTTCCACAAGCTGAGGATGCTCAGAAAAGGTTATGAAGTGGTTAGCGAATGTACCCTTGTTGTGCTCCGCAAAGTAAATACCCAGTGAAAGTGCCGCATCAATAGGTCTTACATCAACACCCCAGGTCATCGAGCCGGAGCCGTCAATAACAGCTATCGCATTGCAGTTTTCCTCACCATTACCGTGCTCGTCAAGACTTCTCCACGCCGCATCAAGTGATGCTCTTTCAGCTTCATCTGAGCAACCAAAAGCCTGTCTTACGATTTCGTAAGGGAAAAGGGTCGAAGCGTGAAGCTTTTCCTCACCCTTTACCACACGGCTGATAAAGTTGTTGTAACGTTCACCATCATTGCGGATAAACGCCTTGCGGTATTTGAACATAGCCTTTGAAGGCTGCTTCGAGTAGTCAAAGGTGTAGTCGTATTCACGCAGACGATTTTCAATGATGTCAATGTAGCTTCTCAGCGACGCAAGTGTGCGGCGGTAATCCCTCTCAGTCATACCAAACGCCTTGCAAAGCTTCTTCGCCTGCATAACCGTCTTTGCAGAGGACGCATTTACCGAAGGAAGCCACTTTGCAAGCAGAGAAACATTTTCTCCATTTGCCATGGCTTCAAGGTCAGCGTCAAGAATACGGCTGATTTCCTTCACAGCCGCATCTGCACAGCATGTGTCAAGAAGCACGCAAAGGTCATCGTATCGACCGTACTCCGCAATAAGGGGAATATTTCTCTTTACCGCCTCAGGTGACTCTTTCGCAAGTGCCTTCATAGCAACGCGGAAGAAACGTCTTTCGCCAAGTCCGCCCCTTACATCACGTGCAAAGAAAACAATCTTCATTGTCTTCTCGGGATTTTCGTAGTACGCCTTAATAACAGCGTTTTCTATCTGTTCATCAGTCTGATTACGCATTGCCCCAGCCGTAAAGAACAGGTCAACGCAGTGCGACATGGATGAACGGTTTGTAAGCGCACCGTTTTCGGTGTACGCAATATTGTTTTCTGCTTTAAGCATGTTAAGCATTGTAATCTTCCTTTCTTTCTCAAATAAATACAAGGCGGAGTTTATATGTTACCCAAAAACATCTTCAATTGCTGTAACCGCCTTAAAATGTACATGGTGCAGTTTCAGTCTGGATTCGAACCCGAAAGCAGTACTTAATTGGTAAAGCGATATGCCTCATCACATGAAAATTGCTGTTTGCACCATTCTTTTTTTGTTTGGAACAAGTCGCCATTCACTATTTTTTTTTCGTAGATTTTATAAAAGGTGTGAAAAGATTGCTGTGTGCGGCTTTTACGTTTGTTCAGGCTTCAATCGTGTCTTTCGCGGCTTTCTCACGGCCATACGCATTTCAGCGTCTTAAAACAATGCAAGCATTGCTGTGACTTGTGATATATGAGAACTGCAAATTCAATTGCTGCTGCGGAAAACCGTTTTATTCACCCTTGCAGACGTTCCGATAATGCAGGGCTGTGCCTGCATTTTTGCACGGCTTTGTTTTTTACGATTGGTAGGTCGTCATAAGTATTGCTGTTAAAGCCGTTGTATATTCCACGTCAGCCTTTTACAACGCCAACTGTGAAAAGCGTTTTGATTGGTTCAACAAGGTCACTCTGATTAGCCATAACCTGAGTAATATCCTTGTAAGCGAAACGTGCTTCTTCAGCAACGTCCGACTTGTTATGCTTTGCAAGAACAACATTCTTATCCTTCAGGTCACACATAACCTGTTCAGTAGAAAAGTTATCCAGTGCAGCCGTGCGGGAGAAAAGTCTGCCTGCACCGTGTGACGATGACATAAAGCTTTCAGGATTACCCTTGCCCTTCACAATGTAGCTGTAAGAGCCCATTGCACCCGGAATAATTCCAAGCTCACCCTCACCAGCGTGAACCGCACCTTTTCTGTGCACCCACACATTTTTGCCGTAGTGATTTTCAAGTGCCGCATAGTTGTGGTGACAGTTGATTTCAGTGGAGTAGGTCGGCTCCGTACCCGTGTACTTTACAACATAGCGGGTGAAGATTTCCTTGATTTTGCAAAGCATTGCAGCCCTGTTTTCATAAGCAAAATCCATCGCCAGCTGCATGTAGTTGAGGTAACGTCTGCCCTCATCAGAGTCAGCTGGAAGAAACGGTAACTTCCATTCCGCAGGGACGGAGGAATACCACTTTTCATTAAGCTTATATGCAAGCTTGTTGAAGTGCTGTCCAACAATGTTGCCGAAATGACGGCTGCCCGAGTGGAGCATTATACAGCACATTCCATCTTCATCCTGCTGAAGCTCAATGAAGTGATTGCCGCCGCCGAGTGTGCCAATCTGAAAGTAACCCTCATCAATCTGTGGAAGCAGCTCAGCGTCAGCCTCATACTTGGAAAGCTCTTCTTTAGCCTTGTCAAGCACAGCGGACTCCTGCGGCTTTTTGTAATGATTGAAGCCTGTTGGAATGTTTCGGAGAATATCCCCGCAGATTGCCTGTACAAGATTTCCGCTGCCTGTTATAGTTTCACGGAGCACCGATACAGGAATATCAGTCTGTACGAAAGCCATTCCACAGCCGATATCCACACCAACTGCATTCGGAATAACCACTCCGTCACAAGCAATTACACCGCCAATCGGCATACCTTTTCCCGCGTGTGCATCAGGCATAAGCGCAACCCACTTATGTATAAACGGAAGACGTGAAAGATTTCCAACCTGCTCAATGCACTTTCCATCAAGTGCCTCAACAGAGGTGTTCCATATTTTAACCGGCATAGTGCCGTGATTGTTTATAACAAACATTTCTGACAACTCCTTTTTGCTGTTTTTGTTTTGTGGTATGTTCAGAGTATAACACCACACAATGGAAAAATCATTTAAAAAAATCTGCGAACATTTCCAACCCTATTGCCATAAGAAAAAAATTCTGCTATTATTATGGTATTGAAAAAGAAAGGAAGTGAACAGTGTGGCAGGCTTTTCCGAGCTGATAAAAAGCTTTGACAAGACAAGGGATTACGTCCGTGATTTTTTTATCTATGGATGTAAAGTAAGAAACGATTTCAACGCAAAAAGCAGCCGTACCTACGACGACGAAAAGCGTCGTGTGGAAAGCTGGCTGGGTGATTATATACATACCGACAATTCACAGCGCGGCAAAAAGGTCTGTATCTCCGTTGACAGCGGTCACATCAGCGAAAATCCGCTCTATAAGGCTTATTATTCCAAAAGCTTTACCGATAACGATATAAAGCTTCACTTTCTTTTGATTGATATCCTTGCCGATGGTGAAAGCTTGACCCTGAAAGAGCTTGTAAACCGACTTGCTGACGATTACGGCGAAATATTTGATGAGCAGACTGTTCGTAACAAGCTGAAAGAATATTCCGAAGAAGGTGTGTTCATTAAAGAAAAGCAGGGCAAAACCGACTATTTCAGCCTTTCTCCCGATACAGCTGAAAGCTTTTTCGGGGAGTACGATGGATTGGATAATGCCGTGAAATTTGCTTCTGAAGCAGGAATTTTCGGAGTAATAGGTAATAGCTTGCTTAAAGCGTCAGATTTGAAAAACGATATTGTTCTTAACAAGCATAACTATATCGTGCATACCCTTGAAGATGAAATACTGCTTGATATCGTAATTGCAATCGAGGAAAAACGGTTTATTTCCTATGAAAGCTTCGGCAGGGAAAAAAACGGAGAATTACCCGAATTCAGCGGTGTTCCTTTCAGAATATTGTCCTCAATGCAAACTGGAAGACGATACCTTGCAATGTACAATAGGAAATATAATCGTTTTAATTCTGTGCGTCTTGATAGTATCAAAGCTGTGAGGATAGGTGAGGTTTGTCACGAATATGACGAACTGTTTGAGATGTATATAAAGAACGAGCATAAATGCTTTGGTGTATCATTCGGAAGAAGAACCGAATTGGGACACGTTGAACCGATAAAGCTTACAATTTATGCAGATGAACAAAAAGAGAATTTCATTATTAACCGACTTGAAAGGGAAAAACGCTGCGGTACGGTTGAAAAAGTTGCAGAAAACACCTTTACCTTCACCGCCGATGTCTTTGACCCTAATGAGATTATGCACTGGGCAAAAAGCTTTATCGGACGTATTATTTCCGTTGAGGGCGGCAATGAGGAAATCCGCAGTAAATTTTACAACGACATAGAAAGAATGAACAGGATGTACTGTGATGAAAAGAAAAAATAATATTTTCAGTGAGCTGTACGGCACATATTACCGTACAGCAGCGAAAATTCTTGCAAAAGATTCTGTAACCGAAAGCGATATCTATAAGATAATTTCAGAAGAAACTTTTTCTGATTCTGCACTGTTCATACCACAGAAGCTTATTCCGAGAAACGGTTTATCTGATTGGGGATTGCTTTTTTCAAAGGACGGCAAAAGCTTTTCCTCCGTGCTTAATCATAAGCCTTTGAATATTGCAACCGAGCTTCAGAAGTGCTGGCTAAAAGCACAGCTTTCAGACCCGAAATTCAGGTTGTTTATTGATGACAACGTAATCGAAAAGCTTGAAAAGCGACTTGAAAGTGTAAAGCCGCTTTTCAGTAATTCAATGTTCAGAAGCTCTGATGTTTTCAGCGATGGAGACCCATATACCGATGAAAATTACATAAAGAATTTCCGTACAATTGTCAATGCAATCAAGGCAAAAGAAATTATTGATGTAGAATTTATGTCTGGACGGAACGAACGCAAACATGGCCATTTTTTGCCTCTGAGACTGGAATATTCACGTAAGAATGACAAGTTCAGAATATATTGTTCAGCTTATCACAACCGCCATTGGAGCAACGGTCTGATTAACCTTGGAAGAATAATTTCCGTAAAAAGCATTGACAGCAAGGTCAGTTATGAAACAAATATGGAAGAGTATTTCATGCTGCGTAAATGTACGGAACCGGTGATTGTTGAGGTGACTCCCGAACGCAATGGCGTTGAGCGATTTATGATGGAGTTTGCAGCGTATGAAAAATACACAGAGCGTGACCTGAAAACAGGTGTCTGTACGGTTAAGCTGTGGTACGATAAAGCAGACGAAACCGAGGTATTGATTCGATTATTAAGTTTCGGTCCCGTCATAGAAATAAAAGCACCGCAAAGCTTTCGTGCACTTGCCGCAGAACGTGTGAAAAATCAGTATGAATTGTTAAATAAAGCATAATATCAATACACCAATTATGAAAAAACTTTTATTCGGACTTTGAAACCTGAATTATAAAAACATGTTAGTTGAATTTAAATTTTTTAATTTTATTGATTTTTTTGCTTTTCAATGATATAATAACATAAAAATTGGTCTGATGTGAATGTTGGGAGAGCAATATGAAAATAAAAACAGACAAGCTTGAAAATCAGCTTTCTGAAATTTCAGATTTCAGTGATTACCTTGAAAAAAACAGTGAAAACCTTATTTCTGAGATAAAGCTTGCAGAATACCTGGAGCAGCTTCTTGAAACAACAGGTTGTACTAAGTCTTACATAATCAAGCAGACTAACCTCAACCGCGCATATGTCTATCAGATTTTTGAAGGCAAGAAAAATCCATCGCGTGATAAGCTTATTGCAATTGCATTTGGAATGAAGCTTGCCTTTGACGAAATTCAGGACTTGCTTAAATATGCAGGAATGCGTCAGCTTTATGCACGTGATACAAGAGATGCTGTGATTATTTTTTCTGTGCAGCACGGTTATAGCTTTGAGAAAATGAACGCTTTTCTTTACGAACAGCATCTGAAAACAATTGAATGAATCTGAATATGCAAGTACAATAACAAAATTTACAGTTCAGCCCCTAAAGATATTGATTTTTGCACCATAAAGATATTTGAATAAATAACCGATAGGGTATAAAGTTATAATATCTAAAGAATGGATTGGCGGTGTAATATGAGTATTGAACGTGAAGAACTGGCAGTGAAAGTCGGTGCACGGATTCGTGATTTCCGAGCAGAACGAGGATTAAGTCAGGAAAGTCTTGCGCTGAATTCAGGTATGCATCCGGCATATCTCGGTAAAATTGAACGCGGAGAGAAATGTCCGACAATCGATACCCTCAGCAAAATCTGCAGTGGTCTTAAAATACCTGTTTGTGAGCTTCTGAATTTTGAAATCAATGTAAAACCAACTTCAGGAGAGGCTCTTCATCGTATTGAAAATGCTCTTGCAGGTGTTGATGATGAGTCAGCTGTGAAGATAGCTGAAATAGTTGAAGGTATCGCTGAAATATATAAAAAATAATGTAATTCTAAGCAGAATCGTAAGTTATGTGCGATTCTGCTTTGTTTTTGAGTCCTTTCGTAAAAACGAAGGGACTTTTTTTATGCTTTTTTGGTGATTTTGCACCACCTAAAAGTACTATTTTATAATACTTTTAGGGTTGACTAAATAAGACCTTGGTGGTATAATATTAGTCAGTAATTATCAAAAATCACAAAAACTCGACAAGATACAGCAAATAATTTGTGCGTTAAACCAAAATGCATGTGCTTGTTTGTAACAATCGTATCGACAAGTATAAAATCAAGTAATCAAAATTTGTATGGGGTGATAAAAATGCCGATAAATACAAAGCCTATACAGGAGCAAGCTGAACAGGAAAAGCCAAGAAAAGGAAGTCAGATGGATATTTCCTTAAGCGAACCGCATTATTCCTTTTCAGATATTATTCTGAGCCACACGACGTCTGAAGCTGTTCAGGATGTAATTTCCATGTACACATACAGAGAAAAGGTGTATGACCATTGGGGGTTATCAAAGGTTATAAAAACACAGAAAAATATTTGTGCAAACTTTTATGGGCAATCCGGTGTAGGAAAAACAATAACTGCCCAAGCCGTTGCCGAGCAACTCGGTAAAAAAATTCTGCAGGTCAATTATGCAGATATCGAATCAAAATACGTTGGAGAAACCTCAAAAAATCTGGTAACCATTTTTTCGGAAGCAGAAAAAAATAATGCGGTTCTGTTGTTTGATGAAGCGGACGCGTTATTGAGCCGTAGAGTAACTGAAATGCGCAGTTCAACAGATGTCAGTGTTAATCAGACACGTTCAGTTCTGCTTACGCTGTTGGATACATTTGAGGGAATGGTGATTTTTACCACAAATTTCATTGACAATTATGACTCTGCATTTATGCGTCGAATTCCTTATCATATCGCATTTGAACTGCCTGATGAGGTCCAGAGAAAACGGCTGTGGGAACATTATCTTGTGGAAAACCTTCCGCATACGGCTGATACAGACTTTCTTACTGAAATCAGTGCAGGATGTTCAGGTGCTGATATTTCAACAGCAACATTGAATGCTGCCTTTCGTGCCGCAAGAAAGGGCCTTGATATAATACCGAATGATTTCTTCAAAGACGCTGTAACTGCAATTATAAACAGCAAACTGGTAAATTCAGGAATGAAAAAATTAAGCGTAGTTACAAGAGAAGTTACCGAGGAATATGCATTATCGCAAATCAACAAAAAGGAGAATGAAAAATGATTTTACCTGCATTAATTTTAGGTGCCGTAATAGTTGGTACATCTTTAGTTGCAATTTTCTGGAACAAGGTTGTTGAAACACTGCAGAAAGTTATCAACAAAATTAAGGTTGCAATGAATCGTACAGTTTTAGGCTGTACCATCAAGCTGAAACGTCTGGGTGACAGATTCCAGAATCGTCAGAGTCATTTCAGTAAGGATGAACAGGGAAACTGGCAGGAACAGATTGTTACTTACGAACAGAATGCTGAGGAAATACCTGACAAATACAAGGAAGGTAACTATGCCACTATGGATGACGAGTTTGATATTTCCGATGACCTTGAATTGCAGCTGAAACATTAACGGAGGAACTGATATGATAGAAAATAACTTGAAAAATAATTTTACGGGACTTAAGGATGCTTTTATATATACGATTCAATCTATGGCAGGAAAAAGAAGTATTGACACATATCTTGCTGCACTAAGCGAGGTTACAGACAATGTAATCACAGAAAGCGAAAAAAAGAATCTGACATATAAGAACGGTACCTGTACGATGAAATATGAAGACGGCGATTGTATCAATGTTGAGTTTGTACTTAACTTTGAAAATGAAGTCGGAAATGTGGTAAAAAAAGCTGACCGTAAGATTGCAAAAAAGACATTTACCACCGCTGCACTGAAAACTCTTCAGCAAGCAGGTTCCATGTCATTCAATATCGAACATCCTTAAAATACGTGGGGGTATACATATGCATATTATTATTGGGATTATAGTTGTTCTGTTTGTCGGTTCTTTGATTATAACATTGTTAAAGGAATTGCTTCCTATTCTTTTGAAGCTGGCAGGAATTGTCATAGTAATCGCTATTATCGTTGCAATTGCAAAGGCAATCGGGTTGTGGAATATTGCTAAATTTTTACTTGGTGCACTTGCTGTTTTTGTGGTTTTCTGTATATTCTGCGCAGTAACAAGCAACCATAGTGAGCAGCGGCTTGATGAATATCTTGAAAGCCATTGCAAGGAGCAGGGGTGTATGTCTCCTGACAGATGGAGAAAACTTTTGCCGCAATATGTGTCACAGCTTGGTGAAGAAAGATTTGATGCAATCACAAAAGAGTTTGCGAAAAAGTGCGAACAAAGATATCTTTCAACCTCGGACCGCAGCTGGTTTTCACCTGCGGAGAGAATGATTAAGGAAAAGGGTATCGTGTCTTTTTATGAATTGATTTATAATACAAAATACCCTGCGTTCAAGTATACTCATGTGACTGATAATGTAACACTTGTTGTGAGAATGATAGAAAAATCTGAGGAAGACAGTAATTGCATTTTTGAAAAGAAGTTTGTAGCCTCAGAGGAACAGTTCAGAAATCAGATGGTAAATTTGAAAAACGTGGAACTTACCGAGAGATTGAGAACACATTATGGACTCAAGGACAAATACAGCTCAATGTCTGAAAAGAAGATAGAGCGTATTGAATTGTCTTTGGACGATCTGGATATATAAAAAGGAAATGAAGTATATGACTATTGAAAAATACATAAAGAATAATGCATATAAATTAAGCTGGAGAACAAGCATTGCTCCGAATATTCCGTTCAAGACCCTTGAATTGATTGGAAATTCCTTTGCTGATGATATTCCTGATACTTATGTGGTAGCTGTCGGTGATGCAACCTTATTCGGTAAGGGTACACGTGGATTTGCATTCAGTGGTTACAGTCTTTTCTTTTCGAACGACGGAAAGGAAAAATTCAAGATAGATTTCCATGAAATTACAGCTGCTGAATTTATTCCCTGCGGCAAGAGAAGACATGATAACATGTATATGCTTGATGATATTGTCAGAATTTATTGCAGAAATGGCGATACATATGATGTAGGAGAATGCCTTATCGGTTTTGACTGCGGTGAGTTTGAGTCATTTATAAATGGAATTGTTTCTCTTATAGATGATGGTGTTGAGCCGTTGTGTACAAGGCAGATTGTTTCGGTTTCAGATATGTCTGATTGTACCAAAACTGCGTATGTCAAAACCTTATGTAACTATGCATATCTCAATAACAGCTATATTGACCCGGACAGCTATTCTGCAATTCAGAATATTATTGTACGTCTTGAGCTGAATGCTGAAGTGCGGAATGAGCTCAGGGATTATATGCAGAGCATAGAAAACAAGGTAAAAACAGGTTATCTTATCAAATTGATTGCCGACTCCACTGATTTCGGAAGCTTTGAGGTTGTGCGGTTTGCACTTGTTCAGGACGTGCTTTATCTTCACAATTTATTGAAGCATGACGATGCATGGCAGAATGATGGTTTTGTCGGAAGCATGATAAATGCATTCGGAATAACTCCGGAACAAGTTGATTTGCTGATTGAAGCATGCAGGCTGAACTATAAGGTTACCCACTCAGACAATAATTTGATTTCTATGCAGTCTGATTATGATGCTTTGCAAAAGCAAGCTATAAGGCAGAATGTTCCGCTGATATCTCTTTATTGTGCAGGTTCAGCGTACAGTATCGATACGTATTTCTCAATCTTCGGCGGAAGAAACAAAAAACAGCTTTCAATAGATAAGCAGCGTGAACTTATGCTTCAGGAAATAATTAAGAATAATCAGAAAACTGTTAATCATCTTGTGGAAGATATGAATGAAATTTCCGAACAGCTGATTTCAGAACTCCAGAAGAGCATGGTTGCAAATGAGAAAATCAAACAGCTTGCTGCCTTACTGGGACGTCTTAAAGCAGGTGCGACAAATACCGTTGACAAGGTTGAACGAACAGAACGGCTTACCTTGCTCAATTCAATTCCTCAGAGTCTTGACCAAAGGAAAATAAAAGTTTCACTCAATAAGGATTATTATGATATTATTCAGAAGTCGTATGTCTCAAAATCAGGTGTGCTCACGCTAAGAGAAAATCTCAGCATGGAAGAACTGACGAAGCTATATCGTTTTCTTTCAGATATCGGATACCCCATGAACAAAAGGTAAATTGACGTGAAAAAAGTAAGTAGAATTGATTCTTCACATTTGAAGGATATGGGAAATGCAGCTAAGGTTCAGCGGCACCAGTTATCGTCTGCTGAACAGCAGATGCTTCAAATGAAAAATACTGCTGCTGCAATCTCAGAAATAAATGATTATAATCTGGATTCGCTTGATGCTCTCATTGCGGAGGCAGAAGCCCTGGCCGCAAATGACGGAATAATGACTGATTCCTTTACAGAGAGCGAGTATGAATACGGTGCTCAGCTTGCAGGATTTGATGAGATTTCTGTGGAAAGAACGAATACTATAACTCTTACCGAGGTAGTTGACTTCAATGAAAATACAAGTTGGGAAGCATATCTTCATAATGTGAATGTCTATGCAAAATCAAACAATATCGACCTGACTACCGACCCGTTTATTACCACAATGAGTCAAAATCAGATTACCGCCATTCAGGAGAGGGTAAAGAAAGATTACTACGAACGCACTCCGCAATGCGATAAATTTGATTATCTGATTGCAACTTTCTGCGGTGTTGTTTCAGGATTGATAGACTCATTTTTTGTTGGAATACCAAAGCAGAGCGTGCTTGGTAACTGGACTGATGAGCAGTCAAGAAAGTTTATATTAAATGCCAGTCATGTCATTCGGACATGTGAGCACGGCTCCGTCAAGTATTCTACAACTTACAGCAGTGCCGTTCATTTTTTAGAAACACAATTCCCGATAAATTATGACATGACATCTGTACCAAAAGGAATTGCTCCAGATTTTAAATTTTCGCTAGGCTCTACAAATCACCACCTTAAATCGCTTGCCCATTGTCCTGATATTTTCGGATTGATTTTTTCAATCATTGACCAGTTTACAAATGAAACAACATTTGTTGATAACGGAAGATTGATAAGAATAGTTCCTGATAATGTGAATTCAAATTTCAGACTTGAAGGTGCAAATATTGTTGCTAAGGTCTTTTCTGCTGTTTCAAACTGGTTCGGACATCTTTTATCAGACTTCGTAGGTTCAAGCAGTACCGTAAAAGACGGCGGACGCGGTTCGGGTATTCCGATACCATTTTACGAAATGTTCAGCTTCTGCAATTTCGGCAATCTTGATGGTAATACTATTGCGGAAATGTCTGTCAAGATTTTTGAAAACGGATATGATTTAAGATTCGGAATAACCCAGTCTATTCCGGTTGCAATAAATGAATTGCTGATAAGGATGCTTTACACATTCAAATATCATTTTTACAACAAGATACCAATGAATGAGCTTCTGAAGCTGAAAGCAGAACCAGAGCTCAACCGTATGCTTCTTGTAGGGCATAGTGCACTTTGTCTTGTTGATACAGCTGATGCGGCTGTACGCAGCGGATGCAGCAACTGGCTTGATTTTATATTGCGATTGAATGGTGCAGCATGGCTTAGACTTTCATTTGCATGCCTTGCGGAAATCAAATCAATCTATCATCGTAATCATATCGACGTAAAAAAACTCGATAAGGAACTTGAGGATAATTGGAAAGAATTATGCACTGAAATGCTTGAAAACAAGTAATAATATCCCACTTGATAACTATAAATCAAGTGGGATATTTCATTGATTGATGTTTGCATTTATCAGAATTATGTGTTATTATATCATTGAGAAAAATATTATTTAGGAATTGAAATCATGATTTATCAGTTTATTAAAGAACTTGACAACGATGAAAACAGCGTTGTTGAACTTGTTGAAGATGCGGATGGAAAACGTTTTGTGCGTCGTATTATGAAGGGTAAGATTGATATTTATCTTGCCTTGCAGAAGTTGTCACATCCATTTCTTCCGAAAATTGAAATTGCAGAATTTGACGGTGAAAATACAGTTATAATTGAAGAATATATTGAAAATATCGGTGACTTAAAATGCCTTGAAAGTGAACATGAAATTGTCAAAGCTTTCTGTGAACTTTGTGAGGTGCTTGATTTTATACATAAGCACGATATAATACACCGTGATATCAAGCCGTCTAATGTCCTTGTTGCAAATGACGGGCATATCCGTCTTATCGACTTCGATGCCGCAAGACAGTATAAGAATGAGGCACCGAACGATACCAGGTATCTCGGCACAAAGGGCTATGCACCACCTGAACAGTTCGGCTTTACACAGACTGACTACACAGCAGATATCTATGCACTCGGTGTAACAATGAAAAACGTTATGGAGAGCCTTTCAAACAGCAGAAAATACAAGAAAATTATAAGAAAGTGTACAGAATTTGACCCGGATAATCGTTATAGAAGTGCAGCTGCCGTAAAGATAAGCCTTGTGCTTGCAAAAAAACGTTATTACCTTGAAGCTGTAATGGCAGTGCTTGTTTGTGTTGGTATTGTCATTGCGGGAAGTATGCTTATCAATCGTCAGAATAACAGCACAGATATTTTGTCTGCGTCAGTAACAATTTCGGAAAGCTTTTCTGAAACAACTGCATTGAATACAGAAGCAACAACTACTGTTCCAGAAACAACAGTGACATCTGTTACAACGCCTGAAACTGTTTCGGAAACAATTACAACGGAAGAAACTTATGAAACAAAATCTGCTTCGACAACATCTTTAACAACAACTGTCCCAAGCACAGAGACAGAAATTGTCTACGAAATTTCAGCTTCCATCGCCGAAGCAGAGGAAGCTTCTGACAAAAGCTTTGAGCTGATATCACCGAGTAACGAAAAGCTGATACCACAAATTGCAAAAAAAGAAGTTGAAGACGGCCTTTATACAGATTACTTTGTTGATGAGTATAGCTTTGTAACTGACAAAGAAATCCTCGGAAGATGGATAGCTGTTGCGATAATTGATACATTTGACCCAAAGCTGATAAAGGAATATTATCTGAATGGAAATGATGAACACGTCAGAAGTCCTCAGATAGGTCATATTCAGGAAATTGAATTTGTTGATAACGGAAAATGTTTTTCCTACTACAATACCTATGCAAGTATATCAGAATGGACATACGGTGCTATAGTAAATGATTATTTTATCGATGCAAAAAGCATTTCAAATTATTATATTTTCAGAATAAAAGGTATCGACTATCTTTTTGTTGAGGGAAAGCTGAATGATGGTGATTTGAAGGATGACGGAACAGCTGATAACTGTGTTGTGTTTCAAAGATTTATTAAAAATGAAGATAAGACAGATAATGTCAGCACAGAAACATCTGCCAAAGGTGATGAAGTTGTACGTGAGATTATTTCACCAACAGATGAAGGGAAAATCGCAGAGTTTGAAAAAAGACTTGCCGATGACGGAAAATATTATGACTTTTATGCAGACGAATATAATTTTGTAAGCGACCCGAATGTAATCGGAGCGTGGACAGCGGTTGATTACACAAGTGATTGTGAAAACTGGATTTATAACAAATATAAACCTACTGATGAACTTTGGATAACAAAAGCAGAATTCAACTCGGATGGAAGCTTTATATGTTATAATAAAAAGGATAACGGTGGTGCATCATGGAAATGGACATATGGACAAACAATAAATAACAGCGAAAAATACAATCTCATAGGAAACTATTATCTGTACCATATAGATAACGAGGAATTTCTGTTTGTTGAATGGAAAAATGGAGATTATATGAAAAACAGCGAATTCAAATCAGGGTGGTATGTCTTTAAAAAAGTATAGCTGCCAGCTAACCAAAAATCAAATAAAATCGTGTATACTGTTTTTATAATGATATGTACGATTTTATTTTGGTGGGTGGTATTATGAAAAATGAAATGCAGATAAATAAGTTTTTTGACAATCTGAGTTCAATTGCAGAGCAGCTTGAACGCATGGTAGAAAATGGACAACCGCTTTCTGAGGGTACAGCAGAAAAAGTTGCAGAATTCAATAGTGTTATACAGCAATTGGAAGAAAAATCTTTAGTAATCAGGTGATGTAAAATGAAAAAATGTAAGAATTGTGGATTTGGTCAAAATCAGAATAATCAGAACTTCTGTATTAAATGCGGTAATCCGCTTAATACAGATACAGAAAAGCTGACAGACGAAAATGTTGAGGAAGCAGTTGATAATACTCCATCTGAATCAAAAAAAGAAAACGACAAACGAAAAAATACAGTGTTGATTGCTTTGGGAATTGTAGGTATAATCGTTATTTCCGTTGCTGTTTCTGTTACTGTTTCTTATGTGATGATGAAAGATATTATAAGCTGTGAATGTTCGGAAAACAAAATCAGTACATCAGATGAATTCCTGAATCTTGATAATAATGATGCAGCAGATGATAAGAAATCTGCTGATGAGGAATCGCCGAAAACTGTTCAGAAAAGTAAGTTAGTAGATATTGTAGGAAATGACATTGACTACATACCTGATATTGAAGTTGAAGCAAGTCTGGCTGATATATCAAGGGCGCAATATGTGGAATTGATAGAAGACGTCAAGTATTGTGATGAAATGTATTCATTTGTTACTGGCGGTTATTGTTCAGATAAATTTTATTATGAATATTCCGTGCTTGAAACAATCTATGAAAATGAATCTATGTATTGTGAAGTTAATTCGGAACTTGCAACAAATCTTGATGAAATGTATTTGGCGGCTAGAAAATGTTTTACTGAAAATTATATTTCCGATGATGCACTGTATGAAATTATGTTTGAATCGGAATATGGATATCCAACATTTAAAATGATTAATAATTATCTTGGTGTATATACATGGACTACGCATTGGTCAAGACAGGATGACCTTGATTTTGAAAATGCTGGTGTAGTTTCATATTCAGAAACAAATGCTGAGGTATGGGTTGCGGAAGAGGACCGTATTGGCGGCGGAGGATATATGTTTACCAATATTTATTATATGTCCAGAGATTCCGAATCAGACAATTGGAAAATAGATAAGTTTGAAACGACAAATCACTATTGATTAAGCGATTGGTTTATATTTGCACAAAAATCCCCTATCTGTTAAGATAGGGGATAATTTAAAACTTAATAACAGAAACCTCTCCATTTTTATCAATGGCTCTAAGACATTGCGTGTATACTTCGATAAATACGTAATGCTCGTCCATAGCTATGTATCTTGCGTTTTCCATTTCAGCAGGAAGCTTTTGTCCTTTTTTGTAATGGCATATAATTTCACCTATAAAATCTATAGTGTGGACTTCATAATCACGGCCAAGATAGCACTTCGCAACAAATCCCAAAAAATCTCCCGGAATTTCGATTAACGGGAATTCCTTGCGTACTATATCAAGAATCGCTTCAACGGCTTTTTCGTTGTGGAGCTCACCGCTGTCAAGCATATCAAGTATTTTCATATATTCCTTCGAGCGGGTCATTCTTAAAAAGCGTTCCCTGTCTTCAGGCGATTTCAGAACAGTACGATTTTCTATATGCCTGTTTACCGCAGAAAGTCGATTTTCAGCCTGGTCATTATGCTGATTCTGCATATTCAACATTACTCTGCTAATTTAAATCAACACCTTTCTGGTTTTCTTTTCATTATCGGCATTGAGTTTCTGACTTCCGATAGGACGTCCCGAAGCAGGAATTGCACGTTCACGTCCCCAGTCACGGATTGCTTCAATGCGCTCAGGGCTGGTTTTGGAAAGCGGAACTACATTTTCAAAAGCTTCAATTATGTTTGCCTCACTGTATTCATAGCTGTCATTTGCAAGCTTTCTGTAAGCAATATCACGGATTGTTGACTCAAGGTCTGCACCTGTAAAGCCTTCAGTGATTTCAACTATCTTTTCAGCAGCAGCACCGGAAAAATTCAAACGCAGATATTTTTTCATATACAGCGAAATAATTTCGCGGCGTTCATCCGCTGTCGGCAGGTCAACAAAGAAAAGTTCGTCAAATCTGCCTCGTCTGAGTAATTCAGAAGGAAGCTGTGAAACATCATTTGCTGTAGCAACAACAAATACCTGCTTTTTACATTCCTGAAGCCAAAAGAGAAACTGACCAACCATTCTTGTAGAAACGCCGCTGTCACCCGATGAGCCTGAAAGTCCCTTTTCAATTTCATCAATCCACAGGATACACGGCGAAACATTTTCGGCAGTAGTGAGAGCATCCTTCAGCTGTTGTTCCGATTGTCCTACATAGCTTCCCTGAACTGTTGCAAAGTCAAGTCTGTAAAGCGGAAGCTTCCAGTTTGCTGAAATCGCCTTTGCCGACAGTGATTTACCGCATCCGGGAACACCAACGAGAAGTATTCCGCGGGGGGACTGCAGACCTCTTTTCTTCATCTCATCACGCTTTTCAGGTGAAAGAAGAACTTTCTTTTCATTAAGCCATTTCTGAAGTCCGTCAAGTCCGCCGACAGTTGCAGCATTTGTATCAACATTGATTTTTTCAAGTCCCGAAATATTGGAAAACAATCTGTCCTTTGTTTGTTTAATCTCTTCAAGGTCGGATTTTGCTATGGATTTTTTAGCAATAAGTGAAGCAATAACATTTTCCGCTTCAATTTGTGTAACACCATTAAGGTAAGAAGCTGCCTCACGCAGGTCATTATTGTCCCATTCAATGCTTATGCTGCTTCTGTAGTCGTTGATGTAATCTTTGATAATCTGATACATTTCAGCTTCGTTAGGGTAATCGAGTCTGATTATCATTCCGAGTCTCTGAAGCTGATTCCATACAGAATTATTTGTAAGAGAAATAATCATTCCTCCGGATTCATTTGCAAGCATAGCAAGGTCGTAAATCTGTCTTGCATCAGGGTTGTCATTGCTGATATCAGGTGTTTCAGTAAGAATAAGAGTCATATACTGACGCTGTTTCATCTGTTCGCCGAAGAAGTCAAGTGCACCGTAAACAGTTCTTTCATCTGTGACAACATTGCCTGTTGCAATATCATATATGCCTTTTGACATAGAATGAACATAAAAAGTAAGATTAAGCTCAGATGCAACGCTTTTCAGCAAATCAAGTGCACGGCTTCTTTCTATTGTTTCAAAGGAAATAAATGGTATTCTTGCAATCGAGTACCGTTTGAGCTGTTCCTTTACAGTATTGAATTCGCTCAAAATAAGACCACCTTTCAATCAATTGAACTTTGAGATTTCAGCATTTCGTATAAGAATTCCGAGTTTACCGCTTCTGTCTGATTTAGCGGAATCCATCAATGAGGACTCCAATTTTTTAGCAGAATCAGTAACAATCTTTGCACATTTTTCCTTTGCCGCATTTGGCACGCAAGGAATTTTCGAAAGTTTGTATACGAACACCAATTCTTTTTTCAATGAGGAAATAGCTTGAATAATTCGTCCTTTAGAGCCGGCCGAAGCAGAAAAATCACGCTTGAATCTCTGATTGGCAAGATTAAGCCGTTCATTAATGGCAGAGGTGAATTCTTCCATCCACAATTCTGCGGTTATCGGCTGCATATCATATGTTCCGTTCTGTGCAGCTTCAAGAGTTTCTGCATCATTAAGCCGTTTTTTTATCATATCAAACAAATCGGACCATTCAGCAAAAGTTACAGGTGTATTCATCCAATCAATCCTTTCTGCTTTAATGGCTGATTGCAGAGAGTCTCTTGACCGGAATAGACGGAGGAACAATATCCCATTCAGGAAGACCTTCCGCAAAATTGCTTGTAAAGTCAAGAACTTCCTCTTCATCCTCATAGAAAGAGTCAAACCATGCAACAGGGCGTTTGCGTTTTTCCTGAACCTCTTCTTCGGATTCCGTATTTTTTTCATCGGTTATTTCTTCAAAAGCATTTGTGCCTGCTGTTGAAGGAATATCTGTTTCAGCTTCAAAATCATTTTCTTTTTTCAATGAAACCACAGCAGGTGGCTCGTTGCTGTCTGGAATATATTCTTCCTCAGCAACGAATTCATCTTCGTCATCAAACTCTGTATCGTTGCACTCTTCGTCGAAATATTCTTCATTATCGTACTCTTCATCGTCAAATAACTCATCGTCTGTATACTCTTCAAAAGGTAAGGTTGAATCATATTCCTCATCAGAAGTGTTTTCTTCACCGATAATAAGTTTCTTTCCGCATTTTTCACATTTTACAGAATTATCAATAACTTCATCGGGTTTGTAGCTTACATCATTGCCGCAGTTGAAGCAGGAAATCGTGTTGGTGCAATCATTGACTTCCAGTTCATTGCCGCACTCGGGACAGAATACCTTTCCGTCAGAAAAATACTTTGTAAATACATTGACGGAATGGTTGCAGCTGCTGCACACAATTTCTATTCTGTCATCCAGTTCAATTGTAGAACCACATTCAGGGCAGAATATGTTGCCACCGTTAAAATCATCAAGCTCATATGAAATAACACTGCTGCATTCAGGACATATAATTTCAATGCTGTTTTCAGTAATATCTTCAAATGCTTGTGTGTTGTTGTCATTGCTATTCATAAGTGTAACCCCTTTATATTTTTACTCTCTTGCTGTCACCATCATAACGTCTTATGTACAACTCAGGCGACAACTCCTCAATGATTCTTTCAGTATCCTTTTCATGAGAATTTTTTTCATTGAGAAATTTAGATAGCTTAACCATTTCAGCACATATCCTTCTGGTGTCAGCCGTCTTTTCTTTCAGCATATTTTCATAATTTTTCAGTATACGATTACGCTGTGCCGTGTAATCAGGTTCAAGTTTACGGTATGTGTATACGCCGCCGATAACTGTCAACAAGCCTGCAATCAATCCGATAAGTCCCAGTGCAGGGGAAGCAAACAGCAAGAAGAAAGAAAGCACACCAACCACACCGCCGATAATCATTGTTCTTTTAACAATTTCGTACTTATTTGAAAGTGCATTTGCAAGTCTTTCAAGTTCGCTGTTCATACGCTGGTTTATGTGCTCACCGAGAGCATCTACAATATCAGATTCGTTTCTGCCATCCAATGATTCGAAGTTGAATTCCGCAATTTCAAATTTAAGCGGTACACTTAAAGTCATTCTTGCCTTTGCTTTCAGGTCGTTGTATGCGGAACATATCCATTCCTTGCAGAAAGCCAGCGAGAATTTGCGGGTAGAATCGCTTAAAAATTCATTCTGAACACCCGTTGCCGCATCGGAAAGAATTTCCGTAAAATCTTTTTCTGCTTCAAAGTTATTCTGTTCAATTTTTGCGTCATTTTTGGCTTTGTCCATATCACCCATATGCTGGATTATGAATTCATTAAGGCGTTCTTCATAACGAAGCTGACGTTCATCTTCATCAAATTCAGTAACCATTACAAAAAGCACATCATCAAGCTTTTCTTTGATATTCTGAATGTCGATTTTTTTGCTCATAACAGTATCAATGTATTCATATAAGCTTTCGTGCAGACAAGCATATCTGAGCTTTTCGTCCAGTACAGATTTATTGGCGCAGAAACTTTCAAGTGATGGGAAATTTACATCAGGAGCAGTCAGGTTCTGATTAATGATTTTTCCCCAATTTTCAATTTGTTTTTCCTTGAAGTTTCCCTTTTCTGAAAGCTCATCAACCCATTTATGCATTTGCTTGAAAAGCACACCTTCAGAATCTGAACCAAGCAGACCATTGGCAAATGCATCCATTACAAATATACATTTCATATCAAGCTTTTCGGGGTTCTGCATAGTAATATACCGCTGAGTCCACATGTGACAAGCATTTTTTCTTCCTGCACGGCGGCATACCAGTGCAAAGAAAAGACAGGCTTTTTCGTCATTGCGCTTTACAGCTTCTTTTACAGCACTTTCAGCAATTTGTTTATCATCGTTAATCCATGCTGCAAGAGCAACAAGACACGGTGCGAGCCAGTAATTTGGTGTGGTGAGCATGAATTCCTCAGAAACGAAATTGATGGTATCCCTTCTTACAATACCAACATCAGCAGCCTGAAGAATACCGATTGATGTGCGTCGGATTTTTTCATAGTTTCCGTAAAGGCGTTCAACTTCCTGACGAATTTTGACAATACGTGTTTCAGCAGTCTGAATATTATGCTGACGTGCAGCTTGTTCCACAAATTCGTCAACGATTTCTCTGAGTTCAGCAATCTCGTATTCAAGGTTATCTATTTTCTGATTAATTTTAGAAACGTTCTTGTTTGTAGAGTTAACCTCAGAAGCAAGAGCAACAATCGAAGCAGAGGCCTGATCAATTTTTTGGTTTACCCCTGAAATTTTATAATCAAAATGATTAGTGCTGAGAAATTCACTCATGAAAGTGCCCCCTATATAAATAGAATATAATAATTTATATAATAATACCACGTTTTGTGTGCTATGTCAACAATTTTTGGGGCAATTAATTTGGATTTATTGACATTTTATCCAATAAAGTGTACAATAGGTATATATTTATTTAATAATCGAGGAGTAATTCTGATGAAGTGTTCAAACTGCGGATACGAAAAAAATAAAGAAGGAAAGAAGTTCTGCATAAAGTGCGGCAAACCGCTTGTTGCAGAGGAAAAGGTATCAGCTGTTCTTCCGGTTGAACTGATTGAAGATGTATTGACTGTCACCTCTGACAACGTGGAACTGTTGCATGATGAAAAAATAAAATCCGATAAAACTATTTGCCCAAACTGTGGTTACGAGAAAAATAAGAAAGACAGAAAATTCTGTATAAAGTGTGGCAAACCGTTTACATACACAGATGCAAAAGAAAATGTAACTTTGCAGTTTGAGTCGGTTATTAATGATGAGGAAGACACTGTATCGGTTCAGATTGAAGAATCAACAGAAGAAATAATTATTCCAGAACAGGCTGAAGATATTCCCGAGGAAACAGCAGAAGAAATAATTATTCCCGAACAGATTGAAGATATTTCCGAAGAAACAGCAGAAGAAATAATTGTTCCCGAACAGGTTGAAGATGACATTACAGAAAAAGCAACTGTCGATGAAAAAACGACAGAAGTGCTTGAAAAACAAAGAAATCCTTACTTAAAATATGTAATCGCACTTATTGTAATTCTGCTTGTTATAGGAGGAATAATTATTGCTCTTATGCGTGATAACGAGGAAACAACAGAGATTAATAATGCTGAAATTACAACAGCTTCTGAAACTGAATATGAGGTCGATTCAATAGAAACAATTGTAACAAAAGTTTTTGAAACTACAGTACCGACTACAGCAGAGACTACAACAGTTTCCGAAACAACAGTGCCGACTACAGCAGAGACTACAACAGTTTCTGAAACAACAGTTCCGACTACAGAAGAGACTACAACGGTTTCCGAAACGACAGTTCCGACTACAGCAGAAACTACAGCCTCGACAACAACGGTGCCCACAACTGCTGCAACTACCGTTCCAAAAACAGAAACAACCGTGAAGACAACGATAACAGCAGTTAAAAATGAAAATGAACCCCCGGAGCGTGAATTGATTACACCATTGGATGAAGTTCCTGAGTATGAAATATATAAATTAGGAGGATATTATGATGAATTTGAGTATAAATTTGTGCTTGATAAAAGTGTTTTAGGTGAATGGGAAGCTTTTGATAAATGGGAAGGCGATCCGTCGGAATATGTATATAACAAGGAAACGGCGTCACCTGATTTAGGCTGTTTTAGAAATGTTATTTTCTATAATGATGGAACAGCAATTACATCAGGCACAAGCGAAGAAGTACCGTGGACGTTGGGTTATGTTTATACAGATATGACGAAAAGCGGAAAAAAATTAAAATACAGATTAAGTGATTATCAGTTGTGGATTATTGATGGCGAGGAGTATTTGTTCTGCAAAGCTAAAAGTCATTCCAATTATGCTGATACAGGCAAAACTGATAGATACAGCGTATTTAAACGAGTTAGTGGCGAAATACCAAAACCTGAAGAAACAACGACTACAACTGTAACAACAACGACTACAACTGTAACAACAACTACTGCAACAACTACAACAACATCAGATATTGCCCGTGAACTGATTACTCCGCTTGATCAGGTTCCTGAATATCAGAGAGTAAGCGCAGGATCTGGTTATAGAGATGTGTTAAGTTATGAATTCATACTTGATGAAACTGTACTTGGTGAGTGGGAGGCAATTGATTTTATTAGTGGTGATTTTTCTGAGTATGACCCAGGAGAAATATATTTTGATGGACAGTTATTTTTACGTAGCTTAACGTTTAATGATGATGGTACACTTATTTGGCATACATCTGAAACTGTAACAACAGAATGGACAATTGGATTGGTTTATTGTGGGTTTAATCATGATATGATATCTTCATATGAACTCTGGAATATCGAAGGCGAAGAATATCTTTTCTATGAATGGAAAAGCGGAGATTATTCAATCAGAGGAAGAACCGATTGTCCATACTATGTCCTCAAAAGGAAAAAATAATCAGGTGATATAAAATGAAAAAATGTGAAAACTGTGGATTTGACAAAAATCAGAATAATCAGAAATTCTGTATGAAATGCGGTAAACCCTTTGCAGAGTTTGTAAATGCGGCACCAATTGAAAAAATGCCAAAGGAGGATGAGATTGTTTCTTCACAGCAGGCTACTGTTAAACTTGAAAAGCCTGAGGCAGAAAGCACCTTTGGTTTGAAACCTATTCCTGAATTTGATTTTGCAAGCAACTCTGTAAATACTTCTGTTTTAAAGGCAAAAAAAGCTGTAAGCGCTAGTGCTGACAAAGTAAAAAAAGAATATCAGAAAAACAGGAAGTCTATAAGTACTCTTGTGATTGCTTTGGTAATGAGTATCATTTTGTTGATTGCTGTCCCTGTGATTATTGAGACTGTAAAGGAAAAGCGTCATCAGAAGCAGCTTCTGAACAGTTACAACAATGCAGTTGAGTTGTTTAATAACGGGAGTTATGCAGAAGCAAGTGAAATCTTTGAAGGATTGGGTGATTATGAGGATTCAAAGAATCTTGCTCTGGAATCCGCTTATCAGAATGGTCTCCGATTGGCAGGAGATAAGAAATATTCTGAGGCTGTGGTGCAGTTCGACAAAATAATATCTTACAAAGATTCTTACTCACTGTGGGTTGAGTATGCAAAATATGCCGAAGCATATCAATTGTTTGAAGATGGAGATTTTTATAATGCAAAAAGAGCATTTGTAAAATTAGGCGATGAGGAAATGGTTACCGAAATCAAATATGCTGAAGCAGTTGATGCAATGAATAATGGAGAGTATGCAGCAGCTAGTACAAAGTTCAATGCTATTTCAGGATATAAGGATTCAGATGAAAAATACAAGGAATGTGCATATGCTTATGCTGAAATTCAATATAATGATGGAGAATATAGAGTAGCAAAGAATTTTTATAAGAAGGCTGATGATTATAAGGATTCACAAGAAAAACTAAAAATCACCTCTGAACTTGCTGATGAGGCAGAAGAGAATAATAAAATATATAAAGAAGCTGCTAGATTATTAGAGTATAATAACTACCTTGAAGCCGCTGAAATGTTTAAATCATTAGGAGATTATAAGGATTCAGCTGAAAAGGCTAAAGAATCAGAACAGCTATATCAGGATAGCTTACCGAAGATTATTGATGGCCCTGCTGAAGAGTACACAAAAAAATATGAAAATCGTTTTGGTGAATTGACATATACACAGTATACATATTATATGAAAGAGAATATTGACTATACGTGTTTTGGCAATGTGGATTTAGCATTATCATTCACAAACAGTGAAGCGGAGAATGCAATAGAAAAGACTCTTTCCGAGTTTTCAAAATATCCTGACGCCCAAAACGCTTTCTATGATAAGCCTTTGGGATCTGGTTATGATTGCAGATACATAGGTTATGAAATAGATAATGCTATATTTATTTCTTATGGTTGTTATTTGTTTGTGGAACTTCGATATATATCAGAGCAGTACAGGACAGAATCCGAAAACTATAGTAAAAAAATCATATTTGACCTCGTTACAGGCGATATTGTTGAGTTAAAGGATATTACTTATTTTGATCTTATGAAAAAGGAAATTGTTAATTATTCAAAAGATTATATTGATGAGTACTATTCTGCGGAAAATTTTGATATGTCACCAGCATATTATGACTATGATGTTAAGGATATAGAAAATTATGATTGGTATGAGACAGACAGATGGAACATATTTGAAGATGGCTTGTACATTTATTATGATAATCTTTTTCCTAATAGAAACGGATATGATGCTGGCGCAACCGTAACATTTCCAATGCATCGTATGGAGGCATATATAAATGATTCATATGTAAAATACTATTAACGTTTATATTCGCAGATGAATTAGCACTCTTAAATCAAGAGTGCTATTTTTTACTATATATCCATAAAAATATCACAATTTATACACAATACATAGTTATACTATAATTGCAGAGAAAGAAAAAAGAGCCTTGGAAAACCAAGACTATTTCAACCACAAAATGTATGTGGGCAAATTAGTTGAGTGAATGATGCATGATGTTACCGAGCATAAAAATATCCGTCCCTCACAAAGTGAGAAACGGATTGGCTGCGCGGGTGCCGCGCTGGTGGAGATGAAGCGAAGCGGAAAGAACCCACATACAAAAATGGCTAAAATGCGTGGATTGAATAAAAAATAAATGACAGGTGATTTTATGAAATTAGTTGAAAAAATTAAATCGTTTATTCCAAACTCTAACGAATCGTGGTTGAGGTTAAGTATCTCTTTTTTTATAACAGGTATATTGTTTTTGCTATTTGATTTTATTGCTATTAATAACATTAGTACTGATAATCAAAGTACTATAACGTTGGTATCGTCAATCTTTATGTATGCAGGTATATTTTGTTTTCCATATATAAATAATAAGGATAAAATCTTTTTGGCAATAGGTAATTTTTTATTCTATCTAATATATTTAATTATAACTGTTTTAGCTGTATTGCAATGGTTATCAAGTGCTTCAAATGGTAATGTTAACTTTTGGTTGTCAATAATAGTAGCTGTTATGTTAACAATTTTATTAAATGTTACATTAAAACCGCTATTTTTTATTATTAAAACTATTAATCAAAAAATATGTGATATTTCTTTAAAAAACCAAGATGGACGTATAACAAAAGGGTTTAAGGAACTATTTGCAAATATTGGTATTATTACTGCATTTATAATTTCCATTCTTACAATAATAAAAACAATTGTAGAAATTGCAAGTGGAGTATAAGTTTAAATATAAATTCAGATAAACAACAATGCAGCTATGTTATTTATCAACTGAAATAATGGAAACTAGATATTGCAATATATGCAATATCTAGTTTCCATTATTTGTTGTATGTTGTGAAAAATAAAATGATGTATCTTGATAATTTTTAAAATATGTGCTATACTTTAAAAAGCGTTATTATTAAGCTAAAGGAGGCAAATTATGGCAGCGAAAATTGCAATTAAAAATTTGGGACCAATTACAGATTGTACAATGCCTTTAAATGATTTTACAGTTTTAACCGGTGCACAAGCCTCAGGTAAAAGTACTATAGCAAAATGCATATATTTTTGCCGTACTATAAAAGACGATATTTGTGAAGACGTGTTCAAATATAGCCTCTTAATGAACGGACAATATTCTTTGAAAAATACAATACTTCGAACTTTGCGCAATAAATTTTTACAAATGTTCGGAACATCTAAGGCAATGAGCAATAATATGCTTTTGCGTTATGAATATTCAGAGCAGACATTTGTTGAAATCACATTACGAATGCAGGAAAGAGATGAATTTATTAATCCCAAATATGTGTATATTAAGTTTAGTAATGATATCGAAAAATTTATGAGTACCGTTCAGATTTCAAATATTAAGCGTGAAACACTTCAGAATGAACTTAACGAATTATTTCATGATGATTATGAATCTATATTTATTCCTGCCGGAAGAAGCCTTATATCTTTACTGACTTCGCAATTGAATTATTTATTTGCAACAATGGACGATGATCAAAAAAGAAGTATTGATTTTTGTACTCAAAAATATATAGAACGAATTTTGAAAATTCGTCCGCTTTTCAATGATGGATTAGATGGATTGGCATATCAAAAGAGTAATGTAACCCGTATCAACAAAAAAGCAACAGATAAGATTCTTGACCTTATTTCCACGATTCTTAAAGGAAGATATGTATTTGTAAATAGTGAAGAAAGATTGTATTTAACCGATAATCATGATGAAACAGACAGGTTTGTAAAAATTAATTATACTTCGTCGGGACAGCAGGAAACTGTATGGATTTTCAATATTCTTTTTCATCTTCTTGTTAGTAAAACAAAAGCGTTTATTATACTTGAAGAACCTGAAGCTCATTTATATCCTGATGCACAGAAATATATTTCTGAAATACTTGCATTAATGTCAAATCAGGATTGTCAGTTATTTATTACCACCCATAGTCCATATATACTTGGAGCGATAAATAATTTGATATATGCAAATTATTTATCAAGTAATCGTGTAATTACAAATGATGTTAATAATTTGGTTGACCCACAATGCCAAATTAAGAATCATTGTGCGTATTATGTAAAGAATGGTAGTATAGAATCCTGTCTTGAAGATTCTTCAGAGAAGCTGATTATGAACGAAATGATTGATGGTGCATCTTTTGAAATCAATAGTTTATATGATGAACTTTTGGAATTGAGTTGGAAAGCAGGTGAATCTGATGTTGTTTAAAGGCAAATCCATTTGTGCAATTGACAAAGATCCTGTAATATCAGCAGAAAAAGGTAATTCGCATATTCTTAAAAATCCCGATCGTATTCATGTTTATCAGTATCATATTGATGGTGAAATAATTAATGACAGTATTGGAAAAAGATGTGATTATATTGTTGAAGCGGAAACATCTGCAAAAGCAACAGCATATCTTATTGAATTAAAAGGGTCAGATATTAGAGGTGCAGGTGAGCAGATTGAAAATACAATTTCAAGAATACCTGCACTTAATGATTACATAATTAAATGCAGAATTGTAGCAAATAAAGCCAGAACCCATGAGATTGAAAGTACGGAAATAAAGCGACTTAAAAAGAAATACAGGGATACGCTTATTAGGACTAAAAAGTTTGAGGAAACTTTATAATTCATATGTTGCATAAACCTATGAAAAATGGACTTCGGAAATTACTCCGAAGTCCATTTTCCTTTTTTATTTTACAAACTTTTGTTATAATGATAAGGTTGATTTAAGGTTGAAAATAAGTTGATATTGCGTAGAATAGCGGTTTAAAACTAGTTGTAAACCAAATTTCAACCTTGTTTAAAAGGTAAATTCATCAGCTGTGTTATTGAGTGATTAAGTGGATTTTTATGAATGAACCCAAGTTTTTGTACAAGAAATTTATGAAAATAGTCCCAGCAATGGGTAGGGGGACTTGATGAATAGAATTGACATTTAGCTATTGTAATTTTTAATTGTAGCTTGTATAATGTAATAAAAGGGGGCTTAGTTATGGCTGATAAGACAGGGAATAAATTTAAAGATATCACTTTGGATAATGACTATAGCGTTGCAAACAATACAGAAAAAACGGAAACAGTTATTCATACAGCTGAAGAAAGAAAGCGAATGAATGATGATGATAACAATACAGAGAAGCGTTTATATATTACAATGTTGAAGAACAATGCCATTATCATAAAATCCAAAAGTGGTAAATCCTTATTAAATGATTTGCGTAAAATGGCATATGCTCGCTTCAGAACCTTGTTAAATCAAATGTGTGATTGCAATTTTAATAAGAAAATTATTATGGATACATTTAAACAAAAGCACAGACACTCATACTTAATCAATCTTTATGGAATTAAAGGTAGTAAGGAGTATGGTGGTATAGAAAAAGCACCTAAATCAAACGTATACAAGGAAAGCTACTTAGCTTATGCTCCATTTGTATTTTACAATAATTTCAACGGCAAGAGCTATTTCTATATTGAGATGCATTATAGAAAGCAGATAAGATGTATATTGGCTGAAGAAGGCAAATTAACTACTAAAGAACTGAATGCCTACATCATTGCTGACAGTAATGATGAACGCTTTTTTCGAAACGCGGTTAATGCGTCAAGAAGAATAGCTATTAATAATGCTTCCTTAAAGTATCCATACCGCTATTCATGGTCTGATTTTATATATACATATGATAGTCATACTTTACGTCATATAAGTGCGGAATTTTCTAAAGAAAATGAGTGTAATATATCAGAAATAGTGACGGCTTTAAATGTCTTAATAAAGTACAATCTATTGTCATTAGTAGGCATGTTATGTGCACATGATACCTCGTCTAAAATTTGTTATAATAATTATTATTTATGGAAAGCTGATAATAACACAGCATATCAATTAGCGAAGAAAATTATTTCCTTAAGCAATTATTCGTATATAGAAATTGATGATAGCAATATCAAAGATATAAATACGTTACCCAATATTCCAATTGTAATAACCGAGCCGTCATCTAATTTGATTAGTAGCTTGAAACAATGTGGTGAAGTGTATGATTTTGCAAAGTCTTATTTGTATGAGAATTTATGTGATGGTTCATATGGTGATAAAACAGTAATTAATATCAAAGGTATTATATTGCAAAAAGACTCCAAATCCTCAAATTCTAATATTGAAAGCCAAACCTTGAATCAATATAGTATGGGATGTTTGATGAGGTTTTTAGAAAATGTCTTTATTTGTGATTATCAGTTTAAAAAGTCAAAGTATAGTCGTGTGGCGAATTTAATACGTAAATATCTTATTTTTAAGTCAAAATATTATTGTGAAAATAATACCAGTGATAAACATATTTCTTTTATGTCAATATGTCATATATTATCTAATTTATTTGCATCTGATGACGTTTATCATGTTACGTATCTGATTAAAAGCTTTAATTCTATATATGGGACAGAATTTTCAATCAATGACTTTATGAAAGAAAATAATTTTTTAACAGATGAAAAGTCTGATTCATATGCTACAGAAAATAAAGCAGAGTTAGAAGAAGTAATTAGTGAAGAAACCGAAATCAATCAAACAGCAGCTGAAGCCTCAAAAGTTGATATGTTAAATCAGCGACCATTAACAGAAGAAGATTATAATGATATGTTAGATATATTTTACAACAATATTGTCAAAGCGTATAGTAATATGGATAAAGATAAAGCATTATTTGTGTATATGCCAAACAAAAGCAAGGGTGAGCCACGCAAATACGCTCGTTTTTGTATTGATGAAGATGAACCTAAAAGTCGCATTGAAAATCTGTTAAAGGAAATGTTTGGTGCTGTTACTGGTTTTGAAGATTCTAATTTATTTAACCTGATTATTAGGAATAATAAAGAGGCAGAGAGCGCTGGCGAAAAGTCTGCAACTAACAGTAATCATGAATTAATAAAAATCAATGTTGGTAAAAAGAAAGTATATGTGATATATATTCCAGCTGAATACTATAAACCATAAGCTAAAGCAATCCTGTACATTGAGTGTATGGGATTGCTTTTTATTTGCTAATGCACCCCTACCCATAGCAGGGACTCCTTTTTCCTGCAATCTCCCCGTGTGAAAAGCATATATTATTTTCTAAGACAGAGGAAACTAATCTGTAATCTTATATAAAGGAGGAATCCGTATGGATTACACAATCACACGGGCAGACCTTAATAACTGCCAATATGACAAGTGTTCAGCTGACGTACTGAACGAAAACTACATTGAAGTTACCGACATGGAAACATTCCTCAGGATTGTGTGCAATATAGTACACAAGGAGGAAACCGACAATGACTAAAATTGATAGAATGCTTGCGGCAGGAAAGATACCAACAGCGGCTATATATGCACGCTTTTCCAGCGATAATCAGCGTGAAGAAAGCATCGATGCACAGCTCAGAGCCTGCCGCGAATTTGCGGAACGAAATCAGCTCAAAATCGTAAAGGAATATGTTGACCGTGCAAAGTCAGCTACATCCACCGATAAGCGAACCGAGTTCCTTGCTATGATAAGCGAGGCGGACAAGTTCGATTTTGTTCTCGTCCACAAGCTGGACAGATTTGCACGAAACCGTTCAGACAGTATAGGCTACCGAATGGAGCTAAAGAGGCACGGCACATCATTGATAAGCGTGCTTGAAAATCTCGATGAAGAGAACCCAGAGAGCGTTATCCTTGAAAGCGTACTGGAGGGCATGAATGAGTATTATTCACGAAATCTTGCCCGTGAGGTACGTAAGGGTCTGAACGAGAACGCACTTAAATGTATGCACAACGGAGGCTTGCCTCCGCTGGGCTACATTGTAAACCCCAATACAAAGAGGCTCGAAATAGATAAAGAAGAAGCCCTTGCTGTCAAGTTCATCTTTCAAAGTGTACTTGATGGCAAGGGCTATACTTATATAATCAAGGAGCTTAATGAGCGTGGTATGAAAACAAAGCGAGGGAAAGCCTTTGGCAAGAACTCGCTTTATGATATACTGCGCAACGAAAAATACTGTGGTACTTACACATATAATCGTGCCGAGTCTAAAATCGGAACAACCCGCAACAATCATAGGAGCAAATCTGACGAAGACATTATTCGTATCGAGAACGGCGTACCTGCTATCATAAGCAAGGAAGCCTTTCAGAAGGTGCAGGAAATACTTAATAAGCGCTCCAATAAATCATCTACTGCAAAGGCGAAAGAGGTATACCTGCTCACAGGCAAGGTATATTGCGGAGAATGTGGTGCCGTGTACTGCGGAAACCGTCATAGGTGCGGCAGAAGCAAAACTACTATGGTTACATATCGTTGTAATAATCGCACGGCTAAAACAACGGTAGTATGTAAAAACAAAGAGGTCAACAAGCACTATCTCGAACGCTTTGTCCTGAATGTGTTGTCTGACATTATATTTGATGAAAAGTATATCCCAAGCATAATAGAGGGATACAATGATTTCATTATCAGAAACTCTACAGATATGCTTGATGAGCAGCATCGCTTGAACAGAGAGATTGCCAAACTTACAAACAGGATTGAAAACCTTACGAATGTTATTGCCGAAACAGGCAATGCAAGCCTTGTCACAGCTTTAGGCAAGGTAGAAAGTGAGCGTGATAATCTTATAGCGCAGGTAGAAGAGCTGAAGGAAAAGATGCAAACGGTACATATTGCCGACAGTGAAATTGACAGTGCTTTCAGAAAAGCAAGGGTTATGTTCCAGTCAGGCAGACTTGCCGAAACACGTCAGCTTATCAATCTGTACGTTGAGCGAGTTACCGTATACATCGACCATATTGACCTTAAAATCAATCCAATGAATTTCGTTTCAAGCGTTGTTTCTGCAAGTGATAATGCAGAGCTTGGAAAGATACCTAAAGGTGATTTCTCTTCAAGTAAGAGTATCGCCAGACATACATTAAACGCTACATCGGGTATCATCGAATGATGGTACCCGTATTTTTTTGATGTGGTAACGGGTTTGAATCTATGCCTTATCTTACTCAAAAAATCGCATATAGTATTTAGTACCCTTATTGGTTTACTTTTTATTATCCCAATGTCTTATTCTCTCCATAAATTATAGGCATAGAGAGATAAAAATAGTAGTGCACCAGATAACTGATATTAGGCATATAATTTGGCGATATGTTATCTTCATAGATTGACTATTCTTATCTGCAAATATGATGCCATTCATATAAGTGGGGCTGCTATGTTACATACTTTGATTATCTTATATGTTGTGATTGTAAAATCTGTATCATATCGTGGCGAAGCGTTAATAAATATACAAACGTATAACATATATGTAAAGGAATTGGAAGCAGTGTGCAGTTCCTGACTTGTTTTGATAAAAATATATAAAGCTGCAACATATATGTAAAACTATAGAAAGGGGGTATGTTACAATGCTCTGACAATACAATCTGCATCTTCATATGAGGATGTAAGGTGAAGATTATAGTATTCTAATGCAGGAACTCATCGTCTGTACTCATTTCTGCATTTAACCAACATTGAGTGCAGCGAGAGCTTCATATGGGTTCTCTTAAAACTACCCATAAATTTTTAAATGAAAGGCCGTGTTAAAATGACACAGCATATGTACTCAATAACAAATGATGGATTTGGTATCCATACGTTTGAGCTTAACATTCCTAATATAACGAATGAAAGCTTTGCTCAAATTATGAGTGGGATTGAAGATAAAAACATTAATCATTATCATAAGGATGATGGAAGTGTTATTATTTATCCGTCACGTCAAGGGATAAAGATCCATCTTAATCGTGCTGATAATGGCATCTATGGTATTCGTGCTGTCGTTTCAGCTGCTAAATTCCTTGATAACAATGCCAGTCCAATAGCGATACTTAATACAGAATCGGATTTTGATTGTCTGTATCATTATCTCAACGACACATTTGAGAAATCACTTGGTGAGGAGTATAATATTGATAGTTTCTATCTTTCAAGAGTAGACTGTTGTGTAAATATTATGCTCTCTGAATCATACTCAGCAGAGCGCTATATCAAACTTATAAGACGCTCTATGAATTACGGCAAACGAGATAAAATACATACATTCCCATCAAGCGAGTTAGACTCATATGAGAAAAACGGACACAGCTTTCGTGTCGATACTGCAGATTATACATTTACTGCATACGATAAATACTTCCAACTCGAAGATATAGATGAAGACTATGATGCTATGTCTGAGTCAATGTTGAGATTGGAAATTACTGTTCGGAGATATCATATCTGTGCACTACAACGAGAAAATGACCTTGATGAGAATATAAAGATACTTGAAGCATTTGCCGTTATTAGTCGTAGTATTTTCGAAAAATATATACATAGATATTTTAGTAGAGGCAATTACTATTGCTACAACGCCATGTGCGATATGATTATGGATTCAAGCCTTTCGAATAAGAAAAAGGATAGTATGCTTTTATTTGCACATCAACAGGTTTATTGCGATTCTTATCGTAATGCTCGAAAGAACTTCATTGAGAATTGGAGTTCAAAAAATCAGTACTATAAGGCTATTAAGGGATTTAAACTTCTGGATATTAACCCAATGTCACTTTCTTATCGGGACAAGCACGGTGATGAATGTATCCCCGGACTTTATTATCTTCTTGATATGTGATTGGAGGAGTAGTATGGACGAGAAGAAATTCTATACTGTGTCGGAGGCAGCACACTTTCTAGGTGTAGCAAGACCTACCATGTATAATTATCTTAACAGCGGTGCTATACCGGGTGTGAAGCTTAACGGAAAGACCTGGAAGGTGCCTGCCGAGCCTTTGAAAAGGCTGGCTAATGGTACAAGATAATGTACCTATGTTACATACCACCTCAGGACGAAGCAGTCCTGAGGTGGTATAATGTCTGAACAAGGAATGAGATGTCCCAAGTATAACCGCACTCAATATTATAACCACCATCGTACTTAAAACTTGTGCATAGATAAGTTGGTTTGCCCTCTTATCCGATGATAGTTAATCCCCCACCTCAGTAGAGGTGGGGGATTATGCCGTTAGTTGTAGGTACAATCTGTATTGATGGATGGGATGATTATATCAATACTTGCTATGCTGAATGATTTGCGTGAATTTCGTGAAAATAATCCAAGCTATCCCACCAATGCATAGGATGGCTTGGATTTATATCATTATCCCTTAATCATATCGGAGTAGCAGACAAGAGTAACATTACCCATAGCATTAGCCTTTTCAATACACCCCTTGGTGAAGCCCTTCTTCGCAAACAGATAGAAGTGTTTGTTCTTATAGTTGAATAGTTCGCTTCGGGATATGAGGGTTTCAAGAACTGCAAGGTCAACCTTTTCGTTTGTCCATTTGCATTCACCGAACAGATAATCATCTGTATCAGATTTGCCGATAATATCTATCTCGGTCTGACTTCTTGTTCTTGGATCAGTGCCCCACCACCTGCCAAGGTCTGTGAATTCGATAGGCACCCGCTCCTGTATAAGAAGCTGCCACATATATTGCTTGCATATCTCCTCAAATACAGCACCCATAAACCCCATAATCTGCGGTTCAATCTTCTTGTAGACTATATCAGCAAAGCCTCGATTGATAACAGAGGTATTGTTCTGTACAAACTTATACCAGAATATGAACATTGAATCCTCAAGTACATATATAGCTTTCCTTGAATTAGTCGCACCGAATGGCAGCTCCTTCTTCACAATGCCAAGTCCGATAAGCTTGTTAATGTAGCTTGTGGCAAGGGAAGTGTCAAGGTCAGTTTTGGTACATATCTCTGAAAGTCTTGAAGCACCGTTTGCTATTGCTGAGATAATGGAATTGTATTGTGAAGCATCACGGCATTCCTGCTTGATAAGGTTAGTAGGCTCCTCATATAGGTAGGCATTGGGTGTAAGGAAATTGTCCTTGATATTCTGCTCCACAGACAGCCGGTCATTCATAAGTGACATATACAGCGGAATACCACCCGTTATGCCGTAGATTGTTGCAATATCCTCACCCTTGAACTTGGAGTAGTATCTTTTGGCTTCGTCAAACTCAAAGGGACGGATTTTGTACTGGCAGGTTCTTCTGCCGTAAAGTGGACTCTTGTACCCCATAACCTGGTTTTCCATAAATGACATGGATGAGCCACAAAGTATGATGAATAGCTTTGAACTTTCGTGATAACGGTCAATCAGAAGCTGTAATACAGAGGATATGCCCTTTGAACAGTCTGCAAGATATGGGTACTCATCAATTACAAAGATAATGCGTCTGTTATCTGCAATCTTGAATACCGTTTCAAATGCCGCCTGAAAATTAGTAAAGCTGCTTTCTGAGCTGTTGTAGTCCTCGGAAATAGCGTAAATACTTCTGCTTAATTCAGTAAGGTTCTGCTTTGAGTTGGTTTCGGTAGCGGAGTAAAGGATACACTCTTTGTCCTTGATGAATTCGTTTATGAGTGTGGTCTTTCCGACTCTGCGTCTGCCGTAGATTACAGCGAATTCAAATTGTCCCGACTCATATCTTCGGTTAAGGTCAGCAAGCTCACGTTCTCTACCTACAAACATTGTGATATCCTCCTTTTGTATTTTAGTGAAGTATACTTTAGTTAAGTATACTTCACTAAATCGGTTTTGTCAAGGGGAGTAGGATAAATTGAGAATCAGGTTGAGTTACTTTTGTATTATATATGTTTCACTTCAATTAAAAGATTTTTCTTTTTTGTTTCTATATATTTTTGAAATTCATCATTTTTAGAAATTTTTTTAATTGTTGGATCTGTCAAAAAGAGATGAATTAAATCATATGAATAACACAGTGACATATGAACATATTGGTGATTAATATCAACTTGATTTCCGTGTATTATTTTAGAACGAATATCATAAATCTTTTTAAATTCCTTTTCAATAGCGTTTTTTCTATCTATTGAATTTGAAAACAACGTTGAAATGTAGTCAGCAATTTGTCCTACAATGTCATTCTTATCAAATTCGATTAATGCTTCAATAGCCATGACATACAATATATATTTTTGAGAATTTAGGACTTCCTGTTCGGCTCTGTTAAAAAATACAATGGAATTTTTTATTCTGATACTAATTTCAGTATGTGATAGTGGGTTAATTATATTTAACATTTCCTTGAACAGCTTGTGGTCTTCACAAATAACAGAAGTTATATTTATTTCTTTTGAGGGAAATATTAATTTATGTGACATTTTATTGTTTGTACAAGATAATCCATGAAGTTTACCGTGTAAAAATGTATAAAGTATATCTACGTCAAAAATTCTATTGTCTAATATATTTATATGTGCGTTAGAATAAGTGTTTGCTAATACATAGTTACATATGCTTTGAAATAATTCAAATTGTATGCAAGCTAATTCATCAGCTTTAGAGCATTCTCTGGCAGAAACTTTTACACTTATCCATGTATCATGGCTATTAAAATCATTTTTAAATTCTTCAGATATATTTTCAAAATCCATTCCCATTTTTTCTTTAAGTTGTTTTTGGTGTAATCTTGTATTATATATGCAAAAAGCGTCTAATTCAAGAGGTTCTGATAGATTTATATTAGTACCATAAATCTTATGGAAAACCTCAAATTCTAATATAGGTTTTTTATTGAGCCTATTACAGAAATTTGAGTAATCCTTGGCTTCTATTTGATCTTTTTGCTTCCTTATAAGATAAAGAAAGTCATGAAATTTATGATTTATGGAATCATATGTATATGTATTTTGTATCTCTTTTTGATAGATTTTATCTACAATGGAATAGTATTCGCTTGCGTAGCAAGAATCAATTATTAAATAACCGAATTTACCATCTCCATCAATGTCATTGTAATAAGTGTCATGTATAATTCTTTTTCCTTTAGGAACTTCGGGTGATATGTATGAAGTTTTAAAGAAGTTATTAATTTTATCAGTAGTTTCATTTTTCATAAGCATATCTCCATTCGAATAATATATTTAAAATTATTATATATTATTTTTGTGGTGATATCAAGATGATATTATAAGCCATAAATCACTCTCTCCAAAGCATCCTTCGGAATCCTACATACCTTACCTACCTTAAACCCAGGCAGCTTCTTCTCACGGAGCAGGTTGTACACGGTAGTCAGACTCACGCAAAGCTCATCCGCTACCTCGTATGGTGTCAAGTAATCTGTATAATCAGTAATCATATAATTACCCCTTTCATTTGTATTAGTAATTTGTCCCAATCTATCGCAATTTGTCAAACTTGGAATATATATTATTCTAATGCATAATCGTAATACCCCCGTAAATCCTTGGCTTTCAAAGGATTTACGGGGTAATTTTATGCTATCAGAAATCCTGCCATTCAAGATGTAACATCAGGCAAAACGGCAGGATTTACACATATTTTCAGTTGATGAAAGGAGCGTGATATTTATGGGTAAAATCATCGGAACCCTAATAGTTGCAGTGGTTTCGGCAGTAGTACGGTCATTCTTTGATGACTAAAAATGCGACAAATTGCGAAAGGTTGTGATAACTGTGGATAACAAAAGCGATATCATTTTAAAGGTAATCGCAGTAGTGGCAGGGGCAGCGGCTCTTGCCATTTGCAACAGCCTTGAAGAAAAGGCAAACAGCGAGGTGTTGAAGATATGCACTTCCAAGGACAGCGATACTTAACCCGCGGAGTTCAGACGGCAATCCCGTTTGAACTCCAATTCTTTATGTGGTCACTAATCGACCAACTCCCCGAACCAAAGGATTACTTCCAGGTATTCAAACTTACAGTTCAAGACGGTAAACAACACATCTCCCACGAATCGGAGCAACCCGAATATCATAAGGAGTACAACATTGACACAGCAAATTCAGTTACAGCAAAAATCTACGTCATCGACAATGACACACATTGCACTATGCTTTTAGCAGAAGAATATTAAACCATTGGGACAAGCCGTTTGGCTTGTCCCTTTTCTATTTATCAAGGAGGAAGTTAAATGATCGATACATTTGTATGCACCCACTGCGGCGAGCAATGGGATATTGAAGACAGACACAACTTTGACGGTGCAGAACTTTGCCCCGATTGTTTCCACGAGGAAACTGTAGTCTGCGAGCACTGTGGCAGACGCATTTGGGCAGACAATGCAGTTGACAGCGATAGAGTTCTTTGCGAACGCTGCTATGACGATTACTACGTTAACTGTGAGGGGTGTGGTAGAACCCTTCATAACGATGACGCATACTACTTCGACGATGGCAATGACTATCCCTATTGCCACAACTGTTACGAGCAGCGTTGCAGTGGAGAGTACATCCACGATTACAGCTTCAAGCCTGAACCAATTTTCTATGGTGACGGAAACCGATATTTCGGTGTTGAACTTGAAATTGACGAAGGCGGACACGATGATGGCAATGCGGAGAAGCTTACCGATATTGCCAACACCATCGATGAGAAACGTATCTACATAAAGCACGATGGAAGTCTTAACGATGGTATGGAGATTGTTACACACCCTATGAGTTTGGAGTACCACCTCAACGAGATGCCTTGGGAGAATGTAATGTCAAAGGCAATAAAGATGGGGTATCTGTCACACAAAACCAACACTTGCGGACTCCATATTCATATCAACAGGAGTACATTCGGCAGTAGCCACGAAGAACAGGAAGAACGCATTTCAAGAGTGCTGTTTTTCGTTGAACGCTTTTGGCAGGAACTCCTTAAATTCTCACGAAGAACCGAAGGACAGCTTGCACGCTGGGCGGCAAGATACGGAATCAAGGAAAGCCCTAAAGCTACTCTTGACAATGCGAAGAAGAATTACTCGGGAAGATATACCTGCGTAAATCTGACGAATTATCATACTATTGAGTTCCGCATATTCCGTGGTACTCTGAAGTACAGCACCTTAGTTGCCACGCTTCAGCTTGTCAACAAAATCTGCGATATTGCTATTAGTATGTCAGACGGAGAACTGACTTCGTTGAATTGGTGCGATTTCGTATCAAGTATTGATGAGCCTGAGCTTATTAACTATCTGAAAGAGCGCAGGCTCTATGTAAATGAACCTGTAGAATGTGAGGAGGATGTATAATGTGCTGCTTATTTGGACTTATTGACTATGGTAACGTATTTTCGGCAAGGGAAAAGAATAAGATTATCAAGATACTTTCGACAGAATGTGAAGCACGTGGAACTGATGCGACAGGCATTGCTTTCAATACGCACACAGGACTTCATATCTACAAGCGTCCGTTAGCGGCTCATCAGCTTTGGTATCGCATTCCCGAGAATGCCAATATCATTATGGGACATACCCGAATGACTACCCAAGGCAGTGAGAAGCTTAACTACAACAACCACCCGTTTCCAGGTCATGTTGACAAGATGAACTTTGCACTTGCTCACAATGGAGTTCTGCATAACGATTTCCATATAAGGGAAAGTGAAAAGCTTCCACATACACATATCCAAACTGACAGCTATGTTGCCGTGCAGCTTATTGAGAAAGAAAACACCCTTGGTTTCGATGCCATTCGTAAGATGGCTGAAAAGACCAAGGGTTCTTTCTGTTATACGGTGTTGGACGATAGGAATAACCTGTACTTCGTAAAGGGTGACAATCCGCTTGCGATATACAAATTCAATGGGTTCTATATATACGCAAGCACTGATGAAATTCTGATGAGGGCAATAAAGAAGCTGGGATATGTGAATTACAGCAAGGTCAATGTTGCCTGCGGTGATATTCTGCGTATCAATTCTTACGGAGCAATCGAGGTGCAGCAGTTTGAGTTTCCTGATACTTACGGAGATTACTACGGCTTTTTTCACCCCGCGGCATACGATGATAGCGCAATCGAAATGCTGACGGAGTATGCCGGTTACTTTGGGATAAACGAGGAGGACGTGGTAATGCTGTATGACTACGGCTATGACGAGTTTGATATTGAGTGTATGCTTTATGAGCCAGCGGAGATGCAGAGATGTATTGAAGAACTGCGGATGATGGAACTTGTGCTAAAAGAATAGCCAGCTTATTACTTTGCAATAAGCTGGCTATTCCTAAATGTCCCGATAGGGTTGGTCTTGGTTGTGGAACGTGCCACAATTTGGATTTCAACTCTATCGGGACTATTTATGCTTGATTTTTTGAGTGCCGTTGAAGTGTAGTCTAAAGGGACGCCTTAGCGGTAGGTAGGAGGTATTTATGAAGGTTGGTTACATAAGAGTTTCCACTGAGGAACAAAACACGGCTCGACAGGAGGTTCTGATGGAACAGCTTGAAGTCGAGAAAATTTACATTGACAAACTTTCGGGTAAATCTAAAGACAGACCACAGCTTAAAGCTATGCTCGGTTTCGTGCGTACGGGTGACACGGTTATTGTTGAGTCAATCTCACGATTTGCAAGGAACACCCGTGACCTGCTTGAGCTTATTGATTTGCTTACTGAAAAGGGTGTAGAGTTTATCAGCAAGAAGGAAAGCATTGATACTGCTACACCTGCTGGAAAGTTTATGCTCACGGTATTTGCTGCTGTTGCCGAACTTGAACGTGGTTACATCCTCGACAGACAGAAAGAAGGCATAGCCATTGCAAAGACCAAAGGCAAATACACGGGCAGAAAATCCAAAGCTGTTGATGAGCAGCTTTGGAACGAATTGTATCGAAAGTGGCAGAACGGCGAGGTTACTGCGGTTGAGTTTATGCGTAAGGTTGGTCTTAGCAAGAGCGTGTTTTATAGGAGGGTGAAGAGAGAAAACGGAACCACGCCATAGAGTGTGGTTCCGTTGAACAAATTATCATTTCTTATATATTTCGGCAATACCTTCAACGATTTCTGCAATCTTCACAGCAGACTCATCGTCAATTCCTGCAAGAGCGGTTTCAATACGGTGGAGAGCTTCTCCCGAAGTTGGCTTTACCTCAATTTCAAAATTCAGCAGTTCATAGACAGGTATTTTCAGACCGCCGCAGATTTTGCTGAGAGTATCAATTGTGGGACACTTCTCACCTCTTTCGATTTTACCCAGATATGCAGGGTGCATACCCGAATTCAGAGCAAGACTTTCCTGACTCAATCCTCGTTCTGCACGAAAATCACGAATTCTTGCACCAACCTTTATTGCCAGTTCTTCACGTTCAATACTCATATTACACCGCCAATCCGTTCTTTAGATATTATTACTTTATACCCTATCGGTTATTTATTCAAATATCTTTATGGTGTATAATTTAATATCTTTAAGGATTGACTCAATGTAAAAAATACTGCATTATTTACATAGGCAGTTTATTCGATTATTTTTAAATGCTGTTCATAAAGAGAAGCGTTCATTTCGTCAAAGTTGTGTCTATGCTGGACGGAAAAAATTATCGCAGCATCTCTTGTATCACGGGCATAAAGTGGACGCTGACCTGCATATTTAAGCAAGTCCTGAATTCCTTTAAAATCAAGTTTCATTCCTATTGCAATTGCAATAAGCTTATCTCTTGACGGTGTTTTCTTGCCCTCAAAAATCTGGTACACATATGCACGATTAAGGTTGGTACGTTTGATAATCTGTGATTTTTTACAGCCTGTTTTTTCAAGCAAATGTTCAAGGTAATCAGCAAGGTTTGCTTCAGCTATAAGAGTATTAGCATTCTTTTCAAGATAATCACTGAAATTGTTGATTTCCAATAGTTGATTTTCAAGATTATCTGTTTTTATTTTCTCTTTCATAGTTATCCCCCGATATTTGCTTTTAGAAAAAAATTATGCTATTATAATAACATCCAAAAAGAAAAAAATCAACTGGTTTAAGGATTTTAGTATGACATATAAAATTATAAAAGAGCTTGACAATGATGAAAACAGTGTTGTTGAGCTTATTGAAGACACGGGAGGAAAACGTTTTGTACGGCGTATTATGCGTGGCAAGGTTGATGTTTATCTTACTTTGCATAAGCTGTTACATCGCTTTCTTCCCAAAATTGAAGCCGCAGAATTTGACGGTGAAAATACTGTTATAGTTGAAGAATATATTGAAAATATCGGGGATTTGTCCTGTCTTGACGGTGAATGTGAAATTATAAATGCTTTCTGTGAACTGTGTGAGGTGCTGAATTTTATTCACGGTCAGGGTATTATCCACCGTGATATAAAGCCGTCAAATGTACTTGTGGCAAATGACGGACATATTCGCCTTATTGACTTTGATGCGGCAAGACGGTATAAGGAAGAGTCCTCGAACGATACACGCTATCTCGGCACAAAAGGCTACGCCGCACCTGAGCAGTTCGGGTTCGCTCAGACTGATTTTACTGCGGATATTTATGCGCTGGGTGTAACAATGAAAACTGTTATGGGCAGTCTTGCGCAAAGCAGGAAATATCGTGATACAATACGAAAATGTACAGAGTTTGACCCTGTGAACAGGTATCAAAGTGCGTCGGCAGTAAGACGAAGCCTGCGGTTCGGCAAAGTGCGGACAGCTGTTGGAATTGCGGTCACTGTGGTGCTTCTGACTGGTACGGCGGTGCTTATTTTAGCACTGAACGGATTTGGGGATACTGATGAAAATATTTCGGTTGACACAACAACGGCTTTGACGGCTGTTACGGAAGTAGTGTCGGAAGGCGTGTACGAATTTGTTTCTCCAAGTGAAGAGAACAAAACGGAAGCTGCCGCAAATGGTCATATCAGAGATACCGATTTGGAGGGACGTTGGATTACGGTAGAGGAGCTTGATGACTTCGGACAGGAAGCTATTGAGCAATGGATTGACGAAGAAAGTGACACTTTTCTATATGATGATACCCTTGACCTTCAATATATGGACTTTTACTACGGCGGCACATATTACGCATATTATTTATTTCACTCGGAAACGAACAACTGGAATTACGGAGAAATCAAATACAATACTTCTTACGACGTTGAAAATACGTTGTCCTACTATATTTACCGCATTGACGGAGAGGATTGCTTATTCCTTGAAAAGAAAGATGATAATGGCTGTTATGTGCTGAAAAAGGACGTCAGGGAATATGTTTCGCCTCAGGACTCCTCAAGGATTGCAGATGTTATATATGATATTCCCGAAACGGATGAGTACGGAAATGTTAAATATCACAGCAGTCTTACCGAAGAATATGAATTCGTCAATGACCCTGACCTGATTGGCAAATGGGTCGGAGTGGACTATATTGATGCATATGATGTGACATGGATTTATGACAAGAACATGGACACTGCTGATTTATGGTACAAAAAAATTGATTTCAGAGACGACGGCAGCTGTACATATTATCTCGGTGAGGATATGGAGCAGGCTGACCATAGGTGGACATACGGGCTGGTGATTCTTGAAGAGGGCACTGATATAAAGAGCTATATGATTTATAATATCAACGGTGAGGAGTATCTTTATATTGAAGACAGAGTCAGCAATCCTTCAGCTCTGAACGGCTATGAAATTGGATATTATATTTTCAAAAGGGGATAAAAGTATAGCTGACAGCTAACCAAAAAATATTTAAAATCGTGTATGCTATTTAATAATAAAGCATACACGATTTTTTGTGGAGTGATGTTATGAAGGATGAAATACAAATAAACAAGTTTTTTGATAATCTCAGTTCAATTGCACAACAGCTTGAATTAATGGTGGAGAATGGTACACCGCTTCCTGAGGGGGCGGCGGAGAAAGTTGCGGAGTTTAATGATGTTATACAGCGGTTGGAAGAAAAGTCGGCGCCACTCAGAAATCACAGTCCCTAAAGTTGTTATTTTCGAATACCTTTAGAGTTGACATGTCAAGACCTAAGTGGTATAATATGACGTAGAAAATTATCAAAATTTATAAATTCAGGTGACTTTATGTCGGGAAAAATATGGATAAAGCTAATGAAAATCGGTGCAAAGCTTGGCTGTCATCAACGTGCTGACAGGAGCTTTTTTATAAAAGATTGTCAATATCCTGTTTGCGCAAGATGCATGGGAATGCATATAGGATATGTTATTGCGGGTATATCTGCTTTCCTTTATATTCTTCCAATCTGGTACTGTATTATTTTATGCGGAATAATGTTTCTTGATTGGCTGATACAGTTCTTGAAAATCAGAGAGTCAAACAACATAAGACGACTTATTACAGGAATAATCGGCGGATATGGTGTGTTGACACTTGAAATTAATGTGATAATTTTCTTAATATCTTTCATTAAATGAAAATGGAGGGGTATATATGAAATGTCCGAATTGTAATTCGGAAAATGTAAGCTTTATTTCTAATATGCAAAAAAGAGGTTTCAGTGTTGCTGATGCTTGTTGTGGTTGGCTTCTGTTTCACAACTGGATAGGTATTCTTTGTGGTGCAATAGGTGCAAATAAAACAAAGACCCAGGACTATTGGGTGTGCAACAATTGCGGAAGAAAGTTTCAGGCTAAACAGATGCAGAAATACAACAAGCAGTTTATCAATCAGGAAACGTCCACTCCGCAGATTGAAGAAAAGACTAAACAGGAACAGCAATCTCCAATTGCTGTTCGCAGTATAACAGACCCAAAGACTTATGTTGAAAGAACCGCGTCATATAGCGGAAGTTTGTCTGTCGAGGCTCTTCTTAAACGTGCAATGCTTTATCTTGAAGATAGTGAATGGGAAAAAGCATATGAATACGCTGAAAATGCACTTGATGTTGACGCAGAATGTGCAGAGGCGTATCTGACTAAATTTCTTGCTGAATATAATATCAACAGTGCAGATGATATTCCGTCTGAATGCGAAGAAATGCTGATGGAAATCGAATCACTTACCGAGCTTACTTCTTATGGAAAGGCAATGAGATTTGCAGACGATGAGCTTAAAGCGAAGCTTGAGGGATATAATAATGAAACCATCTATCGTTTTGCTGCTAATTTGCAGGATAAGTCGGGATTAGGAACAGATATTCCTGCTCAGCTGAAAGAAACGATACGTCTTTTCCGTTCAATTTCAGGATATAAGGACGCTGACGAAAAGGCTGAGAAATGCAAGGAAAAAATACGAATTTACGAAAACGGAGTAAACAGAGAAAATTATAAAAAGGCCTGTGACCTTCTTAAAGAAGCTGAAAAGGGCGGAGAATATCAGATTGCTAATTACATAAATGCTGTAAAGCAGTTTAAAGAATGCGGTAATTATTCCGATGCTGTCGATAAATACATTGAATGCAGAGAAGCGATGTACAACATTGCGGATGAACTTAGCAACAATCCGACAAGCATTCATGATATTGATAATGCAATTTTGCTTTTCCAGAACACGTTTGGATATAAGGACTCTGTTGCAAGAAGTAATAAGCTTGAAGAGAATAGGGACGATATTTGGCATGAACAACGCAAGAAGGAGTTTGATAAAGCCGTTGCACCTATGAAAAATGTATTTGATAAAGGCTTGACAGCGGTAAAAAATAAATATAATTCACACAAAAAGGTTATAAATGTTTCTGCTTGTATTATAGTGGCAATTATTATTTTGGCAATAACAATTCCATTTGTAATTGAAAAAGTCAAGGTAAGTAATTCTTATAATCAAGCTACACATCTGTTGGATGAAGGAAATTATGCTGAGGCAAGCAAAATTTTTGAGAGTCTGGGGGATTACAAGGATTCAAAGCAACTTACTTTGAAATCTATATATCAGAGTGCACTAAAGTTGATTGAAGAAAAGAACTACAGTGAAGCTAGTGAACTTTTATTTAGTCTTGGCGATTATGAAGATTCGAAAAATCTTGCTTTGGAATCAACTTATCAGAATGCTCTTAAATTAGCAGATGAGAAAGAGTACAGTGATGCTATTAACGAGTTTGGTAAAATTTTGAATTACAGAAACTCCGCTATGCTTTATGACAAATATGAAGATTATGCTGAAGCATATCAATTTGTTGAAAATGGTGATTTTTCTAAGGCAATAACAGCATTTGAAAAAATAGGTGACGAGGAAATGGTTAATGAGGTAGCTTATGCGTATGCCTCAGAATTGTATAATGATCAAAATTATAAATTAGCTCAAATCTATTTTGAAAAAGCACTTGATTATAAGGACACAAATAAAAAGCTGGAAGAAATAGATGCAATTATAAAAGATGAGAAACAAGCTCAAGAACTTCAGGTAGCTTATGACGAAGCTGTTAATTTAATGGAATGTGGTAGTTATAAAGAGGCAACGGAAGCATTCCAGGATTTAGGTGATTATAAGGATTCTGCTGAAAAAGCTAAGGAAGCTGAAAAGCTTTATCAGGACAGTTTGCCTAAAACAATTGATGGTGCAGCAGAAGAAGTTAAATCAAAATTTAATTTTGATGGAGGTGTTCTTGAATATAGTGGATATACATATTACAGAGTAATTGATGGTTATTTAGATATATATAATAACATCGGAAATTTTAATTTGATTTTAGAGGAAGGTTCAACGGTTGAACTTGATATCGAAAAAGGACTTTCTAAACTTACAGTGTCACCCGAAGTGGATAATGCTACTTTTTATAGTACCTATCCTTCTATGGTATTAGATGAATATTCATATACCAGTTATTATGATTACAGAGTTTATTCTGTAGCTTTAGTGGATAAGTATTTATTTGTTACATCAGAATATACTTGCAATAACACGGGAGCTTGGGATTTGTCATGGATAATACCTGAATATAAAACGATAATATTTGATACAGTAACAGGCAAAGAGGTTCAACTTGATGAAATAGCTGATACTTCTAAGCTGAAGGAATATGCGTATGAGTATGCTGTCAATGACGTGTACAACAGTTCATATGATGCCACTTATAACTGGAAAGAAAACTTATATTACGATACATGGTATGAAGATGATGAATGCTGGAGTGTAAGTGATGGTTCTCTTGAAGTAATTTATAATAATATTATTGAAGGGATGTCATATTATGAATGCAGAGTATGTGTTCATATCCCGATAAACATTTTTAAATCCTGTTTCTACTAATTAACAAATCCTAACCCCATAGTTACACAATCAAGTAACTGTGGGGTTAAATCATTATCAATTTGATTAGCACTCTTTCTCAAAGAGTGCTAATTTTTACTCTATATCCATGTATTTAACACAATTTATACATAATACATAGTTATACTATAATTGCAGAGAAAACAAAAAGAGCTTCGGCATAAACCGAAACTCTCAAATGCAACCTCACAAAAATGTATGTGGGTTCTTATGGTGGAGATGACGGGAATCGAACCCGTGTCCGAAAATCTATCCGCACAACTTTCTACGAGCGTAGTTTGTCATTGACATTCCCTCGCATAGCCGTGGACAAACACACCGCTATGCTCAGTAGCCTGCAATACATTACACGGACGCAGGCATTTCCGTGTAACGTTCACCACTAGTCGGCGCCTGATCCGAAGCCGTGGTACTCAACGGTCAGACGAGCAGCAATTAAGCAGCTGCTAATTCAAAATTATTGTTGTCGTCTAATTTTAAAACGTGCGCCTTTTAAAGAGATTTGCGCTTCTCTGCTCGCTTATCATGTTTCAAAATCCCCGTCGAAACCTTTACATCCCCATATATGGGAACGGATGTCCCATATTACGGAGCAAAGCCCCGTGTTATCTGTTCTGCTCCTTGATAGTACGCTCAATATCACGTTTGGCAGCTCTTGCCGCCATATCGTCACGCTTGTCGTGGAGCTTTTTACCCTTGCAAAGACCGACCTGAACCTTAACCATTGAGCCTTTAAAGTAAATAGAAATAGGAATAAGCGTCAAGCCCTCCTGTTTCACCTTGCCCAGCAGCTGCATAATCTGCTTTTTGTGGAGCAGCAGCTTGCGGACTCTCATCGGGTCACGGTTAAAAATGTTGCCGTGGTCATAAGGAGAAACGTGCATACCCTTAATCCAGAGCTCACCGTCATCAATCGAGCACCAGCTGTCCTTGAGATTGACGCCGCCTCTGCGGATAGACTTGACTTCCGTGCCCACAAGCTCAATGCCTGCCTCATAGCTGTCAAGGATAAAGTATTCATGCCTTGCCTTACGGTTTTCAGCAATGGTTTTGAAAGAAGTCTTATCCATAGCAATTCCTCCTGAATGATATTTAATTATATTACATTTTCAATTCTTTGTCAAGAGTAATATTTATCAAACTGTCATTGTGGCAGAGACATATTCCTCCACAACCTCTTTAAATGTAGAGGGAAGAACAAGGTTATCCGCAAGCATCAGCATAAGTCTCTTGGTAAATAATTCATCAGTGCTTATATCTGAAAGAGTAGCGGTTTCGTCACCGAATAATGTTGAGTTAACTGTAATTCCGTAATGAGTAAATCCGTCTGAATTTGTGCTGAAAAGTATGTAGCGAAGTTTTCCTTTTGCAGTTTCAACTGTAGCGATGGTGTTCATTGGTTATCTCCTTCAATCTTTTTATCTGTTGGCCAACAAGTTAAATTATATTGCAAGTAATATCATTAATCAACAGTAATTTTTCGACACCATTCGACATTTTACGACAAATTTCGACAAATATATGTATACCTTCAACAAGCACATTGTTGATTTTTATAGCATAACATCCAAAAATTACGTTTTGTAGGAATAAACGAAAAAAGTTGTCGATTTTAAGCACTATTATGTGTTAAAATATATCTAACGCAAAGTATCCGTTCAATCGGACAAAACAGAAAGGTGGTTAAACATTATGAACGCACAGAAATTCACCAAAAAATCACTTGACGCAATTAATGAAGCACAGAGTATTGCCATTGAATACAGCAATATGAATGTCGAACAGGAACACCTTTTGCTGTCACTTTTAAGGCAGGAAAACGGACTCATTCCACAGCTCATCACCAAAATGGGTACAGATGCATCCGCGTTTGAAAGCGTAATTGAAAAACGCATCGGAGAAGTTCCAAAAGTAACGGGAAGCGGACGTGAAGCAGGTACAGTATACATCACCCGTGACGTTGACAATACTCTTAACACCGCTGAAAATACAGCCAAGACAATGCACGATGATTTTGTTTCCGTTGAGCATATTATGCTTGCACTTTTCGACACGGCAAATGATAAGCTTCAGAAGCTTTTCAGTACATTTGTTATAACAAAGCCGAAGTTCCTTGAAGTATTGAAGGACGTAAGAGGAAACCAGCGTGTTACAAGCGACAATCCCGAGGAAACTTACGACGTGCTGAAAAAATACGGTCAGGATTTAGTTGAGCTTGCACGTCAGAATAAACTCGACCCAGTTATCGGACGTGACAGCGAAATCCGAAACGTAATCCGTATCCTCTCCCGTAAAACCAAGAACAACCCGGTTATCATCGGTGAGCCGGGTGTCGGTAAAACAGCAATTGTTGAGGGACTTGCCCTGCGTATTGTCCGTGGCGACGTGCCCGACAATCTTAAAGAACGCAAGCTGTTCAGTCTTGATATGGGCAGCCTGATTTCAGGTGCAAAGTTCCGCGGCGAGTTTGAGGAACGTCTTAAAGCCGTGCTCAACGAGGTAAAGAAATCCGACGGCAGAATTATCCTCTTCATCGATGAATTGCACACAATTGTAGGAGCAGGTAAATCCGACGGTGCAATGGACGCAGGCAACCTGCTTAAGCCAATGCTTGCACGTGGTGAGCTCCATTGTATAGGTGCAACAACCCTCGGTGAGTACAGCAAATATATCGAGAAAGACCCTGCCCTCGAAAGACGTTTCCAGCCTGTTATGGCAGACGAGCCAACTGTTGAGGATACCATCTCAATTCTCCGTGGTTTAAAGGAACGTTACGAGGTTTACCACGGTGTAAAAATTCAGGACTCCGCACTTATTACAGCCGCAGTCCTTTCCAACAGATACATCACCGACCGTTTCCTCCCTGACAAGGCAATCGACCTTGTTGACGAAGCTTGTGCACTTATCAAAACGGAAATGGACTCTATGCCTGCGGAAATGGACGACCTTGCAAGAAAAATCATGCAGGACGAAATTGCCGAAACAGCGCTGAAAAAAGAAGAAAGCAAGCTTGCCGCAGAGGAATTGGCAGAAATTCAGCGTGAGCTTGCTGAAATGCGTGCGGAATTTGCAGAAATGAAAGCACGCTGGGAAAATGAAAAAACAACAATTTCCCGTTTGCAGAAGCTTCGTGAAGATATCGAGCAGACCAACGGTGAAATTTCCGCAGCTGAAAGAACTCACGATTTGAACAAGGCCGCCGAGCTGAAATACGGCAAATTACCAACCTTGAAGAAAGAACTTGAAGAAGCAGAAGCCGCTGCAGAAAAGCAGAAGGAGCAGGCTGACAATCTCCTGCGTGACAAGGTTACCGAGGAAGAAATTGCACGAATTGTCGGCAGATGGACAGGCATCCCAGTTTCCAAGCTGATGGAGGGCGAGCGTGAAAAGCTTCTTAACCTCGACAAGATTCTGCACCAGCGTGTAATCGGTCAGGAAGAAGCCGTGCAGAAGGTAAGCGAAGCAATTCTTCGTTCCCGTGCAGGTATTCAGGACCCCGATCGCCCGATTGGTTCGTTCCTCTTTATGGGACCTACTGGTGTCGGTAAAACCGAGCTTGCAAAGGCACTTGCCCAGTCCCTTTTCGACGACGAGCACAATATCGTCCGTATGGATATGACGGAATATATGGAGAAGCACAGCGTCAGCCGCCTTATCGGAGCGCCTCCGGGTTACGTCGGCTATGACGAGGGCGGACAGCTTACCGAAGCGGTACGCCGTAAGCCTTATGCGGTCGTGCTTTTTGACGAGGTTGAAAAGGCACACCCCGACGTGTTTAACGTTCTTCTGCAAATTCTCGATGATGGACGTGTAACAGATTCACAGGGCAGAACAATCGACTTCAAGAATACAATCATCATTCTCACCTCAAACCTCGGCTCCGACTATATCCTTGACGGCATCGACGAAAACGGAGTAATTTCCGACGAGGCAAGAGAGCAGGTCAACCGTGTGCTGAAAGGACATTTCCGCCCCGAATTCCTGAACAGACTTGACGAAATCGTGTTCTACAAGCCGCTGACCAAAACGGAAATCTATCCGATTATCGACCTTATGCTGAACGACCTCCGTGACCGCTTGAAGAGCAAACAGCTTGATATTTCGGTTACCGACGAGGCAAAGGAATACATCGTAAAGAACGGCTACGACCCGATTTACGGCGCACGTCCGCTCAAGAGATTTATCCAGCGTAAGCTTGAAACAATGATTGCGAGAACAATTATCGCCGACGATATCGAGCCGTATTCCGTGCTTAAGGTTGACTCGGACGGAAATGACTTGACTCTTACCGCTGAAAAGAAAGCGGAATAAAAAATTGCCAACTCGATTTTTAATTGAGTTGGCAATTTTTATATACTTAAAACAGATTGACAAATAAGCCATTCATACCAAGAAGATAATATGTGTTTGAAATAATAACAAATGAAATTACATAGTATATCCATTTGAATTTGGACGTGAGCTTTGCGGATGTCTTTATTGTAACAGCAGTTGCCCCGACAATCGTTGCAAGGAATATTTCGTACCATATGTACATCAGAAAATCACTATCAAATAGCGCAATGAAAACTCCAGGGATAACATATAGTATCATAAATATTATGGCAATTGCAATAGCTGTAACAATCGGTATCCATAAGTGTTTCAGCAATTCTTTCATATGTTGTTCTCCTTTATATTTAATTCCGAAATCCGCATGCCTAATTCCGAATTTCCTCCAGCAACGCCGTACACCCGTTATAAATATCCCGATAAGTAACCTGAAAATTACCGCTGTACCACGGGTCAGCAACATCACCGCCGCCCACATAATCCATAAGCTTGCGGATTTTTCCGTCAGGGTCGCCGCCAAGCATTCGGGTCATATTGCGGATGTTAGCGCTGTCCATTCCGATGAACAGGTCATACTTGCCGTAATCACTCATCTGAAGCTGTACCGCACGCTTTCCCTCGCAGGAAATACCGTGCTTTGCAAGCTCTTCACGGGCAGGCGGGTATACGGGATTTCCCATACCGCGGAAAATTTCTTCCGTGCTTGTGGCACTGGACGCAATCACAAATTCATCAGCAATTCCAAGCCGTGAAACCATATCTTTCAGTATAAATTCAGCCATCGGTGAACGGCAGATATTGCCGTGACAAACAAACATTATTTTTATCATATCTTAAAACTCCTTGATTTTTGCGTATTTTCGGGGTTTTGTGGCATATCGACCAAGCATTAAACTTCACGATTTGCCACGAATTACCCCTTATTTACAGGACCGTTTCCTGTAAAATTCACTGTAAATTCTGCTTGTTTTTCCGAATTTACAGGACAGCTTTTTGCAGGCTTTCAACCTCTTTTTGTACAGTGTCAAAGTCAATATGCGTATAGGTATTCAAAGTCACACCAATATCTGAATGTCCCATTATATACTGTAGATGTTTTGGATTCATGCCTGCCGATGCACAATGGGAACAATAGGTATGTCGGCAAACATGGGGTGTAACTTTGGGCATCTGTTCCTTATAAATGCTGTTGTATTTCTCACATATTCGCTTGAAATATTTCTGCCAGTGAAGTGCGACCATCGGCATACCGTTTCTATCAACAAACAGAAAGCCACCATAGCTCTTACCGTTTTTGTCTGCGATTATAGGCTTGCATTTATAGCATTTCTGTTGCTCTGTAATACGTCTGAAGCACTCGCAAACATCATCTTGTAAAGGAATAACTCTTACACCTGATTTTGTTTTAGGCTCTTCAATGATATACCGCATATCACTTGTCCGCTGCAACTGCCGTTCCACTGTGAGCGTTTTCTTATCAAAATCAATGTCGCTGACCGTCAGACCACAAAATTCAGAAATTCGCAGTCCTGTGTGGAAAAGAACGAAGATAGCATCATAGTATTTACAGAAATGTTTATCATTTTGAACAAACTCCAAAAACTGCCGTTTCTGTTTGCGGGTAATGGCTTCTCTTGTAACGCTGTCATTAATAACAACGCTTGCAAGCTCAAAGTCAAACGGATTCTTACGAATTAAATCGTCATCCACGGCCATACGAAATGCAGGCCGAAGCACACCACGGATAGTATGTATGCTACTATAACTTTTACCGTTTTGTTGCAGCTGAATCAGCCATATTCTCGCATCGGAGGGCTTCACCTTGTCAATCCGCTTTGCACCGAACGCATCCTTGGAAAGCATATTGATAACCGTCTGATAGCCTGTTCGGGTAGATTCACGGACACCCTGCTTTTGCAGCGTATACTTCTTCACAAGCTCCAGAACCGTCATATTGCCGCCGTATGGCACAATACCGTCATCAATGTCACGCTGCACCTCTCGTTCCATGGAACGCAGAGAACGGCATTTACGCTTGCCAGAGGGTAGGGGGTCGGTGTCTTCCAACTTCCAGCTGTAGAGACATTTCTTGTTACCAAATGCGTCTACATACTCATATTGGTATCTACCGTTTTTACGTTGACACTCGCCATTGCGTAGAATTCGTCCTTTTTTATCCCTTCTTTTTTCGCTCATAATATAACTCCTTCCTAAAAGAAAGAAGCTTTAGTGCCTCTTTATTATAGCACACCTAAAGCTTCTTTTCAATCATTTTACTCCATTCATATTGAAGTAGTGTTGTTGAGAAACTCCTCAAAGTTTCTTCGATTAATCATAGTGCGGCAGCCGTTTTGGAGTACGAATTTATACTCCGAATTCTGATAATCTGCAGCAATCTTATAAAGCTTATTTTCTCCAAGATTGAAGTACATGGAGGCTTCTTTGACGGTAAGCAGAAACTTTTGTGATAGGGGAATACTGTTCTCTCTCATATGCTTATTTCCTTTCTATATGATATACTATTTGCAGTCATAGCTTTGTCTCCCAAAGTGAGAGCGTATGTATCTGCTGATGCAACAACAAATTATTGTGCTGTATCATTACCAAATCTACACATATGATTGAATATCAAAAGTTTTTTTAGCACGTTAATAGCAAAAATCAATAACACCAAACTATTTATATGTCACATCAATAATAAATTTAAAATGTATACGTAAATTAACATATAATTGTACTCTTTCAGCGGTTTATAATGTAGACACTACCATAAAGAAAAGGAGCAATTACTATGAGCGTTTTATCATTATTTGACTGTTATTGCAGTATCGACGAAGGATTTGAATTGGCTGGTTATGACGTTAATACCCAAATAAGCAATGCTATAGGTATTGTTGGACCGCATAACAGACGGCTTGTAAACTGCATAAAAGCATTACAGCCACTATTTTGGGTCGGTGTGAGTGACCACATTAAAAAAATGGATATAGACGGTTATATAATTACTGCTCACTTTTCCACTCCTGCAGAATATCGATGTAGCCGTCCTATTACTTGGGCTATCGGCGTACGTGACAATAACGCTCTCAACATACCCTTTGAATTTCCTTCTGCTATCCATCACACATTTGACGACGATATACACCCTGATACTGCCCTTTCTCTTGCTATCGCTTGCAATATTTCTGAGGCAATAGATAATATGGCTGTAATGACTGACTACGAGCAATATTACGGTTTTTTAGCATTTAATGAGTACGTATGATAAATTATAGATAAATAGTTTATATGTCTTAATTTTCGTAAAATATCAAAAAACAAACTACTTCGCAATAGTACTTTTCAAGCAAAATTTAGGCTGTTTTTTACAAACAAAAAAGGGTATGAGATTTTATGAAGACTCATACCCTTTTTGTTATTGAGTTTCCTACTATCGTCAATGAAGGCATTAGGATAATATTATGCTCCAAATTGTTATACAGTTATTTAAATATGCCTATCACTTTTTCGTGTACAATTTTTTCTGTACGCGAATCATAAATTAATATACTTACCGCCCCTATAATATTCTCCACTAAGTTATATGTGGCCAAGTATACTTTAAGTTCGTCGTTTTTCTTATTAAGTAGATATCCAAACTTGTTATCATTAATGTACTCAAGTTTTTTACCTACTATATTTATTGGTAAAACAATATTCCCTTTATTAATATTGGTTTGGAAATGCTCCACTAAAAACAAATTCTTTTTCTTATCTAATATCGATAAATAATCCATTATTAAACACTCCTTATATTATAATTATACATATATCCTAATGCCTTTGTGATATGTATTGTTATCTAATATTCCTCATATCTACACACACCCTTTCCGAATTATATATATTATTAATTGACACATATAGTTGTTAATCAAAAATATTTTAAAACATCAGCATCAATTATTATCCCATCAATGCATTATTTGCATTTCTCCGACTGTGTTATTAACATCAACACAATTTTTTGTATGTGCGGATTTATTGCAATATATGATATGATGTCAACCTTTAAAAAAGTTAAATTTTTTTAAAGAATAAAATTTAACTTTTTAGGTTTGAGCCTTATTTTTATACAAAATTGACCTTAAATCAACAAAAAATGTTATATTTTCTAAAAATACAACTAACCTGATTTACATTTATTGCCATTTCGTATATCTCTTTTTATTAATGAAAAACATTCATAATAAAATCACCTAACATTTACGAGATTTTATAAATGTGCAATATATTTTACATATATCGTAGCTTTATTGTTTTTTTAATATTTTTTTCTGAATCATGTATTTAAAACTGATTATAACGCACATCGATTATTTATAATACCGTTCTTGAAAAATAATAGTGTTATCAACTATTATTTTTGTAATCTTATTTTCATTATAATGCATGTTGAATTATTATACTGACTATTAATATAATTATAATGAATATCAAAGCGTAAACATAAAAGATACTAACTATGTATTCAAAGCTCTCTTTTATATTTATAGAATGTGTTACGACTAACCTTTGTTTGGGGATTTCCATTACACATCATTATTACGTCCTTGTCACTAAGTGTGCCGTTAAAATCTCTACTTGCTCGCAGTATTATAGCCTTAACAAGTTCTGCCTTCTTAACTTTGTACGCCTTACCCTTGTTTACTGCACCACCTATTTCCTTTCCCTCTGATTTCAATATATGTAGTCGCTCTGATGTCCTCTGAGACAAGTCCTTAACTTCTTTGTCCGCTTGCTCAAACGCTTGTTCTATCTGGCGCTTGGCTAACATCATCAACACTCTGTTAGTTGCTTCAATATAAATATCTGCTATTTCATTACCCACTGTTGCAATGCTATTGTCAAGTGCTTTTCGATATGTGTCTGTGTCAATATACGGCTCCTTTAAGAATATAAGGTTTATACCCTTATTAAACATTTCCATATATTCTTCTACACCCTCGATTGCATCTCTGCTCATTCGACTTACACTGTCAACTATTATTGTGTCACCACTATGTAGCTTTCCTTTTAGCTTTATCCACTCCGGACGTTTTATCGTAGTCCCTGTAAATACTTCTGTAACTATTTTCGCCTCTGGGTATACCTTCAGAATATTCTCAATCTGTCTGCTTATGCTTTGTTTCTTAGTACTGACCCGGCAATAACCATAAATCATTTATAATCTCTCCTTTATTAATGGTATTAAAAATATCGTTCGTTAATATTGGTATTAAAAGGTTCTATATTGATTATTATAAAAATAGATAAATAATATAAATTTTGATACTTTTTACCAATAGGTTATTTTTGGTACTCTTATATATCCTATAATAATATCAACATCTATGCCATTTTTCTTAGTTCTCCTTGTTCTTGATTAATACTATTTATTCTCTCTTTCTCTGCGTCATATCTGTAGTTTCATTGTCAATGCTACCTACTATTTGTGTTAGTATTTTTTGACTATAGGGCTCCCAATACACCTTACAGTAGTCGTTACCATAATCCTCCTTTCGCCACAACGCTTGATTTATGGTCCCCACTTTTATTATCTCTGCGCCGTTCAAACCTTTACTGCTGTAATATGTATGAGCATTAACCTCTGTCACACCTTTTTTGGCTGATAAATCGATACTTTTGGAAATATACTTTCCGATAGCAATTTTGCTTCTTACTGGTTCAAAATTGCAAAATCCGAACTTCTTTTCATACGGCGCCCAAATATAAACTTTTTCACCCTTTTCAATTTTCTCCAACTGACTTTTACTCATATTATCACCTTGCTGTAATCGAGTAAGATGTTCTTCTGGCAATCCCATAACCAGTCCATGCATATGCCAACTAACACCGTCAGCATGTAATTCAGGGACAAGAATATACTTGATTTTTATGTTAAATTTCTTATTATAATTTCGAATCCACTGTGTTAATTCCGTGTACCAACTCTTTAAATCCTTTCTTTCATATTTACACGAGTCTATCGTTAATGTTATAAACCATTCCCATTCATTGCACATCACTATCTCTTGCACTCTGGCCTTTGCTCTCCGCACATTACACCCTATCTTACTATTATTCTTACTGCCTTTCTTCGCTCTGGGCTTTGACTCTTCCTTATATTCTTTATTTCTTACTGTTTTTAGTAAACTGATTTTTATCGCCTCCGTTCCATACTTCTTTACGTATACTTGGTTATGCACATATTTTGGTATTATTTGATTAACATTACTTTTTATATCCTTAATTCTATACTTCTTCATATATTTGCACTCCAATTTTTTACCGATTTATAATACATAGGACAAGAAGAAATATGATTTGTTATTAAATCATTCTTCCGACCCTATATAACAACAATCTACATATAGAAGTGCAACATCAACATTTCGCGAATATCCAAACTACTGAATAAACATATACATAGCATTTTGTGGATATTATGTTATGCTATGTCTATTACACATTTATTTATCATGTCAATGAATATTTACATAAACATTAATTAAGAAAAATTTTGTCATATATGCAATCATATAAATTAGGATAGTCCAATTTAGCATAAGTTACATCGTAATTTCATCACATTAATGGGAAATGTGTAGAAATAAAAAAGAAACCCTCTATCTTTTGCGATAGAGGGTTTTAGGCGATTTATGCTCCGCATTGTTATGCGCCTTTCAGGGAAACAGAAAAGGAAACACTGGAGCAACGCTTCAGACAACGCAATCAACAACGAAGCGTTGTCTGTTATCTATGTTACTCGTGTTTCCTCTTTTATATAGTAGGTCAATGTACCACGGACCAAACGTAACACGCTGGGCAAATGGTGCTTGTGGTACGTTTGCACCGTCTGGTGCGTAGTACGCAATGGTTATTCTGATAAAGCTTACTCTAGTATTGTTACTTCTTCTGAAAGTAACGCAAAGATACCATTGTGCATCAAAAACACTTTTATTAAATTGTACGAATACAAACCATATTCCCCTGCATAGAGTTGGGTAGTGATACACAAACACCAATAAACCGTTGTGCGTGCTCACGATTTGTGCCGTTATTTGTCTGATTTTTTATATTTTCAAAGCCTTCTCTGGAATTTATTATGAGAAGGTTTTTGTTTTGCTGTGCTATTTATGGCTTTTCCAAAATAATTCCCAATAAACCCCTATAAACCTTGAAAAATTCTGATAATTGTGTTATACTATATTATGTAAAAGTTGTATTTTTGCGAAAACGGAGGGTTTCACCATGGATAACAACCTTGAACGCTGGTATTCAATGAAAGAGATTATGGAATATTTGGGCGTTAGCCGTGATACAGTTCTCGACTGGATTGAGCGTCGCAATATGCCCGCCGCAAAGATCGGCAGACTGTGGAAATTTAAAGTCAGCGAAGTCGACGCTTGGATGAAATCTGGCGTTGCGGCTGATAAGTAATTAAAATTTGGAGGTGCAATATGGCACTTGAAAATAAATTGGGACTGACAAGTTCCGCAGACCTTGCCCGTGAGGAAGAACGCATCAGCAAGAAAAAGGCTCTTGAGCTTTTTGAAAACGGTATGCTCGATAAATTAGAAGCAGGAAAATTCTCTGCCCTCAAAGCAATTCATAAGTATCTTTTTGACGAGATCTACGACTTCGCCGGAGAAATCAGAACCGTAAACATTTCCAAGGGCAACTTCCGTTTCGCTCCCTTGATGTACCTCGAAGCGGCGCTTGCTAACATTGATAAAATGCCGCAGTCCACTTTTGATGAGATCGTGGAAAAGTACGTGGAAATGAATATCGCCCACCCCTTCAGAGAAGGAAATGGGCGCAGCACTCGTATTTGGCTTGACCTTATTTTCAAAACCGAACTTCACAAGGTCGTTGACTGGAGCAAGATTGATAAAGAAGATTATCTTCTCGCTATGGAGCGTAGCCCCGTTAAGGATATTGAAATCAAGCATATCCTCAAAGCTGCCCTGACCGATGACATTAATAGCTGTGAAGTCTATATGAAAGGCATCGACCACAGCTACTACTATGAAGGATATACAACCTTCAAGACCGAAGAATTGTAAAATGTAAAAGTATCAACTATGGTTTTCAAAGTAACAATTTGACACTTTAGAAGAACTCGAAGATGAAACAGCAAGAGTTTGTAGAAGTTGCCAGAAAATCGATTGTAACCATCAAGCGAATTATATAATCGTTGCAGGATAAAAATTATATCCGCCGTAAAAGCGACAAACGCTGCGTTAAATGGGAATATTGGGTTTAAACCGCAAGAATTTAAATTTTATTATCCCGCATATATCTTTTCCTCAAGCCACAGTTCATCGGCATCATTAGAGCGAAATTTGTAGATGATTGAGGAAAACAAAAATCAAACACAACCGGAGGAAAATGAAATGGCAGAAGAAGCAACCAAAAATCTATTTGTAAAGAAAATTCGCGAGGTTGGCTATCCCACCGATGCCGATAAGCCTGAAAATGGAATTGTATGGTATAAGGAAGATAGTTATAAAGTTCACAACAAAAAGATAGCTGCCAAGTTTGCCAAAGCATCGAAGTCACTAACAGGAAAAACAGACGGAAGACCAGATTTCACCATCGATACAGATAAGGGGTGGATTTTGGTTGTGGAATGTAAAGACAACACCGCACATCATCAATCTTATGATACCCTTATAGAATACAAGGGCGGAATTGGAGATAAAGCGGATGTTCAAAAGTATGCAATAAACGGCGCTCTTCACTATGCTACTTATGTAAATGATGATAAAGATGTTATTGCTATTGCCGTAAGCGGCGTTAAGGAATCCAATTTAAGAATCACCTCTTTTGTTTTACCGATGAATGGTAAGATTAGTGATGTTGAATTAATTGAAGATGGCGAGTATGATAATACCATTATGTCTATCGACGACTATATTAAAATAGCAAACATAAAACTCGGTCGTAACAAAGCAGAATCCGAAAGGGTATTTTCTGAATTATCTTCTTATGCACAAGTTGCCCAAACAAACTTAAGCGCCGAAAAAATGTGTTAAAATAACGAGTGTCCCTACACTCACAAATCAAAATGCAAAATGAATATCAATACCGTTTTCTGCTGATAAATACACCTTGTCAATTACTGCTAAAGCAAGCTGATTCTTTTCTTCAAGGGACAGAGAATCCCACTTTTTAAGAGGTTCAAGCAAAGGCTTGGTACAGACCTTCTTAACCTTGCGTTCCACAAGAAAGAGCGATTTTTCGTATTCCTTCTTGCTGTTGTTAAGATTGTTGATCCTGTCCTGTATGTATCCGAAAAGAACCGAATCTGCATCAGCTAACTTTTCCATCAGCTTTCCTATCTCGGTATCTATCTTAATGATCTCTGTTCTGATTTTATCTTCTTCGGTTGAGGATTTTTTCTTCTGCTTTTTGGCAATTTCAAATTCTTCGATGTGCTTTTTCATTTCATTAAAAACAACATTTTCCACATCTTTTACTTTAAGTCCGCAGCGGCTTGAACTGCACCCTCTTACACTGTTATAACCCGAACAGGAGAAATATATCCAGCTGTTTCCAGACTTGGGATTATAGGTATAATCAACCTTTACAGCGTGTCCGCAAGCACCGCAGCGGATAAATCCCGAAAGCCATGAACGGAGCACTCTTCCGTTTCTTACAGGTCTGCGATGACCGTCAAATTTCTCCTGAACCGCAAGCCACGTTTCCGAATCAATAAGTCCTTCGTGATAACCTACCTTTACATATCTGTCGGTCTTGCTTCTGTAATTGTGCCAAAAAAGTCCGTGTTTCCCGTCAAAAGCGTCAATATCATCAATAATGCGGTAATTATGATTCATAAGATATTCGTAAACCTTTCGGTCTGCTCTGACATAAAGTGGATTTTTAAGTACAGCGGCTATATTCGGTGCATCAAAACCTCTTGTTACTGTGCCGTTTCCCTGCGGAGCTTCCATAGGCAAATTGTTTTCGTTTATATGGAGAATAACATCACGAAGTGATGCATCAGGCTGTACATAAATATCATACATAGCCTTAACGGTCACAGCCGAATCATAAGGTACAAGCACCGAGCCTGTCTTTCCGTTTATGGTCTGCCTTGAACTCTGATAACCGAAATAAACGTGTCCGCCCTGATAAAAACCTGTTTCAACCGCCTTTGTGTCATAAGAATCCTTTACTCTTGCCGCTATTGCTTCACGTTCAAATTCAGCAAAGTTGAGCAGATTATTTCTCATCATTCTGCCCTCTTTGGTATCGGTATTGAACGGCTCGCTAAGAGATACAACGCTTACTCCAAGCTTGTCAAGCTCATCTGTAATGTTCAGATATTCACGCATATTTCTGCTGAAACGGTCATACTTTTTTACGACGATTTTTGAAACAAGTCCTTCTCTGCAATCATCAAACATCTGCCTGAATGCAGGACGATGCTTTATATCCTTGCCCGATTTGCCATCCTCCTCGTAAACCTTATAAAAAGAATCCTCCCCTACAAATCTGATACAGTCCGCAATCTGCGCAGGAATGGAAAGGGAATTATTGCCCTTTTCCTTGTCACTTACAGAACGGCGAACATAAATTGCTATATACTTTTCCATTAAAACTACCTCCGAATATTTATTATCAGAGGGAGATTTTACGTTATTTTTATTATAGCACATCTCCCTCGCTTTTTCAACACTTTAAATTGCGATTATGCATATTTTTTCTTTTCATTATCATTATCGTTATCATCATCAACATGATTTGTGAGAATATCGTAAATCTGATTTATGTTTCTCTGCTTTTTGTCCTCGCTGACATTCAAAGGAATATGAACAGTAACCTTGATACCGTCATAGCTTTTTTCTGTAATTTTCTCTTTCATAATCATATACTCCTTTCAATTTTTATAAAAAATGAGAGCCAAACAACAGATGCAAAATCCGTTATTTAGCTCTCATTCGCTGTTCCATTCCTCTCATTCGGAATGCCGTTATTAAATTGTATTTTTCATGAAATTGCGATTTGCTCATTATTGTAAAAATAAAATTCTCACGAAATGATCGTCGGAGAAATTTCAAAAAGATAACTCTTCATTGCATCTTTAAAATATCTGAATACTTCCTGCATTTCTTCAATGTCCTTTTTATAAATTGAGCCTGAAGTGTTTGCAACAGTCGCAATCTGATTAAGATTATTCCCGATAGCTGTAAATGCTCTTTTGAGCGCCATAAGCTCATGCAGATCATAATATCTGACCTCGCCACGAACTGCGATCCTGCGGATATATGTACCTGTGCGCATTTTCAGTTTTTCAGCTTTTCTGCAAACCGTTTCCCATTCTTCTTTTGAAAATCCTACTTCCTTTCTTATCGTTCCTTTTTGAAACGGCATAACTTTATCCTCCTATCAATATATTCTCTAAGGGTTTAAGGGGCTTTCCCTTACAGTTATCTGCCGATAGGGGCAGATAACGAAAAGATACGTATCTTTTCTACGCTTGCGGGGATCTGCATCTCCCTCTCATCAGACTGATTTATCTTGCCCCTTGATTTGGATTGCAACTATGTTGCATAATATTATCAACGGTTGTCGATTATCTGCCGAAAAGTCCCATAAAACCGTTGTTTTTAGCGTTACGTTCCTCTGATTTTTCGGTAAGGTCGGATATTTGCTTATTTGCGGATTGAAGCTGCAAATTCAGCTCGGATATTTCAGCATTCAATGTATATTTTTCTTCATTCCACATTTTTTCGGCAGAGAGAAATTTTGCTTTTTCTTGTTCAAGGAATAACTGTAATTCTGATAATTCTGTCCGAATTGGAGATAATTCGGATTTAAGATTATCCCTCTCCTGCATAAGCAACGCAATTTCCGCAATATGTTTATCGTACTTTACCTCATATTCACGATTTGAACAGGTAAGATGATTGATAACATTGTCCATTTCATTTATTTTCTTTCGGAGCAATTCAATTTCTGCGGATAAATCCTTGTTTGTCTGCAAAAATAATAAATTCTGTTCTTCAAGCTTTTTGTAAGTTTCACGTTTCGGCTTTAAGAATTTTACCGCATAATCATCAAGAACAAAAACGTTTTTCTTGTCTTTCGTAATATGACCGTTAAGCTCTTTTTCGTGATTCTTAATTTTCTTATAAACTGCTTGAGTAGAAATTTTGTATTTCTTGCAAAATGTGCTTACTCTCATATTCTTCCTCCGATGTTATCAGAAATGAAGCTGTTGATTAAATGCTCGATTTTCAATTTCTTCAATGGTAATACCTTTCGGGATTTTCTCCAGAAAAGAAATTATATCCTTTACTGTAATATTCATTTCATTACAGATTTTGTAAAGTGCTTTGTTTTCATATTCCTGTATTTTTCCGTTTGTCTTAGTAAGCTGAATGTCAATATTCTTGCTTTTTCTTTTGGCTGTAATCTGCTGTTCAATAAGCTTATTCTTTTTCGCATATAATTCGGCAAGCTTTTCGGCATCGGTGCGTTTGACAGATTTTTTCTCCTCTGATGATATTTCTGCGGTAATATTTGTGTTATTCATTGAAATTGACCTCCTTGTTTTTTTGCATTTGTTATTTTGCTGAATTGTGGATATTGGTTTCCTTACTGTCCAACCACTTGAAAAACTTATCTCTTTGGATAAACTTTCGGCTGCCGATCTTTACTACAGGTACGTCCTCAGAATTGAGTATCTTATACACCATTGTTCTTGTGAATCCCATTGCCTGAAGTTCGTTTGCCGACAGCATCATCGGCAGATTTTCTCTGCTGTTCATTTTCCATTCCTCCGTTTTCTGTGTTTTCTTCTCGGACAGGCTATCCTGTTTTCCGAGCTGTCTGCATTGTATCACAGATTTTTCAAAAAACTTGATTTTGCCCACATATAATTTACTTGTTGCACCGTGTAGTACCTTTAGGGGCAAAACATGTCATATTCATATAAATCCACACTTTTCGTTGACAAAGCATCTGATTTAAGCTATAATAATTTCATGAAAATTATTTCGGACAATTTTTTTGGAGAAAGGGTGATTTTATTATGATAGAGCTTTTTAAGTCTGTTGGGGATTATGCGTCAATGGGGATAATCGTTGATTTCAGCAGTAAAACGGAAGTGTATTTCATCGGAAATGGGGACAGTATCAGGGAATTTGCCTATGACGGTATGCCCTCTGCTCTCCCGAAAGGTGTAATTAAGCATAGCAATAAATTCGGTAATCTTATTAAAGACTGTAACCGGCTTATGCGTGTAAAGTGTGAATTAAATGAGCTTATGGAACTTACAGATAAGCTTTGCGATACAGAAGCTTTCTGCAACGGCAGCTGTAATCTGATTCTTGATGAATTGGCAAGCTTTTATGATGTCAATGAATATGCAAATGTGGTCAAAAATTATATCATCTATTTGCTTTATTGTTCTTTCAGGCGGCAGCGTGAGCTGTTCAATAAAAAAGTCGGGTTATCCGTAAGGAGTAACCACGACAGAGCGGAAAAGCATATTGATTTTTTCAGAAATGATGCTGACAGGATATTCAAGCCGTTTCTTTCGGCAAGGGAGAAAAATCAGTTTTCTGTTGACAGCAGTTTATTTGCTTTTGAAGCTGTGACCGATTGTTCTGTGTATCATATCAAGTCGGGAGAAAAGCCTGTCACACTTTCAGTTGCCAACAATTCATACATTGCATTGCTTGAAATGTATGATGATATACTTTGTAGAGCAAACAAGCTTATCCGAAACTGTGAGAACTGCGGTGAACTTATGATAACCGACAGAGCAAATGCTTCCCTCATATGCACTCGAACAAGCTGCAAGCGTGATTATCATACCAAAGCAAACAGCGAATCAAGGCGCAGAGCTATGAACGAACCTGTGCAGTCTGCTTATATCGGTTTCAATGAAAAGTGCAAGAGTTATCGTAAAAAGCTGTTACTTTTTTCTGAACTGCTTGTACAGTACGATGAACGGCATAATGAGTATCGTGAACAGCTGAAAAAGGCTAAAAGCGGTCTTACCAAGTTAAGCAGATCGGCGGATATCGAGCATTTTGAAATGTTTTGCTGTGATGCCGCTGTAGAGATGCAGGAGCTGGCTAAGATTTTGAAAAGATCGGGGCTATAAGAATTCAATATAATAAAAACAGCTCCGCAAGGAAATATCCTGCGGAGCTGTTTTGGTTCAATTTAATATTAACAAATTAATATTAATCTAATATCTCGGACGAATATTATATAATATCCCTTATATATCTAGACGGGGTTTGAGTTTTAATATCTCCCCACGGCATCATTTTATGCTTGGGATATGTCATATAGCATAAACGTTTGGCTCTAGTAACTGCAACGTACATATTGTTTTTTTCTTGTGCTAACTGTTTTTCTCCTTCGTTTATAGCTCTGTAGTCAGGAAAAACACCTTCACATAATCCTATAACAAAAACAACGTCATACTGTAATCCCTTTGACATATGTGCAGTCAATAGTGAAATGCCCGTATGTGTATCTGTAATGGCTGTTTTTCCAAGAGAAATAAGGTTTCTGAAAGAGGTTAACGTTCTATTTTCTTTCGAAACGAGCATGCAATACTTTGTCCAATGGCCTCTCCATTGCTCAATATCCATAGATATAAGATATCGTTCATTATCATCAAATGATGGAAGTACATCTTGAATAGTATTCAGTGAATTACCGAAATTTAAAGTATCTTTATTAAGTTTTTCAAGCGCTGGAATGATTATACAATATTCAGTTGATTCTAAAGCTTGTTTTACAATTGCTAATCCATCACTGCTGTCTGAAGAAATATTATTAGCATTGCCAGTTATTTTTTTGAGCTGGTTTAAATGAATATAGTCTTTTGAATTAATTAATATTCGAATTGACAAATCAAACACCTTCATCAAATTCGATTCGTTTTCAATACCAGAAATTGTTTTTTTAAAATAGAATGATAAATTCCTATTAGTCAATTCTTGCTCAAGCTTGTTAAATACATACCTATTCCTTGCTATGACGGCAATGCTATTTTCGGTAATTGCACCTTCAACATCCGGATGACCATCGTGAATAAGTTGTTCTATCCGCATTGCAATATATTTTGCCTCTAATTCTTCATTTTCAAAACAATATGCGCATAATTCGCCGTCATATACATAGTTCGTGACACTATCATAGTGTTCCAGTTGATTTGCAAATTCAACAATTCTCTTGGCGGAACGATAATTCTCGTTCAGAACAAATTTTGTTGGATTAAAATCATTTACAAAGCATTTAGACATATATATACTGCTTGAACCATTAAATCCATAAATAGATTGATTAGCATCGCCAACTAACATTAGATTTTTAAAACTATCCCCGCAAAGAGCTTTTATAATCTGATACTGAGCAAAGTTTAAGTCTTGGGATTCATCAACACAAATATACTTAAATAGGGAATTATACATTTGAACAACACGAGGATTTTCAATAAGGATACGATATGCAAAGAAAATAATATCATCAAAGTCCATTGCATTTTGTTCGATAAGTTTTCTGTTGTATTCAGAATAAATCAAAGGAAAAGGAGCGTTATCATCGCAATTTTCGGGGAAAACAAATTCTTTTTTTCGTTCCGTTATTAATTGTAAAGATCTTTGTAGAATTTTTTGCTTATCATTTCGGCTTGATAAGAATGCATTAAGTTCAGGATTCTCTAAAAATGCATCCTTAAGGACTGTTTTGCGGTCATCTTCATTTTCAAATAAAACAATATCTGAGTTTAATCCAATTAGATTGCCACGAGATTGTACTAAATCTAAGCAGAATGAATGAATTGTACCAACAGATACCCGATCAACATTTTCTTCGAAAGAAATGTCCTCGCTTAATCTGGTTTTCATCTCATCTGCTGCCATATTGCTAAAGGTTAGTGCAAGAACTTTCCCGCGTTTACTATTGTTAATCAAATGCTTAATTCTTTCAATAAGTACTCTTGTTTTACCGCTACCTGGTCCTGCTTCAACTAGTAAAGCACCCTCTGTAAATTCAACTATTTGACGTTGTTTCTTGGATAGATTCACTTTCATCATCCCTTTCATTTGTAACAATTAATCGCTGCATTTCAATAAGCAATTGCTTTATTTTAGGTGGGATATTTCTGGCGTCATCTTCAAGATTAACAATTTTATCAGCAACCACCGTTGCGTATTTTGCTTTTGCTTGTTTGTCAGTACAACAATCGTATACTGCTTTATTATATCCTTCTGTTCCAGAATAATCCTTGATCACATCTGCATAAATATCTTGCTTACAAGTTGGACACTTGGGTAAATTAGTTTTCTTTCTTCCGTCAGACTTTTGATCTCTAGTTCTAATGTATTGTGTAACGAAATCAGGGTTTTCTTCATAATCACATATTGCTTCAACTATTTCGTTAACATAGCCACTATTAATCAGGTGCTTTTCAAAATCTTCTTTATTTTCAAGTATTATTATATTATTGCAATCTTCAATTTCAGCAGAAAAAACTTTTTTTACTGCTTTTTTGACGGTTTTAATCGTACTATCCTCACCATCGCTAAATATATACCAATCAATATTAAAATCACGAATGAGCGATAAAAAGGTCTTATAATTCTGTCCGCCTATTCCAATAATACTAATTCCCCAAAATGAAGGGCTAACGCCAAAATATTTTTCAAAATACATAGGGAGAGCTTGTTCTTCAGTTACTCCTTCACATAATACAATTGCTCTTGAAAACAGAAGATCTCCATGTGAAGAAACAACTTCACGCTTTATACGATTTATTTCTTCATTACTATACTTTGTCTTATCAAATCTATTAGCAATTGTTTTACCCTGTTTTTTTTCAAAATGAATCAAACTACTTAATTCAGCTTGTGATACTATACTTGGTGAATGTGTGCTTATAATTTTTTGTCCTGAAAAGCTTTTTATTTGAGTATATAGCTTTTGCTGGGCTTGTGGATGAAGATGCGCCTCAGGTTCTTCCATTGTTAGCACCACAAACGATTCTGATTCAGGATCATCCTCTACAAGATTTTTCTTTTCCCATTCAATATAAGTACCTAAAGTTAGAAATGAAATCCAACTTCTTGTACCCATTCCATGTTGCGAAACCGATAACCGCGCAGCATCGCCATCTCTGTAGAAAATGTCCATTCCTTTGTGTAAATCGGATAGTTTTCTTGCTAAAGGTTCTATTTCTATTGTACCATTTGGATTTCCAACTGTTGGGGCTATAGATGAAATACTGTTAGCAGTTTGTTTTAATGCAGGGATACTATCAACAATCTGTGAATTAATATCATTGAGCTGTCTTTCAATATCCGCTGTTTTATCTTCTGGCAATTTAATTCTTGAAGTTGCTCGACCAAAATAAGATTTCTTATCTCTTATGTCATCAACAACGTCACGCTGAGCATCCATATAGAAAGCGGAAATATAAGTATTCATATCACCAGTAAAAATCTTTTTTCGACTAACAGAAGAAGTTGAGATGGAATCACCCCAATCTGTAATTTGTTTATGAACTATCATATAGTAATTTTTGAGTACATCATATTGTATGATAGTTCTAATACCTACAAAATCGCCACCAACACTTCCAGTTGTGATCCAAGAATCTGTAAATACTCCAATCCAAAAATCAGAGAATGTTTCCATTTCTTTGGCTTGAGAATCACAAGGACGTATCATTAAATCAATAGTTGCATATTTTGTTTCATCCACTACCTCTCCGTTATTAATGTGAATATCGTCAGAAGAAACTACTCTGGTTTGACCAAGTGCAACATTAATAGCTCTAAGGAAATTGGATTTTCCGCTGTTATTCGCACCAATTATTACATTTGTTTCAGATAATGACACTTCCATACTTTCTATGGAGCGATAATTCTCAATTCTTACCTTTGTTATAAGTATTCCCATTATTATCTCCTTATCCTTAGTGCGTATCGATCATTTTATCAAATTAGATTTTGAAAATAAGCCATACTACTCTGAACTTGCGGCCAATCGATTTCCAATCCAAGACCTACCCTGTATGCAGCTCGACCATTCATCTCTCTGATAAAACCCAACTTTTTAAGGAAAGATATTTCGGCTTGAAAAGCTTTTCTTGTACCGCCAGCTCGTATTGTTGATTTTTTGACCAAATGTAATTGTCTATCAAAGGTATTATCCAACCACTGTAAATACGCATCTTTATCAAAAACATAATTACCATTTGCGTTTTGATAAGAAAAAGCAAATAGGTCATTATCAAATAAATCTTCTGATAGCTTGTAGATATAATGAAGCATTGCACCATATTGCCCGTTTTGCAAAACAGCAGCTTTGAGTATCTCCATAGGTATACCCTCTAATGATGTTCCTATTCTTTCGCAGGCATCAACGTATTTATACCCCAAGTCAGTTAATGTTCCGTCAGGAGAAAGGAAACCAATATGGAATAAACCAGAATCAATTACTTCTCGGTAGCTATGCGCATCTTTTCGTACTTTTTTAGCATATTCTTCCCAAGCCTCATCTTCTGTTATTGTTTGAGGTGATGCGTTTAACTTAGAAACGAGCTTTTCTTTTATTGAATCTACTCTACCTGAAAACAGTCCTTGCAATTGAGTGTTTGTAATCTGAATTCTAGTTGGTGTATCATTTACAATATAAGGGTTATTATCCTTATAGAACGGAATCATATTATTCCAAAAATAAAAATGAAACCAATCATGTCTCCACGCTTTATCGGATATGCTATCTCCAGCCGTATTTGATAGATACTTATAGACATCTGCACCTGCAGATATACGCTGTATTGCTTGAACCAACGGAACAGGAATTCTAACGTCCGAAAGATTTTCTCCAATAGAAGATATTATTTTTACTGATTGACAATATCTAAAAAATGCATCAGGGTGACTCATACCTTCTCTCATATGCGCCCATAACGTTGATACACTTCCCGATGTGGAGGCACTAGTCGCAGTTCTATTAATTGTGCGACATGAGGGTAATGCTATGTTCCTAATACAATTAATTCTGCCTTGAAACGGTCTTGTTGCAGATAGATTGGGAGATTTATATGTGTAAATAAATATAGGTATATCTGGAGCTGTAGATTGTATCACCCTGTTAATATGCTGTCCAGGGCTGGTATGTGATGTATACTGTTCGGGAATTGCCATAATCGATGCATGATATCCTTTTTCCAAATATGCAAACGATTGACCTAAAGCCGTCAGGATACCATGAACACCTTCATTAGGTCTTTTATATTCAAAGGCAATGTTTATGTCGTTAGCATTTGATGGGTTTTGTGCGCAAATCACACCGTCAGCTAACGGCCATTGATGTCCGCCTTCTCGACCAGCAAACACAGACCACGCTCCCTGTGTTCCTAGATTTCCAAAAAAAGTGTTTTGGTTCTGCATTATTATTTCAGCAATTTCTGATGATGCATAAGCCGCTTCGGTATCATGACTCATATTTATCTCTCCTTGTGTTTAATAAGATACTCCATTATACGTTCTATAAAAGGTTCTGCCATCTGTGGTGGAACAGCATTACCAACTTGAATACACTGTTCCTGTCTTGTTCCTGTAAAAACATGACTATCGGGAAATGTCTGTATTCTTGCAGCTTCCCTTGCAGTAAGCGTTCGATTTAATGTGGGGTGTATTGGAAATGCATTATGCCCTGGTACCATCGTAGTTGATGGCTTTGCTCGGTCGAGCCTTTTGTAAACGTGGCTATAATTTGCCACCTTGCCTGTTTTAGAATCTTTCCTTGTTGCTATTGCCAATTCAGGTGGTAAATCCTCTATATTAAGCTTACAGCCTTCTTTAACATATCCATATCTAGCAGCAACTATTGGCTTATGTGCTAAAGGAACATGATTAGGCACATTATTCTCTTTTCCAACAAGATCCATAATCACATCGCCAACAGTCCTGTATTTCGGTTCTTTATCCGAATTAAGAGAAAAATGTGTGGGCATGGGCTTTTCATAGTTAATCCCCAGTCTGTTACCTATCATAAACATTCGATATCTCTCCTGTGGAACACCATAATCGGCGGCACAGACTATTTCGCACCAAATATCATTGTAACCTAAGTTTTTGAACTGCTTTTTAACGTTATCAACAAATAAGCCTTTATCTAAATTGGTGAATCCCTTAACATTCTCCATAAAGAAGAACTTTGGATTTAATTCTTGGACAAGGCGTATGTACTGATATACAAGTGCATTACGAGGATCTTTATGAGGATCGTAATCTTGCGTATTAACAAATCTTCTCTTACCAAATACAGAAAATCCTTGACAAGGCGGTCCTCCAACTATTAAATCAACTTCTTTTAAGCCAATATATTGCTTTACCGATTCTAGAGATATATTGTTAATATCATCGCAAATCATGGGAACAGACGGAAAATTAAGAGTATGCGTTTCAGCAAATTGGGGATTTATTTCATTCGCAAATAAAACATCAAATCCACATTCATTTAGTGCTATGGATAAACCGCCTGCACCTGAGAACAAATCAATCGCATTCATATAAACCTAATTCCTTTGCTTTTTCTATTTGTGTAATAATAAATCTTGCAAGTTTCTCTGAAAACATTGGAGGAACCGCATTTCCAACCTGATGTCCCTGTTGTCTGCGGTTACCTTCGAAGATAATACTATCAGGGAATGTTTGAATTCTAGCTGCTTCACGTACTGTCAAGCTACGATGCAATGTAGGATGAATGGGAAACGCATCATTACCTGGAACCATAGTCAATGCAGGACGAGTTCTACTAAGACGTTTATATGTATTACCAAAGTTTTTTCTGTAAAGATCGGGGGGAAGTGCATCTTCAGGTAATCTTCCTCCTTCAGGAATCATTTTATACCTCGCTATGTTTTTTTCTGTATGTTTTAATGCAACATGGTTTATTGATGGAGCATCTCCAATATTCTCTAAATCTTTAATTACATCCCAGCAATTATTCCACGACGGTAATCCATCATTAGGATCATCAGAATGATCAGGTTTAGGAAACTCAATAGGTAATCCAACACGATTACCTATTATGATTACACGATATCTTATTTCAGGCACTCCAAAATCAGCCATATTAATAAGTTTATAATCAGCATTATATCCTGCATCTTTTAAAAGATTTAAAACATTCTTCAAATATGCTCCACCTTGCAACGTAAGAATTCCTTTAACATTCTCCATCACAATGAACTTCGGACGCACTTCTCGTATCAGTTTAGCATATGTTAGAACCAGCTCATTTCTAGGATCGTGCTTCGCTCGTTTCTCAGGATCAGAAGATACTCTTTTTCCAATCGTTGAGAAACCCTGACAAGGTGGACCTCCAATAATAATATCAAGAGGAGATACATCATGAATATAAGTATCAATTTCAGCCACCTCAATTATATTGATGTCTTTATTTATAAAAGGAATATTAGCAAAATTCTTTTTATGCGTTCTTTCAACAAGATCATTATTATCAATACAAAGTTTTATATTAAAACCAGCATTCTCAAATCCCAAGTGCAATCCGCCAGCACCTGAAAAAAGATCTATTGCATTATACATCTTACTCACCTGCCAATTTCTTTTTTATATCAATATCAACAGCATTTTTTTTGCAATAATCATCAATAAGCTTTAGTGCTTTATATGATGGTTTGCTTTTGCCTGTTTCCCATCTATTTACCGTTGTAAATGATACCCCAAGTTCTTTAGCAAAATCTTCTTGACTTAATAAACATACTGTTCGTATTTCTTTTATTATTCCAGCCCATTTCATGTTAGTCACCTCCGTAAAGCTATAGCATTATTATAGCATATCATTAGCATTATTGCAAGTACTTTCAAAACAAAGGCACTACACAATATCATATGAAATAACGCCTTTGTTAGAATTGGAGTTTAATGTCACTATTTGAATTATGGTTATTTAAAAAATAGTAAATTGAATAAGTAAAAATCTTGGGATTATAACTTTGATGATGCTTTGCGATGGAACAAACTTCTCCTTAGTAGATCTTTTAATGCTAATGCATTTTATAAATCGGAACAAAAAATAGAATAGCAATCAGTTATTTATTGGTACGCAATATATAACTGATTGCTATTTTGAGGTTACACAGAATTTGGTATGGAGTCGCTATTTTTAAATTAGATATGAAAAACAACGTAAAATCGCCCTCTAAATTTAGGCGCTGATGTTTGTGTTGGATTACCGCAAATTATTTAAGAGCCAACAAGATATCTGCAAAAGATAGAGCTGGTTTTATCTCTGCGATTATTCTTGCTTTAACAAACGAAGATTCTATGCTCTATAAAAATGCCAAAGTAGCGATTGATGCAAAAAATTCCAGCAAATCTAAAACATTAACAGATACAATTGGAGAAAGTGCCATTACGCTTTTAAAAAACTCTCTTTATGACATTTGGGATAACAAAGATAGAATACCGAAGGTGAAACGTGACGCTTTAGAAGAATACTATAACGGAATTTTAGTGAAATCGCTTTTGAATGAGCCGGATGGACTTGAAAAATGCAAACGGTATTACAAATATGGTGACAATGTTCTTTCTTGCTGTATCTACTCTGTGTATGAAAATATAACAACAACTTTGCAGCACCATACAGATTTAGATATTATGGGAACATTCTATACCGTGTTTTTAAGATATGCTGCGGGCGATGCAAAAGACAAAGGTATTGTGTTAACCCCAAAACATATTACGGAGCTGTTTTGTGATATTGCCGAGCATTATTTGGGAAAGAAATTAGATCAAAGCACAAAAGTAATTGATATCGCTTGTGGAACAGGTGCTTTTCTTATTGCAGCCCTAAATAAAATGGATAGTAACATTAATAAGGCCACAATTAGCGAAGCTAAAAAGAAAAAATATAGAAAAGATGTCCGAACTAATTGCCTAATAGGCGTAGAAAATGAGCCTTCAATGTTTGCTCTTGCCTATGCAAATATGCGATTCCACGGAGATGGAAAATCAAACTTGTATTGTTGCTCATCGTTATTAAAAGACAAAGATACAAAGGGCGTTGTTGATAAAGATGAAGAAGGACACAATGTATCGTTAATAGATCAGCTGAAAAATAAAAGCGGAAATATTGATGTTGCTATGGTTAATCCCCCGTATTCTACAGATTCCCCCACAGATAAGAAAAAGGGAGAGAAGCAATCCGGACAGACAGAGCTTGATTTTGTCTACTCAATGCTAACATATTTGAAAAAAGGCGGAATTGGAATAGCAATCGTTCCAATGTCATGTGCGAGCAATAAAGGAAAAGGTATGCGTGATACAATTTTGAAAGAACATACCTTGTTGGCATGTATGACAATGCCGCCTAAACTGTTCCAAGATAGCAAAGTAGGAACATCAACATGTATTATGGTTTTCAAAGCACATATTCCGCATAAAGATACTGACAAAATCGTGTTTATGTCCAGATGGTTGGATGATGGTTTTGTTACTGTTCCGCACAATGGAAGATTTGATAAAAACAATCAGTGGACAGAAATCAAAGCAGAATGGTTACGTCAAATTAAAGGAATATCAAAAAGCGATGATACAGTTTTCTTAAAACGCATAATAAAAACAGGAAAAGAGGAATGTTTGGCAGAAGCATATGTTGAAACTGATTACTCAAAATTAACGGATGATGATTTTGAAAGAACTCTAAAAAAATATGCGCTGTTTCTCTACATGCAAGAAAACGATTTGTCAGAGGAGTAATTATGAAAAAACTAAACGAACTATTTACTGTAACTTATGGTGTGAATTTGGAATTATACAAGCTAACATTAAGTGATGGTTTGGATTCAATTAATTATGTATCTCGAACGAAAAAAAACAATGGTGTTTCTGCACGAGTTGAAAGAATTGCAAATCTCAAACCCAATCCGGCAAACACCTTGTCCATAGCTCTTACTGGAAGCGTTCTTGAAGTGTTTTTGCAAGAAGAAGAATATTATTCAGGAAGAGATATCGCTTATTTAACCCCCATTAACAGTATGGATAGATACACCTTGCTAATGTATTGTACGCTTATTAGGCATAATCAATTTAAATATTGTCAAGGAAGAGGAGCGAATACCACAGTTGGGGAAATTTTGTTGCCCGAAATAAGCGAGTTGAGTAAGTATAAAAAATATGATGTTTTGCCTGATATATCGACTATTCCGGATTATTTTTTGGAAGAAGGATATGAGAAAGCTTGTTGGTATATGGATAACATAGATCAACATGATTTTGAAAATAAGTATAGACCTTCATTTTTTAGCGAAAAGCTTGATACATACAGACAAAAAAGAAAAAGGAAACCTTGCTCGTTGAATGAAATATTCGCTATTGAATATCCTAAAACTCTTATATATGCAGAAATGCAGCCCTACTTAGATGGGATAAACTTTGTCAGTTCAAAAGGAAAAAACAATGGTGTGGTTGGACGAGTAGAGAAGAAAGACGGAATAAAGGTTTATCCTAAAGGATGCATAACTGTTCCTCTAAAAGGATCCGTTTTATCAACTGCTATTCAACAGGAAGATTGCTATGTAGCACATCAAACAGCCGTGTTAACACCTATTAAAGATATGAGTATATACACAAAAATGTATATCATTACCCTTATCAATGCAAATAAATTTAGATTCAATTATGGTAGGCAGGCAGATAATACCTTGAAAGACCTAGAAATCGAACTCCCCATAGACGAACATGGCGATTTTGATTGGAAATATATAGATAACTATATAAAATCCTTGCCATATAGTGCAAATATTTAATAGGAGATTATTATGAACATTGCTTTTGTAGAGATTAGAAATTTCAGAAAGCTGAAAAGTTGCAGAAGAGATTTAAGCCCCCATCTACTATATTTGTTGGAGCAAATAACAGCGGAGAAGCATCGGTAATGTTCGCTCTTATAAAGTTTTTGAAGAAACGTCAACTTGTTATAGAAGATTTTACATTGTCTAATTTGGCTACTATTGCACATTTAGGAGATAAATATGTTGACGAAGCCAATCCTATCATACCAAACAGTGAAGATTGCATCATTATTAGCTATAATAACCCCATGTTTTAGATGTCTAAAAGGAAGGCAATAAGCTAGTTTAATAGAGAGCTGACCTGATATATTTCCAGTTGTTCTATTCTTAATTTGGTCAGAGCAACGGACACACATCTTCCCAATTTATGAATGTTTGAAAACACGTTGTCAAGAAGCGAGATTTGGCGCAGGGGATTCTTCAAGATTTACAGATTAAAAAGAAACATAATACATAGTGGCAGTTGGAAATTCCAACTGCCACTATTCTTAAATAAGAATCAAACCTGAATTTAATAATTCAGTCACGCGCTCTCAGATGTTGCCCATCCTCTGCACCGCTTTTTATGCAAGCAGGAACATCTGATTGATGTGAAGAACTTAGGCATAAAGGTTATCAAAGGCAAAACAAAATATAATTGAGATTCAAACCCGATAATTCCCTTGTGGAGTTATCGGGTTATTTCTTTTCACTCAATAATATCCCTCATTGTTCCTTTTATAAGAAAACAAAACTCTGTCCTATTTGAAAAATATCCTAAAATGCAACTTTCAAAATATGCAATCCTGCAAACTTTTCGCTTGGGGTTATAAAATCCTCCTCCGACTGACCTTAATTTATGAAAGCTGTAATTTGCATTAAAAACATTACCGCTTTTTATGCAAAGCTACAAACTTTCAGAAATTCCCGAAAACAGACTTAAAAAATCGGGCGAAATTGTAGGTACTTATGAAAGGGTGTAACGCTCTCTCAAATTTCAAGGAAAGGAATGATGTAAATGAAATTATTACAAGGAGGTGCTACATATTGCAATTTATCATTTTAACGTCAAGGTCGTAAGCCGTGGCAAAAATGCAAGTGCGGTTGCGAAAGCGGCGTACATATCGGGAGAGAAAATTAAAAACAGCTATGACGGTGTTACCCACGATTACCGAAAGAAGAAAGAAATTGTACATAAGGAAATTCTTTTGCCGTCAAACGCTCCACCTGAATTTATGAAACGTGATGTTCTTTGGAATGCTGTTGAGCAAGCAGAAAAGCGAAAAAACAGCCAAACCGCAAAGCACATTGACGCAGCTTTGCCATTGGAAATATCCCGTGATGAGCAGATTGATTTGGTACGGAATTTTTGTCAGCAATGCTTCATTTCAAAAGGAATGTGTGCTGATTTTGCAATTCACGATAAGGGTGACGGTAATCCACACGTTCATATTCTACTCACCACACGCAGAGTTAATGAGAATGGATTTACTGTAAAAGACCGTTCTTGGAATGACAAGTCGCTTCTGCTGGAGTGGAGAAAGCTGTGGGCGGATTGGTGCAATCACAAGCTGTATGCTGTTTCCGATGAACGAATTGACCACAGAAGTTATGCGTCACAAGGAATTGATAAAATTCCGCAGATGCATTTGGGTGCGGCGGCTTGTGCGATTGAGAAAAAGGGTTATCGTACTGACAAGGGCAGTCGAAACAGACGGATTGCTCTGACAAATCTTGATATGAAGATTGAAGAGCAGAAACGTGAGTTAAATGACATTCGCTCCGAGAGAATACGGCTTCGCACAGATTATCTTGAAACTATTGTAGGCTGTCAATATTGCGAAATGCAGAAGCTTGAAGGTAACATTTTGCATTTAAAAGATTTTGAGATTGAACTACGGAAAAGGAATGTACAATGTCACATTATGGGTATGACTGATGGCACGGGAGCAATTTTCTTCCCGAAAGCAGATTATGACAAAGCTGTCGAAGCTTTGAATGTAGTTGAAGGGAGAGCAAATACGACAACCGTGCCGCCTGAACAGAAACAGGACAAGCCTTTGAAGAAGCACCGTTCACGGTAAAACGCTGTGCGTATTTTCGTTTTGCGCAAGCAAAACTTGAGAGGGGTTGAGGGGAGTTGTTCCCTCACGCACACAAACTCTTTTTGAGTTTGTATAAGTGCGCCCTTCGGGATATTTGGTTTGTTTGTTCCAAGATTATTGATTAGTGCAAACCAAATATCCCACAGCGAAGCTGTCCCTCCTGCATATGCAGTGAGGCAAATTTGATTGATTTTATGAAAGAGAGGAAAATATATTATGGCAAGAAAATTTGATATAGGCGAAATGAAAGCGAAGCTTGCAAAATATGATGAACGAAAAAGGGAAACAGAAAAAGCTTTGTCGAAGATAGAGACTTCCCGAAAAGAGCTTGTAGCAAAGATTGCTGCCGAGGAAAGAAAAGAGCGTACTCATAATCTTTGTGAGGTGGGTGGGCTTGTTTACAAGTATTTCGGTGAAAACCTTACGGGTGAACAATTTAAGAATATTCTTGATGTGCTGTTTAAGATGAACGGCGTGCAGGAGTTCGTCAATGTCGAAAAGGACAAGCGTGCTTTGGCTGAAATTGAAAGGATTGAGAATATCACTTCTGATGTCGATGAGGAAGAAAATACAGAAACAGAACCGAGTGGTTATCTTGGTTCGGGAAGAGTTAGTGCTTAATGCAGGGAGGATAAATTGAGAAGAAATGTGTTACTTACAAATACCGCCATAGAAAACAATTCTATGATTGGCGAAAAATCAGAGCCGAATATTGAAATTCCAACCGATTGTTTGGATGAATTTGTAACTGCTATGAAAATTGGCTATTACAAAGAATTTTACAAGCAGGGACTTATTACTTCCGAACAGCTTGAACAGTTGATTTCAATGCAGGGTAAGTTATCTGTGGAAAAAGCAGCTTAATTAAAATCCCCTGCATATTCTGTTCTGAAATTCTAATTTTCACATCTTGACTTTCGGCTGCTAAAGTGTTAAAATGTATGTGCAGGGGGATATTTTATCCCCATAATATTGGGGGAAGGAGGACTATGAATAACAAAATTAAGGTTGCGGCATACTGCCGTGTTTCTACGGATTATGAAGACCAATTAAATTCGCTTTCAACGCAGATTAAGTATTTCACTGAATACATAAGCAATCACGATGGCTGGGAACTTATTGAGGTTTACTATGACGAAGGCATAACGGGAACGTCAGTTAAAAAGCGTGACGGTTTCAACAGAATGATTAAGGATTGCGAAAACGGAAAAATCAACTTGATACTTACAAAAGAGGTTTCACGTTTTGCAAGAAATACCGTTGATACTCTTTGTTTCACCCGTAAGCTTTCATCGCTTGGCATAGGCGTTATCTTTATGAATGATGGTATTGATACCCGCGATAAAGACGGTGAGCTTCGATTGACGATTATGGCTTCTATTGCTCAGGAGGAAAGCCGAAAGGTTTCCGAAAGAGTAAAATGGGGCATAAAGCGTCGAATGGAAAATGGCGTCATTCTTGGCTGCGGACGAATATGCGGATATAAGGTGGAAAATAAACAGATGGTAATTATTCCTGATGAAGCGGAAATTGTACAAAAAATTTTTCACACATATTTATATGATGGTAAGGGCGCTAACACCATTGCGAGAGAACTTAATAATCAGGGACTGCGTACCGTTAACGGAAAGATGTGGTGCTCTCAGGCAATACTTCGTATTCTGCGAAATGAAAAATATGTAGGAGATTTGACGCAGTGCAAAGTATATTGTACCGATTATCTTACCAAGAAAATGGTCAGAAATCACGGAGAAAATCCTGACAAGCCTCTAATTACCGTTTCGGAACATCACGATGGTATTATCCCCCGTGAACTCTGGGATGAGGTTCAGGCAGAACTGGAGCACAGAGGAAGGCTTACCAAGGAAGGAATGAAACATTCCAAAACACATTGGCACAGCGACAAGATTTTCTGCGGAAAATGCGGAAAGCCTTATCATATCAACGGTAAGCACACTTACAGAAACAGGCTTCTTCGATGCTCCAACAGGGCACGCTACGGAAAAACAGTACAAATTGATGAACACGGCAATACGGTTGGCTGTGATAATGAAAGTGTAAACGAAAATGTTCTTGAGTGCTGTATAAAGCACGTTTTGGAAAAGGTAAAGTATTGCCGAAAGGATATTGAGCTTCGCTTAATTGAAGAAATAAAACTGGTGCAGAAATTTTCCAAAAAATCAGATACAAAAAAGCTTAAAAATGAAATTGAGCATTTAAAAGAGAAAAAGCGCAATGCGATTGACCTTATGCTTGAGGGTTTGATTTCGAAAGATGACCTGAAACAGCAAACGGAATTTTATGAATGTGAAATCACACGTCTTACCGAAGAAATTGCCAGAAACAAAAACATAGAGCATACACATAAGGAGCAGCTTGAACGGATTCAGGAGTACATCGATATGGTCAATCAAACAGAAAATCTCGATACAGACAGTACCGAGATTTACAAAAATATGCTTGATAGGATAAATGTCTATGGGGGTAATGTGCTGGAGGTTTATCTTACCTGTATACCGTTTGGATTTCGTGTGAACTATCGTGTGGAACGCTGTTCAAGAATAGGCAAATTTGATGTTTTTGTTGATGATTGCTGTATAGCTGCTTAGGTTGTGGTTTTGGTGCACAATGGTACTTTTGACAGCGGGGCTATCAGAAATCTTTGCGCTCTCCGAGGGGATGAGGCGATACGGCTTTATAAGAATTAGCAATGTCATAAATGTTATTTGTTTAATTTCGTAAAAAGAGATTTCCAAACATCCACATACTTGCTATCTATATCGCTTTTGCTTTTACTTTTGAGAATATTCTTTGCAGACTTCGCCATATCTACTTTCCAGCCTTTTTCTAAATCTATGGAATATTTTTGAGCGAAGGCTTCAATTTGCGGGACAAGAGGAAGAGTATCATCATAATCATCTTCAAAGTCATCATCTTCAACAGTATTAAAAAGTCTAGATATATATCTCTTTACAAGTATATATGGAATAATATCTTCGACCTCGCTGTTATCCATATTAGTTAGTGATTGAACATCGATAATTTTGGATTTGCTTTCTTTGTATAATCCAGATTGCAATTTATTGACGGCATCCTTACCGTTTTTATCTGAATCTACTATTACAAAGGGGAGTTCATCCGCCTTGCTACTAACTATACTTACAACGCCAGATATTCCTTTTACGCCACCCGAAGGCATAAAGACAAGTTCCTGCTTAGGACAAATTATTTTTTCTTTTATTATGAATGTTTTTATCGCATTTAAATAGTGCTGGTCAGAAGGACCTTCTACTACGATAGGTTGACATCCTTGCAATAAAATATCTGATACGCTTAAACCCATTGCAGCGTGTACAGCGTAGATTGAATGTTCGTTTAATGAAGCTGCTCCTTGTCTTAAATCGCTTGAAACAACTGTGTAACCTTCCTCATCCATATATACAACTCTGCATCTATCGATATTTGTTGTATCAATAATAAACGGCGAATGTGTTGTATGTACGATTTGATTGTTTTCGGAAAGATTGTCAAAAAATTTCGACAGGTCTTTCTGCGCCATCGGGTGTAGCGTTAATCCAGCTTCGTCCAAAAGCAGTACTGAATTTTTATGTTGTTCTTGGCTTTCAACCAAGAAAATTAAATAAAAACTAATAAACCATTGCAAACCTGTACTACGCAATTCTAATGCAACTTCGTCTGGACGAATTTTATCAGACACCCAAATGTTAAAGTAATCACCGTCGGCTTCAAATCGAAATTTATACTCTCCTTGATTCCACCAGTTTTTAAATTTGCGAGTAAGTTCTCCAGAAGCAGATTGCAATAAAATACTTCGTTGTTCTTTGTTTTTTTCCGCTTTCAATATATCGTCTGGATTTGGAGTCGGATTCTGCGCTTTTGTACGCTCTTTTGCAATATCTTTGGGGTCTTTGCCTAATTCTAAAATTTCTTCTGGATTTAGTTTTACAAAATCAAAAAGTACACGTAAAGTTCGTACTTGTTCTTCGTTTGTATCAATGCCTGTTATAGTTTCACCATTCAACCATTTGACAACATAAGGTAAATATATTCTTGATGAAAGATTTCCATAATTAGAATAATAAACAAATTTAGGGATTTCATCTAATGTCACCTCGGTTAAGACCTTATTGAATTCTTCTTCAGAAACAATCTCTGTTTCTTCGCCATCCTCATTAGTTGAACAGATTTGATTTTGCAATGGGTATTTATCAAATCCGATTGTGCGATGACCGTCATAATATTTTGAAACCGTAATAATGGTTTCTTTTTCAAATGTGCAGTTAGCTTTTTTAGATATAACTTCTTTGCTTTCTTCGTCAAGTATAAACTCTGCTTCAATAAACCTTACTTTTTGGATTTCGTTTCTTAATGAGCTTTGCTTTGATACAGGAAGGTCGTGCAAAACATCAATATTGCCTTCTCTTGCAGGATTTAATTTCCATAACGCTAACAATACGTTAGACTTTCCAGACTCATTAACACCAACCAAAGTGGTAACATCATTACAATCTACCCAGCCGCTATCTTCAATAGAGCGGAAATTTGTAACTCTAAAACGTAATAATTGCATAATTTGTCCTCCTCTACTTCACAAACCTAATCTGAACATTCAATTTCAAATACTGCTGTCCGTCAACTTCATAAATATTACCAAAGCCGTGTTTGCTCTTGCTTGGAGTATCGAAACGTGTATTGGCATACATATAATTCTTGAAAGCATTGTGGTTATAAATGTGATAGCATACCACATCTCCATCGTCCTTGACAATGATATAACCGCCTGTTGCTTCGTAATCGCCTGTCCACATAGTGTTTGGCACCATTCCGAGAGCTATATTCGTAAGCATTTCCTTTGACTTATGACGCAGGAACACTTTGTTGTCAAGCGTTGATATTATGCCTGCTTCGGCAACCATATCGGTAAGTTCAGAAATACTATGAGACTTACCTTGATAGTAATACTTAATCATTTCAGCAAATACAGCAGGCATTTCTGTCATAACCATTTTAAGATTGAAATCAAGGGTTTTGTTATCCGTTTCAACAAATTCGATATCCGCACCTTTTGATGCAAGGAAATCAAACTTGTCCTTGAACTTCTTGAATTCATGGAATGTATTGATTTCATCATCAGTTAGCTTGTGTCCTATCACCTTATAAGTGAAATTTGTTGCTCCTGAAGCGTTGAAAAGAGTAGAGGGACTTCCAAGCTGAGATTTAATACTGAAACCAAAAGTATCGTCACGTCCGGACATAATATCGTGCACCATAAGACGAATATCCGCTTTGTCCTGTGATTTTGCTTTTAAGGTTTTACACTTGATTGATTCTGCAAAACCCCATACTTCGGGAAGCTCAAACGCTCCTTTGGTGTTTTTCTTTGCTTTTAAACCGGCAAGAAGCTTGTCCGTCTGTTCAACGAAAGAAGCAATGGGGATACTGCATATTTCTTCGCCATTACCTGCGTTAATAACCTTTACTTCAGCTGTGCGGCAATATTCAAGAGTATCATTGCCCTGAGCGCGAATTACTTTAAGTACATCATAGTAAATATCGGGGATTTTATTTGTATCAGCGTCGGCAGCATACAGTTTACCGTCTGCCAAAAGCTTGAAAAGCGTATATAATTCGCTCCATTCTCCTACATTTCCTGTCATAATCTTTTACCTGCTTTTTAAAAATTCATAATAGTGATTCATAGCAACGCTGTACATTCTATTTCCTTTGGTATCTTTTAAATCAAAAAATCGGTTGGAAGTAATATCCTTCATCATTGAGTCAAATTCAATCGAAGAAGTGACATTATAAAGTTCTTTATCAATAACACCTTCCGAAAGCATATCCTTTGTAATTGCTCTTATTGCACGAGTGTATTTTCTTATAGAGCTTTCTGATAACTTTGTTGTTTCTTCAAGCCATTCTCTGAATAATTTCTCCATATTCACACCTCATATCATTTGTTGAGTTCAGCCAAGCACTTCTTCATAAACTTTGCCATTTCTTCAACAGCAGGGATTGTAACGGCATTACCGAACTGCTTGTATTTCGGACCGTCAGCAAGCTTTTCGGGGAAACTGAAATTATCTTCACCGGTCTTTTTATCAATGAAAGCGTAATTCACAAAACCTTGTAGTTTACCCCATTCTCTCGGTGTCATAGCTCTTATGCCTTTATCGTTAAGGGGAGTCTGCTTGGAAGCAACCACCTTACCAGCAACACCTTTCTTTGGGTCAATAACGAGATTACGCTCTTTTCCTGAGCCGCCTGTTGCAAGAATTGCGTTGGAAACAGGGTGTTCAATCTCGGGAAGGTTTACAATTTTATATCCGAATCCGTTGCCCTTGCTTTCGTGTCTTGATTTATGACGTTCAAGCGTTTCCACATATCCTGAGGAAAGGAAATATTTATCATCGGCATTCATTTCAAGCAAATCGTGCAAATCCTCATAGATAGGCTTTTTTCTGCATGTCGGAAGCTCGTTCGGAAGGCTATCGACAATATCACCGAAATGTTTTCTGCTGAAACCCATGATATAAACTCTCGGTCTGTTCTGCGGAACACCGAAATTTCTGGAATTGCGCACAAAATCTCTCGCATTATAAATAAGTTTACCATTTTCATCTTTGGTTACACCGATAACCTTATAATCAAGACCATTTACAAGAACATCGAGGATTGTTGCAAATGTCTTTCCTCGCTCATGAGTAATAAGATTATCCACATTTTCAAGCATAAATGCCTTTGGAGTAGTTCGTCTGAGCATTTCCGCAATATCAAAGAAAAGTGTACCCCTTGTCTTATCAAGAAATCCTTCTTGCTTACCTGCTCGGCTGAATGCCTGACAAGGAAAACCCGCAAGAAGTACATCATAATCTGTATCATCAACCTTTTGCTTGAATTCTTCGGTTGTTATATCATTCATAGGATTTTCACCGTAAAGGTGTTCATATGTAAGGCAAGCATTTTTATCAATTTCTGCCGACAGCACATTTTCAAAGCAGCCTGCAAGCTCATATCCACGACGTATACCACCGATACCGGCACAAAGGTCTATTGTTTTATATTTTTTAGGCATTTTTATTCTCCTTCGTAGTCCGCCTGAGTGCGAACTGCTTTTTCGATTATATCGGCACAATCCGAAAGTTTCTTTTTTATATCGTTACCCCAGAAGCGAAGAACAATCCAACCGTCAGCTTCAAGTGCTGCGGTAACTTCCTTATCTCGCTCCATATTGCGTTCTATCTTAGGTATCCAGAATTCCTGATTGGATTTGAAATCCTTTTTGCGTTCTTCCCAGTTGTAGCCGTGCCAAAATTCGCTATCACAAAACACGGCAACCTTTTTGCCGATAAAGGCAATATCGGGTTTCCCGCAAACTGTTTTGACATTCTTTCTGTATCGCAAGCCTCTGCTCCAAAGTTCTTTCATCAGCATAACTTCTATTTTCGAGCCTTTACATTTGACTTGCTTCATATTGTAGCTGATTTGTTCTGGAGTTTTCTTGCTCATACAATTCACCTTGTCGTTTTTTGATTATATTTACTCCATTATATTATATCACAATTCATAAGAAAAAGCAACTGTCGAATTGTAGCTTTTCCCAAAAGCGAAACCCCGTATCTAACGGATTTAATCGTCGGATACGGGGTAATTTTTTACTTACCAAATTCAAGACTCATCACGAGCGTTATATCTTCCCGCTGATTTAGCCTTAAATACTTGCCATTAGCCTTCTGATAGACTCTTGCCATTTCAAAGGTTATCGGGAATTCTCATTGAATTGCTATCGGGGAACTAATCCCTAATACCAATGGCGGCGTGTAGGGGTGAGAGAAACGCAAAAATACCGCTTTACCAAAACTTAAACATTTCTCAAACAACTTAAATCATCTTTGCTGTATAACCAATCAATAACAATGATGTGTATACTACCTTTGCACTAAAGCTTCTTTTTTAATGATTTCCTGTAAATTTCCTGTAAAATACAGAATGATATTGATTTTTTGGCTAAATTACGTGGCTTGGAGAAGTAATGTTCATTTTCTGCCGTGGCAAACAAACATTATTCTATGCATTTCAATTCCTCACTTCTTCAAATCCAGCACCATAAACACATCCGAGCGCTCATTTTCGTTGTACCTCTCCGCGTCAGCAAATCCAAATCTGCGGTACAAACCAATTGCTTTCGTGCTTGTGGAAAGGGAGTCAAGATACATCTTTCCGTACCCCATATCTTTTGCATAATCAATAGCCTTACCCAGCAAGCGTTTTCCGTAACCCATACCGTGATATTTTTCCAACAGATATAGCGATTTCAGTTCACAGCTTGCATTATCAAGTTCCTTAACTCCAACCGCACCGATGATTTTACCACCGTCAAACATACACCAGAATGCCTTGAAACAGTGTTCAATGTCAAGATAAAAACCGTGTCGTGTCTGCAAATCCAAAGCACGTCCCGACTCTGGCAGGCATTGCTCCAGAAATTCAATCAGAAGTTGCTCAAATTCTTTTTGGTATTCTATAGGCTCAAAGCTTTGCATTTTATCACGTCCTTTTGCTGTTTTCATTATAGCAACAATAGAGAAAGTTGTCAATGATGAAGCCACTTCTGCATAAAGCGGAAGTGGCTTTGTAATGTTTATTTATCTTTGTGTTTTTCTTCATATTTGTGCTTTGTCGCCATACCACCGCGGATGTGACGTTCCTGCTTGTTTATTTCAAGGATTTCCTTGACGGCAGGGTACATCTGCGGGTTGATTATGGGGAGTTTTTCTGTTATATCTTTATGCACTGTAGACTTGGAGACCCCAAAGTGTTTAGCTGCCGCACGAACAGTAGCCTTATTCTCCAGTATGTATCTCCCAAGAATCACAGCACGTTCCTCAATGTCCTGAACGGGTTTTGTTTTCAAATACGGTCACCCCTATACATAGTTATTCTTTCTATGTATATGCGGGGGAGATGAGGATAATGCGGATAAAGATTTTATGCTGGACTGTATTGTGATTAGTGAGATAGTATAATTAACTATTTTTGTCTATAAATCTGAACAATAAATAAAAGCGTTGCCTTTCATAACTGATTGGCAACGCTTTTTGCAAGTTATAAAATAACATTGTATATTTAATGTTATTTGCAGGAAACATCTTCATCGCCATAAATTCCGCCTCTTGTTCCTGTAGCGATATAAACTCTGCCGTTGTGTCTGAAGTCACCGTCCATTGAAATAATGCCCCCGAACATGTGTGAGGAAGTATTGATTTTTGCCCAGCTTTCTCCGCTGTCAAGGCTTTTCCAAAAGCCGTATTCGCCGAAAATTCTGCCACAGATAAACAGCGCAGGCTCGCTGTCACTGTTACCTGTTCCGAAGCCAACAGCCTTGACAAAATCATCCTTTTCGGTAATTCTCTCCGCATGAACATTTTTTTCGTTAAAATGCAGTTTCCATAAGCCGTTCTCGCAGAGTGCTGCATAGCATACGCCCTCGCAGTTAGGAAGAAAGCGAATTTCCACTCCCTTGTATCCGTCTATGCCTGACATACGGCATAAAGGAAAATCTTCGGAAACGGAAAGCTGACAAAAGCTTGCACCGTTATCCATACTCATATAAAGCTGGCCATTTTCACCAAATCCGTAAGCTTTGGCAGCATTGACACGATCGGTAAAAAATTTTATGTGCAGTTCACTTTCAGAAATGTCATTTCTCTGCAAATCATATATGGTTATTTTGCTGAATTTCTTTTCAGAAATGTTGTATCTGACTGCACAGAAACAGGGAAGCTTCATATATTCATAGGCAAGGGTCCAGAGAATTGCACTACCATCTGCAGTTATCGCTGCCCAACCACTGTTGTAGTTCGGTTTTTGAATATTCTCGGATACCTCATCAAGTATATCGGAAATGTCGGTAGGGTAACCAATATGTGTGAAGCTTTCTCCGCCGTTCGTTGTAAGAATTACTCCGCCTTTAGTCTCTCCTGTCCAGTTTCCGCGGGCGGTTGTAATGAATGTGTCAGGATTGTTTTGCAGAAAATCTGCATTCAGACAGGTTATGTAACGGTCCCCGTTTTCATTTGCAAAGGAATTTTCGCAAGGCTCGTCAAGGTCGCTGAACACAAATCCACCCAAATCGCCTACAAGGTCAATAACCTTGTTTTTACCCGAAGGCAGACTGTATATGTTCATGTGTACGGTTTCCTCCACACCGCTGCAAAGCGTGGATACAAAACAGTTATCCGTTGTAAGTCCGTTCAGCGCAAAAATTCCCGTCCCCGTGTTAATTACAGAAAAATCAGGGTTGAATGGGTCGATGCGCAGACAGCTCATCCAGTGAAGCGGAATACGCTTTCCGTTATATTTAGGCTTCAGATACGGCACGTCAACTTGGAAGCTGTCTGTGTCGGTGCTTTGAATTGTTTTGTAGCTTTTTCCGTTGTCATAAGATATGAAAATGCTGTCACCGTGACCGCCGATAGAGCAGACCGCAATAATATTTTTGTGTACGTCAACTCCACCCAGACCAAACGGCAGTCTGCGTTTATGGTTTTTGTCCGTAAAGTCACTTGCTGTAGGTGTCATATCCTCAGCAAAAATCAGTTTCCCGTCTGAAATTGTGTAACGATATAGCCTTCCGTCAAATCCACCGCCGTTGTCGCAGGCAAAGTCATTCCAGCCACCCCAGTGATTTTGGAGGAAGGAGTGTGTGAAGGTCACATAAACATTTTCTCCATAGTAAGCAATAGCATAGGGAACAAATCCGTTGTGTGAACAGCGTTCATCATCAAGCGGAGCGGGTATGTCAAGCTTTTCAAAGCTTTTCCCAAAATCATAGCTTGCATAAAGTGTGTGTCCTCGGTTATTTCCGTCAGCGGTAGTTTCACCTGTGCAGGAAACAAGCATTATCTCCGTACCCTTCGGAAAGTATACAAAAACAATATTTTCTTCACAGAAATCAAGTCTTGTCCAGCTTTCTCCGTTATCCGCAGATTGCCATAAACCCTCACCCTGACTTCCGAAAAAAAGCTTACCGTTTTTGTAAGCAAGTCTTTCGGCAGATGAACGTGCAGGGGCGTTTCCATTACAGCAGAATGGTACAGATTTTTCAGTGAAGCTGTCACCGTAATTCTCTGAAATCAGCAGTGCGGATTTTCCGTGAGGAAAGCCTTTTCTGCTGTTTCCGCACATTGCATACAGCATATTCGGTTTATCCTCATCAAGTGCAATGGAAAGCGGCAAAGCAAGATAGCGATTAAATTCCGTTATCCAGTCAGCAAGAGAGTGCCACTTATTATTTCCAAAATCAAATCGGTAAATGCCGCCTATGTCTGTTCGTGCGTACAGAATATTTTTGATGTTCGGGTGAAAGACAAAGCCTGTTACAAAGCCTCCACCGGGCACAGAAAGGCTGTGATAGTTATATTTTATATCATCAAGTCTTTTCATTGTATCCTCCATGTAAACAATTACATTTTATAATATTGTAGCATTTGTGTTAATATATGTCAACATAAAGGTTGACAATTTTTCTCAAAATATTGTTGCAATTTAACAACATGTATGTTGCTATAAGGAAAATAATTTGTGGAGGTAATTGCAATGGGCATATATATTGATGGAAACCGACTTATAATAAGAAACGGCAATTCACAGGTGTGGATTGAGCCTTGGGGTGAAAACTCCCTGCGTGTAAGAATGACAGCCGAGCCTGAAATGGATAAGCACGACTGGGCTTTGTGTGAGCCTGTGAAGGAGTGTAAGGCTGAAATACGCAAGGAAACAGTTGACACAACTGACCCGTGGTATAAAAGCGAGGAGTATGCACACTATCATCAGACGGGTGATAATTATTACATAACAAACGGAAAGATTACCGCAAAGGTTGATTATGAAGGGCAAATCAGCTACTACAATCAGCGTGGTGAATTGCTTACCGAGGAGTACTGGCGAAACAGAAACCGCCTTAACAGATATTGTACCTCTTTGAGATTGCCTGCAAGAGTGCTGAAATGCAGTAAGGGCGGCACGGACTATGAGCTTACCGCACGTTTTGAAGCCTATGATGATGAAAAGATTTTCGGCATGGGACAATATCAGGAAAAGCACCTCAACAAGAAGGGTGCGTCACTTGAACTTGCACATCGTAATTCTCAATCAAGCGTACCATTTTTCCTCTCCAGCAGGGGTTACGGCTTTTTCTGGAATAATCCCGCTGTCGGTACGGTTACATTCGGTACAAATAAAACTGAGTGGTACGCTAAATCCACACAGAAGCTTGATTACTTCATCACAGCAGGTGATACTCCCGCCGAAATAGAAAAGAACTATACCGCCGCAGTTGGCAGAGCACCGAGAATGCCCGAATATGGTCTTGGCTATTGGCAGTGTAAGCTTCGTTACAGAAATCAGGAGGAGCTTCTTGCAGTTGCAAGAGAGCACAAGCGCAGAGGTCTGCCGATGGATGCAATCGTGGTTGACTTCTTTCATTGGACAAGGCAGGGTGATTTCAAGTTTGAACCTCGTGACTGGCCTGACCCTGATGCAATGGTAAAGGAACTCAAAGAACTTGGAATTGAAACTGTAGTTTCCGTTTGGCCGACAATTGACGAAAAAAGCGAGAATTTCGGAGAAATGGCAGATAAGGGATACCTTGTTTCAACTGACAGAGGCAACGGTTTGCACATGACTTGGATGGGTAACACAGTTTTCTTTGATGCAACAAATCCGGGTGCACAGAAATTCGTGTGGGAGAAGTGCAAGGAGAATTACTACAAAAAGGGTATCCGTACATTCTGGCTTGACGAGGCGGAGCCTGAATACGACTCATACGAGTTTGATGTTTATCGTTACTATGCAGGTACAGCTTTACAATGCACAAATATCTATCCGCTTATGTACGCAAAGGGCTTCTGGGACGGATTAAAAGCCGAGGGAGAGAAGGATGTGCTGAGCCTTGTGCGTTGTGCCTGGGCAGGCAGTCAGAAGTATGGTGTGCTTGCCTGGTCGGGCGATATTCATTCTTCCTTTCGTGCAATGCGTGAACAGCTTCAGGCTGGTCTTAATATGGCTATTGCAGGTATACCCTGGTGGACATCCGATATAGGCGGCTTTATGGGCGGCGATATTTCCGACCCGAGCTTCAGGGAATTGCTTGTTCGTTGGTTCCAGTGGGGAGCATTCAACCCCGTGTTCCGTATGCACGGCGAAAGAAGTCCCTGGTATGAGCGTGAACAGGAATACATCAACGGAGTACGACAGCTCACGTCAGGACAGGACAACGAGGTGTGGAGCTTCGGCGAGGATAACTACGAAATACTGAAAAAGTACCTATTTATCCGAGAAAGACTCCGTCCGTATATCAGAAGAACAATGGATGAATGCAGTGAAAATGGTACACCTGTAATGCGTCCTGTTTTTTATGATTTTTATAATGACAAAGTTGCTTGGAACATTGAGGATGAGTATATGTTTGGCAGAGACATTCTTGTTGCACCGATTATGGAAGAAGGGGCAAGAGAACGTACCGTGTATCTCCCCGAAGGTGAGAAATGGACTGATGCGTACACAAAGAAGACTTATGACGGAGGTCAGTATGTAACTGTTCCTGCACCGATTGAGATTATCCCTGTTTTCACAAGGAGTAATGCGAAGATGGATATTTATTAATGAAAAGCCGTCGCAGTCTCAAAACTGCGACGGCTAAACTTATGTTTGTATAACTACAAAATAACAAAAAATGTATTTTTAAATTTGCGACAACCATATGCACTGTGGACTTGAAGACCCCAAAATATGATACAAATTTATTTGTATTGCTGTTTGCACGAACAGTAGCCTTGTTTTCCAGTATGTATCTCCCAAGAATCACAGCACGTTCCTCAATGTCCTGAACGGGTTTTGGTTTCAAAATATACTCACCCCCATACATAGTTATTTTTTCTATTTATATGCGGGGGACAAAAAGCTAATGCAATTTTGTAAGTTGTCATTTATGTGTAGCTGTCCATATAATCAATTTATAGAAATACTTGATAAAAGTTATATTGCATTATATAATATATCTTAAGATATATTATGCGGGAGGTTTATTATGCCGCCCCAAAAAATAGTAAAAGAAACCTTGTTGGAATACGCATTCAGAATAGCTGAGGAAAAGGGAATAGATGCTGTTACATCACGAAGTGTTGCAAAGTTGGCAGGGTGCTCTATTCAGCCTGTGTTCAGTCATTTTCCTACAATGGAGGCATTGCATCAGGCAACGTTTGATTATGCATATGATAAATTTGTTCAGGAAATTCTTGTGTTTGAAAAACTTCCCGATTTTCTTCCGAGGACAACAAAATGGGTTCTTGACCTGGCAAGAAATAAACCTAATCTTTATCATATGCTTTATCTTTCAAACAGCTTCAATGGAAACATCTTGCTTGATGTAATGATGGATTTTGAAAGCAACAAGAAAATGATAGCCAAAATGACGGAGCTTTACGGGATAGAAGAAAATACCTGCAAGGATATACTGCTTCGAAGCTGTCTTTTTTTGATGGGAATAGCAACGATGATATGCGTAAATCATATGGACTTCAGCGATGAACAGGTCGCATTAATGATGAAACAGACTGTTTCTGATATGTACAGGGAACGAAAGGACGTGCATTATGAGAAAAATAGGTTTGATAAAAGCGTTGTTTCTTACAAGAAAAGCTGACAAAATGAGTGCAGCAGAACGAACTGCCTTACAGCAGGAACGTTTAAAAGAGCTTGTTTCTTATGTAAAGGAAAACAGTCCATATTTTGCAGACCTTTATAAGAATGCAAATGAAAATACACCGTTGTCCGAAATGCCTGTTACAAATAAAAAGGAAATGATGGTGAATTTCGACAAGTGGCTTACAGACAGCAGCATAACCAAAGAAAAGGTTGAGGATTTTATGTCCGATGTTTCAAATGTCGGCACAAAACTTGATGGAAAGTATCTTGTGTATACAACATCAGGCTCTACGGGAAATCCCTGCATAATGCTTTACGATGAATCAACAATAAATGTTTCTTCTGCTATTGGAGCACTCAGAAGTTTTGCACGAAAAGATGATATGACAGCTTTTATGAAGTCGGGCAAAAAAACAATGGCTCTTTTTGCAGATGGCGGATTTTATCTCGGTTGTGGTTCTGTAAGATACAATCTTCGCAAAATGCCTTGGAAGAAAAAGGTGATGAGAACCTGTGATGTGCGAAAGCCTACTGATGAAATTGTAAGTACACTTAATGAGTATCAGCCTTCAATGATAGGCTGTTATCCTACAGCTATGGAAGTTCTTGCAGCTGAACAGGAACAGGGCAGACTTAAAATCAAGCCTGCAATAATTATGACAGGCGGCGAAAAGCTTAATGATGAAGTCCGTGAACATTTGTCGGAAGTTTTTGATTGTTACGTTCAGACGAATTATTCCTGCACTGAAGGCGGAACGATGGCTTGCGAATGTACAGAACGTCATTTTCATATAAACGATGACTGGGTTATTCTTGAAGCGGTTGACGAAAACAACAAGCCTGTTCCGTTTGGTACTCAATCCGCAAAGGTTCTGCTAACAAATCTGGCAAATAAAATCTGTCCGGTAATCCGATTTGAAATTACTGACAGAATTATTATGCACAATGAACCATGCAAGTGCGGCAATACAAGACCGTGGCTTACAATTGAAGGCAGAACTGATGATATTATTTTTTTTGAAAACGGAGTAAGGATTGCACCAATGCTGCTTTATGCAATACTGAAAGAGGTGCACGGAATTAACCGCTTTCAGCTTATTCAGCATAATGACGACCGTCTTGAACTAAGGCTGATTGCGGACAATAAACAGGAAATTTTTACAGTTGCCAAAAAAGCAGTTGAGGATTATCTTTCTGAAAATGGAGTTTTGACAGAGGTTTTTCTTTCCGATGAAGCACCTGCGGCACATCCTGTCAGCGGAAAGTATAAGCATATTATTGCCAAAAACAAATAGATGCTATGAAGGAAAAATGGAGGGATTGCAGTATTATGCAGCAATCCCTTAAACTATGTCTGAATAACTACAAAATTAATTTTTTTGATTACGGCACATTCTTCAATGTCCTGAATGGGTTCTGTTTTTAAATGCGGTCTACCCATAAAATTTATGGAGTAAATTTCATAGTTGTTCTTTCTGCGTATATGCTTGTGAATAATGTATTACTGGTCAAGGCCAAAATCAGTCTCATAAGCTGCAACAAGCTTTTCAGGCAAGTCGAAAACAGGCTGTCCGCCAATAAGGTTTGTGCCTGCTTCAATTCTAAGGTAAGCGATATTTTCAGTACCTTCCTTTTCAATGCAAGCCTTGACCTGATTTCAACAGCAATTGATTTGTGCTAATGAACAAATTACTTGGTGAGGGAGTAGTTATAAATGTGAAAAACTAACGAAATGTTTTAAAACTCTTGACATTATCAGTTTACAGTGCTAAAATGTAGCTAAATTGAATAGTAAAGGCGTTGACGAAGACGGAAGCTATAAGCTGTTTTCCCAGAGAGTCGGGGGTGGTGCAATCCCGATAAAACACAGTAGATTTTCCCATCCCTTCTGAGCCGGAAGCCCCAAAGGTTTTTACACCCAGTAGGCGTTTCCCGTGAATGCTGCGTAAATGCATAGAGGTTGTCAGACTTCGAAGAGGTGGCGGATTTTTATCCGCAATTTGAGTGGTACCGCGAGTGATAAGTGTTTTTCACCCGTCTCAAAGCAAGGCTTTGGGGCGGGTTTTTATTTTGCCCTAAAGCAAGTACACAAAGCATATAATTGATTGAAAGGCGGAATGAATTATGTTATCTCTCGACAAGGTTTTCAATGCTCAGACGATGCTGAAAAGCATCATCCGTGAAACAAATATGGTGCGTGCATACGGAATTGCTCCCGATTGTGAACTTTATCTCAAACCTGAAAATTTACAAATTACAGGCTCGTTCAAGGTGAGAGGCTCAGCTTACAAAATCGCTATGCTTTCCGATGAGGAAAAGGCAAAGGGCGTAATCGCCTGCTCTGCGGGAAACCACGCTCAGGGTGTTGCTCTTGCGGCAACCAAAAACGGCATCAAATCACTTATCTGCTTGCCTGACAGTGCACCTATCTCCAAGGTTGAGGCAACAAAGGGTTTTGGTGCTGATGTATGCCTTGTGGAAGGCTGTTACGATGACGCTTATCAGAAGGCACTTGAACTGAAAGAAAGTGAAGGCTATACTTTTGTACACCCATTCGACGATGAAAATGTTATCGCTGGTCAGGGCACGATTGCACTTGAAATTCTCAGTGGGCTTGACGATATTGACGCTGTTGTTGTGCCAATCGGAGGCGGAGGACTTATTTCGGGTATCGCGTACACGGTAAAACAGATACGTCCTTCCGTCAAGGTTTACGGCGTACAGGTTGCAGGTGCACCGAGTATGTACAACTCAATAAATAACGGCGAAATAGAGTGTCTTTCCTCCGTATCAACAATTGCCGACGGTATCGCTGTTAAAAAGCCGGGCGAAAACACTTACGCACTTGTAAAGGAGTACGTTGACGAAATTGCCCTTGTAAGCGATGACGAGGTTGCAAGTGCAATCCTTGCTCTTGTTGAAAAGCAGAAGATGATTGCCGAGGGTGCAGGTGCAACAGCCGTTGCGGCAGTAATGTTCAACAAATTTGACCTGAAGGGCAAGCGTGTTGCGGCAGTTGTATCAGGTGGCAATATTGACGTAACAAGCCTTTCCCGTGTTATCGACAGAGGTCTGCGCAACTCGGGACGTTCATCGAGCCTGCTTATTGAGCTTATAGATAAGCCCGGTCAGCTGAAGGACATTTCCCGCATAATTGCTGATTGCGGCGGTAATGTTACAGGTGTACACTACGAAAAGGGCAACACCGAAAGCGTAAACGGCTGTTTCCTCCGTATCGAAATGGAAACAAGGGATTATATGCACGTCAACCTTATCACGAGAACACTTCGTGACGAAGGCTTTAAGCTTGTCTAATACTGAAAGGAGTAATTCTTATGAGTAACAAAATTCACACAAACAATGCACCTGCGGCAATCGGTCCTTACTCTCAGGCTGTTGTAACAGGAAACCTCATCTTTACCTCGGGACAGATTGCACTTAACCCTGAAACGGGTGCACTTGAAGGCACAAACATTACCGAGCAGACTCACCGCGTCTGCAAAAATCTTTCCGCTGTACTTTCCGAAGCAGGCGGCTCACTTGAAAGTGCTGTCAAGACGGTCTGCTTTTTAAGTGATATGGCTGATTTTGCCGAGTTCAACGCTGTTTACGGACAGTATTTCACTGAAAAACCAGCCCGTTCTTGCGTTGCAGTAAAGGAGCTTCCTAAGGGTGCGCTTGTGGAGGTGGAGGTTATTGCAGAAATCCATTGAGCAGCATAAAGGTATGCGTGAAAGATGTTGATAATCCAGTAAAACTTGTAAAATTGCAAATGAAATGATATTCAAAAATTGTTATTTTATACAAATTTTATGTAATTTGATATTTCTTTCAAAAAAACTATTGCATTTTTATCAACGAAGTGCTACTATAAAGCTGTACAGCTTTAAAGCTTTTATGTGCTAAAGCTTTGGCGATGTTTTGTAATTCAGGGAAAGTGAAAAATCACACCCTTTGGAAAGGAAAGAATTTTATGAAAATGAAGAAAATCCTTGCAGCAGTTGCTGCTGCAGCAATGCTTGCAACTTGCACAGCTTGTTCCGCTGACAACGGCAAAATCAAAATCGGTATCTCCAAGATGATGACACACGACGCTATGGACAGAGCTGAAAACGGATTTATCGACGCTCTCAATGCAAACGGATACGATGACACAAAGGTTGAAATCGACGCACAGAATGGTCAGGGTGAAACCTCCAACCTCAACACAATCGCAACACAGTTTGTAGGTGACAACGTTGATCTTATTTTTGCTATTGCAACTCCTGCTGCTCAGGCTGCACAGGGTCAGACAACAGAAATTCCGATTATCGGTACAGCTATCACAGACTTTGCAGATGCAGGTCTTGTAAACTCCAACGATAACCCAGGTACCAACGTTTCCGGTACAACAGATATGAACCCTGTAAAAGAACAGATTGACCTTATGCTCAAGCTTGTTCCTGATACAAAGACAGTTGGTTTCCTCTACAATTCCTCCGAGGACAATTCCGTTCTTCAGGTTGGTATTGCTAAGGAATATGTTGAAAGCCTCGGTCTCCAGTGGACAGAAAAGACAGTTTCCAATACAAACGAAGTTCAGCAGGCTACAACTTCCATTGTTACAGAGTGTGATGCAATCTATATTCCTACCGACAACATTTTCGCTTCTTCTATGACAACAGTTTACGAGGTTGCTGTTGAAGCAAAAATGCCTGTAATCTGTGGTGAAAGCGGTATGGTAATGTCAGGCGGACTTGCTACACTTGGTCTTGATTACTATGACCTTGGTTACCAGGCTGGTCTTATGGCAATCAGAGTACTCGAAGGCGAGGACATTTCCAAGATGCCAATCGAGGGTGCTTCCGAGTTCGTTTACTGCATCAATGGTGACTTTGCCGAAGCAATCGGAATGACAATTCCTGAAGATTTGCAGCAGTACGTTACAAAGGCTGAATAATTACATAATAAATAATGCGGGGCGGTATAATTATACCGCTGCCGCATTTTTGGAAGAAAAACGTTTTTGAAAGGAAATCATTATGGTAAACATAATTCTTGGTGCAATAGCGTTAGGTCTGCTGTGGGGAATAATGACGCTGGGTGTGCATCTTACATATCGTATCCTTGATGTTGCCGACCTTACTGTTGAAGGCACAATCACAACAGGTGGTGCAATTGCCGCAATTATGATAACCAGCGGTATAAATCCGTGGCTGTCCTGTCTTGCAGCCCTCGGTGCAGGTCTTATCGGCGGTCTGGTAACAGCGCTTCTTCACACAAAGCTGAAAATTCCTGCACTTCTTTCCGGTATTCTTACAATGACAGCCTGCTATTCCATAAACCTTCGTATAATGGGCAAGGCGAATATTCCTCTGCCGTCAACAGGTTCAAACAAGGTTGAAACCGTGTTTACACCTGTGCACGAGCTGATGAAGAAGCTTGTAGGTGAGTACGACGACAGTGCTTCTGCTGCATGGTTTTATGATATTATCTGCAGCAAGAACTTTTCCGCAATGCTTGTTGGTATACTTGTTATAATTGTGATTTCGGTTATCACATACTGGTTTTTCGGTACAGAGCTCGGCTGTGCAATCCGTGCAACAGGCAACAATCAGAAGATGGTTCGTGCGCAGGGTATCAGTACAACACTTATGATTATCATTTGCCTTATGCTTTCAAATGGTCTTGTTGCACTTTCAGGTGCATTTATCGCACAGTATCAGGCATACGCTGATATTCAGATGGGTATCGGTTCAATCGTAATTGGTCTTGCTTCACTTATCATCGGCGAGGTGCTTATCGGTACAAAGACATTCAAAAGAAATCTTGTTGCACTTGCCGTCGGTGCGGTTGTGTACAGAATTATCATTGCACTTGTTATGGCGGCTGGTATGGCGGCAAATGACCTTAAGCTGTTTACAGCAATTACAGTTACACTTTGTCTGTCCTTGCCTCTTATCAAGGATAAACTCAACAAAATCGTCAGCAAGCGCAACGGCGAAGCAGCTGTTACCGCAGAAAAGGAGGGTTAAACCATGTTAAAAATGATTGATATACACAAGACCTTCAATGCTGGTACAGTAAACGAAAAAAAGGCACTCAACGGGCTTAACCTTACCCTCGAAAAGGGTGATTTCGTTGCGGTAATCGGCGGCAACGGAGCGGGTAAGTCAACCATGCTCAATGCCCTTTCGGGTGTGTGGCCTGTTGATAAGGGCGAGATTATCGTTGACGGAGTAAACATCACGAAAAAGGTTGAACATCAGCGTGCACCATACCTCGGAAGAGTTTTTCAGGACCCTATGATGGGTACTGCGGCAAATATGGAAATTCAGGAAAACCTTGCCCTTGCTCTCAGACGCGGACAGAAAAGAACACTCCGCTGGGGTATTACCGAAAAGGAACGTCGTGAGTATAAGGAATTACTTGCAACACTTGACCTTGGACTTGAAAACCGAATGACGACTAAGGTTGGTTTGCTTTCAGGCGGTCAGCGTCAGGCGCTTACGCTTCTTATGGCAACTCTCCGTCAGCCGAAAATTCTTCTGCTTGACGAACACACAGCCGCACTTGACCCTAAAACAGCGGCAAAGGTGCTGGAGCTGTCCGATAAGATTATTTCCGACAATGGCTTGACAGCGTTGATGGTTACACATAATATGAAGGACGCTATCAAGCACGGTAATAGACTTATAATGATGAACAACGGACAAATTATTTTTGACGTAAAGGGTGAGGAGAAGAAAAATCTCACTGTAAACTCTCTGCTTCAGAAGTTTACCGAAATCAGCGGAAGTGAATTTGCAAATGACAGAATGTTGTTGTCAGAATAAAATTTAGTTGTTATGAGGCTATACTATGAAAAAGACCTATGTTACGTCAATGCCCAACCATATCGGTGCCTTTCTGAAAGCAAGCAAGTGTTTTTCTGCTCTTGGAATCAATATAACACGTGTCAGCTATAATAAGGCAGTTGATTCTCACACTCTTTTTATAGATGCTGAGGGTACGAAAGAACAGTTGGAAAAGGCTGATACAGAGCTTAAAAAAATTGGTTATCTGCACAGTAACACCAATAAAACAAGTATCGTGCTGATTGAGTTTCAACTCAGGGATGTACCCGGAAGCGTTACGGACATATTAACTTTAATCAACGATTTTAATTTCAATATTTCATACCTCAGTTCGCAGGAAAATGGAACTGATTATCAACTTTTTAAAATGGGCTTATATGTTGAGGATTTTGATAAGATAACCGAATTTATCAAAGAAGCTGAAAAGCTTTGCAAGGTACGTGTTATAGACTATAACAGCTCAGAGAAAATCTATGACAACAGCATATTCTATAATGCATATGTTACGGGACTTTCTCAGATAATGGGGTTATCTGAGGATATCAGCCGTGAGTTGCTCGTCCATGTGAACCTTGCAATGCAGACGCTTGATGAACAAGGCTTGTCACCTTACAGAACCTTTGACAGTATAAGTAAATTTGCCGAGTTATTGGGCACATCAAAGGGTGAAGCATTTTCGCCGAGAATAAGTACGCATAAGATATCCGAAAATACGGAAATAACCTTGATAGAGCCTCCTTGCGGAAGCAATACCATGATTATAAGAAGCAATGACAAGTATTTGTTCGTTGATAGCGGATATGCTTGTTACCGTGAGGAAATGCTGAAAATATTCAGAAATATTATTCCTGATTTTGAAAACGTAAAGAAAACCATTCTTGTAACTCATGCGGACGTTGACCATTGCGGGTTGCTGCCATTGTTTGATGAAATCATAGCAGGTGCAAAAACAGCACTTTGTCTGAAAAATGAATTCATCGGAAAAGATGGATATCGTGAGGAAAATCCGCTTCACAAGCCGTATATCAATATATGCAAGGCGCTTACTTCATACACGCCTGTAAATCCAGATAAAATCACAGTATTATGGAACAATATTGAAGAATTGAAGGAACCTCTTACACAGGTAGGATTTTTTGATTTTGAAGAACTGCATTTTGAAGTGTACGAGGGTAAAGGCGGTCATCTACCTGGTGAGATTGTGCTGATCGATTATAGAAATCACATTGCAATTACGGGTGATATCTATATAAACATCAAGGGACTTACCCGCGAACAGGCTGAATACAATCAGTATGCACCGATTCTGATGACTTCCGTTGATACTGACCCTGCACTGTGTGCTTTGGAAAGAAACGCTGTCATGCAGCGTTTGGGAGTAGGCAAATGGCAGATTTTCGGTGCACACGGATTCAAAAAGGATTATTCGGTCAGCTTTTAAAAAAGTATTTATGATGAAATATAAAGCAAAAAGGGATTACTGTGTTGTGCAGCAATCCCTTATTATATATATCCCGACCTATACAAAATAACAAAAATTGTATTTTCTAATTTGCAACAACCATTTGCCGAACCGTTGATATTTAGTTTGTTAACATAACAATTACATTTGCTTTGAAAGAACGATTATATTGATAATTACAGCGGATTAATCGTCACCATCAAAAACTGAAATAATTGGGTATTCATCATAATTTTTGGTAGTTACATCAAGTTTATCATAAGGAACAAGACATGGATGTGTCTTGGCAATATCATTTCGATTTTTAGAATATCTGAATCCCTCTGTACGCATATATGCGTTCCAGCGTCTGTGTTCAAGCTGCTTGTTTTCTTCGGTAACTTCAACATTCAAACCAAGACTCTTGCGGATTTTCCAGAACATTGATGCTGATATTGATGAGCGGTAATTAAACTCAAAATCATAAAATGCAGAAAAGTCTTCTTCCTGTTTTGAACCGTTCCACATAGAAAACATCTTCTTGCCCATTTTCTCAAGTTCAGTATTCATTATTTTTTCGTATGTGTAAATGTCATCAGGAAGAATAAAGTTTATGTCGTATGCCTGATGTTTATGGTTTGTTATATTTATCTGATTGTTACCATTGAAGTCAATATGTGACATAACAGTGTGAATTTCAGGTTTTGTTTCCATTCTTTCGAAGCATTCACGAAGATAAATCGCAGCTTCAAAATTCTTTTCATCATCACCAAGTGCAACAAACACAGCTGTTACTGATTTCATTTCAGGAATAGCTTCAATCTGTGCTTCAAAAATATCCTGTCCGTCAAAAAAGTTGATTTTGTAGTTGATTTCATCGTTGTCGGAAAGCAGTTCAGTATTGACAAGTTCAGGACATTTTACAGCAAATGAATTTCTGATATTGCGTATGTCAAATACGTTTATGTTGAGTTTGTAATCAAGATGCTGACCTGACCATAACGCAGCCTTGAGGTATTCCTCGCCGTATTGTCCCATACCAATCACAGCAAGATTTATTTCCTTGTTTTCGTTAACACAATCCAGCACAGGCTTTTCGTAGATGAAGTTGTATACAAGATTTTGTATTTCATTAATTCTGCGTACCCGTACACCGCAGTCATCAATGCCGTTAAGCAATGGTCCTGCTTTTTTCAGTGATGTGAAGAAATACAAGTCAATTCCTGTATTATCAGACGAATTTGTTTTCAGCTTTTCGGTAAGCTTAGGAAGTGTCTTGACAATGCTGAGAATAGCAATGGCATTGTTGAGATTAATAGCTTCGTCGTTATCACAGATAAAGAGTGTTATGTGTTTTGCAAATTTCAGAATTATAGGATTGATTTCGGAAATACTTCCGCTGAAACAAATAATATCATTCCGTGTGCGGAAGGTTGTGTTTTCGGAATTGTAAAAAACAATTACCGCATCGGGATTATGTTTTTTTATATCTTCGGCAAGAAGCGTTGAGCGGGTGTTTGCACTTGAAAAAATATAAACATCCTTCATACCTGAAAGTGCAAGTCTGATACCCGAAGAAATGTTGCCGAAAATAGAAAGTATAAGTCCGAATGTAAGCAACGGTGCAATAAGATAAAGCAGGTTAAGTACAAAAACATATGTGATATTGAACCACAAAGGAAGCGTACCAAAATCAAATTCCGAAGCGAAGAAATCTTCGTTGAGTCCGAAAACCTTTATCGAGCGTACAATTGAGATAATTATTGTATTGATTGTGTCAGAAATGCTTGCACAGCTTTCAGACGGGAAAAACAATGCAAACAGCGCAAGGAATAACCCTGCGCCTGTTGTTAGAAGTTTATTTTCGGTGTTTCTGAAAAATCTTATTGCAGTTACAGCAAGTATTACAGCTGCAATTGAAAAGCAGATAATAAAAATCATTTTATTTACCCCTTATTTTGTGAGATAGAAATCAGTAAAAGCAATCTGCGGAGAGAAATGAGTAGAATCAGCAGCAATCTTGATGTGCTTGATGCCTGTTATGTCATATTCATAATTCTTTGGAAGCTCAGATTTTACAACTGTAAACGGTTCTGCCTCCTCACCATCAAGCCAGATATGTACAATGACATCCTTTTCGTAATCGCTTCCGTCAACACGACCGGCAGAAAAAGTCATCTTCTGATATTCACCGCCGACATTGAACATAACCTGATTTTCATAATAGTTTGCATTAAGAACAACAGCAGTGTTGTATTCAGCGCCTGCAACTATTACACTTTTTTCAAAATCATTGTCAAGAATGTCTGTTCTATGATATTCATATGGCATAAGGTCTGAGGGAATATTAAGCTTGTCAAGTGCTGTATCAAATGCAAGCGAAGCTGACGAAGGAACTTCATCATCAATATTCTTGCAAAGATAAAAATCCGTAAATGCAATCTGCGGAGAAAAATGATTAGAGTCAGCAGCAATCTTGATGTGCTTGACGCCTGTTATGTCATATTCGTAATTCTTTGGGAGCTCTGATTTTGCAACTTTAAACGGTTCTGCCTCCTCACCATCAAGCCAGATGCGTACAATGACATCCTTTTCGTAATCGCTTCCGTCAACACGACCGGCAGAAAAAGTCAGCTTCTGATATTCGCCGCCAACATTGAACATAACCTGATTTTCATGATAGTTTGAATTAAGAACAACAGCAGTGTTGTATTCAGCACCTGCAACTGTTATAGTTTTTTCAAAATCATTATCGAGAATATCTGCATTGTGATATTCATATGGCATAAGGTCAGCGGGAACAGCAGTAATATTCTGATTTGCAGATGGTGCTTCAGGTGTAGCTTCTGTACCGAGAGATTGAGTAGTTCCGATTGTGTTTTCATCAGTCGGAAGTACAACGTTTATTGAAGCATCATTCTGGTGTTCGGTTTTGTTTTTGTCACCTGAACGGCTTGCCCCGATAATTATGAATATAAGTACAAGCAGAATTATCGCTGCTGCAATCGGAACCTTATATTTCTTGAAATTTATGGGTGCATAAACAACAGTATTATCCTTTATTTCAGTAATGTTTACAGTATTTATATATGTAGAATTGCTTGTCTTTCTTTTGCCTGTAGCTGAAAAAATAGCATTGCAAAGTTCATCAATTTTATAATCATTTTTGGCAACATCCGCAGTAATCCAGTGCGAATTCAGAAGATAATATTCAAATTCACCCTCAAGTTTTGTATTATCAATTTTATATGGAATAATACACAGATTTCTTGCCCCTGCAAGTCCGATTTCTCTCGGGACCTGTGTGGATTTTGCGGAATTCTTGCTGTAAATGATAAGAAAAACTCTTGACTTTGTAATTGCATCATTTATTGATTTAGCCCAGTCTTCACCAGGAGTTATATCTCTTGATGAAATCCAGCAGCTGATACCTCTCGATTCAAGCTGACGGTATAGCATTTTTGCAACTTCACTGTCGGCTGAACTGTGACTGATAAAAACATCTGCCATGTTGATTCCCCTTATTTTGAATATATTTTCATTGTACTATAATTTGCTTTTTATGTCAATAAAAACCGCCGCAGTCACAAAAGTCACAAAAACTGCGGCGGTTAAATTATACTCTAATACCTACAAAATAAAAAAATGTATTTTCTAATTTGCGACAACCTTGAAAAGACAATTGCATTTCATATGATGAGGTATTCCTAAGATTGAAGAATGGGCAAATGCTGTCATAGAATCAGGATATGATGGAAATATCAGCTTGGAGGGAAGCTATTTCCCCGAATTTGATGAGTGTATGCACCGTACACGTAAAATTATTGATTGTTTCAACCGCACTTGACAAATATTTTTTAGCGTGTAAAATTGAAGTTATAATATGTGTAAAACAATAGGAGGATTCATTATGAGTGACAAGCTTTTTATTCCACAGAATAAAAACGCACAGGACTGCGTTAAGAATGTAATGAAATATCTTTCCGATATTACCTATGAAAAAGTTATAACGGGTCAGCACACGCAAACAATGGCACAGGAGGAATTGCATTACATTGAACAGGTTACTGGCAAACAGCCTGCACTTCTCGGATTTGAGCTTCTTTCCTATTCGCCAAACATCAACTATTCTGAAACAGATGACGAGTGTATGAAAGAAGTTGAGGGAAATTACGGCACGCTGAAAAGAGCATGGGAATGGGCAGAGAAAAAGGGACTTATCACATTTACATGGCACTGGTTTTCACCTCTTGGCGGACGTTCAAAATCTTTTTTTACAATTAACACCGACTTTGATGCGAGCAAGGCGGTAATTGACGGTACACCCGAAAATATTGCACTCATTTCCGATATGGATATGATGGCAGGTCTGCTTCGCCCGTTCTGCGACAAGCATATTCCGATTTTATGGCGACCTTTTCACGAGGGTGAAGGTGACTGGTTCTGGTGGGGGGCGAAGGGAAAAGATACTCTCAAAAAACTGTGGAGAATTATGTATGAGCGTTATACCAATGTACATAAGCTGAACAATCTTATCTGGGTGTGGAACTCACCTCTTCCCGAATCCTATCCCGGAGATGATGTTGTTGACATTATTTCAAGGGATATGTATCCTCCTGCTCACGAGCATAACAGCAGAAGTGAACGTTATTATGAGCTTGTAAAAATCAGTGAACAGCCGAAAATTGTACTTATTGGTGAAACGGGAACAATTCCGTCAGCAAAGGCGATTACCGAAGAAAAAATCGGCTGGGCAAGCTATATGACCTGGTCGAACGAATTCTGTATGAGTGAAGATTACACTACGAAGGAAGCATTGAAGGAAATGTACAATAGTCCTTATGCAGTTACAAAGGACGAACTTCCGGAACTATATTGATTTGATAAATTAACTGAGGGATTGCTGTAAAATACAGCAATCCCTGATTTGTGTTTGCATGATTGCAAATCAACATCGGATATTTTTTGTACCTGTTTATAAGAAATATCAACAATTTCCTAAAACGGGTATTGCAATATATTAAAATTGATGAAAAAAGAACAAAAACTTGACAATTTTATCGGCAAGTGCTATACTAACCCCATAATTTACTAAGAAAAGGAGGCAGACAAATGATTAAGTTTACACATCACACATCCGAAACATTAATACTCAGGAATGAACACTTGTCTGCCGAAAAGCGTATCCTTGCGATATGTAGTTTTTGACGGTCAGGGCGTGCATTTCTGTATGAAGTGCACGCCCTTTTTGTTTTTTGTTTGAGGAAAGGAGTAGGAAAATGAAAAGAATACAAACCCAAATCAATATAGATGATTTTCCAAACGAGCTTCATTACATATTTGAAAATGCAAAAGTTTATGACAGCAGTTCTCATCCGACTATGACAGTACTGTACAGCGAAAACGGCTACTATGTCAAGATAGGTGAAAAAGGAAGTCTGACAAAGGAAGCTGAAATGGCGAAGCTGTTTGAACGTAACGGAATTGGTGTCGAGGTTGTTTCCTACATTTCCGATGTCAAGGACTACATGGTTACAAGACCTGCAAAGGGCGAGGATTGTACGCATTATCTGAATGACCCGGAAAAACTTTGCAGGATTCTTGCCGAAGCAATGAAATTCCTGCACAGCAGACCCGTTGCAGATATTCCCGTATCTGCGTGTATGGAAACTTATGCGGGTCTGGATTTTATGAAGCAGGATACATTCATTCATGGTGATTTTTGTTTACCAAATATAATACTTGATGACTGGAAATTCAGCACTTTCATTGATGTTGGGCTCGCAGGAGTCGGTGACAGGCATATCGACATTTATTGGGCACTCTGGTCGCTTAATCATAATCTGAAAACTGACAAGTACACAGACTGTTTTCTTGATTTGTATGGAAAAGACAGCTACGATAAAGATATTCTGAAAAAGGTTGCTGAAATTGAGTCACAGATGTAAAATTTGATAATTATTCAAAAAGAAAGGACTGATTAAAATGAAGGAGAAAAAAGAAAGCAAAGTCCGCATATTTGCCAACAACTTCTATGCACTGAAAACCGTGTGGCAGATAAGCAAGCGTCAGGTAATACATCTTGCTGTGGGAAATATCATTCACTATGTTGAGTGGATTTTTATGAGCATTTTCTTCCTGCGGTACGTCATAGGCGCAATAGAAAGAGAAGCACCCTTTGAGGAGATAATGCTGTTTATCGGCATCTGCTTTGCTGTGTGCTGTTCTATTGCGATATATTCAAGCTATCGCAAGGCTGTGGTTTATCCATGTACTGAGAATAAAGTTTACCGTTGCCTGTACAGAAAGCTTTATGCAAAGGCAAGAAACGTGGAGCTTCGCTGTTTTGAGGACGCAGACTTTTACAACAAGTACACGATGGCACTTGAAAATTCCGCTGATAAGATGATATCCTCGGTAAGAATGCTGTTCGAGGTGCTTTTTGGTGCAGTTGCGGCACTGGCGGCGTTCTGGTCGATGTTTACCATAGACCCGTGGTCAGTGCTGTTTGTAATTTCACCAATCATAGGTAACTTCGTTTTCGGACGTCTTATGAACAAGATATGGGGCGGCAGATACGTTGATACAGTCAAAAACAACCGTATTGCCGAATACGTAAACCGTGTTATGCACCTTGCGGAATACGCAAAGGAGATACGCTATTCAAGCATTCACCAGCTTATGATGAGCCGATACAACAAGGCTATGGACGGAAATGTGCAGGTTGCTGACAAGTACGCAAAGAAAGCTATTGTCTACAACTGGGCACAGAACGTTACCACATTTGCTCTTGTTTTCGAGGGTATAATGATTTACTCCGCATACCGTACTATCGTTTCGCAGACTATGGGACTTGCGGAGCTTGCCATTATGTTCTCGGCAATGAATACGTCCTCTTGGATGCTTTTCTGTATGTTCAACAACATTACCGAGGCTATGAAAAACGGACAGTTCCTTGAATATTTCCGCACCTTTATGGAATACGAGGAGAAAATCCCCGAAGACCAAGACGGCATCATTCCCGAAAAGATACGCTCTATTGAGTTCAAGAATGTTTGCTTTGAGTACAAGAAAAGCGAGCAGGTAATCAACAACCTCAGCTTTAAAATTGAAGGCGACAAGGTTTGCGCTCTTGTTGGTCACAACGGCGCAGGAAAATCCACTATCATCAAGCTTTTGTTCCGACTTTACGACCCCACAAGCGGCGAAATTCTAGTCAACGGCATAAACATCAAGGAATACAATCTCAAGGAGTACCGCAAGCAGTTCTCCGCTGCTTTTCAGGATTATAAAGTCATGGCTATGTCGGTTAAGGATAACGTGCTTATGGGAGAAAAGTTCGATAATCACGATGAAACAGCCGAGCGTGCACTGAAATGTGCAGGCGTCTGGGATAAGGTTTCGAGCCTTTCAAATGGTATGAATACCATTATGACAAAGGAGTTCGATAACGACGGTGCTGTTCTTTCAGGCGGCGAACAGCAGAAAATTGTTGTTGCAAGAGCATTTGCACAGCAGGCAAGTGTCAAGGTTTTTGACGAGCCGAGTTCAGCCCTTGATCCTATTGCTGAATATGATTTATACAAGGGAATCATGGACGAAAGCAAGGGACACATCACGCTGTTCATTTCGCACCGCCTGTCCTCCGTTAAGGACGCAGACAAGGTGTTTATGCTTGAAAACGGTGCTGTTATCGAGCAGGGCACTCACCGTCAGCTTATGGATATGGGGGGCAAATACTGCGAGATGTTCACAAAACAGGCACAGAATTACCTTGCGGACGAAACTTACAGAGAGGGGGTTACAGCATGAAAAAGTTTAAAAAGCTGTTAGCCGATAATCTGTGGCTGTTTAAGATATGCTACAAAGCCGCACCGTCCTATATGATTTGCTACATAATCGAGGCAATACGAAACGAGCTTGTAGTATTCCTTGAATTTACGCTGGCGCTTAACTTTGTTTTAGAGTGTGCAGAGTTCGGCAGACCGTTCAAGACAGCGGCAATTTTCCTGCTGTCACTTCTTGCGTTTGTAGTGCTGGGACTGCTTTTCAATGCTTTTCTTTATCAGAAATTACAGCAGAAGGCACAGCCGAAAATCAAGCAGGCGATAAAGCAGATGATGTTTGACAAGGCAAAGGAAATCGACCTTGAATGCTACGACAACCCCGAATTCTACAACGATTATGTGCTGTCCGTTTCCGAGGTTGATAATCAGATAGGACGTATATTCACGCTTATCACAAACCTCTGCACGGGACTTGTTTCAATCGTACTTTCGGGTGCATTTTTTATCGGCACTGACCCTATCTCGTTTATCTTCATAGCGGTATCCTTTGCCGCTTCCTTATGGTCAGGCAAGGCTCTGAACAAGCTGAATTTCAAAATCAGAAACGAGAAAAATCCTCACGAAAGAAAGCTTGGATATGTAAACCGTGTGTTCTATCTCAATGACTACGCAAAGGAAGTCCGACTCAACACTGAGGTTTCCGACGAGTTGCTTAAAGACTTTGACGAAACCAATGACAAGGTTCTCGCAATCGACAAAAAGAACGCGGGAAAGCGTTTCGGCTTGCAGCTTCTAAAGGACTACATCTGCAACAATTTCCTTATTGACGTTGTGTATATGGTTTATCTTGTGTACTGTGCGGCAGTGCTCCACAGAATTTCCTACAGTAACGTTGCCGTAATGCGTGGTACAGCAAACAGAATGAAAAACCGTATGCGCCAGTTTTCCGACGTATTCCCGAAAATGGAGGAGATAAGCCTTTACGTTCAGAAAATGAAGAATTTTCTTGACATTGAGCCGAAAATTATCAGCACTGACAAAAAGCCGCTTCCCGAAAAGCCTACTGAAATTGAGCTTCGTAACGTTTCCTTCGGCTACAACGAAAAGGATGGTTATATCCTGAATAACGTAAGTATGAAGCTTGACCCGTACAGCAAAATTGCTATTGTCGGCTACAACGGTGCGGGCAAGACCACGCTGATAAAGCTGATTATGCGTTTGTATGACCCTAATGAGGGCGAAATTCTGCTTGACGGTGTTAATATAAAGGAATATGATGTTGAGGAATACCGCCGCAAGATAGGAACGGTTTTCCAGGACTTCAAGATTTTTGCCGCAACGGTAAAGGAGAATGTTCTGCTTGATTTTGCTGAATATGGCAAGGACGAGGATGTGCTCAACGCTATAGGAAAAAGCGGCTTTGCTGAACGTCTTGAAACACTTGAATGTGGACTTGAAACAAATCTTACCACAGAGTTTGAGGAGGACGGCGTGAACCTTTCGGGCGGTGAGGGACAGAAGCTTGCAGTTGCCCGTGTATTCTACAAGGACGCTAACCTGATTATCCTTGACGAGCCAAGCTCCGCACTTGACCCGATTGCTGAGTATCACCTCAACCATTCAATGCTTACAGCGGCTGAAAATAAATCAGTCGTGTTCATCTCTCACAGACTCTCAACAACAAGAATTGCCGACCGTATCTATATGCTTGAAAAAGGCAGGATTATCGAGGAAGGCAGTCACGCTGAACTACTTGAGCGAAAGGGCAAGTACGCTGAAATGTGGCGTGTTCAAGCAGGACAATATCTATAATTCATCCATCCACCTCAACATTTAAGGAGGTAAGTTTGAAAATAATTTTCAAACTGTGAGTTTTGTGTTTTTGAAACTGCCGTTTCAAATTTTGTAAACAAAACCACACAAAACGTCACATGAAAGGAGGAAGTCATATTTATGACAAAAGAAAAACCAAAACATTCCTCTCTGTCGAATGTAATGTATATGCTGAAAATCCTGTGGCGGGGCAGTAAAGGCTACGTCATTTACACGTTCATCAAGGAATTCAACGAGAACGTGTTCTGGACAATATTTTCGGTATATCTGACAGAGTGGATTTATGTTGCAATTGAAAACAAAACGCCCTTTACGGCGCTTGCTTCATTTGTGGGAGCAATGTGTATCGGGCACATCTGCATCCACATCACGGCAGCAATTCATCAGCTTTGCGAAAAGCAGTTTTTGCCGAAGATGTATCAGGATTTCTACAAGCGTGTTATTCGCAAGTCAATTTCAATGGAGTATGCCGAGTTTGAGCGTCCCGATTTCTATGACAAGTACACCCGTGCGCTGAATGAGTGTCAGTGGAGGGGAAACAATATCCTCTACTACTCAGCATACCTCGTTGCGGGTATTGCTTCGGTAATTGCGGCAACAATAATTGTTGCGGACGTTGACCCTGTGCTGCTTGTTTTCATTGTGCCTATGGTTGCGGTGTCGATGTTCTTCGGTAAGAAGGAGGGCGACCTGTACTACTCACTTGATATGTCCAATACCCGTGATGGTCGTATCGGAGGCTATGCAAAGCGTGTGTTCTACGAAAAGAAATATGCCGCTGAATTACGTCTTTTCGGTATCGGGAAATTACTGCTTTCTCGTCACGAAAAGGCTTATGAGGAAATGGAGGAGCGTACACGGAAAATCCGCAGGAAACTCTGTATTATTGAGCCGTTGAAGTGGATTATCTACAACCTTTTGTCCACAATTCTGCCGTATCTTTACATAGCTTTCGTGCTTAACGAGGGCGAGGTGCAGACGGCGGCGTACATCGCTATGATACCTGCACTCAGCACGCTTTCGTGGAGAACTTCCGATGCAGTTGAGCTCATAGTTGCTCTTGCAAAGGAAAGTGCATTCGTAAACAATCTCCGTGAGTTTCTTTCCTACGAGCCTAAGATAAGCGAAAGTGAGCTTATCAAGGCGAAAAATCTTTCCGATATCGAAATCAAGGATATGTGCTTCACCTATGAGGGTGCAGACAAGCCTACACTTCACGATGTAAACATCTCAATCCGCAAGGGCGAGAAGATTGCCATTGTAGGTCATAACGGTGCAGGCAAGACAACTCTTGTAAAGTTGATTATGGGACTTTACAATCCAACCAAGGGTGCAATAAAAATCAGCGGCGAGGACACGTCAAGGTACGAGCCTAAATCCCTGCACCGTCGTTTCGGTACGGTGTTCCAGGATTTACAGGTGTTTGCACTTCCTCTTTCTCACAACGTCTTAATGCGTAAGCCTAAGACTGACGAAGAAAGAAAACTTGTTGAGGATTCACTTCGCAAAGCACAGTTCGGCGAAAAGCTTGACAGCCTTGAAAAAGGCATTGACACAATGGTTACCAAGGAGTTTGATGAAAACGGTATGGGACTTTCGGGCGGCGAGGCACAGAAGATTGCTATTGCAAGAGTTTTTGTACGAAAACCAGACATTGTAATCCTTGACGAGCCAAGCTCCGCACTTGACCCCATTGCCGAATATAATATGTACAAGAATATGCTTACCGCAACTGATGGTGAAACGGTTATATTCATTTCACACCGTCTTTCCGCAACCCGTGATGCTGACCGTATCTATATGTTTGAGCACGGTACTGTAATTGAGCAGGGAAGCCACGCTGAGCTTATGGAGCTTAACGGAAAATACGCGGAAATGTGGAAGCTTCAGGCACAGAATTACTTAGCAGAGGAGGTGTCGGTATGAGTAAGAAGAACGAACAGAAAAAAGACAAAATCAAGATGTCAAGGCTTATTTCCAACGTGTTTTATGTTGTAAAATATGCTCTCCGTCACGACAAGAAGCTGCTCCTTTCATACATTGTAAGCCAATGCGTTTTCAGAGGTATCGGCGCATTCATTGATACATTCCTGCTTATGGAAATCATCAATATTTTCACCACAACCGCAGACGTAATAAGCGTGGTAAAAATACTTGCGGTTATGTTTTCTTTGCACGTTGTACGAATGATAATTTTCCGTTACCTTGAAAATTATTTCTGGACGAAAATGGTTGGATTCACGGGAAAGGTACAGCGTGAGCTTATGGAAAAGGCTCAGCTGATGGACTTGAAATGCTATGACATTCCCGAATATTTCGATGATTTCATCATTGCCGCTTCACAGTCAGAGGAGATGTGCAAGAAAGCGATTATGAGTGCCGCAAGTATTATTTCCACCGTGGTTGCAATGGCTGTTTCGGGAACAATGATTATCACCCTCAATCCTGTTGTAGCGGTTTTCCCTGTAATCGGCTTCATCATCAACATTCTGACACGCTTCAGAATTACAAAGCTTGAGTATGAATACAACCTCGAAAAACAGCGTATCGGAAGAAAGGCTGACTACTCAAAGCGTGTGTTCTATCAGCCTGAGTACGCAAAGGAAATCAAGCTGACAGGCATTGAAGAAGCACTTATGGAGCAGTACGATGAGGCTATTGCCGAGGAGAGAAAAATGGCATTGAAATACTCGCTGAAAATTCTTCCGCCAACACTTATCAACTGGATTTGCGTGTTCACGCTTTGCCAGTTTTACGCTGTTCCTGTTTATCTTGCGTACCTTGCAATCGAAAAGAAATCCATTCAGCTTGGTGAAGTTGCATCCCTGAAAAATGCAACAAACCTGATTAAAAGTCAGCTTGACCAGATGAACTATGCTCTTGTTGATTTTCAGAATGTGGGGCAGTACGCTGAAAAGTTCCGCCGCTTTATGAATTACGAAATCAACATTGAGGGATGTGAGGGTGAAGTTGCTGTTCCCGAAAATGATTGCACGCTTGAACTGCGTAATGTAAGCTTCAAATACAAGGACAGCGAGAAATACGTCCTGCGTAACGTAAGTATGACAATCCGCAAGGGTGAGAAGCTTGCTCTTGTAGGCGAAAACGGTGCAGGTAAGTCTACACTTATAAAGCTTATTATGCGGCTTTATGACGTAACCGAGGGAGAAATTCTTTTCGGCGGAGTTGATATCCGAAAGCTTGACACAAAGGCTTACCGTGAGAAAATCGGAGCCGTGTTCCAGGATTTTCAGATTTACGGTGCAAGCCTTGCTGAAAACGTAAAGACGGATTTTGTTGCTGAAAGCGACAGCGGGAAAATTGTTGAAGCCCTTGAAAGAGCGGATTTCGGAAGTAAGCTTGCAACCCTTGAAAGAGGCATTGATACCGAGCTTACCAAGGAATTTTCCGAGGAGGGAACAATGCTTTCGGGCGGCGAGGGACAGAAGGCGGCAATTGCAAGAATGTTTATGCGTGATATGCCGATTGCAATCCTTGACGAGCCGAGCTCGGCGCTTGACCCGATTGCTGAGTACCGCCTCAACAAGAGTATGCTTGACAATGCGGAAAATCAGGCGGTTATCCTTATTTCCCACCGACTTTCCACTACCAAGGATGCTGACAGAATTATTCTCCTTGAAAACGGCTCAATTGCCGAAAGCGGAACACACAGCGAGTTGCTTTCTAACGGCGGAACTTACGCTGAAATGTGGAATGTTCAGGCGGAAAAATACTGTGCTTCAATTTATGCTTAAAATCAGAATGTACCAGTCCATAAAAACGGACAATAGAAAAATCCATCTTATGGTATAAAGAAATAAAAACCGTCGCAGTTACAAAAAATGCGGCGGTTAAGCTTTATTCAAATTCCTGCTGAATAATAAAAATGCATTTGGGGGATTTGCGCCAACCATCCTGCCTTTCAAGAATCACAGCACGTTTATAAATGTTCTGACTGCAGATCTTGCGTTGCAGCAGGTGCAGTGATTGATGGAAGTGACGGTCTTTCTACAGGCAGAAAATGAAGTAATGATTGTATGAGAAAGAGTGGGCTGCATATATTACACAAATAGCTTTAATGGTAATTGACATTATATATTGCTTAATATATAATAAATATATTAAAATGTTTATTTTTCAGGCTTATCCGACGAATATCATGAATACTACGGAAAATGTTATCAATTACACATTTTCTTGTTATTACAGTCAAACAGATGGACACAGAGCAATATTTAGAATTAAGAGGGGTTAAAATGAAACAGAAAACAAGAATAATAATTTACATAGCAATATCAGTAACAGCACTTGTACTGGGAATAATTGCAGTGCTGTCCATACCTGATAAATCACAAGCAAAAACAGCAGATGAATTTATAAAAACAGGTAACAAATATTTGATAGAACTTTCTTATGACAAGGCGGTAATTGAGTTCAACAAAGCCATTGAAATTGAACCAAGAAATGCAGATGCCTATATCGGACTTGTTGAAGCTTATATGGGACTTGGTGAGGATGAAAAGGCTATCGAAACTCTTGAACTTGGGTATGAGAATACAAGAGATGAGAGGATTAAGAAAATGCTTGATGAACTGTTAGGAATAACAGAGAAAACGGAGATTACTACTGCTGAGGTCACGACTGAAACAACCACTACTGTTTCCGAAACAGGAAATTTTATTGATGAAATGGTTGAGATTTATATTCCGATGGCATTTTTCGAAGGTCCATATGATGAATATGGATATGGCTCTTTCATGGAACATATTTATACTGGTAAGGGATATGAAATTAATGTGCAAAGTTCACAAGCAGAATATTGTCATGTAATCTATGTTATTTCTGACGAATTACCTTTTGAAGCAGATTCGAGAATTGATGGACCTATATCAATAGCCATTAGCAAATATAATGATTCATATCATTATAGTTTTAACCATAATAAAAAGACAAGGTATAGTGTTTATGAAAATCCAGAAATCACTAAGTATAATGAAAACGGTAATATTATAGAACGTGCTGAAAATGAGTATGATTTAGAAAATAGGTTGGTTAAAAGCACAGTATACAACAGCGACAATGAGGTAATTAGGGTTAAGGAACTGATTTATGATGAAAATGGACTTTTAAATTGCGTTATGGAAAACGATAAACTCCGCTGTGAATGTTTTTATGATAATAATGGAAATAAAGTAAAAGAAATTGTATACACTTATGACGGTGAAGAAAATTACATTGAAGAATGGGAATATGACTCAAACAATAATTGTGTCAGCTATATGCATATAGGTTGTACTTATTCATCTAAATCCAGGTATAACTGGGAATACGATTCATCAGGCAATAGAATTAAGGAAACATATATGGATATTAATAGTTCTTACTCTTGGGAGGATACATACGATAATAATGGAAATCTGATAGAGAGCGGTTCAGATAATTATTACGATAAATATGAATATGATTCTGCGGGCAGAATGATAAAAAAATATTCGGATTATAATAACGATGGAGAATGGGATAGTATATATACATACCGATATGATTCTGACGGGGTATTCTACGAATATGACTGGGAATATTATTCTGAATATCATAGCAGTAAGGAAACAACTTCTTACGACCCCAATACACATCATACAGTTTCTGAGAATATAAAATATATGAAAATAGCGCTTCCGTCAATATTTATTGAACAGATAAAGAATGAGTATGGTATTGACCTTGCGGCGTAATCAGACGAAGAAACCGTCCGCAGAAAAAGCAGACAAATCTCTGAATTCAGGTAATAATTAGCGGGTTTTACCGATGAGGAAATTGCGTATACTCATCAAGCGATTTGTGTTAATAAACAAATTGCTTGATGAGTAAGCGTTTTTTTATGTAAAAAATAACAAAATATTTTAAAACTCTTGACATCATTGATTTACAGTGCTAAAATGTAGATGAATTAAATAGCAAAGGCGTTGACGAAGACGGAAGCTATAAGCTGTTTTCCCAGAGAGTCGGGGGTGGTGCAATCCCGATAAAACACAGTAGATTTTCCCATCCCTTCCGAGCCGGAAGCCCCAAAGGTTTTTACACCCAGTAGGCGTTTCCCGTGAATGCTGCGTAAATGCATAGAGGTTGTCAGACTTCGAAGAGGTGGCGGATTTTTATCCGCAATTTGAGTGGTACCGCGAGTGATAAGTAATTTTCACCCGTCTCAAAGCAAGGCTTTGGGGCGGCTTTTTTATTGCCCCGAAAAATTAATCGAAAGGGGCATTATTATGTCAAACAGTGTAAACAATCCAACAACTGAACAGAGCATCCGTGAGGTTGCACAGCGTATCCGCACTCTTCGTGAGGATATGGGTATTTCCTTTGAAACTATGGCTTCAAAAACAGGCTTAAGTGTCGAAGAATACAAGAAGATGGAAAAGGGCGAGACTGATTTCAGCTTTACATTTATCCATAAGTGTGCAGGAGTTTTCGGTGTGGATATTGCTGAATTAATGGAAGGCGATAGTCCTGAGCTTACGGGATATACCGTTACAAGAAAAGGCGAGGGCAAGCCTATTGTAAGAAGAGCAGGTTTCGGTTATAATCGTCTTGCACATAAATTCAAAAATAAGATTATTGAGCCATATCACGTTGTAATTCCTTATTCGGAAGAAGCACTTACCAAACCACGTCACCTCTCAAGTCATGCAGGTCAGGAGATGGATATTGTTATAAAGGGAAAACTTCGTATGATTGTCGGAAATCATACAGAAACGCTTTATGAGGGCGACAGCATTTATTATGACAGTTCTATACCGCATAACGAAATTGCACTTGACGGTGAGGATTGTGAAATCTATGCTATTGTTATGAAGCCTGCAGATGCTGAGGAAGTTCCTGAAATCAAAAATGTTGTAAAGGAATTCAAATATACAAACTTCGATGAGGCAGGAATTGCTCATCCTGTTTCAGATAAATTCGTAATCTGTGAAACCGACGAAACAGGTACTCTTTCATCAGTTAATTTCAAGAATGAAGAAAGCTTTAACTTTGCGTATGATATTGTTGACGCAATGGCCGAAAAGGCTCCAGATAAAGTTGCTATGATTCATGTTGCCGAGGATAAGAGTGAAAGAATCTTTACATTCAAGGACATAAAGGAATATTCATGCCAGACAGCAAATTATTTCAAATCCCTCGGCATAAGAAAAGGCGATAAGGTAATGCTTGTTCTTAAAAGACATTATCAGTTCTGGTTCTCAATCCTTGCCCTTCACAGACTCGGAGCAGTTGTTATCCCTGCGTCAAATCAACTTGTAAAGCATGACTTTGAGTATCGTTTTGATGCTGCTGAAATCTCCGCAATTGTCTGCACATCTGACGGAAGCGTTTCCGATGAGGTTGATCTTGCTGCACCGAACTGCAAATCCCTTAAAACAAAAATTATTGTAGGAAAGTCAAAAGATGGCTGGAATGACTTCAACGCAGAGCTTCCTGCATTTTCAAAGGAGTTTCCACGTACAGAAGAAACAGCTTGCGGAAGTGAGCCAATGCTTATGTTCTTTACATCAGGAACAACAGGTTACCCAAAGATTGCCATGCACGATTTCAAGTATCCTCTGGGACACTATACAACTGCAAGATACTGGCACAATGTTGACCCCAACGGAATTCATTTTACAATATCCGATACAGGCTGGGGCAAGGCTTTATGGGGTAAGCTCTATGGCCAATGGATGTGTGAAACTGCTGTTTTCGTTTACGATTTCGAGCGTTTCCATGCTGATGATATTCTTCCGATGTTTAAAAAATACAACATCACAACATTCTGTGCACCGCCGACAATGTATCGTTTCTTTATAAAGGAAGACCTTTCCAAATACGACCTTTCAAGTCTTAAATATGCGACAATTGCAGGAGAGGCTTTGAATCCTGAGGTGTTCTATCAGTTCAGGAAAGCAACGGGCATTTCTCTTATGGAAGGTTTTGGACAGACAGAAACAACACTTTCTGTTGCAAACTTTGTGGGAATGGATGCAAAGCCTGGTAGTATGGGTAGACCAAATCCACTTTATGATGTTCATATCCTCAATTCTGACGGTACAGAAGCAGGCGATGGAGAAACAGGCGAAATCTGCATAAGAGTCGGAGATAAAAAGCCTTGCGGACTGTTTATGAGTTACTACAACAACGAGGAAAGCACAAGAGAAGCATGGCACGATGGTTGGTATCATACAGGTGATACCGCAAGAATGGACGAGGACGGATATTTCTGGTATGTAGGCAGAGTTGATGATCTTATCAAGTCATCTGGATACCGTATCGGACCATTTGAAATTGAAAGTGTTATCATGGAGCTTCCATATGTTCTTGAATGTGCTGTAACAGGTGTTCCCGATGAAATCAGAGGTCAGGTTGTTAAGGCCACAATTGTTCTCACAAATGGAACTGAGGGAACAGACGAACTTAAAAAAGAAATTCAGACTTACGTCAAGGAACATACAGCGCCTTATAAATATCCGAGAGTTGTCGAATTCAGGGATAGCCTTCCGAAGACTGTGGGAAGCGGAAAAATCCGTCGTTCTGAAATCAGAGCACAGGATGCACAGAAATAAAATCTGTAATTAACAATTAACCGCCGTGGTTCTTGAACTATGGCGGTTAAACTGTTTCTGTGTACTGTTTTGTCCATTCAGAATATATTCAGCAATCCTACCCGGAATGAATTCATATTATTAAAATAAGAAACATTTTTAGCAGGATTTATATTTTTTAATTTTAAAAATGCTTTTTCTTAGTTTACAAATTAGTAATATTGTGTTATAATTTTTTTATAAATATTCATAAAAATGTTTAATTGTGCAGATTTGCACACCAAATATGTGGTAAATTATGTTACAATAAAACTAAGTTTATGTATAGATGAATTTTCATCAAATCAACACAGGTGGTGGGGCATTTGAAAAATTTATGCGGCAATTGTTTTTCAGAGTTGAATGGTGAAGTATGTCACAATTGTGGATATATAAATCCTGCTGATGTTCAGGAGCCATATGCTCTTGTGGTAGGAACAGTTTTAAAAGACAGATATCTGATTGGAAAGACAATTGGTAAGGGCGGTTTCGGTATTACATACTTATCATACGATATAAAGCTTGATAAAACCGTGGCTTTAAAAGAGTATTTTCCGCGAGGTATGGCTGTTCGTGCTTCAGATAATGTTACAGTTGAAGTTCTGGCAAGCGAACAAATCAATGCCTTCAAAGAGGGACAAGAAAAATTTTCTTCTGAGGCAGCTATGCTTTATCAGGTGAAGGATTGTCCTGAAATTATCGGCATGTTTGATATATTTGATGCAAATGGAACAGCATATTGTGTTATGGAGTTTGTAAATGGAGTTACTCTTAAAGAATATACCTCATCTGATGGTGCAATAACAACTAATCAGGCAGTCTACATTCTTAAAAAATTGCTTCCGTCCTTGAATATTCTTCATAAATATAATATTATCCATCGGGATATAACACCTGAAAATATAATACTTTGCCATAATGGTGATGTAAAGCTTATTGATTTTGGTTCGGCAAGATATTTTTCAGAAAACACCGAAGATAATTATTCGGTAATATTAAAGCCGGGATTTGCGCCCCTTGAACAATATCAGCGCAACGGAAATCAAGGGGCATGGACAGATATTTATTCCCTTGCACTTTCTTTGTATTACGGAATGACATTGAATATCCCTTATGATCCTATGACACGTCTTGATGATGATGCACCATTTTGCCGTGAGCTTGAAGCAATTCCGGAAAAGCTTAGGGAAATAATCAGCAAGGCAGCAAGTGTACGGAAAGAAGACAGATACAGTACTGCCAAAGAACTTTTGGATGACGTTGAAAAATGTGGTATAGAAGAGAAAGGTTTCAAAATTACTTGTAAGGATAATAATAGCAAGCCGTCATTCTTTACACGATATAAGAAAAAAATTATGACATCAGTTGTTGCAGTAGTAATTCTTGCCGCGGTTATTATTTGTGTACCATTTGTAAAAAGGTTCATAGATGACAGAAGTATTCCTGACGAAATAAGAATAGGAGAAGAATTTTTTCCTATTGACAGCGAGAAGCTTGATTTATCAAACCGACAGCTTACAAATGCGGCAATTGCCAATCTCAAGCATATGAAAAATCTGAAGAGTCTGAATCTGGATGATAACTTTATTACGGATTTGTCTGTACTTGAAGAACTGGACCAGCTTGAAAAATTGTATTTCTCCAATAATAATGTATCGGATATAAGTTTTGTTGAGGATATGGATAATCTTACTCATATAAGCGGTGAAAACAGCGGAGTTTCCGATATTTCGCCACTTAAGGGGAAAACGAAGCTTACACAGGTTTTCTTTGGTAATGCTTATGTAACGGATATTACACCTCTTTCAGACAGTAGGGGATTGAAAAAAGTGGGATTCAACGAGGCACAGATAGGTGACCTTGAAGCGTTCAGGGGAATGACAGAGCTGGAAATGGTATGCTTGTCCGGTTGTAACATTTCAGATATTTCTCCGTTGGCTGACAGCCATAATCTTCAGTATGTATATCTCGGAAGAAATAATGTTTCTGATTTATCACCACTGAAAAACTGCATTGGTATAACAGATTTGTTTCTGGACAACAACCCTATAAAGGATTCACTTGCCACTTTTGAGGGAATAACGGTTTATGGAGTGGTTGTAGCGGACTGCAATGAACTGACAGATGAAGATGCCGAATATCTGTGTCAGATAATGAAAGGTGAATTTACGATAGAATACTGATAAAGAGAGGTATAGAAATGTATATTATTACAGAAGACCTTGAAAAGAAGCTTCGTGAGGAAGATGAATTTGATGAAAAGACAATAATTGAGAATCAGTCAGAAGCGGTATACACAGCCATTGATAAATATATGTCAGAAAAGAATATACAACGTTCTGAGCTTATACGCCGTCTTAATCTTGAACGGACTTATGGATATCAGATATTGAACGGAACAAGAATTCCTACCCGAATTCATATAATAAAAATCGGACTTGTTCTAGAGCTTACTCTTGATGAAATTCAGCGTCTTCTGAAAATTGGCGGCAAGGAAGTTCTGTATGCACGAAATATTACTGACGCAAGAGCAATATATGCAATCGAGCATCATTTTAACTATGAGGATGCCTGTGAATTTATCTGGAATAATAATATTGCATAATCAGAAAAAAAGTGTGCAGATTTGCAAACCAAATTCTTTATAAAGTATGCTACAATTAAACAAATACAGCTTGGTATACAAGTAAAGAAGGGGTGTTCTTATGAAAAAGTTAAGAAATCTGCTGTCTGTTATGGTAATGACTCTTATTGCAATAAGCATTTCTGCGTTTCCGTCCTACGCTGAGGAAAATTCGGCACGAAACGGTATTGTTTATATTGAGTCCAAATTCGTTGCTTCACATGATCAGGAATTTATTTTTGACTATGGCGGAATATACGCTTATGCCTATGCGGGTGAGGAGGTAAGTTTCCGAGGAACAGGATTTGCTATCGGTAAGCCCGGTGAACCGGTAAGCTATATTGTTACTAATGCTCATGTAGTGCTCGACAATACTGCAGAAGGTATTAAATCAATTGATCCGCTTAATCAGAACATGACATTGAACAGTAATAAAGCAACTGAGGTAAAGGTTTATTTTTCCAAGGCTGCAAATGATTTTATGTATGCTCAGATTTATATGGTCAATGAAGAAAAGGATATATGTGTACTTAAGCTTCCTGAGCCAACAGAGAAAAGAGAGCCGCTTGTAATATGCAAATCCACTGATATTGATATGGACGACAGCTTTGCAGCTATCGGTTTTCCTGCTTCATCAGACGGATTTATGGATGATACAAGCCTTAAATATGATATTTCAGACGTAACAAAAACAACGGGTGGTATTTCACGAAAGAGTACTGATATAAACGGTGTTGAGGTTTATCAGATTGACATTAAAATTTCTTCAGGTAACTCAGGTGGTGCGCTTGTAAATTCAAAAGGTCAGGTTGTAGGTATTACTACATATGCAGTTGGTGACAGAAATTATGCTATTGTAATTGATGAGCTTCTTAACCTTATCAGCCGCGATACTGTTGAATATACTCTTTCAACTGAGCTTTCAGTCTGGGATACTCACGGCACATTGCTTACAATAATTATCATAGCAGGTGTTGTAGTGATAGCAGCGGTTGTTGTAATAATCATCTTTGTAAAGCGTAAGCCAAAGAAAAACCGTCCGCGTGCACCGAAGAACAGACAAGCAGTAATTACAGGCATAAAAGGCGTCCTGACAGGTCAGAGCTTTGTAATTGACGGAAGTGTTACAATAGGCAGAAATGCTCAGAAATGTTCGGTGTGCTATCCGGTAAATACAAAGGGTGTATCAGGTGTGCATTGTGAAATCAGACAGTGCGGCAACGACTACCAGATAGTTGACCTTGGTTCAAGTTGTGGAACATTTCTTTCAAACGGACAAAAACTTGTTCCAAATGTTCCGGTAACAATTACCGATGACATGTGTTTCCTGCTTGGCGGACAGAGCGAAGTGATGAAGTTCAATATCAAACAATAATCAGAATCCCCCATATTCCTTGCGGAATATGGGGGATTCTGATAAGAAAAACAGCCTTGTATGGAATACATACAAGGCTATTTTTTAGCAGTTGGTTAGTACCAATAATTAAAGATTCCTGGAGAATACATCAAATTTACAATATAAGATGCTTGTTCTTCTGTCAGTCCCATATTGTGTATGTATAGCTTTCCACCGTCATTCATTGTAATCGCCTTAAAAGTGTCAAGTGTATCGGCAGTAATATTATTTCCTGAGAGGAACAGCTCATCAAAGCCTTTAGAGCCACTTAATGCAGACACATCCGAAACGTTGTTATCAGCCATATACAGCTTTTTAAGATTACGACAATTCTTTAACCCCGAAATATCCTCAACAGTTGCTTGAGTCAAACAAATAGTTTCAAGTTTTGTCATTCCCTCGAATGCATCAAGATTTTTTATCGGACAACGGTTAAAACCAACAGCAACAAGATTTGTTAATTCGCTTATAGGTGAAAGGTCTGAAATAGGGTTATCATCAAGCCATAATTGTGTTACTTTGGTTTTATCTTTTAATGGAGAAAGATCGCTGATATTATTATTATGTGCACCCAGAACATCAAGATTATCAAGGTTTTTTACAAATGAAATATTACTGATATTATTGTTGTGAAGCTGAACATTTTCAAGCTTTGTAAGGTTTCCGAGTACAGAAACATCAGTAAGGTTATTGTCACACAAATCAATATATGTAAGGTTAGTCATATATTTAAGGTCCTCAATATCCTCATCGTCAAGATTAAGTCCCATTAAGTAAAGTTCATCAAGCTCAACAGAATAATATTTGTCACCGATTTTTATTTCTGATGGTGTACCAGGTGCTGTTTCAGGCGGCGTATCATTATTTTCAGAAATATCATAATTCTTGATATCAGTAATATCCTGAAGTGTGTCTTTGAAATAGGTCATATATTCAAGATTTTTTGCTGTTGCATTTTTCTGCATTGCTTCAAGTTTGTCGGTATATTTATCAAAGCAAGAGCCGTATTCGCAGATTTTGTAGCAAGGATTTCCTGCACTTTCATAATAGATTAATGCAATACCGTCTGTATTTGATGCAAAATAATTATAATAAATTAAAGAAGTAGATTCCTGCACGGAAATCAGAACGTTGCACTTATGCTCGTTCATAAGTTCTCCTGCATAACGGGTCAAAGTATCTTCATTGGTAGATGTAAGATAATTATCAGGATCATTAACTATAAGCTTGGGTATAACCTTATCTGTTGTAGCAGTTACATCTTCATCTTTTTTCTTGTCTTTTGTTTTAGAAGATGCAGTAGTAGTTACAGCTGTACCTGGATTATCCCCGGATGAATTATTCTTTTCTTTTCCGCCAAACAGTACAATTGCCGCAATTATTCCTGCAATAACAACGATAGCTGTAATTATTCCGATTATGAGTTTAACAGGAACAGCCGCAGTTTCTTTTGATTGTTCAGCAGGAGCATCATTCGGTAAAGAGGATACTGTTGTTTCATTCTGCGTAATTTTAGGCTGTGTAGCTGTAAGATTAACTGTACCTATCGGTTGTGCAGTATGAACAACTTGATGAATAGGTGCTGATTCAACGGCATCAATTATAGGTACAGCCTCAATTTCTGCATTTTCCAAAGCCTTACGGAAATCAAAGATATCAGCATACCTGTCTGTTATTCTCAGCATAGTTGCCTTTTCGATTATTTCCCATAATTCTTCATTTATATTGTGGGAATTGGCAAGAAACTCACTGTCATCTTCCATTCGTGTCATCGGATCCTCAAGAGTATCAAGCGTCATTGAGTAATACAGCGATGCACCCAATGAATAAATATCTGTCCAAGGACCTTGTTTGCCTTTTTTCTGATACTGTTCAAGAGGAGCAAAACCAGGTTTCAGAATTACCGAAAGGCTTTGTGATTTTTCTGCCATTACCTGACGTGCGGCACCGAAATCAAGGAGCTTTATCGTTCCATCATCACACAGCATAATATTATCAGGTGAAATATCACGATGAAGCACGTTGGAACTGTGTGCTATCATGAGAGCATTGGAAATAGCATTGGCAACAAAAATCGCTTGTTCCGCAGAAAGCGTGCCATGCTTATTTACGTATGATTTAAGAGTTTCACCTTTAAGATATTCCATTGAGAAATATACAGTATCATTTTCATAGAAGAATTCATATACGCTTACAATATTGGGATTGCCATTGAATTTTGAGACGAGTTTTGCTTCGTTGTAAAATTTTTCTGCACCGTTTTGAAATACACTTGCAGCTTCTGCGTTGGTAACTGAAACTGTCGGATTTCCATTTGCTCTTACTGCAAGTCCGAATGGATAAAATTCCTTTATGGCAACTGTTTTTTCCATTTTGGAGTCATATGCAAGATATGTTATTCCAAAACCGCCTTTTCCAATTACGTGACCAACAACGTATCTTCCCATAAGAACACTACCGCAAGGCAGTATGGTTGGGTCAGCTACAGCAGTATTCTTATTATAACCGCATATTTCACACGTTTCTGAAGCTGTTTCTGCAAAACAGCTTTCACATAATTGTTTATTACCAAGTTTGATCATACTGATCAATCCTTTCTGTTAATCCGTTTCTATCACCATACACAATTTGCGGTAACGTTCGGCATAGTATCAGGGTAAAGCCAAGATCGGCTTGTTGGAGTTATGACAGAATCATCGTGATGTGTTTCAACAGGAACTTCCGTAGATGAAACTATTTGACTTTCATCATCTGTAATATAAGACCCACTTGTATCAGATTCACCTGTATCAGATTCATTTTTATTTGGTTCATCTGGATCTGACAATATTGTTTCTGATATAGTTGTTTCATTATTTGGTTCAATGTCAGAACCGGATTTATCTTTTACAAAAATCGGTACAATCAGATATGCAATCAGCGCAAGCAATGCAATAATCAAAGCAACAAGGAATCCGGAACGTACACTTTTCGGTTTAGAGTGAGTAATTAATGATTCTGTATGTACTATTCCGCATATAACAGAGTAATTGTCACCTTCACCCTCTGTCTTTAACATAAGTCTTTTCAGCATACAGTTCATCCATTGTTCCGCTGAGAAAGACTTCAGCAGGTCAAGTTCCATTTCCGTTTCATAAATATTTTCCCAGAAACCATCACTGCATACTATAAATGCGTCACCATCCATAAGGTCAATAGGCTGATACATTTTATTGAGTTTAAGCTGCCCGGGATTGCCGAGAACCTTAAGCAGTTTTGAACGGTCATCGTTCCCGCGGATATCTTCGTATTCAAGTTCTCCCATATCTACCGATACCTGACAAACTGAATGGTCCTTTGTGTGTGCAAAAAGACGATTGTTTCTGAACAGATAAACCCTGCTGTCACCTACATTCGCATAATGGAAACGGTCATCGCTTATAACCGCCAGTGCAGTTGTTGTAAGTGCACCGATGCCGAGGTTACGTACTTCCTCATTAGTCCTTTCAAACAGATTGATAAAATCTGTTTCCGAATAATCACTCCCGAGATTTTTTTCAATAAAATCTATTGCTGCAGCAGATGCTTCTTCTCCGGCATCATGTCCTCCGAGTCCGTCTGCAACAATAAACATATTATTTCTGCATAACAGCGAATCTTCGTTGATATCACGTCCTCCGCTGTCTGTAAATGAAGCAGTATCAATTAACATTTGCTCATCTCCAATCAGACAAACTCAAGAATTACAGCAGTAAAATTGTCCTGATTTTCGTACTGCTTATATGATATTTTCAACTGAATATCATTTGCGGCTTCTTGTGCCGACTGTGAAAGCGATTCAATTATTTCAATATCATCAAGTGCGTTGTAAACACCATCACTGCAAATCAGAAGTTTATCATTTTTCAGCGGTGTAAATGGTTTTACATTAATATCGGGAGAAAGATTTTTTTTAGCACCAATATATTCATCAAGACTATCCTTTTGCGGGTCAGTCAGTGCATCATCAAGATATTCATCTCCTGAAAGTACAGAATTCAGCAATGAATTGAGATAATCAAAATCTGTTGTCATCTGGTATAGTCTGTTTTTTCTGTAAAGATAAATTCTGCTGTCACCTGTTGAACAGAAAAACACACCCTTTTTGCAGCAATGTACTGTTGATGCGGTTGCACCGCCGTTGTACCGGCTTGTGCAAATATGCTGACTAATTGAATTGTACAATGATGTAAATTGTGTTAAAGTCTGGTATGATACGTCAATACTGCTAAGTTTTTCAATTATTGTCGTAACAGTATATCTGCTGACTTTGTCACCGTCAGACAAACCGCCCATACCGTCAGACACAACAGCTGTAAGACCGCACTTTCTGACAGACTTTTTATCAAGAGCCGAAAAACCGAAGCTGTCCTCCTGATAAGGACGTGCTCCTTTGCCTTGTGCGTTTCCGAGTATTATTCTGGTTACATCAGAATTTTCAATTTCCATCGGAACAAAGATTTCGTTGTTCATAATCAATATGAGAACTGTTCATTGCAGAAACTTCTGAACACAAGTTTTGTAGAACCGATTTCTATTGTATCATAATCCTTGATTTCAGCAGGAACAAGCAGAATTGAATTGTTATGATAGATGTTGTTCTTGGAAGAACTTGGAGTAATAAAGAATTTTGAGCTTCGTGCGTCAAATGCAATTATTGCATCGCCCTCTTTTGATACAGCCTTATCAAAGAAAAGGTCAATGTCAAACTGAGCGCCTCTTCCAATGAAATTCTTTTCACTGTGAACGGTAAATGATGTTCCGCATTTTACACCTTCAACAGCAACAAGCCATCCTCTTACGGGATTTATTCCTACATCTGTAACATTGAGTGCAACTGTTACACCCATACCTTTTTTAGACTTAGGCTGAACATTTTCCTGAGGAACAGTGTTAGACATTGCGAAATTATCTGCCGAATCAACAGGAACTGTGCTTGGAAAATCAGGTTCGGAATTGCCGAGAGGACGTGTTCCGAAAGAGTTTACATCACTGCAATAAGGACATTCAGTAAAAATTTTTTCATCAAAAATATGGCCGTTGTTACATTGTTTCATCTGTAATCAGACTCCTTTCGCATTTACGTACAAATATATATATTATATTATAGCAAAAGTAAAAAAGGTTTTGGTGTGCATTTCTGCATTATTTTTCAAATTTGCGTTTTTTTTGACAAATATCTTGAAAGCCGCGTAAAACTGTGTTATAATTCAGCAAAATCAAAGCGTAAGCTGTTTTGAAAACGGAGGATAATTATGAAAAAAATACGTTATTCAAAAATTATAGCGTTGGTTCTTGCAACAGGTATGCTTATGACAGGATGCGCAGAAGATACTGCTGCAGAAAATGAAACAACTGCATCAGAAACTTCAGCGTCCGTCGAAAATGTCACAACAGCTAAGAATAAATTAGAACCGGAAGAAACAACGACAGCTCCTGCGGAAACCGAGATTGATTTAGGAACAGTTGCAACAGAAATCACACCTGAATATGATTTTTCTGATTTGCCTATTGAAGAACTGTTCACATATACTGTTTTTGATGACCATGTGAGAATTGACAAGTGTCTGAAATTCAGTGAACAGTACATTATTCCTGAAGAAATTGAAGGTAAAAAGGTAACAGAAATCGGTGAATACTGTTTTACTGATTTATCAGGTTCTTATGAACGCAATGTAATAAAGAATGTTTTTCTGCCGGATACAGTTGAAGTTCTGAATGAGTGTGCATTCAGTGGTGTTGGTGAATTGAGTGGTGTAACAATAACCGTACCCAAAAACCTCAGGAAAATAGGAGAGAGTGCTTTTTCATCCTGCGGACTTGTAGATATTACAATTCCCGCAGGTGTAACTGAAATAGGTGAAAATGCTTTTTCGAGTGCTGCATATCTTAAGTATGTTAAATTCGAAGGACAACTTGAAAGCCTTCCCGGTGGATGCTTTTGGGGCTGTGAGAACTTAAAATATTTATATCTGCCTGAAAAGCTTGTTTCAATAGGTAATAATTGCTTTAATGAATGTGAAGCTCTCGAAGAAGTAACAATTCCTGATAGTGTTGTTGAAATAGGCGATACAGCTTTTAACGCTTGTGCAATTGATAATCTGACTATTCCTGAAACTGTTGCATATATCGGAAACGGAGCTTTTAATAATACACCTTTTCTTGAATCGAATCAGCCGCTTATTATAAACGGAATACTTGTTGATTATAGTTCAGCAACTGATGATGTAGTCCTTGCTGACAATATAACTGTTATTGGTGAAGGTGCATTCATCGGAAACAAGCAGATAAAAAGCGTAGACATTCCTGACAGTGTTACTGTTATTGGTAGCCGTGCTTTTCAGAGATGTAAAAATCTTGAAAGTGTTAAAATTCCTGAAAGTGTGACGAAAATTGAAAGTGCTGCTTTTTATGGATGTGAAAAGCTTAATAATGTAGTTATTCCTGACAGCGTTACATTTATTGGGGATTCTGCTTTTGAAAGATGTGAAATCCTGAGTGATATTACAATTCCTGAAACAATATCTGATATTGATGGAAGTGCATTTGATTATACGCCTTTCCTTGAAGCAAATCAGCCGCTTATCATAAACAATACACTTATTCGTTATTCTTCCGATGATGAAATAACAGAAGCAGTCATCCCTGATGGGGTAACAAAAATAACACCGTATGCTTTTAAAAGGTTCGAAATTAAAAGCGTATTCATTCCAGACAGTGTGACTGAAATAGGGGAGGGTGCATTCTTAATTTGCGAATACCTTACAAGTGTAAGTATGCCTTCTGATGTAATTGTCGGCGAAAATGCCTTTGCAGGAACACCTGTTGAGCAGGATAGCTCACTTATTGAATACAGATAAACAAATCCATCTGCAAAAATAATGCCGCACCAAAATTTATTGGTGCGGCATTTGTTATTCACAATAAAAAAGAATAAAAAGTTCTTCATTATTTATATTGATTATTGTTCCGTAAGCAGTATTGCATCTGCTCCATCTTTCGGGATGATATTCAGATAAAATATAGAAGCGGCCCAAATCACAATAATAATCTTCACACATAGTTTCACCGTCTGAGTACTTATGTCTGACAATTCCATTGAACTTGTATTTGAAACAAATATCTTTTTTTGAATGTATCATAGCAGCTTTTTGGCGTGCGTTTATTTCAGATTGCATCCGGAAGTAAATTATCAGCATAACAACAGGCAAAACAATTAATAAACCGCTTAGCTTGATTCCCATATTGGAATTCAGTACGAAAAGTATGCATAAAAAATCTAAAATAGCAGATATGATTCCAATTGTCAGAAATATCGAAGAAATTTTTTTGGTTTTCTCATTGAAAACAGATATACAATCACGCAATGCGTACTCTAATGTTTCATTAAAATGACATTGTGTACCGGATTGTATATATTCCTTCAAGCTATCGCTTACAACAGAAAAATTTTTCTGCACTACTGAGGGCTTTTTGCATACATCGATAATCATTGTTGTTTCCTCCCGAAATGTGTAGTTAGATTTAATGTTTTATCCAATTATTTATGACTTTTTCGGAATTCAAGTTGTTATGAACAGTATGTGGTAAATAACAGCTTTTCTTAAAGAAGTGATGAGTGGGTGTTTGTGCTTGAAAAAAGCTTTGTTTTAAGATTTATTGTTCTCATAGTATGCAAGCAGGTCGTACGCACCATAAGGAATAATGCCGCAAAGAATGTCAAAAGTCCATAAGCTACCGTTGAGAACAATCAGTTCTTCAGGACTCTTACGGATTCCCTTCTTTACAAATTCATCACCGTAAGCATTGTAACAATATATTGATTCTCCGTCACAAATCCAATTGGTCATATCTTCACCATATACATTGTTTCTGATATCAATAGTCATGTCAATTTCAATCCAGCTGCCATTAATGTACACAAGATTCCAGGTATGGTCTGTATCATCGGCTGTTATACAAGGAATACCTTGTGCACGGCACATTGTCAGCAGGATATTGACCCAGTCATGGCACACACCGATTCTTGATTGCCAGGTATCATATTTGCCGCTGGAATCGTTCTGTGCAAATGATCTGATACCTTTGTCCGCTTTGTAGTTGTCGTAAGCAAGGTTTTCACACATCCACTCGTGGAATGCGAAAAGTTTTCTTGATTCGGACCAGTTTTCTTTAATTATATCATCAGACAAATCCATCCACAAATCCGTTTCTATCTGATTAAGCCAGGGATAACAAAGATCACTTGTGTCAATTGCGTTTTCAGGTGTAATATTCTGAAGTTCGAGAAGGTAATCAATTCTGTCACGGCGTGCTTTGAAATCTTCAAGTTCAGAATTACTCATTGTTTCAACAGAACAGAGTTTGACAGAACCATCGTTTGCATACATGAAAACAATGGACGTCTGATTGTTGGACCAGGTAGTGCTAATGGCGTAAAGACCATTTGCATAAGAAGACATATCAAGCTTTTGGGTTTTGTCCGAAACCTTTATGGACTTGACACTTGTGTCGGATATAATGTCAATGCTTTTTACAGATACCTTACAGATATAGGGATAGTCATTATATGACGAGAAATACACATAACCGTTTTTAACTTCAGCTGTCATGCCGTAGTGCATTCTCATAGGGTGGATTGTACCATCGCGGCTGATACCGACGTCTTTAATATCAGAAAAATCGTAGAGTACAAGGTTGTTGGTTTGCTTGAAGTTCTGAATGCCGTCATATACGAGGATAGTGCGGTTGTTGAGTTCCTTTATAGTGGCAACAGGCTTGGCAGCAGGTTCAGTTGCAGCAGTAACCTTTGTGGTTACAGTTGTTTGTGATTCAGTAATAGTTTGTGGTGTCGCAGTAATCTCCGATTCAGCAGTAGTTTCTGATGCGACAGTTATCTTTGGTGTCACAGTGGTTGCTTCGGTGGTTGTAACGATTGTGGTTACTGTTTCAGTTTTGGAAACTGTGTTAACGGTTGTTGTTCCCTTTTCAGCAACAGAAACAGTTACTGTTGTTTCCTCAGAAGTATCCTCTGACTTTTCAGACGTAGTGCCGTGTTTACAACCTGAGAATACAGTAAAGGAAATCACTGCTGATAAAATAATCGATAATAATTTTTTCATTGTATTTTTCCTGTTTTTATTTGTTCCCATTTCTTATATGGCGGGCAGGGCGTATTGTGCTCAGCTACGTTGATTCTTTAGTTTGCCCTATGGAATAACTGAATTTGAAAATTCTTCTTTATATATTAACTGACAATTATAACATATTACAACCTGCATAGCAAGAATTATTGCCATAAAAGCGTAAAGCTGGTACGGAGGAAACAGAAATGCAGAATATCCCCACTACAATAATTGTAATGGAAGAAAATCTTGAAAAAATAACGGTTTCCGTTGTCAATGACTCATATTAAAGGAATTATCGAGATACTTTTTTAGTTAAGTCCAATCCTCTTTTCCGTCCCTATGCTGTTTCAAGGCGGCGAAGCGAAGCAGCTGCTTGCGTGAGGAAATTCCCAGCTTGCTGTAAATATTCTTGTTGTGATATTTGAGTGTATTTTCGGTAATGTGAAGAATTTCTGCA
>JAGBCL010000096.1 GCA_018110825.1 Oscillospiraceae bacterium
ATGTATAAATTTGCTATTAACGGACAAACAGGAAAAGTCGTTGGTGAATATCCTGTTGATAACAGCAAAAAGTGGAAGTATTTTTGGAAGATTGCAGGCATTGCATATGTAGCAGCCGCCGCTATTGGCTGGATGCTTTTGCATTAAGGGGGGTGGTCGATATATGAAAAAATTACTTTCTTGTGTTTTACTTACTCTACTCTTGCTCACTCTGTTTTTGCCCGTATATGCATCATTTGAAAATCCTTCAATTGTGGATGAAGCAGGATATTTGATGCAATCGGAGCTTGCATCACTTACAGAAAAGCTTGATAAAGTCAGAAACGAATATGATTTTGAGGTAGCAATTTATACAGAAAGTGAAATGACATCAGATACTGCAGAAGCATCTGCTGATGATATTTATGACTATGGTGGTTACGGTGCAGGTGAAAACGATGACGGTATAATGCTTTACATTTGCCGTGACACAAGAGAATATCACTTCACCACTCACGGAAAAGGTCGTGAGTATTTCAACAAAAACGGACTTATCTATCTTGAAAGCAAGGTATTACCTTATCTTGAAGATGATAACTACTATAAGGCATTTTCTGTTTATATTGAAACCGCAGATGAGCTTCTTTCGATGGCAAAAGACGGAACCCCATATAACGAAAAGAATTTAAGTACAAAATACATTGTCGGTGTTGTTTTGGTTTGTCTATTAACTCCTCTTTTACTCGGCTTTATAATGATGAAAAAGAAGCTTAAGAAAATGAAAACGGCGGTAGAAAACGATTATGCGGCAAATTACATAAAATCCGGAAGTATGAGAATTGACACATCAAGAGATTTATTCCTGTATTCAAGGATTACGAAAACAGAAAGACCAAAATCAAGTTCAGGCACACATACATCGTCCTCTGGCAGAACGCACGGCGGACGAGGCGGAAGTTTTTAATTTGGAGGGCAATTATGAAAAGAATTTTATCATTTATTTTATGCTTAACAATGATTATGAGTTTTGCATCGGTTGTAAATGCGGAGCACTATTCCAACTTTACCGATGTTAAACCTGACAGTTGGTATTACGAAGATGTTGATAATGCCGTAAGGCTTGGTATTATCAACGGAAAAACCGAAACAACCTTCGCTCCCGATGATAACCTTACATATGCTGAAGCAATCAAGCTTGCGGCTTGTATGTATCAGCTTTACAAAGACGGAAGCGTATATCTTGTACCCGGCGGAAATCCTTGGTATCAAATTTATGTTGATTATGCCAAAGACCACGGAATAATAACAGAAAACTTTTTCTATAAGGTTAGTAACATTAACGAAAAGGCTACAAGAGCAGGATATATGGAAATATTCGCAAATGCCCTTCCCGATGAGGCGCTTATTGGTATAAATAATGTTCCTGACGGCTCTATTCCCGATGTTCCTATGGCTTTCGAGAGTTCAATCAGTATATACAAGCTCTATCGTGCAGGAATTCTGACAGGTGTGGATGCAAAGCACAACTGCAAGCCGGAGGATAACATCAAAAGATGTGAGGTTGCGGCAATCATTACAAGAATGATGGATGAAACCAAGCGTGTTAAGTTCAGTATGGAAACAACAGCCGAAGAGCCAAAGACAGAAGAACCTAAAACTGAAGAACCAAAAGAAGAACAAAAGCTTGAAATTCCAGAGGATGCAGAACCTGCTCCTGAAATCAAGGAAGATGAAAAATCAGCAGAAACACCTGAAACACCTGATATGTATGAGCCTTTCGAGATAGTAGTGGAGCCGGAAAGGATTGATTCTGCCGATGAAGGCGAAACACTTACATATACAGTCAAAGCATCAGGTGGAAAAACACCATATACATATTCTTGGGGTACAAGAGACAGATATAACGGATTTACTGAATTTACCGAATCCGATTATGTAAAGGGCGCTAAAACTAATACGCTTTCTCTTGTTTTTGATATTGACAATGTAACAATAAGTCAGTTCTACTGTAAGATTACAGATAGCCTCGGTCAGGAAGTGAAATCCGAAGCGGTGACAATACCCGAAAAGGTATTTATATTCAAGCCAGAGGATGTAATTAAATATAATTCCGGTTACATTTTCACAGGAAGAGTTAATAAAGGTGCCTTAAGAGCCGGCGAAACAGTTTCAATGCATATGCCATCACACGGCATTGAGGTTTTCGGCGTTGCTACAAAAATTGAAATGTTCAAAAAATCCATTGATGAGGTAAAGGAAAACGATTATTGCGGGATCCTGATAGAAGAGCCGGAGAAAATTCCATATGATTCATGGGTGGTTGAAAATCTTGGAGAAACACTGGCAGAAAGACTTATAAACATGGGTAATTATGGCTTTAAGGCATGGATGCATATTACACCTTGCATATACACCGCAGATGTTGGAGATAAAACATATGTGCAGGTCAACGTTTTCGGTGGCAAAGCTCCATACACATATGAATG
>JAGBCL010000097.1 GCA_018110825.1 Oscillospiraceae bacterium
GACGAGGATTTAAGCGTGAACATCGCTGCTCTTGAAAAAGCTATGCCGAAACCTCTTGAAGCAAGTGAAATTGATGTCAGACTTGGTGCGACTTGGCTTGATACGGATATAATCAAGCAGTTTATGATTGAAACTCTCCAAGTTCCACGATACTTGCAGAATATGTTTGATGTGAATTTCTCGAAATACACATCTGAATGGAACATTGAAGGCAAGAATGTGGACAGAAGCAATGTAGCTGCCAATATGACCTATGGCACGGCAAGAAAGAACGCTTACTCCATTATCGAAGATACGCTTAACCTCCGTGACGCACGAGTTTACGACCGTGTTGAACAGCCTGACGGAACGATTAAATCCGTTCTGAATAAGAAAGAAACTATGATTGCTCAAGAAAAGCAGGAAGCTATCAAGCAAGCGTTTAAAGACTGGATATTCAAAGACCCTGACCGTCGTGAAAAGCTCGTAAACAAGTACAATGAGATGTTCAACAGCTCCAGACCGAGAGAATACGACGGAAGTCATATCACTTTTTCGGGTATGTCCCCTGAAATTCAGCTCAGAACACATCAGCTCAACGCCATTGCACACACTATGTATGGTGGAAACACATTGCTCGCTCACCAAGTGGGTGCGGGCAAGACCTTTGAAATGGTAGCTTCTGCTATGGAAAGCAAGCGACTTGGTTTATGTACTAAGTCACTTTTTGTTGTGCCTAATCACCTTACAGAGCAGATGGGAGCAGAATTTTTAAGACTTTATCCTGCCGCTAATATCCTTGTTGCAACCAAAAAGGACTTTGAAGCCAAAAACCGTAAGCGTTTATGCTCGAAGATTGCAACAGGAGATTACGACGCAGTTATCATCGGACACTCACAGCTTGAAAAAATACCTGTATCGGCTGAACGACAGGAACGAATGATACGCAAGCAGATAAACGAGATTACCGAGGGTATTGAAACTCTCGGAAGGTCGCAGAGTGCAAGGTTTTCAGTAAAACAGCTTGAAAAAACAAAGCGTAACCTTGAAGCAAAATTGAAAAAGCTCGTTGAAAATCCTCAGAGGGACGATGTAGTTACCTTTGAAGAACTCGGTATCGACAAGATGTTTGTGGATGAAGCTCATTCATTTAAAAACCTGTTCCTTTATACCAAAATGCGTAATGTAGCAGGTATTCAGCAGACCGAAGCTCAGAAGTCCGCTGACCTTTATATGAAGTGTCAGTATCTTGACGAAATCACAGGTGGTAAGGGCATTGTCTTTGCAACGGGAACTCCCGTCAGCAACAGTATGACCGAACTATACACGATGATGAGATACTTGCAGGCTGACAAGCTCAAAGAAATGGGTATGCACAATTTCGACGCTTGGGCGGCGAACTTCGGTGAAGCCGTTACAGCGATTGAGCTTGCCCCTGAAGGTACTGGATACAGAGCGAAAACAAGGTTTTCAAAATTCTTCAACCTCCCCGAACTCATCAATGTTTTCAAGGAATGTGCGGATATAAAGACAGCGGATATGCTTAATCTCCCTGTTCCTGAAGCACATTTCCACAATGTCGTTGTAAAGCCGAGTGATATTCAAAAAGATATGGTATCAGCACTTTCAGACAGAGCAAAGGATATTCACGATAAAAAGGTCCAGCCCGAAGAAGATAATATGCTCAAGGTCACGAATGATGGGCGTAAAATCGGACTTGACCAGCGACTTATAGACCCTTTGCTCCCTGACGACCCAAACTCAAAGGTAAACACTTGTGTTTCCAATGTCTTTGACATCTATCAGAAGAATGATGATAAGAAGTCAACACAGCTCGTTTTCTGCGACTTTTCGACACCGAAAAACGACGGCTCTTTCAATCTCTATGATGATATTCGTGATAAGCTTATAGCAAAAGGTGTTCCGAAAGAGGAAATTGCCTTTATTCACGAAGCTGACAGCGAAGCCAAAAAGAAAGAGTTGTTCTCAAAGGTAAGACAAGGCAAAGTCCGTGTTCTGCTCGGCTCAACGGCGAAGTGCGGTGCAGGCACAAACATTCAGGACAAGCTCATAGCACTTCATCACCTTGACTGCCCTTGGCGTCCGTCAGATTTGGAGCAGCGTGAAGGTCGAATTATCCGTCAGGGTAATGAAAACAAGGAAGTTGAGGTTTACCGATATATGACCGAAGCAACCTTCGACGCATATCTCTATCAGACTATTGAGAACAAGCA
>JAGBCL010000098.1 GCA_018110825.1 Oscillospiraceae bacterium
AGCTCTTTCGTTTGTCAAGTACTTTTTCAAAATATTTTTTATTTTGTTTTCGTACCCGTTCGCTGTGGAACTTTTTTATTATATCACTTTCTCACAAGTTTGTCAAGTACTTTTTTCGATTTTTTTCAAAATCTTTTTTGCGACCCTGCTTGCCACTGTCCAAGTGTTAGCTTTCAGTTCCGCCTTTGTTTTGTACTGTGTCCTCACGAGACAGCTTTAATATCATACCACAAACAAAATCATTTGTCAAGCGTTTTTTGAAATTTTCTTCAAAAATTTTTCCGCAAGGCAAGAAACCCTTTCCCTGCCTTGCGGAAACGTTTATATAAACACATCTTCAGCCGTAAATCTTACAGCATAAACATTAGTCAGAGAACTGCCTCGTGCATAGCCGAAGCGGCCGCGGACGTGATTTACACTAATAATATTCCCCCACTGAAATTAATTATAACTATAAAAATATTCCACAAAAAGGTGCACTATATAATTATAGTGCACCTGAATGAACTTATATTTTACGGATTTGACTTTGTGCTGTTTGAAGCGATTTCCTTCACAGAAGTAACCATGCCTGCGAGGCTCTGAATTTCGGAAGGAATAATAATCTTTGTAGCCTTGCCGTCTGCAGCCTTTGCGAAAGCTTCGAGGCTCTTGAGCGCAATAACGTTGTCCTGTGGGTTGGAAGCGTTCAGCTTTACAAGGCTTTCTGCGAGAGCATTCTGCACGAGAGCGATAGACTCAGCTTCACCCTGTGCTTCAAGGATTTTCTGCTGTCTTACGGCGTCAGCACGGAGAATCATAGCTTCCTTTTCAGCTTCTGCACGGAGAATTTCAGCTTCCTTGTCAGCCTGAGCACGGAGAATCTGGGATTCCTTTTCACCTTCTGCAACAAGAACCTGGGATTTCTTTTCGCCTTCAGCCTGGAGAATCTTTTCACGGCGCTCACGTTCAGCCTTCATCTGCTTTTCCATGGAGTCCTGAATTTCTCTTGGCGGAATAATATTCTTAAGCTCAACACGGTTAACCTTGATACCCCAAGGGTCTGTAGCTTCGTCGAGAATAGATGTGATTTTCGCGTTAATTACATCTCTTGAAGTAAGAGTTGAGTCAAGTTCAAGCTCACCGATGATGTTACGGAGAGTTGTAGCTGTAAGGTTTTCGATAGCGGAAAGAGGTCTTTCAACGCCGTATGTGTAAAGCTTTGTATCAGTAATTCTGTAGAATACAACCGTATCAATCTGCATTGTTACGTTATCCTTTGTGATAACAGGCTGTGGCTTGAAATCTGCAACCTGCTCCTTGATGGAAACACGCTTTGCAACCTTGTCGATAAAAGGCACAACGTAGTGCGGACCTGCCTGAAGTGAACGTGAATATGTTCCGAGTCTTTCAATAACGAACTCGGTAGCCTGAGGCACGAACTTGATGCCCGAAATAATAATAATTACAACCAATACCAAAAGACCAATAAGAATATACTCCATAAAAACAATCCTTTCTCAAATCAGTTTTTCTTTTCAATGCTTTCCGAACTTTTTGCAACAACGACTTTTGCCGAGCGGATTTCCTTTACAACAACAATTTCGTCCTCGGGAATGTCTTCACCGTTTTCGGAAACTGCTGCCCAGTTTACACCGCTGAGTCTGACTCTGCCCTTACCTGTCGCATTATCAATCGTCTCGATTACAACAGCAGTCTTGCCGACGTCAAGTTCAGAATTTGTGGGAATAAACTTGTTAGGGAACAGCTTTTTCAGCAACGGGCGGGTAAAAATCAGCATTACCGCAGCCAGCACTGTAAAAATAACAAGCTGAACAGTAAGATTTGCACCCAGACCTGCCGCAATCAGTGCACCCAGTGCACCTGCCGCAAACCATATTGCCACCAGTGCAAAGGTTGCACCCTCAACAATAAGTGCCGCAATCAGCACAACAGTCCATACTATTACCATACAAGCCTCCTTTTCTGCAGGGTTAATATATTATATGTATTACCCTGCAATATTACTATACCATATTAATACGCTAAATGCAAGTTAAAGTTTGGAAACAACGGTTACGAATTGTAATAAATATAATTCAGTGTAACAATAACTATTAGTGTTAGCGAAGCGATAACGGGATTCCAAAGGGGACGGTGTCCCCTTTGGTGGGGGTCTTGGGGGCGAAGCCCCTGAGTCGCCGCTCGCAAGCGGCGAAATTCCCTTTGCCTTAAAAAACGGAGAAAAGGGTGAGAAATGCGACAGCATTTCGAGGGGAAGCGACCAAGAACGCTTCCCCTTGTATGGTTTACTACTGTACTTTCCTTCCAAACGTTCCAGTGGAACGTTTGGGACGTACTTTATTTTTATCGCTATACGAAAGCAGCAACTTCGTTGCTGTTAGGAAATTTCTCTCTTGCAGAAATTTCCTCTTTTGA
>JAGBCL010000099.1 GCA_018110825.1 Oscillospiraceae bacterium
CTCTGATGTTGTTGATGAGGCTACCGGTATGCTCTTCCCAGTTGAGCTAAAGGTAACTGTTAAGAACACTCAGGATACTGCTCGTTCCAAGGCTTATGACCTTGATGCCGAGGTTGCTAAGGCTGCTGAGCGTCCCGGCCGTCGTGTTGCTGATCCAGCTAAGAAGGCTCAGAAGGATGCTGAGAAGGCTGCTGCTGCAGAGCGTAAGGCTACTAATGTTGCGATCCTCCGTGAGTGGGTCAAGACCAATCTTCCAGCCGATGGCATGATTCCTTCTGTTATCGCTGCGAATGTTCCTGAGTTTGCTGGCCTCAATCAGATGCAGGTTGGTACCTACCTAAAGGCTCTTGTTGAAGAGGGCGTGCTCAAGTTCGAGCTTGACGAGAAGCGTCATAAGGTCTACACCCTAGCGTGAAAACCGTTATGTGTAAAAATAGCAATGCGAAAGGATAATTCCGAAAATTGGGAAGCCGTAAGCATTCCTGTTTTACACACATAAATAATCCAATGAGGAAGCGAAGTAATTCGCTTCTTTTTTTTGTTTGTTTAGAAATTTTTAAAATAAAATTAATTTTATTATTTTAAAATAAATAAAAATTAAAATAAATAAAATAAAATTATAAATTATAAAATAAAAATTAAAATAATAAAATAAATTTCTTTAAAATAAAATTTATTTAAAATAAACAAAATTTTTATTTAAAATTCTCCAGCTTGTACAAATAATTCCTCCAGCTTGCTGGAGGTGTGCGGCCCAGGGTGCAGGGCACCCTGGGCCTCCAGCTCGTGGGAATTTCCCAGCTTGTTCCAGCTTTCCAGCTTGTGTCAAATTTTGACATCCGGGGAGGAGTGCGGCACGGCCGCGAGGAGGGATTGCTGGAGGATGGTTATAGAGGGATAATAGTTTGTTAGTCATAACTAACACTGGTGGGAGAATTAGATGTTTAACATCTAAAAATGAAAATTGACATATGACTGTATTTATGGTATACTATCCATAGAAAAAGAAAAGGAGTTGTCTGCATGAAAGTCTTTCTCACTTGGGTATATACACATCCACATGAGTTTATTCGCATTGTGTTTTTACTCATTACTGCCGCGATCTTTTCTCCTTGGCGTGTAGAGATTCTTTCTGTGTTGTTATGTTTTGATTTGACGTTGTTATATCTGATTAGGAATTGGAAGGAGTAAAATTATGACCATTACTGTTGTTATTGAAGAAAATCACGGCCCTATCATCTATGCTAAGAATGATGATGCGGCAAAGCGTGCCTTGCTGGAAACGAATTGGGTAGACCAGTTTTCTGATGTGTGGTGTCCTGATATGAGTGAAGACGCCCTTATGGATGCCGGAGATTTCCGTGCGTTGAAGGACGTCTATGGTGATAACTGGGAGGAACAGTATCTTTCCTTTGATCGTACTAAGCTGGAATTGATGGGATATCATTTTTATACTGTGGAGTTGTACGAATAATCGTACACTCCTTTTTTATTAGATGTTGAACATCTAATATTTTTATATACAAAAAATAACAGGGGATTTGCATCCCCTGTTATTTCCATCAGGCGCGGCTGTAATACGGCTTGCCCTTCACGACTTCGCGCTTGATCGTGTCGGCGTTGTCCTGCGCGATGTTCTTGAGGTAAGTACCCACCTGCATGACGCTGACTTCGGCAAGCTCCGGAATCGCCGCCTTGATGTCGGTGGTGGTCATCGGCTCGTCAGTCAGATTGACCACGCACCACTCCTTGACAAGCTCCTGCTCCGCGTTGCGCTTCGCGCGCTTCGCTTCGGCTTCGGGGTCGGCTTCCTTCGTCTTCTTCTCGGTCTTGGGCTTCGCGTCATTCTCCGCACGGGCGGCGATGGCGGCATCCAGATCGAAAGCCGGAGAAGTCTTGGTAGCTTCGGTGTTCTTCACGGTGATTTCCACGGTGGCGAACACGGTGTTGCCGTTCTC
>JAGBCL010000100.1 GCA_018110825.1 Oscillospiraceae bacterium
TACTTGGATTGAATATAAATACGATGATAATATACATATTTAAAATGAAATTTTATAACGTTGCAATATATGATGTAACTACATGTTTTAAAATCATCTCTGCAATATTAATCACGCTTCAATTTGCTCCGAAATCAAACAGTTTTGAGACACATATCATAAACTGCTTAATCACATTCGTCATCAAGAGTAACAGGAGCTTCGCTTACAAGAATTTACTTGGCAAATGCAAGAACTCTCATACCATTTTCGGAATAACCGAGGTTAGCCTTTTTGATTTCTTCAAAGTCGCTTTCCCCGATTTCACGTACTCCATCCCTGTCAAGAATATATTTCATTCTTGGCATAAGTACGTTCACAGCACCCTTGTAGCAGGTGCAGGGTCTGTCAGGTCATCCGCAGGAACATAAACCGCCACAGAGCCATTCTTTGTTGAAGTGATACGCTCCTGCAATGCCCCCATTTCCTCTGCAAGTGTCGCTTTTGGCTTTCCTCATTTTTGTTGAAGCGATAAGATACATAGCGTTTGTAATCTTTTTCGTATCCTTTATGCTATTGATACGGTTTTTAATTTCCTTTGTACCCGCCATATATTATCACCGCTTTCAATCCTGCTTGTTATCTGCAAACGCTTTTGCCGTGATGATGATTTCCACCTTATCATCATCGGTGAGCTGTCCCGTTTCGTCAATCCGTCTGCAAAGTGCAGAATGTGTCTGTTCAAAATGCAAAAGCATATGAATGAAGCTGCTGATTTTCCGTTCTGGAATATCCTGCATAATATGATGCAGAACTACAACCAGCGTGATTACCTGCTCATGCTGGGAAAGCGGTTTATATTGCGGCTGTTTGTGCATCTGCATAAGGCCCTTGCCGTAGATAAGCTGTTTTTTTGTTGTGTCGTCCAGGTCGCTGGCAAACTTAGTAAAAACTTCCATTTCTCTGTACTGTGCCAGATCAAGTCGGAGAGTACCTGTGACTTTTTTCATTGCCTTTGTCTGAGCATCGCCACCTACACGGGAAACGTACAAACCAACATTTACCGCAGGACGCTGACCAGCAAAGAACAAATCACTTTCAAGAAATATCTGTCCGTCAGTAATTGAAATATTATTTGTAGGAATGTATGCAGATACGTCACCTGCCTGCGTTTCTACAATCGGAAGTGCTGTCATGGAGCCGCCGCCCAGTTCATCACTCAGATGAGCTGAATGCTCAAGCAATCTTGAGTGCAGATAAAAGACGTCACCGGGATAAGCTTCACGTCCAGGAGCACGTTCAAGCAGCAGACTGAGTGAACGATATGCAATTGCGTGTTTGGATAAATCATCATAGATAAACAGAACATCTTTGCCTTTGCTCATAAAATATTCGCCCATTGCACATCCTGCATACGGTGCAATATACTGCATCGGTGCAGGCTCGCTTGCCGAAGAGTTCATAACAATACCATAGATAATATTCTGCATTTTTTAACTTATGTTCTTAGGATGTGGATATATATTACCCGCCGCAGTTTCAGCACATTACTTGACACAACAACAATTTTATGCAATAATGCATATAATAACACAACTACACAAAAAGGACGTGACCACTATGACCGAAAAATCACAAAATCTGAAAATCCTAAACCGTGACGCAATAAAATATCTTGCCATAATTCCAATGGCAATCGGGCACTTTTTCTCTTATGTGCCCGACTGGGAAAGCCTTTCCACTGCACCGCTGTGGCTTAAGCTTCTCACACAGATGTCGCTTCTCGCGCCACCTATATTCTTCTTTTTCATTGCTGAGGGCTTCCATTACACGCATTCACGGAAAAGCTATGCAATCCGCTTGCTGATTTTTGCTGTAATTACACAAATCCCGTTTTGTCTTGCCAACAACGGCACGCTTCTCACTACAGATTTTTTCACCACCCTGAACATTTTCTTCACGCTGTTTCTCGGGGTAATCGCGCTTACGATATGGGAAAAGGACTACTCACTGAAAAAGAAAATTATACTGATTGTGCTTGTAGAAATATCATCAATTCTGCTGTTCTGTGAATGGCTGATTTTCGGACCGGCGATAATTCTCGGTTTCCATATTTTCCGTGGCAATCCGAAAAAACGGCTTATATGGTTTGGAAGCTGCATACTTCTGCACCAGTTAATCGAGTTGGTACTGATACTTGATGTGCTTAATTTCTTCCTTAACATCACATTTTTCGCACTGTCATATCTTTGCGTAACAACGTTCTACAACGGACAAAAAGGAAAGCATCCCGTCTTTGCAAAATGGTTCTTTTATCTGTTCTACCCTCTGCATCTGACTGTGATTTGGGCTGTGAAATTTTTTTAAAATGGAGTAACACTATAAAATTTGAGGTGATACAATGACAATAAAAGAAGCAGAATCTGTATTCAAAAGATTTGACGGTTTTTTCTTCCATATGGGGAGAGAGGAACCTGAACAATATAGTGCTTACAAAGAGCTTAAAATTAACAAGGAAACGGAAGAACAATGGCGTCAGGAACTTATAGATGATTACTTTGAACATCTCTTTGACAAGCCCAATAAGGTATGTTATGTATTCAGCAGTATAATAGCAATAATCTACAACACCGAAACATTGCGAAAAGAAAATTGCGTAAGACTGATTTCAATGATGGAAAAAATGATTTCTCTGGATAAGAAAAATAAAATTCTGATTATTGAAACAATGACAGGCAGCAGAGGGTGGATTGAAAACGGTGCGTGTGCGTTGATATGCAAATCAACATCAGCGGAAGAAAGAAAGCGAATGAATGAAATTGTTTTGAAATTAGCTGATTTCACCTGTACTGAAGAAGACAACGAACCAGGTTTTGCTTTCAGTAATATGAAAGAAAGACATATGGAAGCTGTTCAAACATACAAGAAACGATATGAAATATACAAGGACGGTACCGCTCCGTTTATGTATGAAATATAGAAATCAAATTTCACATACACAAAAGCTGATGAGCACTCAACTCATCAGCTTTTTCGTTTGTCTGAATTTACACACCAAGTTCCTTAATCCATCCGCTCAGCATATCTTTATCAACCTTACCGTTCAGCAGCTTCTCGCCCTTGATAACAGCACCCTTACAGCTGTCAGCAAGGTTTTCAGCGGTCTTGCCGAAGCCGCTTCCGCCTGATGTTGAAAACAGAATAATCGTCTTACCCGTCAAGTCATAGCTTTCAAGAAATGTGTTGATAATTGTGGGGGCAACGTACCACCAGATTGGGAAACCAATAAAAAGCACATCATAGTCGTCCATATTTTCAACCCTAACGCTGATTTCAGGACGTGACGAAAGGTCGCTCATCTCTACGCTGCTGCGGGACTGCTTGTTCATCCAATCAAGGTCAGCCTTTGTATACGGCACAGCAGGCTTTATCTCGTGCAAATCTGCGCCTGCCGCCTCGGCAAGTTTCTCTGCAACACCTGCTGTTACTCCGCTTGCTGAAAAAAATGCTACCAATTTATTTGACATAGTTATTGCTCCTTTTTATTCAACTTCATTTTATTCATCCTTCAACCTCTGATAACACTCATGCGTAGCAATAACATCCGACAGTGCACGGTGAGCGTTGCTGTTAGTGATATTGTAATAACTGCACACGTCTGCAAGACTGTGATGTTTGGTGGGAAGAAGCTTTCTCGCCATTGTAAGCGTGTCAACAAGCTCGTTTACGAAGCACATACCACAGTCAGTCGCCTTTGCCGAAATCATACGCATATCAAAGCTTTTGATGTTGTGTCCGATAAGAACATCATTACCAACAAACTGCTTGAACTGGCAAAGCACCTGCTCGATTGGCGGTGCACCTGCAACCATTGCGTTTGTTATTCCCGTAAGGCGGGTTATATTCCAAGGGATTGTCCCCCTTGGCTTGACAAAGGACTCAAACTTGTCTATGATAATGTCATTCCGAACACGCACGGCTGCAATTTCGATAATATCGCAGGCTGTTCCGAAACCTGTTGTTTCTATATCAAGCACGACGTAGTCGCTTGGGTAGGTTGTTGTAATCATTGGGTTGCCTCCGTTTAGATTTGCTTTTATTATACCGCTGTTGCGACGTGGTGTCAACAATTGATAATAACATAATAATATACATATATTAATATAGCTTAATACCCAAAATTTCTAAACCTTCAATCCTTCATTTGATAAATAAAATCAAGGGTATCAGGACATTTCCTGATACCCTTGTCACCTCTATTACATAAGCTTATTTCCGCATTCAGCACAGAATTTCGCATTTGTGTTGGTAATCTTGGCACCACACTGGTCACAGAAGTTAACTTTAAGCTCTTCAGTCGCGGCAGGTGTTTCTACAACTGGTGCAGAAACCGGAGCTGTTGTCTGAGGCTGCATTGCCTTTTCCTGAACGGCATTTGCAAGCATTTCCTTCATATGTTCAGCAGAACGCTGGTCGTGAACAAAACTTACCAATGCAGTAAGAACCTTTGCAACATTTTCTACTACATTCTTATTAAGCGCATTAGGAATTTCATTTGTATTACCATTACGCTCTACAGATGTAAGAATTGATGACATAAGAGACTTCTTTGCTTGGAAAGAAGCAATATCATTAATTTTTATCTTAATCTTATCCCCTCTGTCACCAACGTAAAGGTACTCTGTTGTCATTGTAAAGCCTTCACCGGTATTTCCTTCATGAACAAGTATCGGAAGCTCATATCTGCCTGTTGAAACATAATTACTGCACGCAGAAGAATATTTGGCATCAAACAGATTTGACATACCAGGCACACAAAGATGAACAATATTTATACCAAATTCAGACATCTTGTCAGAAAGGTACTTAATATATACCTTTGCTTCATCTGATTTAAGATCAGCAATATGTTTATCAAGAGCATCAATATACTTTGTTTTGGCTTCCGGATCGAGAGGCATATTGTCAAGCTTTCTGATGAGTTCGGAAGATTTCTTTACAGAAAGGGTACTAATATCACCGCACAATTCACGAACTTCACGATCGGCAATATCTGCAAGAGCAGATTCAGCAATTTTGTTGTACTTCTCTCTGAGTTCTGAAGGACAACCGTTATCATAATCCTGAACCTTAATCTGAGCCTTTATGATATCTTCCTTGCTCATTGAACTGATACCGTCAACATATGACTCAAGTTCTGCAGTATGAAGTTCAAGTATTCTCTCTTCAATCTTTTCAATATATGGAATAATCTTTTCAGCATTATATTCGCCTGACTCAAGTTCAGACTTGACGCTTTCAGCCTTTTCAAAATCATACTCGTCGATACCAGCACAAAGCTCTTCAAGTGCTTCGTTTTCAAGGGCATCATCTCTTGCGTCAGCGGCTTCAATACTTGCACTGTAGAGCTCCTCGCCAATTTCTTCACGCTTTTCTTCTGCAATGGCTCTGAAATCAGCAACCTCCTCTGCTGTCATCTCAGCTACGCTATCAATTTTCTCCTTATATTCAGCAATCTTGATTGCTTCAATTCTGTCATTAATACTAATGATATACTTGTCACAAATATCGTTATATGCTTCGTTATCAAGAATTTCATTCTTAAGGTCTTCAAGCTCTGGAATAGACTTTTCAGAAATATCACTACAAAGCTCATCAAGTTCAATAACAAGAAGTTCCTGCTCACGTTCAGCAATTTTACGATAATAAACATCAGTGAATTCCTTATCGTATTTGTCATCAGCAAGCTTTTCCTTAAGTTCGTCAAGTTCTTCCTGTTCCATGGAGAAAATGTATTTGCACAATTCTGCAAGCTCAGAGTTTGTAAGTTCACAAGACTTTTGTGCAATCTTATCAAGATACTTACAAATAAGCTGTTCATCAAAATTCTTTTCAGAATTTGTAATTGCTTCCTTGAGCTCATCAAGTTCTTCCTGTGACATTGTATCAATATCACGGCACATGTCAATCAGCTCTTCATCAAGAAGAACCTTTTCACGCTGTTCGACCTTTGCAATATATGGTGCAAGGATTTCATCTGTAAACTGCTTTTCAGAAATTACCTTCTTCATTTCCTCAAGCTGTTCTTCTGTAGCAATATCAACACCTTCAAATGCCTTTGCAGCTTCATTAAGTTCATAATTACTGAGAGTATCAGCAATCTTAGCTGCCAAAGGACCGGTAAGATACTTTGGATACTTATCATCATTAAGCTTTTCTATAAGAGCATGAAGCTCTTCTTTATTCATATCCTCATAGCCTTCAACAAGAGCTGAAACCTTGCCGCGAATATTTGCATCCTTGATTTCATCAATCTTCTGAATATAATGTTCGGCAATGCCTGCATCATATCTTCCGGATGAAAGTTTTGTTGAAATATCGTCAAGCTGTACATCGGAGAAATTTTCAGAACCTGCAAGCAGGGCTTCAATTTCTTCGGTCTGTGCTGTTGAATATGCATCTCTGATTTTTGCTTCAAAAGGCTTTACAACAGCTTCCGGGTAATCCTCGCTGATAATTTTTTCTCTTAACTCTGCAATCTCGTCAAGAGTCATAAGAGGAAGCTTAAGGCAACGCTGTTCAAGCATTGAACTCTGAACATTATTCATAGCAAGCTTAACCTTGAGCTGATATTTAGACTTTGTATTTACATCGAGGGTTGTATTTTCGATATGTTCGTTAAGAGAATTAAGTTCATTTTCATTGAGTGCGGAAAGGTCTACGCACAAATCCTGAATATATGCTTCATTCTTGACAGCAAGTTTCTTTTCCTCAGGAGTATTGAAAAGAGTACCGTTAAAAGTACGGCGTTCCTTGTCCATAATTTCGATATGCTGTGAGAGTTCTTCAATGCACTCACGGCTGTCAATTCCGTACTTGGTAATAACCTTTTCAAGCTTTTCCTTGAGAATTCTTGATTCTTCATATCCTGCACAGAAACGTCCCTGCTCATCAAAATTATCTTCAAGAATATATGCACTTAAAATGGTATTTTCCATCTCCTCTTCATTCTGAGGAGCTATTTTCCAGAAATCTGCAATTGCTGCAAGATTTGATGCTTCATCCGGATATTGACGTCCTGCATAATAAAATACACGATAATCGCCAGGCTTATGGGAAAGAAGCTCAGTAATAAAATACTGCTCCTCTTCAGTATTATAGTTACCCAATTCCATCTGACGAAGTTTTGTATCATAAAAACTTGTATCCTCTGCGGAATACTTAATTTCATCCTTATATTCACTTGTTATAGCATCAATAAATGCAAGCTTGACGCAATCTACTGCATCATCACCGCACTTGTTGCCAAGGACAAAGAGCTTTTCGGAAGCGTCTCCATTTACGATTGGATTATAATATTTGCTTTCAAACTCTGAGCTGCTGAGTTTGATATCATTCTTATCAAGGGCTGCAACAACAATATCAATAATGAAATTCTTTGCTGAAAAATCGTACTCGCACATTTCAAGCACTTCATTGTTTTCAGCAAATAATGCCATAAGATTATTGATATTTTCGAAAAAGCTTTCAATTGTTCTTGCACGGGTTGTATTGACATCAATAGTTACCTTATCATTGAAAAGTGCAAAATCGATTGTTTCAGACTCCGAAAGGTCAGGAAGCTTTTCAAGACATTCATTATAGAATTCAGCAAATCGTGTTTCTATGTACTTCTTATCAATTGTAAGAATTTCCCCAGGTGCAACTGATTTCCAGAAAAAGCTATTGGAATACTTTTTAAAATGGAGCACCTTATTAGTAAGCGGAGTTACAGGGGCATACTTCATACCTTTTTCACGCATATATTCTTCATTAACGATAATTGTATCATGCTTACCGTCAATCATCCATTCTTCTGCCAGAAATGCGTTTTCTGCAAAAAGGTCTGTAAGATAAATAAAACCATTCTGTTCAGCGATTTTTCTTGCTTCAGCAAGATTGAACTTTGTCCAGTTCTCGCTGTCCTCAGACATAAGAAGCATATCAGCCATTCTACAGATGCAAATGGCATTTGTATGAGCTTCTTCATCACTGCATACTGCAATCAATTCATTTTTTGCAGTAGGGTGACAAATAAATTTATTTTCAGTGAAGCATTTAGCTTCAAAAGATTTAGGAAATCCTATACATTTTTCTTTAAACGAGTCATATTGCTTAAAAATCTCCACAATAACAGCCCCCAACTTATTCAATATTATAATAATGATACCAATTTATAGGGAAGTTGTCAAGGCTATTTGCATACTTTTTACAATTTATCTTATATTTAATTTGCATTTTTCATATATTATATCCAGTTTTTTTATCAAATTTGCATACAGTGCAAAATATGCACCTCATTTTTCATAAAAACTGACGAAAAAGGCACCGTGAATAACATCACGGTGCCTTCAAAAAACAATATTAAATTAGCCGTTGCCCTTAGCCATCTGTGCAACTTCTGCAGCGAAGTCATCGACCTTCTTCTCTACACCTTCGCCTCTTTCAAAACGAACGTATTCAACAACTGCAATCTTGCCGCCGAGTTCCTTAGCGGAAGCGTCAATATACTGCTGAACAGAAAGCTTGTCATCCTTAACAAATGCCTGTTCGAGGAGACAGTTTTCAGAGTAGTACTTACCAACCTTACCTTCAACAATCTTAGCTCTAACCTGTTCTGGCTTGCTTGCCATCTTAGGATCTTCAGCCATCTGAGCCATCATGATGCTCTTTTCGTTTTCGATAACTTCAGCAGGAACAGCTTCTCTGTTGAGATATGCAGGGTTCATAGCTGCAACCTGGAGTGCACAGTCCTTACCTACTGCAAACGCCTTATCAGCAGCGAGGTCTGTATCAAGCTTAACCATTACACCGATGCTGCCGCCGCCGTGAACGTAAGGAACAAGAACGCCTTCGAGTCTCTGGAAACGACGGATAACCATATTTTCTCTGATCTTGATGAAGAGATCCTGAAGAGTTTCTTCAACACTCTTGTCACCGCCGCTGATTGTAGCAGCCTTGAGTGCATCGAGGTCAGCAGGGTTCTTTTCGATTACTGTCTTAGCAACTGCAGCAACAAAAGCCTTGAATTCTTCGTTGTTTGCAGCAAAGTCTGTTTCGATGTTTACTTCTACAACAGCACCAACGTTGCCTTCTACTACAGAAGTTACGATACCTTCAGCAGCAACTCTTGCACTCTTCTTAGCCTGTGTAGCAAGACCCTTTTCACGAAGAATCTGTATAGCCTTGTCTGTATCGCCATCTGCTTCTTCGAGAGCCTTCTTACAGTCCATCATACCAACGCCGGTAACTTTCATAAGATCTTTAATTTCCTGAACGGATGCCTTTGCCATTGTAATTCCTCCTAATTTTAGTTCGGTTATATCGAAATTAGGGCAGACATATGAACTGTGTCTGCCCGAATTTTGCGGAATAATTATTCAGCAGCTTCTTCTGTTGCTTCTTCAGCAGCAGCTTCTGCAGCAGCTTCGCCCTGTCTGCCTTCGATGATAGCGTCAGCCATTGCGCCAGCAATAAGCTTTACAGCACGGATAGCGTCATCATTACCAGGAATAACGTAATCAACGTCATCAGGGTCACAGTTTGTATCTACGATTGCAACGATCGGAATACCGAGCTTCTTAGCTTCAGCAACAGCAATCTTTTCCTTGCGTGGGTCAACGATGAAGAGTGCACCTGGGAGCTTCTTCATTGTCTTGATACCGCCGAGGTACTTTTCGAGCTTTTCGATTTCGAGCTGGAGCTTAACAACTTCCTTCTTAGGGAGAAGGTTGAATGTGCCGTCTTCTTCCATCTGGTGGAGCTGTTCAAGTCTCTTGATTCTTCTCTGAATTGTCTTGAAGTTAGTCATCATACCGCCGAGCCATCTTGCGTTTACATAGTGAACGCCTGCACGGATAGCTTCTTCCTTAACGGAATCGCCAGCCTGCTTCTTTGTACCTACAAAGAGAACAGAGTCGCCGTTTTCAGCAACAGACTTGATGAAGTTATAAGCTTCGTCAAGCTTCTTTACTGTCTTCTGAAGGTCGATGATGTAGATGCCGTTTCTTTCTGTGAAAATGTATGGTGCCATTTTCGGGTTCCATCTTCTTGTCTGGTGACCAAAGTGTACGCCAGCTTCAAGAAGCTGCTTCATTGATACTACGCCCATTTGTAGTTCCTCCTAATAATATGGTTTTTTGATCCTCCGCATAGTTTAGCTTAACGGGAGCTTACTTTTGGGAAAGCACCGTCCGTCAAAAGCTATGCGTGCGAATTGCTTTAATATTATATCATATCTCAAATCAAATTGCAAGCTTTTTTTATTGTTATAATCAAACAATTATGCGTTCAAATTATATTTTCTTTTTGTTAATTTTGTATCATCAGCCGAAATCAGAATCGTATCGACACCAACAACTTCTATCTCGTCACAAGTTATTATTAAATCCTCTTCCCTGCCGAGAAAGCCCCAAAAACGTGTTCTGCCGTATACTATAAATGATTTAATCGCAGCTGTCTCGGTTTCGAATTCAATATCGTCCACATAGCCAAGACGTGCACCACTTTTAATATTTATTACTTCTTTGTTACGTATTTCAGACAATGTACACCTCAAAAAAATCCCTCCGCAAAGCTTTTTTACAGACTATGCGGAGAGATACTTGTACTATACTAAATCATAGAAACCTGTTCAAAGCCATCAAGAAGCTTACCAAGGTTTTTGAATGCGAATCTTGTTCCCTTTGCTACACACGAAAGAGGGTCATCAGCTATATGACACGGAACACCTATCTGCGATGACATAAGCTTGTCAAGTCCATATAGCAGTGCACCGCCGCCTGTAAGATAAATGCCGTTCTGATATATATCTCCGACCAGTTCCGGCGGAGTTTTCTCAAAGACGTTTTTAACAGCATTAATCATCTCATTTATATTATCAATAATTGCTTCATAAATATCATAATCAGAGAGTTCAATCTGTTCGGGCAAGCCTCTTACCAGATGTCTTCCTTTAACTACGATTTTTCTGCTTCCGTCAGGAGAATATATATTCGCTGCAGCGATTTTTGCATTTTCAGCCATTTTTTCTCCGATAAGAATTCTGTATCTGTTCGAAACATATCTTACGATTGCTTTGTCAAGCTTATTACCTGCCATTTTAACAGAAGATTTGGTTACCACACCATTAAGAGAGACAACTGCAATATCAGTTGTTCCTCCTCCGATATCCACAACCATATTTCCATCGGGACGCGAAATATCGACGCCTGCACCCATTATTGCCGCGACTGGTTCGTCAATCAGATATACTTGTCTTGCACCTGCACTTTTTGCCGCTTCTATCACAGCACGACTTTCCACGTCTGTTACTGACGATGGCACACACATTACTATATTGGGCATGAACAGCTGTTTTCCCGTAACTTTTTCAATAAATGCCATAATCATCATTTTGGTCATCTTATGATCAGAAATTACTCCATCGCTAAGCGGCCGCACAACTGTAATATGCTCGGGGGTTCTTCCCACCATTCTATATGCCTCATCACCTACAGCTATTACCTCATTGAGTCTTTTATTAAAAGCCACTACTGACGGCTCATTAAGCACAACGCCTTTATTACCCATAGAAATCATTACATTAGCAGTACCAAGGTCAATTCCTATATCCATTAACAATCACCCTTCTCTCTGTGATTTATAAAGTTTTGTTACTGCGCAAACACAAACAATAACTTTCTTTGCACCCATTTCTTTCAGCAATTCGGCACAACGGTTAATCGTCGCCCCCGTTGTCATTACATCATCACAAAGTATTATTGTTTTGCCGCTTAAATCTGTATCACTTCCGTAAAACAGACTCTTAACACGCTCTTTTCTTTCTTCTTCCGAAAAATGATGCTGTTCTTCTTTGGTGTCTATTTTATAAAGAATATTTTTGCCAACAGCAGTGTCAAGGCGTTCACCTATACACTTTGCAAGTATTTCCGCCTGATTATGTCCCCTGTTTCTTTTCTTGCGTTTTCCCATGGGAACACCGACAACAAGATCCGCTTTTTCTAAGTACTTACCTACAATTTCAGAAGTATACTCTGCAAGATTCGACATTCCTGTACGCTTGAAATCATAAACTGCATTACTTACCTTTTCATCGTCAAAAAATAAAGCTGCAAAAGCATTATCGTAGCAGTTATCATCATTACATGAACAATTATAATTGCCGCACTTATGACAAATCTGCTCACAAGCAATATCCAGACCATGTTCACAATCTTCGCAAACTGACTTATCCCATCTGATTATTTCATTACAGAACGGGCATCTGTTAGGAAACAGTATGTCAAGTATCCATACTTTACAGCTTTTCAAGAATGTTTTCGGCATTATCAAGCTCCTTTTCAAGCATATCCTTCAGACAACTGTAACGCAGAGTACGGCGGTTGTTATTGACCATTGATTCTACTACACGCATTGAACCGACTATAATAAGCATTTTCTTCGCTCTTGTTACAGCTGTATAGAGAAGATTTCTGTAATACAACTTTTCAAAGCCTCCAAGAAGCGGAAGAATTACTGCATTGAACTCGCTGCCCTGACTTTTATGGACAGATATTGCATAAGCAAGTTCAAGCTGGTCAAGCATTTCGTAGGAATACTCGGCAATGCGTCCATCAAAATCAATAAGCACCTTGCTTTCTGATTTTACTACCTTTATGATTATGCCGATATCGCCGTTAAAAATACCTGTTCCCTTTTCTATCCCCTTTGTCCAGACTATATCATAATTATTTTTAACCTGCATAACTTTATCATCAACACGGAAATTATAAAGGATACCTTTAAGCTCTTTTTTTTCCTTACACGGAGGATTTATTGCAAGCTGGAGAACCTTATTCATTTCAACAACACCAAGACCGCCCTTTCTTGACGGGCAAAGCACCTGAATATCCTCCGTTGGTGAAAGCTTGTACGCATTGGGCAGACGGTTTGTTACAAGGTCAACAACAGTATCTGACGCTGTTTCATAATCAAGCCTTTGCATAAAGAAAAAATCATTATCTGTTTTTGACAAATCAGGCTGTTCACCGTTTACGATTTTATGGGCGTTTGTTATGATACAGCTTTCCTGAGCTTGTCTGAAAATTTCGGTAAGCTTGACAAGAGGAAGTCGTCCACAATCAACCATATCCTTGAGAATATTTCCTGCGCCAACTGAGGGAAGCTGGTCGCTATCCCCAACCATTATAAGACGACAGGACAATTTCAAAGCACGCAGAAGTGCTTCAAACAGAAGCGTGTCAACCATTGACATTTCATCTATAATCATTACGTCACATGCAATTGGGTTGCTGTCATTATGCTTGAAATGGGTTTTGCCACTGTTGTCAAAAGCTACCTCAAGCATACGATGAATTGTTTTTGCATCGTAACCAGTCAGGTCGGAAATTCGCTTTGCAGCTTTTCCAGTTGGTGCAGCAATCATTACTTTCATTCCACGCTGTTCATAGAGAGAAATTATGGCCTTGAGGGTTGTGGTTTTACCCGTACCCGGTCCGCCCGTCAGAATCATAAAGCCTTGTGACAAGGCAAGTGAAATAGCTTTACGCTGTTGGTCGGCATAGGTAATAATTTTTGTTTTTTCTTCTATATCAATAAGCTTGGTGTAGTCAACCTTTGTATCTTTCAGACAGCTGCTCATTACTGCAAGTCTGCCTGTTATATATTGTTCAGCTGTATAATAATCGTTCAGATAAACGAACTTACGGTTCTCTTTTTCATATATGACAAGGTTATCATCTTTACACTCGTTCCCGAGACATTCATCAAACAAATGCTCTTCAATCTCAAGAAGCTTGACTGCCGTATTTTTCAATCTATCATACGGAAGACAAGTATGTCCTGAGTATGTATTATTGACAAGGATATGGGTTATTCCAGCTTTGATGCGTCCCTCATTATTCATAGGGTAACCAATTTTCACTGCCATTGTTTCGGCTTTATCGAACTCCAGTTCAATGCCGTTACCGCAAAGCATGTATGGGTTTTCCTTGATAATTTCAACAGCATACTGCCCCCACTTTTTCCATGCGCTTACAGCGGCTGAGGGTGGGATATTGTACTGGGAAAGAAAAATCATAAGGGCACGTATTCCGAAGATACGTTTAAACTCCATTGATATTTCTTCAACTTTATTAGCTGTAATGCCATTAACCTTTACAAGTAACTCAGGCTCATTTTCTATTATTTCTAGGGTTTTATCGCCAAACTCGTCTACCAGGCGCTTAGCAAGGGTTTTGCCGATGCCTTTAAGTACACCCGACGAGAGATATTTCAGAATTGCATTTGTTGTAGCAGGCATTTTACGCTGGCAATAATGGGCTTTGAACTGCATACCGAACTTTGCGTGTTTGACGTACTCGCCTGTTACGATAAGCTCCTCGCCTTCCTCGATATTACCAAGTTCTCCGACTACTGTAACGTAGTCACCCTTTACATCCAAATCAAGGACAATATAGCCGTTATTGGGGTTGGTGAACATTACGGACTCGACAACACCCTCAAGTTCCGTTAAGTTGTTTTCATCCATATTATTCCACCGCCCAACTATCAAAAATACATTTTCAGTATAGCACACTTTCAGCTATATTGCAAACATTTTCTGAACTTTTTTCGCAATTTATTATAGTATAATTACAGGAATGTTCCATCAGCTTTTCAAAGATACGGATTTTCTCGCTGTCGGCATTAAAATTTATCAGCAGAACGGTTGCTTCGGGGTACTCGTCAGCAAGCTTATAGACAAGGGTTCTCACGATAAGTTCGATATCCTCAGTTTCGTTGGTAACAGGAACAAGCAGCTTACAGCTGCTTTTATATGTATGGCAAGATTTTATAATGATTACTCCATTGATGAGAATTACTGCGACGGAGATTGCAAACAGTGCGATAAGTCGGATTTCAAGCATAAAGACACTCCTTTCAATTTATTTTATGAAAGGAGTGGGAAAATGTGAAAGCGGATAGAATAAAATCTATCCGCTTCATTGAAATTAGCTATTTTTCTTTGCTTCGATGTCTGCGAGGGCATCCTTTCTGGAGAGATTAATTCTGCCCTGACTGTCGATTTCCATTACCTTAACAACGATTTCGTCGCCGATGGAAACAACATCTTCTACCTTTTCTACTCTCTGCTTGTCGAGCTTGGAAACGTGAACAAGACCGTCCTTACCTGGAGCAATTTCTACAAATGCGCCGAAGTTCATAATACGAACTACCTTGCCCTTATAGATTGCACCGATTTCAGGGTCGTTTGCAATTGTTTCAACAATCTGGAGAGCCTTCTTTGTATTGTCCATATCGATACCAGAGATAAATACGTTACCTTCGTCGTTGATATCAATCTTAACGTTGCAGTCTGCGGAAATCTTCTGGATTACCTTACCGCCCTGGCCGATAACTTCTCTGATCTTATCAACAGGAATCTTTGTCTGGAGCATCTTTGGTGCGTACTTGCCAACCTCTGCTCTTGGTGCAGGAATTGCCTTGAGCATAATTTCATCAAGGATGTAAAGTCTTGCCTTATGTGTCTTTGCAAAAGCTTCCTTGATGATTTCAGGTGTAAGACCGTCAACCTTGATATCTACCTGGATAGCTGTGATACCCTTATGTGTACCGCCAACCTTGAAGTCCATATCGCCGAAGAAGTCTTCGAGACCCTGGATATCAACCATTGTCATAAAGCTTCCATCATCTCTTGTGATAAGGCCGCAGGAAATACCTGCAACAGGTGCCTTAATCGGAACACCTGCGTCCATAAGTGCGAGTGTGGAGCCACAGATGGAGCCCTGAGATGTGGAGCCGTTGGAAGAAAGAACTTCGGAAACGAGTCTGAGTGCATATGGGAATTCTTCAACGGAAGGAATTACAGGTTCGAGTGCTCTTTCAGCAAGTGCACCATGACCGATTTCACGACGTCCAGGTCCTCTGCTTGGCTTTGTTTCACCAACGGAGTAGGATGGGAAGTTGTAGTGGTGCATATATCTCTTTGTATCTTCCTCATCGAGACCGTCAATTCTCTGGGAGTCGCTTACAGGACCGAGAGTTGCGATTGTAAGTACCTGTGTCTGACCTCTTGTGAAGAGACCTGAGCCGTGTACTCTTGGAAGCACGCCTACTTCAGCAGCGAGAGGACGGATTTCGTCGATACCTCTGCCGTCAACACGCTTACCCTCATAGAGCCAGTTTCTTACAATCTTCTTCTGGAGCTTATAGATACATTCGTCAATCATAGCAATCTTTTCAGGATACTGCTCGTCGAATGTTGCGTGAACTTCGTCCTTGATTGGGTTGAGTCTTTCTTCACGGATGTTCTTGTCATTTGTATCGAGAGCAACCTTAACCTTTTCGCCAACGAGTGCTTCGATAGCGTCGAACATATCGTGGTCAACTTCCTGGGATTCGAATTCGAACTTCTTCTTGCCGATTTCCTTCTGGATATCGGAGATGAATGTTACAATCTTCTTGATTTCCTCGTGACCCTTGAGGATTGCTTCGAGCATTGTATCGTCATCAACTTCGTTTGCACCAGCTTCGATCATTACGATCTTTTCCATTGTACCTGCAACTGTGAGGTTGAGGTCTGTCTTTTCACGCTGTGCAAGTGTTGGGTTGAGTACGATTTCGCCGTCAACAAGACCAACGCTGATACCACCGATTGGGCCGTTCCATGGAATATCAGAGATGGAAATTGCGATGGAAGTTGCAATCATACCACAGATTTCAGGGGAATTATCAGGGTCAACTGCGAGAACTGTCATTACAACAGAAACGTCATTTCTCATATCCTTTGGGAAGAGAGGACGGATCGGTCTATCAACAACACGGGAAGTAAGGATAGCCTTTTCGCTTGGCTTACCTTCTCTCTTCATGAAAGAGCCAGGGATACGTCCTACTGCGTAGAGTCTTTCTTCATAGTCAACGGAAAGTGGGAAGAAGTCGATTCCCTCTCTTGGCTTAACACTTGCTGTTACGTTTGCCATAACAACTGTTTCGCCGTACTTAACCCAACAGGAACCGTTGGAGAGTTCGCAGGTCTTGCCTGTTTCTACAGTAAGCTCTCTGCCTGCATAGGTTGTTTTAAAAATTCTGTGGTTTTCAAACATTTTAACTGCCTCCTTAATATTTTTTCAGGTCGCAGTTTTAGCAATAAATCCTGTCCATTTTTCCAAATAAGACACGATTTAATGCTAAACAACTGCTCCCTACAATTTGCCTTTTTAACGTATTAAAGGCAGGGTAAAGGCTTACGCCTTTACTTACTGCCCTCAAAACATTATTACTTACGAAGACCGAGCTTTTCTACGATTGCACGATATCTGTTGATATCCTTCTTAGCAAGGTAGTTGAGGAGGTTACGTCTGTGACCTACCATCTTGAGAAGACCTCTTCTGGAGTGGTGGTCCTTCTTGTGAACCTTCAGGTGTTCAGTAAGGTCGTTGATTCTCTTTGTGAGAATAGCAATCTGTACTTCAGGTGAACCTGTGTCGTTTTCGCTTGTCTTGTTTGCAGCGATAATCGCTGTCTTTTCTTCTTTCAGCATCATAGCCAAAACACCTCTTTCTTAATATTATCCGCAACATAGTAAGCGGCAGGCATTATTCCGCAAGCGGCTTACTCCGCAAACCAAGTAGACGGACTTATATTGTATTCTAAAATACAACTTATAAATTATAACACACAAAATTTGATTTGTAAAGGGGTTTCAGGAAATAATTTTTCCTTTTTTCTTTTTCCCTTCAATAGGCATTTCCTGACCGCCCATATCCATGAACACGCTTTCATCCGCAGAAAGCGGTTTGAGATAATCGTATTCAGGATTATCCATTCCTCTTTCCTCATAATATGGGTTGATGACATACTTCTGAACCTTTGGATAGGAATTGTATACTATAATAAAACCAATGAAGCTTATTGCCCATAAAGGTACCAGAACCAATGTAATGCGTGACACAAATGTCATTGCAACAAGTACAGAAATGATTGCCATTACTATTACAAGTGTAATAAAATTACTTTTCAGTTCGAGACATGCAAGATAGAAACCATTCTTTATGATATTCTTCAGTGAAAGTTTTGTTGAAACAATCATCAGAAAAATATAGAAATTCATCATAAAAATCGTCAAAGCAAAACTTATTGAGATTACGCACATTACCATGTAGATTGTTCCGCCGGATTCTGCGGCATCACGCAGCTGAGGATAGATTTCAAGTCCGAGAAGTGCAGAAATAAGGAATACAGTATCTACGATACCGACAGGCAGCGCCTGCTTCCAGTTCTGTGTGAAACCTTTCCAGAAATCGTGAAATACGAATGCATTCTTGTCCATTGACAGATTACGCAGAACTCTTGTCATTCCTGCAATAGCAGGACCTATTGTTACAATCGGAATACAGAAAATAAAAGTCAGCAGATTAAGCTTTGCAAGCTTCCACCAATATCTGAAATACAACTCACAAAACTCAAAAAAAGCCTTTTTCTTTGGTGCATCCTTAGCTACACCACGTCCTGCCTTTTCGTAATTACTATTGAATAAACCCAAAATTACAACTCCTTTGTTTTTGTTCCCCTTTTATCTCAAACCTGCCATAAACCCGCAAATAAAGAGATAAGTACACTTTCGGCAAAAGCAGCGGCAACCACCATTGCACAAAGAATTACAAATTTTGTAAAATATAACCTGAAATTTATTTTCGCAGCTGCAGAAACTTTCCCAAAAGAAGCTGAATAAACATCAGATGACATATTCAATGCTTCTCGTACAGCAATTATTACAGCAAATGCAGAAATAACTGTTCCCGGAATTATCATTACAGCTGACATACCGATACCGGTAATACCATACACATCATAAAGTCCTGCAAGAGTTATTCCTGTACCTAAAGCATGAAACACAGGAACAAGGTATTCCACAGGGTGAGCAATTGCACTTAATCCCATCAAAAAACATATTAACAGCATTACAAAAGGTTCGCAGAAAGAATTCACCAGTATTTCCGCAAACTGCTTATCAAATCTGCCTGATACGAAATTTTCTGCAATTGTTCCGAAGCGTTCAGCTTGTCCGTCAGGGGGAAAGCAATACAATACTGCTCCTGCAGCTATTCCTGCAAAATACAGCAGGATAATTCCCGATAATCTGCTTTTATTATGAATATTGTTTTTATCCGACATATATACCGTCCTTCACTTTTTTTGTAAAGTATATGCAGATAAAAATTTTTCAGAACTATTTTGAAAGCTCGTACGCTCTTCTTGTACAGCTTTCGCAAGCCTTATTTACAGTTTCTGTCAAGTTGCCGTCATACAATTCTTTAAGTCCTTCAAGGGTTGTTCCACCGGGACTGGACACCATTTTGATAAGCTCATCAATCGTATATCCCGAATCGGTTATCATTTTTGCAGAACCTACGAGTGACTGAGAGAAAAGTCCCTTTGCGGTTTCTTCGTCGATATCAACGGATTTTGCGTAGTCAACGAAAGCCTTTGCAAAGAGATAGATAAATGCAGGGCTGCTTCCGTTTACTGCAATAATTTCCTTCATCTTATCCTGTGGTACGACCTCTGCCTTTCCGCAGGATGCGAAAATATTCTTTACGAATTCAAACTCTTCGTCGGTAACGTTTGCGTTTCTTGCAAGTGCTGACGCACCCTCTCCGAGAAGAAGCGGTGTGTTCGGCATTACAAGGACAACCTTTGCGTTTTCCAAGGTTTTTGACTGGAGATACTCGGCTGTGATACCTGCGCAAATTGAGATAATAATTTTATCCTTTGTGAAGTCAGCACCAACCTTATCAAGCACGCTGTCAAGCTGCTGTGGTTTAACAGCAAGGAAAACATAGTCGCACTTCTGCACAAGTTCATTTTCGTTTGCACAGGGTTCAACACCAAACTGCTTTAATCTTTCTATCATTTCATTATTCGGGTCATAAGCATAGAGGCTGATTGTTCTTGATGAAGCATACATTTTTACATCACCGCACAGACCACTTCCGACTATACCCTTGATAATGGCAAAGCCCATATTGCCTGCACCGATAAATCCTACTGCTGTCATAAATCATCGTCCTTTCAACAGCAATTAAAATAACATATTAAACAGTATACTACAAATTGCACAAAATAGCAAGCATTTTTTATATTTTAACACCGATTTATTTTTTCTTTTTTATAAAAATAAAATAGGGTTACTACTTGATATTTTTCCGAAATTATGTATAATTAAATTAAGTATGTTTTTACGCTTTTTGTAAAAACAGTAAAAAGTAAAGGAATGATTTTATGGCTGAGAAAAAGTTTACCGTTGCACTTAAAAATATTATTGATGAATTTCATCTTGAAACAATTTATCTTCCTGAGGACGCTTCTAAACTCATGATAAGAGAAACTGACCTTAACCGTCCCGGACTTCAGCTTATGGGCTTCTATGAATATTTCAACAATGAACGTATTCAGATTCTCGGAAAGATGGAATTTGCTTATCTTGCTACAATTGACGAGGAAACTCGCTTTACACGTCTTGATATGCTTTTTGCACAGCACATTCCTGCACTTATCATTTCAAGAGAGCTTCCCTATTTTCCTGAAATGGTTGATCTGGCTCAGAAATACAATGTTCCCCTGCTTCGCAGTAAGGACAGCACCTCCAGCTTTATGGCTGCATTGATTGCTTTCCTTAATCTGCATCTTGCTCCGAGAATTACACGTCATGGTGTACTTATTGAGGTATACGGCGAGGGTATGCTCATTCTCGGTGAAAGCGGCGTTGGTAAGAGTGAAACTGCGGTTGAACTTATCAAGAGAGGTCACAGACTTGTTGCGGATGACGCTGTTGAAATCAGACGTGTTTCCAGTATCAGCCTTGTTGGTTCATCTCCTGAAAATATCCGTCACTTCCTTGAAATCCGTGGTATCGGCATTGTAAACGCACGTCGTCTGTTCGGTATGGGTGCAGTAAAGGTTACTGAAAAAATTGATATGATTGTTGAGCTTGAACCATGGGACAGCGAGAAGGTTTATGACAGAATGGGTGTTGACAACGAATACACTTCTATTCTTGGTGTAAAGGTACCTTGCACAACTATTCCTGTAAAACCAGGTAGAAACCTTGCTGTAATTCTTGAAGTTGCGGCTATGAACAACCGTCAGAAGAAGATGGGCTACAATGCGGCTCAGGAGCTTCTTGACAATCTCGGACTTGATATGGACCGCAAAGAGACTATCAAGAAATGGGATATTTATTGATTGGAGGATACCCCTTTGCGAATTATTGCAGATACACATACACACACAGTTGCTTCAACACACGCTTACTCGACTGTGCTTGAAATGGCACAGTTTGCGGAAAAAGCGGGACTTGAAGCGTTGGCGATTACTGACCATACACCAAATTCTACAGATGGTCCGCATGTATGGCATTTTCACAACTTACACAAGGCCATTCCACGCGAATTATACGGTGTAAAAATTATTTATGGTGCGGAGTCAAGCATCATCGATTATGAAGGTAACATTGACTTCCCTGAAAATGAATGCAAAGCATTGGATTGGATTATTGCGTCAATTCACAGAAATCAGCTTGCTAAGGCTTCACCTGATGAGATTACAAAGCTGTATCTTAGGGTTGCTGAAAATCCTTATGTTGATGTTATTGGGCACTGTGCAACTGTGGGATATGAATTTGATTATGAGAAATGCCTGAAGAAATTCAAGGAATGCGGCAAGTTGGTTGAGATAAACGAAAGCTCGATTATATGGAAGAACACTGAAAATAATTTCCGTGAGGTTATTCGCATTTGCAAGAAATATGAAGTTCCTGTTGTTGTCAACTCGGACGCTCATTTCTGCACGCTTGTGGGACATTTCGACAATGCTATACGTTTGCTTGAAGAACAGGATTTTCCTAAAAAGCTGATCGTCAATGCGGATTGGGACAGACTGTATTCTTTCATTGCTGATAAGAGAGGCAATATTTTCGGTTAATTGGCATAGAATTATAAAAAACAAGGGCGGTAACGTTATGGGTTGCTTAGATGAAAAAATTGAACAGATTACCGCGGAAGCTGCGGCACTTGGGTGTTACACTGAAAAAGGCGCAGTTCTCAAGGATTACACTACATTTAAAATTGGCGGCAGATGCGATTTACTGGTTAAGCTTAACAGTGAAGAAAGTTTTGTGAAGCTTATTCCGCTTGCCGAAAAGCTTGGTGTGCCGTATTATATTTTCGGCAAGGGTTCTAATCTTATTGTTGACTCGGACGGGATAACGGGGGTTGTTTTCGTTTCGGGCAAGGATTATGCTGAACTGAAGCTTATTGATGACACAACCATTCTTTGCACGGCGGGTGCTTCCCTTTCAACACTTTGCAAATTTGCACTTAAAAATGAACTTACGGGACTTGAATTTGCTTATGGTATTCCGGGAAGTCTTGGCGGTGCGGTATTTATGAATGCAGGCGCTTACGGCGGAGAGATGAAAGATGTCATGGTGAGTGTAAAGGCTATGGACATTACAGGCGAAATTACTGAATATGATGCTGGACAGCTTGATTTTTCCTACCGTCACAGCCGTTTTACGGAAAGCGGTGAGATTATTCTTTCTGCTGTTATAAAGCTTGAAAAGGGTGACAAGGAACAAATCAAGGCACAAATGGACGACCTTATGGAACGCAGATGCAGCAAACAACCACTTGAATATCCCAGTGCGGGAAGTACTTTCAAGCGTCCTGAGGGAAGTTATGCTTCACTGTTGATTGAACAATGCGGACTCAAGGGTGTTCACGTTGGTGATGCTGAAGTCAGCACAAAGCACAGTGGATTTGTTATCAACAAGGGCAATGCAGATTTTTCTCAGCTTATGGAATTGATTGAGATTGTGAAAAATACGGTTAAGGAAAAGACGGGTTATGTACTTGAATGTGAGCCGTTGATTATTTCGGATAAGGAGATGTGAGTGAGTATGAAATTTCTGATTGTTACGGGTATGTCAGGGTCGGGAAAATCCGGTGCTGTAAATGTACTTGAAGATATTGGCTACTATTGTATAGATAATATTCCACCGCAGCTTATTCCGAAATTTGCAGAAATCTGCATCAACAACGGTCAGATGCAGAAGGTTGCTATTGTTACTGATATTCGCGGCGGCGAACTTTTCTTTGAACTTGATGAAGGCTTGAATTATCTAAAAAAGAATAACCTTGACACGTCTATCCTTTTTCTTGACGCAAGTGATGAGGTGCTGATAAAACGATATAAGGAAACACGACGCAGACACCCGCTCGATGAACAGAGTCATGGCAGCCTGCAGAGAGCTATCAACACAGAACGTGAGGTGCTCGCTTCCGTTCGTGAGCACGCCGATTACTACATAGACACTTCCGACCTTTCAATGGGGCAGCTTAAAGAAACCGTTTATTCGCTTTTCCTTGACAACCCTAATGAGTCAATGGTTGTAAAGGTAATGTCCTTTGGTTTCAAGTACGGAATATCCCGTGAGGCTGACCTTGTATTTGACGTGCGCTGTCTGCCTAATCCTTTTTATATTCCTGAGCTTAAACAGCACACTGGACTTGAAAGCTGTGTGCGTGATTATGTGCTCAGCTTTGACCAGTCAAAGGAACTTGAAAAGAAGCTTAAGGATATGCTGGATTTTCTTATTCCATTGTACATTCACGAGGGTAAGAGTCAGCTTGTCATTGCTTTTGGATGCACAGGCGGCAAGCACAGAAGCGTTACTTTTGCGGAAACTATTTACAAGCACCTTGTTGACAGGAATATGCGATGCAGAATCAGTCACAGGGACATTAACAAGGACAAATAAAGGATTGATATAAATGTCTTTTTCACATTCGGTAAAAAAGGAGCTTTGCTCGATTATTACGGATAAAGACAGAAAATACTGCTGTTTATACGGGATGCTTTTATTCTGTAAGAATTTCACTCCCGACTCGATTACCTTCCAGACGGAAAATCAGCTTGTCTGCGAGCTTTTCTGTCGTCTTGCGGATGATGTTATCGGTGGAAGAAATATAGTTGAGGTTACGGAAACAAAGAAGAAAAATGATGTTACGCTGTACTCGCTTAGTATTTCTTCGGAGCATTTCCGTGAGGAAATTATTTACCGTTACAGGATTTCAAGCCGCACGCTCATTCATCGTATTCAGCGTGAGAATATTGACAACAACAGCATTTTTGCGTTTATTGCAGGTGCGTTTCTTTCCTGCGGAAGCATTACAGAGCCTATCAAGGAGTATCATCTTGAATTTGTTGTGCCATACTATGATTTGACACAGGATTTGCTTAACTTGCTTACTGAGGTTGGCATTAATGCGAAATACACCGAGAGAAAAAATATGTATGTTATTTATCTCAAGGGCAGTGAGGCTATTGAGGATTTGCTGACGCTGATGGGTGCGACGATGAGCAGCATTGACCTGATGAATGTCAAGATTTACAAGGACGTACGCAACAAGGCTAATCGTATTGCAAACTGCGATTCGGCCAATATTGAACGTACTCTCAAGGCTTCGGACAAGCAGATTGCGGATATTGAATATATTGCTGACACAATCGGACTTGAAAATCTTCCTGCGGATTTGATTAACATTGCAGAACTTCGTCTGGAATTTCCTGAAATGTCACTTCGTGAGCTGGGTGAAAATCTGGACAAGCCACTTGGACGGTCGGGTGCAAATCACAGGCTTAAAAGGATTTCCGAGATTGCGGAGGCTTTACGTGAGGAGCGTAATGAAAAATAAACGGAGGTGCGGCAAATGAGCTTTGTACATCTTCATCTGCACAGCGAATACAGCTTGCTTGACGGTGCGTGCCGCATAAAGCAGCTTGTCAGCTATGCGAAGGAACTGGGACAGACGGCTGTTGCGGTTACTGACCACGGCTGTATGTATTCCGCTGTTGAATTTTACAATGAGGCAATTGCACAAGGTATAAAGCCGATTATCGGCTGTGAGGTTTATGTTGCTCCGAGGACGAGATTTGACAAAATTCACGGTCAGGACAACAAGCCTTATCATCTTGTACTGCTTTGCAAAAACAACACAGGCTATCAGAATTTAATCAAGCTTGTTTCATACGGTTACACGGAGGGATTTTACAACAAGCCCCGTGTTGACATTGAGCTTCTCGGGAAACATCACGAGGGGCTTATTGCTTTGTCAGGTTGTCTGGCAGGTGAAATTCCGAGAAAGCTTGTTAATGGTGAATATGAGAGTGCAAAGGCTGTTGCACTGAAATACCGTGAGATTTTCGGCGAGGGCAACTATTATATTGAGATACAGAACCACAATATTCCCGAGGAAATGAGGATACTTCCGCTGTTGTACAGGTTATCGGCGGAAACGGGTATTCCTCTTGTTGCTACAAATGACGCACATTATATTACAAAGCAGGACCACGAGGTACAGCGTGTGCTTATTGCAATTCAGACCAACACGCTATTAAGTGAACCTAATCCCCTCTCCTTCCCGACAAATGAGTTCTATATGAAGTCGGAAGCAGAAATGCGTGAACTGTTTGCTAATGTTCCGCAAGCTGTTGACAACACGGCTAAAATTGCGGAGATGTGCAATGTTGAGTTTGAATTCGGCAAGATAAAGCTTCCAAAATTTACGATTGAAAATGTTACTGACAACGTTGATTATTTCCGCAAGCTTTGCTATGCAGGAATGAAGAAGCGTTATGGTGAAAATATCAGCACTGAAATTACTGAGCGAATGGAATATGAGCTTGATGTCATCACGCGAATGGGATATGTTGATTACTTTTTAATAGTATGGGATTTTATTCGTTATGCTCGTGAGCAAAAAATTCCTGTTGGTCCGGGACGTGGCTCGGGTGCAGGAAGTATTGCGGCGTACTGTATCGGGATAACCTCGGTTGACCCGATGAAATACAACCTGCTGTTTGAACGTTTTCTCAATCCTGAACGTGTTTCGATGCCTGACTTTGATATTGATTTCTGCTATGAGGGCAGGCAGAGGGTTATTGACTATGTTGTACGAAAGTACGGCACGGACAGGGTTGCACAGATTATTACCTTTGGTACGATGGCGGCAAAAGGTGCAATCCGTGATGTGGGTCGTGTTATGGGACTTCCCTATCAGGCTGTGGACAAGGTTTCAAAGCTGTTGTCGGGTGCACCGCTTGAAGATGAACTGAAAAACAATCCTGATTTAATGGTACTGTACAAGAATGACAGCGACGTGCGGAAGATGATTGACACGGCAAAAAAGCTGGAAGGTATGCCCCGTCACGCTTCGACTCATGCGGCAGGTGTTGTTATTTCGGATGCGCCTGTCAGTGAATATGTGCCCGTACAGAAAAACGGTGATGCTATTGTTACTCAGTATGCAAAGGATGAGCTCGAAAGCCTTGGATTACTGAAGATGGACTTTCTGGGACTACGCAACCTTACTGTTATTCGTGATGCTGAAAATTACATCAGAAAGGCTATTCCTGATTTTGATATAACAAAAATACCGCTTGATGACAAGGCTGTTTATGAGATGATTTCGCAGGGATATACATCGGGTGTATTCCAGTTTGAAAGTGCGGGTATGAGGCAGGTACTTATGCGGCTTAAACCTGAGTCGATTGAGGACTTGATTGCGGTGCTTTCGCTGTACAGACCTGGCCCTATGGACAGTATCCCCCGTTATATTGAATGCAGGCATAATCCTGAAAAGGTTACTTACAAGCATCCGATTTTAAAGGATATTCTTGATGTGACTTACGGATGCATTGTTTATCAGGAACAGGTAATGGAAATCTGCCGCAAGATGGCTGGTTATTCTTATGGACGTGCTGACCTTGTAAGACGTGCTATGGCTAAAAAAAAGGCTGACGTTATGCTGAAGGAACGGAGCGTTTTTGTTGAGGGTACGCTGGCAAATGGTATTTCTGAAAATGTTGCAAATGATATTTTTGATGAGATGGTAAGTTTTGCTTCGTATGCGTTCAACAAGTCACATGCGGCAGCTTATGCTTACATTTCCTATCAGACGGCTTATCTTAAATGCCATTATTACAAGGAATATATGGCGGCGCTGATGACTGCTTCACTTGAAAATACGGGCAAAATACTTGAATACACAGAGGAATGTGCGAAGAATGGCGTTGCTATACTTCCGCCTGACATAAACGAAAGCGGCACTGGATTTGTTCCTGCTATAAAGGGGATACGCTTTGCACTTCTTGCTGTAAAAAATCTTGGTATCAACTCAATCCGTGATATGATTGCTGAACGTGAACGTAATGGAAAATTCCTGTCACTTGAAGATTTCTGCAAGCGTATGAATGGAAAAGACATAAATCAGCGTGCTATAGAAAGTCTTATCAAGTGTGGTGCTTTTGATTGCTTCGGGCATAACAGACGTGAGATGATTGAAAATTACGACAGAATTTTCAGCAGTATTCAGGCATACTCCTCACGTAATATGGAGGGTCAGATTAATTTCTTTGAGCTTGATTCGGAAGAAAATGATAGCTCTTCTGTTGCAATTGAGGCTTATGAGGAATATCCGCTTACTGAAAAGCTTGAAATGGAAAAGGATATTCTTGGAATTTATATTTCAGGACATCCCCTTGAAAGTTACAGCTTATACGGAACACTTCTTCGTACAAACTCAGCGGCACAAATGACTGCTGAAGAACGGACATTACGTGATAACAGCAATGTTTCTATGTTCTGCATATTACAAGGCATTAAGCTTTACACTCAGAAGAACGGTGCAAAGATGGCTTTTGTTACGCTTGAAGATGTGAGCGGTGAAATTGAGGGACTTGTTTTTGCGGATATCCTTGCGGGAAACAGAGATATTATTCAAAAGGGCAGAAAAGTTTTTATTACTGCAAAGCTTTCTTACAAGGATGATGAGGCAAAGCTTGTCATTGAACAGATTTTTGATGCTGATGCTTATCTGAAGCGTATTGAAGATATGTCGCTGTATATTAAATGCAGTTCTTATGAAAAAGAAAAAATCCAGCAGATACTTGATATTTGTGCTGAAAATAACGGCAAATCAAAGCTTGTTCTGTATTTTCATGATATGAAAAAGGCGGTTTCTCCCAAAAATATTGGCGGTGTTAACATATGCGATAAGCTTATAAATAGTATTTCTGCTGTAACAGGCTGTGAAAATATCGCTTTAAAACAGCAAAATGCTTAATTGTTGCAGCAATATATTTATTTGTCTTGACAAAGGCTTTGTAAAATAGTATAATGTATTATGTTTGGAAAAGTATAATTTGTACAATTTTTGTATATAATTTGGAGGAAAAAGGTATGAAGAGAATAGGTGTTTTGACAAGTGGCGGCGACGCTCCAGGTATGAACGCTGCTGTAAGAGCTGTTACAAGAGCTGCTCTCGGCAAGGGTTATGAAGTTGTTGGTATTCAGAGAGGCTACAACGGTCTCCTCAATGGCGAAACAATCAACCTTGGTGCTCGTGATGTTTCCAACATCATTCACCACGGCGGTACAATGCTTTATACTGCTCGCTGCAAGGAATTCAAGGATTGGGAATATGTTGAAAAGGCTAAGGCTCGCTGCGACGAACTTGGTCTTGTTGGTATTGTAGTTATCGGCGGCGACGGTTCTTTCAGAGGTGCTGCTGACCTTTCTAAGGCTGGTGTACCATGTATCGGTATTCCAGGTACTATTGACAACGATATTTCCTGTACAGACTATACAATCGGTTACGACACCGCTATGAACACAGCTATGGAAATGGTTGATAAACTCCGTGATACTGCTATGTCTCACGACCGTTGCTCTATCGTTGAAGTAATGGGCAGAAATGCTGGTTGGATTGCTCTTAATGTTGGTACTGCTGTTGGTGCTATGGCTATCATTACTCAGGAAGTTCCTTACAGCATTGATGATATTATTGCTAAGATGGAAGCTTCCAAGAAAGACAAGAAGCAGCACTTCATCATCCTTGTTTCTGAGGGTGTTGGTAACTCCGAAGCTCTTGCTAAGGAAATTGAAGCAAAGACAGGTATTGAGTCCCGTGCTACAATTCTCGGACACGTTCAGCGTGGCGGTTCTCCTACAGTTCGTGACAGAGTTGCCGCAAGCGAAATGGGTTACTATGCTGTTAATCTTCTCGATCAGGGTATCGGTAACCGTGTTGTTGCAATGCGTGACAACAAGATTGTTGACTTCGATATCAAGGAAGCTCTTTCCATGAAGAAGCCTTTTGATGAAAATCTTTATAAGATTGCTAACGAAATTTCTTTCTGATTTTTTTAATTAAATATCAGCATTTACAGAGTAGACAGATGTGCGTATAAGTGCTTGGCGGACGGGGAGTTGTCGCCTTGACGAAAAACATTCTTTGTTTGCGGTACATCTGTCGCATCCCGCTGAAATGCATAACAGGAGCTTTTCATTGAAATGATGTTTCTCCCGATTATGCAAATTAGCATAATTTTAAGGAGGTATTATTATGAAAAGCTTTTTTTCTACATTCAAAGATTCTGCGGCAGAACTGAAAAACATCCGCTGTCTTACGGTAACAGGTATTCTTGTGGCGATATTTATAATTCTTGATATGTTCTCTATAAGAATCGGAGACTTTATCAAGGTTAACTTTGCTTTTGTGGCACTTGCTTCAGTTGGTATGCTGTTCGGACCTGTTACTGCTATGCTTGCTGCACTCGCAGGTGACCTTATCGGGTGCATTCTCAGCGGTCAGGCTCCCCTGCCCTTGCTGTCACTTACGGCTGTTTCAGAAGGTCTGCTGTACGGAATAATGCTGTACAAGAAAACTGGTACAAAACTTGTTACAATGTCGGTTATTTCAAGGGTTATTGATTCCGCTGTTATATCACTTATCCTCAACACGGTAATCTTGCAGTATTATGGCTTTATGTCAACTACTGCTGAACAATTCTACATCCGCTGCGGTAAAATAGGTGCAGAGCTTATTGTATTTATTCCGCTTGTTATAATTGTCATGCCTGCTGTTTATGCTGTGTACAGCAAAATTTTCAGAATAAAGCCGCAGACTTAAGAAAGGATTTGTATTTATGGCACCTGCTTACGATAAAAAAAAGCAGATTGAGCTGCAGAATATTATTTTTGCTACCAATGAAAAAAAGCTTATGGTTTCACCTGAATTTCTCGATGAAATGACCAGGCTTTACATTTCCAAAAGAATGAAAGCAATTAATCAGAACATGGAGGGTGTTGCTGCAACCAAAAATCCGCAGCTCTTCTTTAAATATTTTGATTCAATTTTTGATGCTTTGGACGAACTTATTGTGCTTGAAAAGTATCATACATTTAAAGAACCCGTTCCTACTGTTGTAAAAAAAGGACTTATAGCTAAAAAAGACCGATACATAATTGCTATGCTTAATCGTGTATGGAAAGATGCAAATCTGAAGGCAAAATATGATGCACGTACAGAATTGCCCAGAAGAGTTGAGGATTTTGCTCCTGTACTTGATGAATTGCTATTGTGTAAAGATAAGTTTACTCCGGATAGCATGGAGATACTGAACAAATTCTATTCATCTGTTTATGGTCACAACATTGGTGAAGAACCTGCAATTGAGGAAGAGGAAATGCCAACAGATGAACTTATTCTCGGTGAAGATGAATTTGTTGAGGAAGAATTCCCTGCGGCTGAATAAAATTAAGGCAAGTGAGGGTTATGCCCTGCACTTGCCTTTTTTCATTTAAATATAAACTGATACATTACACCAAACCATTCTCTTACCCAGTAGGTTGGCAACAGATACCACACTGTTGGGGCGGATACTGCATAGCTTTCGGGAAAATACTCAGAGGCTATCATTTTTGCACGGAGCTGGTGAAACTCGCTTGTTACGATTGTTACGCTTCCGCTGAGTCCGTTTTCCTGCATTTTTTCAAGCGAAAAGTGGAGATTTTCGTCGGTGCTGGTGGACTTATCCTCCATAATTATTCTTTCTTCCGCTATTCCCTTTTTCACAAGCTCACGCTTCATACATTCTGCTTCAGACATTATTTCGTCGCTCCCCTGTCCGCCTGATACAATACACATTGCGCCTGAATTTTCGGAAAGATATTCATATGCGGCATTGATTCGCTTACTTAGCATAAGACTTGGACGTTCACCCTTTACCTTACATCCGAGGATTATTACGGTTGAATTTTCGGGTGGCGGTGAGTTTACCGCAGAAAGCATAAATACTGAAATTACTGCGGCAAGGATGATAAGTACGACAGCTATAGCAGTTATAGTTATTGCCATGATGCGGAGTGGTTTGTTTTCACTGAGCAAGGCAATAAGCTTACTCCAGTAGACCGTCACGAAAAACAAAGCGGCACAAGCAAGCATACCTGTGGAGTTGCCGATATTAATTATTCCTGTAATTATCGGAAGAAAAAAAATTGCAAATCCTGCGGCAAATAATACAGCAAGGCACGTTCTTATGAGCGTGCCTTTTGTTACCATATCCATTATAATGCCTGCTTGAGAGCGTTTGCAAGCTGGTCAGGGCAGGATGTTCCCCTGCCGCCACAGTCGATGCCCTCAAGTCGTTCAATTGCTTCTTCGACGTCCATACCCTTTACGAGTGCGGAAATTCCCTGTGTATTACCGTTACAGCCGCCTAAAAACTTAACGCTTTCGATAACATTATCATCGCTTATTTCAATTGAAATCTGTCTTGAACAGACTCCGCTTGTAAGATAGTTTATAGTCATTTTTAACCTCCGATTACTTAGATATTCTTGCTACACCTGATTTTACAGCGGCTTCAGCAACCGCTTCGGCTACTACTGTTGCGATATTCTTGTCAAAAGCATTCGGCAGAATGAAATCTGCGCAAAGCTTATCATCGGGGACAACTCCTGCGATTGCGTATGCTGCGGCACGTTTCATTTCCTCGTTTATATCGCTTGCACGGACTGCAAGTGCACCCTTGAATATACCAGGGAAAGCAACAACGTTGTTAATCTGATTAGGATAGTCGGAACGGCCTGTACCTACAACATATGCGCCTGCTTCTTTTGCGAGGTCAGGCATGATTTCTGGAGTCGGGTTTGCCATAGCGAATATAATAGGCTTGTCTGCCATTGAACGAACCATATCCTGTGAAACAAGGTTTGGCTTGGAAACACCGATAAATGCGTCGACACCTTTCATTGCGTCGGCAAGTCCGCCCTTGCGGTGTGTTTTGTTTGTAAGCTTTGCCATTTCGTAGTGGGACGGATTTTCAAACTCGTCACCGTCACAGATAATACCCTTGATATCAACCATTATTATATCGCCGATACCGAGGGAAATAAACTGCTTTGCGATTGCACAGCCTGCTGCACCTGCTCCGTTGATTACGAGGGTCATATCCCCGAATTTCTTGCCTGTTACCTTTGCGGCATTAAGCATAGCAGCTGAAGCAACGATTGCTGTACCATGCTGGTCATCGTGGAATACGGGAATATCAAGCTTTTCCTTGAGCTTACGCTCGATTTCAAAGCAACGGGGGGCAGAGATATCCTCGAGGTTAATTCCGCCGAAACTGTATGAAATAAGTTCTATTGTACGGACGATTTCATCTACGTCCTTTGAATTTACGCAGATTGGAAATGCGTCTACACCTGCAAACTCCTTGAACAATGCACATTTACCTTCCATAACGGGCATTGATGCACGTGGTCCGATATCGCCAAGGCCGAGTACAGCTGTACCATCGGTTATTACTGCGACGAGATTTGCACGTCGTGTAAGGTCATAGGACAAATCAGGATTCTTTTCGATTTCGAGGCAAGGCTGTGCTACACCGGGGGTATAGGCGTGTGAAAGCTGGTCACGGTTGGAAACCTCGCAACGGGAAATGATTTCGATTTTGCCCTTCCATTCGTAGTGTTTTTCAAGTGAGGACTGCATTATATCCATTTTTACAAGAACCTTTCGATTTAAATTTGTACAAATGACTTGCCACGTCATTCAACGTGGCAAGCTTTGTTATATTATTTTTCCTTTTTATTGGCGAGCTTGATAATTCTGTCGATATTTTCCTTGTCGGTTGTATTGCTTCCGATGTGTGTCGGGTAAGCGTTATACAAGCCGTGGAAGTCGGAGCCGCCTGTTACGATGAGATTATATTTTTCTGCAATTTCAAGAATTTTCTTCTGTTGTTCTTCGTTTGCTGTGTAGTGGTATGCTTCCACACCGTCGAGCTTGCCCTTTGCGGCAAGTTCTTCCAGCAAATTGAGAGAATCGTAATATACAGGGTGCGCCATAACTGCTACACCTCTTGCTGAGTGGATAAGGTCGAGTACAAAATTTACGTCGGGGTACTCACGCTCTACTATACAGGAACCTGTTTTAAGGTCGAAAAGCTCATCGCTCAAATCGCCGTAGAATTCGGTTGTATATCCGTAGTCGATGAGTGCGTGCATAATATGCTGTTTGAAAATACTCTTTGAGCCTGTTGCGTATTTCATAACGCTTTCGGCTGTAATCGGGTAAATTTTCATTACATTTTCAACCATCTCTTTTGCGCAGGCCTTACGGATTTCGCAAGCCTTTATACATACGCCTTCGAGTCGGTCAGGTTTCTGCGGAGCATAGCAAAGGATATGTACTTTTCTGCCGCGGGTTTTATCCCATGCAGAAAGTTCAACGCCGGGAAGTATCTGGACGCCGTATCTTTCACCGAGGATTTTCGCTCTGGAAATTGATGACATTGTGTCATGGTCGGTGATTGAAATAAAGTCAATGCCTGTTCTTTTTGCCTGGACAATTATATCTTCGATTCCTAAAGAACCGTCTGACAGCTTTGTGTGACAATGGAGGTCGCCTTTCATAACTTCATCTCCCCTGAATATTAATATTTAAATTATACCACAAACTAACATGGTATTGCAAGCTTTTTTATGAAATATATCAAAATTTACCTTTAAAAACCATTTATATGAATTTGTTTTCAAACCAAACATCATTTACTGTGAACTCTTTTCCATTAAGATATTCAAGGCATCCGCTGTCTGTTTCAAAAGTAAATTTCAGCTTGTACGAATACAAAGCCTGTGTTTTTATTTTATATTCTTTATTAATCTTATTTATTCCATATTTACCATCACCAAGCAACGGACAGCCTATATGTGCCATATGTGCACGTATCTGATGGGTACGTCCCGTATCTAGCTTTATTTCAAGCAAGGCGAGGTTTTCTTTTGTTTTCAGCACTTTATAGGTTGTAATAATAGTTTTGTTCTTGTCTGTTTTCCTGTCGGTAACCTTTACGGTATTGTCATCGGAATTCTTTTCAAGGTATGCTGTGATTGTATCCTTTTTCTTTGGCGGGATTCCTACGGTTATGCAAAGATAATATTTTTCAAGTTCTCTATCCTTGATTTTCTGATTGAGGATACGAAGGGACTCAGCATTTTTTGCGGCGATTACAATTCCGCCCGTATTACGGTCAAGGCGGTTACACAGTGATGGTGCGAAACTGTTTTCCTCATCGGGTTTATATTCACCTTTATCATAAAGATAATGCTTGAGTCGGTTAATAAGAGTATCGACAGTATTGTCATTATCCTCGTGGACCACAAGTCCATTCTTTTTGTCTATGAGGATAATGTTTTCATCCTCGTACACAATATCAAGTACAGCTGGTGCTGACATAAATTCAGTTTCTACGGTTGTATCAAAGAATTCGTCGTTTATGTACATCTGCACTACATCGCCTATTTGCAGTCTGGTTGATATTTCGGCACGCTTACCGTTAATTTTAATACGCTTGTTGCGGATTGCCTTATACATCATGCTTTGCGGAAGCCTTGGAACAGACTTTTGTATGAACTTATCAAGGCGCTGATTTGCGTCGTTGGAATTGATAATAAATTCTTTCACTAATTACACCACTCTATTGCTTGAAATTATAGTTAAATATACTAATTATTATTATAACACAATTTTTTTCAAAAAACATCTTTTCAAACAAAAAAATTTGTAGTATAATAATAGAAACGTTTGTTTTATATTTTTACAAGGAACGATGAAAAATGGATAAAAAAGTCAATGTTCACGAAGGACACCGTGCAAGAATGAGAAAAAGGTTCCGTGAAACAGGTTTTGAGGGGTTCAACGAACACGAAGTTATTGAAATGCTTCTGTTTTATGCCTGTCCGAGAAAGGATACAAATGCTCTTGCGCACACGCTTATTGACCGATTCGGCAGTATTGCGGGAATTATGGATGCTGATTATGAGGAACTAGTAAAAATAAAAGGCATTACAGAAAATGCTGCAACTTTATTTAAAATGATTCCGAAATTTCTTCCGCTTTACTATAATTCAAAATCTGAAGAACGATCTTTCTCTAACAGTGATGAATTGAAAAAGATGTTTTCCACATATTTTGTCGGTCTTAAGCATGAAGAGTTCAGACTTGCATGCTTTGATAACAATTTTCGCATGATTTCAAATATACTCATTTCTTCCGGCGCTCCGTCATCCACAGCTATAAACATCAGAAAAATAATCGAGGAAGCACTGAGGACTAAAGCTGCTTTTGTTGCTGTTGCACACAATCATCCTCATGGTGATTCGCTTGCTTCCAATGAAGACATCAATGCTACAAGACAAATTAATGCTGCTATGCAATTGATTTCCGTAGAACTGATTGACCATGTTATTGTTTCTGAAACACACACTGTTTCCATGAGACAGCTGGGATACTCAAATCTTTTTTCCTGATAATACATTAAGAAAGGCGGTTTATTTATGGATAAATTCAAGCTTGTTTCGGAATATTCCCCATCGGGTGACCAGCCTGAAGCAATTGACGCTATTGTTGATGGTATAAATAAAGGATTAAAGGAACAAACCTTGCTTGGTGTTACAGGCTCGGGTAAGACTTTTACTATGGCTAATGTTATTGCAAGGGTAAACCGCCCTACCCTTGTACTTGCGCACAATAAAATTCTTGCAGCACAGCTCTGCACGGAATTCAAGGAATTCTTCCCAGAAAATGCGGTTGAATATTTTGTATCATATTACGACTATTATCAGCCTGAAGCTTATGTTCCGTCAACAGACAGCTACATTGAAAAAGACTCGGCGGTAAATGAGGAAATTGACAAGCTTCGTCACTCGGCTACCCTTGCACTTGCCGAAAGACGTGATGTAATAATTGTTGCGTCGGTTTCGTGCATTTACTCTCTTGGTTCGCCTGAGGATTACCGTACCAATGTTATTTCACTTCGTCAGGGTATGGAGTTGTCCCGTGAGGAATTACTGGCGAAACTGGTTGGCAATCAGTACGAGCGTAATGACGTGAACTTTGTGAGAAATAAATTCCGTGTGCGTGGTGATGTGGTTGAAATTTTCCCTGCGGGGTCAACGGAAAATGCTGTTCGTGTGGAATTTTTCGGGGACGAAATTGACCGTATCACGGAGTTCAAGGCACTAACGGGCGAAGTTCTTGCTACGCTTGCACATGTAGCTATTTATCCTGCTTCGCACTATGTTATTTCCCGTGACAAGATGCAGGATGCTATTGCTGAGCTCGAACAAGAGCTTGATGAGCGTGTGAAGTTCTTCAAGGACAATGACAAGCTGATTGAAGCGCAGAGAATTGCACAGCGTACAAATTATGATATTGAAATGTTACAGGAAATCGGCTTCTGCAAGGGTATTGAGAACTATTCGAGAGTGCTTGCAAGACGTGCACCCGGAAGTATTCCCCTTACGCTGCTTGACCACTTCCCTGACGATTTTCTGCTGATTATTGATGAAAGTCACGTTTCATTGCCTCAGGTACGTGCGATGAGTGCGGGAGACCGTGGAAGAAAGACTACGCTGATTGATTATGGTTTCCGTTTACCGTCGGCTTATGACAACAGGCCGCTTACCTTTGATGAGTTCTATGACAAGCTCAATCAGGCTGTATTTGTTTCTGCTACCCCGGGGCCATTGGAACGTGAAAAGTCGGCACAGATTGTTGAGCAGGTTATTCGTCCGACGGGACTTGTTGACCCTGAAATTATTGTTAAGCCTGTTGAGGGACAGATTGAGGACTTACTGTTTGAGATAAATGCGAGAGTTGCGAAAAACGAGCGTGTGCTTGTTACAACGCTGACAAAGAAGATGGCGGAGGATTTGACAGCATACCTTGAAAAAATGGAAGTAAAGGTACGTTATCTGCACTATGATGTTGACACGATTGAACGTATGGAGATTATCCGTGACCTGCGACTTGGTGAGTTTGATGTGCTGGTGGGTATCAACCTGCTCCGTGAGGGTCTGGACATTCCTGAGGTTTCGCTGGTTGCTATTCTTGACGCTGACAAGGAAGGCTTTCTGCGTTCTGAAAGCTCGCTTATTCAGACAATTGGACGTGCGGCAAGAAACGCTAATGGTCAGGTTATTATGTATGCGGACTCGGTTACACGTTCTATGGAAAGTGCGATTATGGAAACGGAGCGCCGACGCAAAATTCAGATGGATTACAACGAGAAACACGGAATTGTTCCGCAGACGATTATCAAGGATGTTCGTGATGTAATTGAAATTTCCACTAAGGCTGACACGGACAGCAAGACTGCCAAGGCTAAGCAGAAGCGTTTGACGGCTGAAGAACGTGAGGAAATGATTAAGAAGCTGACCGAGGAAATGAAGAATGCGGCGAAAATTCTTGAGTTTGAGCACGCGGCTTATCTGCGTGACAAGATTAACGAGCTGAAAGAGTATCAGCACAAGGGCAAGAAGGTATTTAACAAAAAGTAAGGACGTGTAAATATGGCTTTCGATTTTAAAAAGGAATACAAGGAATTCTATATGCCGAAGAACAAGCCTGAGATTGTCACTGTGCCGAAGATGAATTACATTGCGGTACGGGGCAAGGGTAATCCGAATGTTGAGGGCGGTGCTTATCAGCAGGCTATCGGCATACTTTACGCGGTTGCGTACACAATAAAGATGAGCTACAAGGGCTCCCACAGGATTGAGGGATTTTTTGAGTATGTTGTTCCGCCGCTGGAGGGTTTCTGGTGGCAGGATGATGTTTGCGGGGTTGACTACTCGGACAAGGATTCTTTCAACTGGATTTCTGTTATTCGCTTGCCTGATTTTGTTACGGAAGATGATTTCAGATGGGCGGTTGAGGAAGCAGGCAGGAAGAAGAAATTGGACTGCTCCTCGACGGAGTTTTTCGTGGTTGATGAGGGGTTATGCGTGCAGATTATGCATAATGGGCCCTTTGATGATGAGCCTGCGACGGTTGCGATTATAGACAGATATCTGAAAGAGAATGGTTACGAAAATGATATAAATGATACACGCTTGCACCACGAGATTTATTTGTCGGACGCAAGACGTGTTGCTCCTGAGAAGTGGAAGACGGTTATCCGTCACCCAATAAGGAAAATCAAGGACTGAAAGGAAGTTCAGAATGGCGATTGATAAAATTATTATTAAGGGTGCCCGTGAGCACAACCTTAAAAATGTGGACATAGAAATTCCCCGTGACAAACTTGTTGTTATGACGGGATTATCGGGGTCGGGCAAGTCCTCGCTTGCGTTTGACACGATTTATGCTGACGGTCAGAGGAGATATGTGGAGAGTCTTTCTTCATATGCGAGAATGTTTCTCGGACAGATGGAAAAGCCTGATGTAGACAGCATTGAGGGGCTTTCCCCTGCTATTTCCATTGACCAGAAAACCACGTCAAAAAATCCACGTTCGACGGTTGGTACGGTTACGGAGATTTACGACTATCTGCGTTTGCTTTATGCGAGAATAGGTATCCCGCACTGTCCTGTTTGCGGACGTGAAATCAAGCAGCAGACGGTTGACCAGATTGTTGATAAAATTATGGAGTTACCTGCTGGCACAAAAATTCAGCTTCTTGCTCCTGTTATACGCGGACGTAAGGGTGAGCACGTCAAGGAGATTGAGCACGCTCGCAAGGCTGGGTATGTACGTATTCGTGCTGACAATATAATTTATGACCTTTCGGAAGAAATCAAGCTGGAAAAGAACAAGAAGCACAGCATTGAAATTGTTATTGACCGACTTGTTATCAAGGAAGGCATTGAGAGTCGTTTGGGTGACAGTGTGGAGACGGTTGCGACCATTTCGGGCGGGCTTGTTATTGTTGATGTTATTGACGGAGAAGAAATGCTGTTCTCGCAGAATTATGCGTGTCCTGAACATAACATTTCCATTGAGGACCTTTCCCCGAGAATGTTCTCGTTCAACAATCCGTTCGGTGCTTGTGACAAGTGCACAGGTTTGGGTGTTTTCCGAAAAATTGACCCTGATTTGATTATTCCGAACAAGGAGCTGTCAATCAGGCAGGGTGCGATAAAGGCAATGGGTTGGGCAACTACTGACGAAAACTCTATTGCAATGATGTATTTCAAGGGTATCGGGCAATATTACGGTGTTTCACTTGATACTCCTGTAAAGGATTTGCCTGACGAGGTTATTGATGCTATTATGTACGGCACGAACGGCATTAAACTGAAGCTTCATCGTGCTACGGAGTACGGCGGCGGTGTTTACTATCAGCCGTTTGAGGGAATTATTCCGAATATGGAGAGGCGTTACCGTGAAACAAATTCCGAGTTCAGCAAGAACGAAATTGAGGAGTGTATGACGGAAAGTCCGTGTCCTGATTGTCACGGTCAGAGGCTGAAAAAAGAAAGTCTTGCAGTTACAGTTGGTGGCAAGAACATTTCTGAAATCAGCGACCTTTCGGTTATTGATTGCATAGACTTCATCAACAGCCTTGAACTTACTGAACGTGAGCAGATGATAAGCGGACAGATTATCAAGGAAATCAATTCACGTCTTGGTTTTCTGCGCAGCGTGGGACTTGAATATCTTACGCTGTCCCGTGCTTCTGGTACGCTCAGCGGCGGTGAGAGTCAGCGTATCAGGCTTGCTACGCAGATTGGTTCTTCCCTTATGGGTGTGCTGTACATTCTTGATGAGCCGTCAATCGGCTTGCATCAGCGTGACAATGACAAACTGATTGCTACGCTGAAAAGGCTTCGTGACCTTGGCAACACGCTGATTGTTGTTGAACACGATGAGGACACGATGTACAGTGCGGATTACATTGTTGATATTGGTCCGTATGCGGGAATTCACGGCGGTGAGATTGTCTGCTCGGGTACAGTTGAAGACATTAAGGCTTGTGAGCGTTCAATCACGGGTCAGTACCTCAGCGGTAAGAGGTTTATTCCTGTGCCTGAAACACGCAGGACGGGTAATGGCCTGACACTTGACATTATCGGTGCACAGGAACACAATCTGAAAAATATTGATGTATCCATACCGCTTGGTACTTTCACTTGTGTAACGGGTGTTTCGGGGTCGGGTAAGTCCTCACTTGTTAACGAGATTATTTACAAGAACCTTGCGGGCAGGCTGAACCGTGCGAAAATCCGTCCCGGAAAGTTTGAGCGTATGGACGGAATTGACAATCTTGACAAGGTTATTGCCATTGACCAGTCACCTATCGGGCGTACTCCGCGTTCTAATCCTGCTACTTACACGGGGCTGTTTACGGATATCCGTGACCTTTTCGCAAGCACGAATGAGGCAAAGATGAAGGGTTACAACAGCGGACGTTTTTCCTTCAACGTAAAGGGCGGACGCTGTGAGGCCTGCGAGGGTGACGGTATTATCAAGATTGAGATGCACTTTCTGCCTGACATTTACGTGCCTTGTGAGGTCTGTAAGGGGCACCGTTACAACCGTGAAACACTTGATGTTCACTACAAGGGAAAGTCGATTTATGATGTGCTGGAAATGACGGTTGATGAGGGTGTTGAGTTCTTTGCAAACATTCCGAAGCTTGCGAGAAAGCTTCAGACACTTCAGGATGTTGGTCTTGGCTACATCAAAATCGGACAGCCAGCTACTACCCTTTCGGGCGGTGAGGCGCAGAGAGTAAAGCTTGCTACAGAGCTTTCAAAGCGTGCTACGGGACGCACGATTTACATTCTTGACGAGCCTACTACGGGTCTGCACACGGCTGACGTACACAAGCTGACGGACGTGCTTCAAAAGCTTGTTGACACGGGCAACACGGTGCTGGTTATCGAGCATAATCTTGATGTTATCAAGAGTGCGGATTACATCATTGACCTTGGTCCTGAGGGCGGTGAAAAGGGCGGCACGCTTGTGAAGTGCGGCACGCCTGAGGAGATTGCGGCTTGTGATGAGTCTTACACGGGGCAGTATCTTAGGAAGATACTGGAGAAGTGATATAACAGTAAAGCCTGAAAAGATGTATTTTCTTCTCAGGCTTTCTATTTTGGTAACAACTAAATAATATACTTAAACCAACCAATCTTATTTATCTCATCATATTTAGGATAACATATTTTACCATATTTTCCTCTTGTACCATTTTGTCCTAAAATTGCATCTTCAGGAGTACTCCATTCTGCCTCGCAGTCATCACAGCATATATACATAATTCCACTGTTTTCGTCTTTTACAATTTCAAGAAAACCTTGACGACATATTTTGCAAACACCAATATTATATATCATCATTTAACTCCTTTGCATATTAGGTTACTTATACTCACAAATTCTCTCAAAATCAAGGCTTCCGCCGAATATGTCGAGGGCGCTTCCTACGGTGAAGTTGAGGTGTCCCCTGCCCAGTTTTTTCAGCACGTCAAGGTCGTCGTATGAGCCTATTCCGCCTGCGTAGGTTACGGGAATTTTACTCCAATTACCAAGCATTTCGGCGAGAGGTTGTTCGACACCCCTTGCTTTGCCCTCAACGTCTACTGCGTGGATAAGGAACTCGTCGCAATACTCGGCGAACATATCCATTGTTTCGGGGGTAAGCTTGACATCGGTGAACTTCTGCCAGCGGTCGGTTACTATGTAATAGTCGTTATCCTTTTTGCGGCAGGAAAGGTCGATTACCAGGTGTTCCCTGCCTGTTACGGCAACAAGTTTTTTTAGGTTGTCGAAGTTGATTTTGCCGTCCTTGAAAACGTATGATGTTACGATAACGTGGGACGCACCTTTTTCGAGGAACCCTGCGGCATTTTCTGCGGTTATTCCTCCGCCTACCTGCAAGCCGTTCGGATACTCATCAAGTGCGGAGTAGGCTTGCTGCAAATCGGCATTGTAATACTCTGAATCGGCGGCGTTAAGAATTATGATATGTCCGCCTTTTATGCCTTTGGATTTATACAGGTTTGCGTAGAATTCTGCGCCGTAATCGGACACGAAATTCTCATCGGCTTTATTATTCTTATCAGCAAGGCTGCCTCCTACAATCTGCTTTACTTTTCCGTTGTGGATATCTATACAAGGTCTGAATTCCATTTATTTTACCTCCGTTTGCGAATAAGTATATTATACATTGTATTTGCAATTTTTGCAATGGCAAAGGGGAAATTTTTGTATTGATTTCATTGTCAAAATGTTGTAAAATAATTATAATGGGTTATTATATTTTTATCAACATTGCTAAAGGGGTATAAAATTATGAAGCATATTTTTATCATAAATCCGAAATCGGGCAAGGAAGATAGCACGGGGCACATCCGTCAACAGCTTGAAAAGACGGCTTTCGACTGGGAGATTTACAACACTACTGCGCCTAAGGATGCTATCCGTTTTATACGTGAATGGTGCAGGAATAACAGTGAGGAAGTACGCTTCTATGCCTGCGGCGGTGACGGTACGCTGAGTGAAGTTGTTAACGGTGCGGCGGGATTTTCAAATGTGAGTGTTTCTTGTTACCCATGCGGAAGCGGCAACGATTTTGTGAAGAATTACGGTGGTGCTGAAAGATTTCTTGATATTGAGAAGCTGTGCCGTGCTGAAAACAAAAGCATTGATTTAATAAAGGTCAATGATGATATTTATTCGATAAATATTGTGAATTTCGGGTTTGATGCTTATGCTGTAAAGACTATGAACAGTGTTCGCAGAAAGCCTTTGATTGGCGGTAAGAACGCTTACAACACGGGTATTGTAGCTGCAATTATTAAAGCTATGAAGAACAAGGCTGAGATTACGGTTGATGAAAAGCCATTTTTCAATGAAAATTTTCTGCTTTGCACGGTTGCAAACGGGCAGTTCATTGGTGGAAAATACAAGTGTGCACCGAGGGCTTCCCTTGATGACGGTACGCTGGATTTGTGTCTGGTAAAGACAGTTTCTGTTCCGCAATTTGCTTCACTTATCGGATTATATGAAAAGGGTGAGCATCTTGAATCTGAAAAGTTCAAGAAGTATATTTGCTATACACGATGCAAAACGGTTGATATTAAGGCTCAGGATGGTTTTTTCATTTCGGTGGACGGTGAAATTTATGACGGCAACAGTTTCAGACTGAAAGTTATCCCTAAAGCACTGAAATTCGGTATCCCCACTTAATTTGCTTTATTCTTTTAGCAAATTCAACAGTTTGAATTTACATTTTCGCAATATGTGTACAAAAATTATTAACACGATTGACAATCCTTACAAAACTATGATATAATAAAATAGTATATTTAGGTTTATTTTCACATAACCAGTGTTTGCATAAAATAAGTAGGAGGATTTCTATGGAACAGGTTTTAAACTATGGTAGTTATTCCGGATTCAAGCAGACAGTTTCCGACATTACGGACAGCCTTACCCAAATTAAGGAATACTGTGAATACATTGGTCTGGAACATACTGCCAAATCAATCGGTGAAACAATTGAAAAGACTGCCAAAGATCATTTTGAGGTTGCTATTGTAGGCGAATTCAAGCGTGGCAAGAGTACTCTTATCAATGCGTTACTTGGACAGGAGGTTCTCCCCGCTGACGTTCTTCCTGCAACTGCAACTCTTAACAGAGTTACATACAGTGAAGAACCATATGTTATGGTTGAATACAAAAATGGTGAAGAGGAAAAGGTTGACATAAACAAGCTTGCTGATTATGTTACAAAGCTTTCCTACGAATCTGAAAAGAAGGCTGAAACTGTTAAGCAGGCCACTGTTTACTATGATACTGCTTTCTGTAAGAATAATGTTGACATTATTGACACTCCGGGTCTTAATGATGATGAGCAGATGACTAATGTTACGCTTTCCATTCTGCCTGAGATTGATGCAGCCGTATTTGTTATCAGTGCAAACTCTCCTTTCTCTCAGTTTGAAAAGGAATTCCTTGAAAAGAAGATGCTTACAAGCGATATGGGAAGAATTATCTTTGCTGTAAACTGCTTCGGAACTTTCTCAAAGGAAGATGAGGACAGAATCGTTGAAACCGTTGAAAAACGTATTGGCAGCTACGTTATGGAAAAAGCAAAGATGGTAATGGGTGAAAACTCTAAGGAATTTGCTGTTTATAAGCGTAAAATCGGTACTCCTAAGGTTATCGGCGTTTATGCAAAGAAGGCTCTTATGGCTAAGGAAAGCGGCGACGCTGCTATGCTTGAAGAGAGTAATTTCCCTACATTTGAACGTGTACTTGAATCTATGCTTACCCAGGAGAGAGGTGCTATCACTCTCCAGATTCTTGCAAACAAAATCATCAGCTCCAGTTCTGAGCTTATCAATACTATTATTATTCGTGAAAACGCTCTGATGATGGAAACTGACGAGTTTATGGACAAATATACTGCAGCTATCGAAGAAATTGATGAAATCCGTACAAAGAAGCGTGCTGAATTTGTTCGTATCAATGATGCTGCAAACAAGGTATTTGAAGGATTGCAGCCAATCCTTGACAGCTATTGGGTACAGATTGAAGAAACAGCTATGAAGGTTATTGATGATTATCCGATGAGTGCTGAAGACCTTAAGCGTGACAAGCTGAAGATTGTTTACGCAAAGCTTACTGAAAGAATCAAGGAAAACATTGAAAACAAGGCACAGCTTATCTGTGAACAGATTCAGAATGAAATTAATGTTGCCCTCAGCGACGAAGCTGAGCGTTTACAGTCATTTGAAGATGAATTCTTCGCATCTGTAAGCCGTATCCAGGAAATGTTTGCTGTTCCTCAGAAGCATTCACGAAACGGCGGTGTTGTGGACCAGATTATCGGTGTTGCTATCGGCAGTGTAGGCACAGGTGGTCTTTTCATCGGTTTCCGTGAAGCAGGCATCAAGGGTGCACTTCTCGGCGGTGCTTCCGGCTTTGCAAGCTTCTTCCTGACTTTCTTTGCAGCTACAACTTTCCTCGGTGTTCCACTTGTTGGTCCTGCTGCACTTTGTCTTATGGCTGTTGCGGGTCTTGCAGGTACATTTACAGGTAAATTTACTGTTGACAAACTGCTTGTTCAGGAAAGAATTGATAAGTACAAGGCAAGTTTCAAGCAGGGTGTTAAAAAGCAGTTCCACGAAATGAAAATCAATTCTGACTTTACTGAAACTGTTCGTCAGCAGGTATTCGCTTCCTTCCAGGGACTTAAAGCTAAAATTGAAGAAGAAACAGAAATCATTCTTCTTGACACACAGAAAACTCTTGACAGCCTTAATGAACTTAAGGCAGAAAAGAAAATCATGTCTGACAATGAACGTGAAAAACTTCAGTCTATTGCCGAATACACCGGTTCTCTGCTGGCAGAAACTTATAATCTGCACAAGACACTTACTGACAATATGCAATAATTGCTGATACAGATTTTTTAAGGAGGTTTCCGTTATGTTCGGTACAGTCGGTACAGCGGACCATAATCCGCTGCTTGATATAGATACAAGTTTTGCTGCTTATCTTAATGCTCGTACCCGCTCATACAAGGATCATATTGTAGGCGGTGCTATGGACTATGCTTTTGATGCAGATTTCTCAGTTAAGCAGAAAATCACTACTTTTTCCAGCTGGTCTAAGGTACATAAAAATCTTATCAGCAAGGAAATTCCTAATAAACTTAAACGTCTTTTCCAGTCAACTGACGTTGCTGGTTCTCTTAAATATTCTGAAATTTATGACGCTGTAAAGGTTTGTGCAGAAAGAATGCAGATAAGCGTTCCTACCGCTTATGTAAGAAATGCACCAAACAAATACGAAATTTATTCGGTTGCAGCTGAAGGCACAGAACCGTTTATTGTTGTAACTTCGGGACTTGCTGATATCTGCACAAAGGAAGAACTTCGTTTTCTTGTTGGCTGCGAATGCGGTCACATTCAGAATAATCATTGTATTTTCAACATGGCTGCACCTTATTTTGGTGTAAATAATCTTGAAGAACTTGAAGATTACTCGCCTTCCGAATCTGACAGCTCTGTAAAACAGATTGCAGGAACTATTTCTGAATGGTTGAAGCTTTCGGATATTACAAGTGACCGTGCAGGTATTATCTGCCTGACAAATCCTCAGGACTATCCATCCGTTGTTTCTTCTCTTCACGGCAAGGGTATTTTCACGCTGTATAAAAAAGACAAACTTGAACTCGGTGAGCTTATGAAGCTTTATGATGTTCTTCATATTACTCCTGCGAGAAATATCTCACTTCCGTCAGATTGCACTTCAATTGAAAAGAGAATTCTGGCAGGTCTGGAATTCCTTAGCTGTGAAACGCTTTATACATGGCGCAGTGACCTTAACAAGGAAGATGTTCATACTGTAAACAAACAAGCTCTTGAGGTAAGATGCGAAATTATTCTTAATGCGGCAAAGGAGGGTGCTTAATATGTCAGAAAATACAACATCTCTCAACTATGCTGCTGCAGAACCTGATATTGAATACGTTCAGAATGAGCTTAAACAATTGCTCAACAACAAGCCTCTCTGCACTATACTTGGTGACGAATTCACAGAACATCTGCACGATTGGGACAAGGCTATTACAAAACGCCGTACAGAACCGTTTTCTCTTGTTGTTCTCGGTGATTTCAAGCGTGGTAAGAGTACGATTATCAATGCTATTCTCGGCAAATCAATTGCTCCGGTAAACGTTGCTCCTGAAACATTTACAATCAATTCTATAAGCTATAATGAAATTCCTAAGGCTGAAGCCGTTCTGAAAAACGGTCAGAGAATTACTCTCACAGCTGATGACCTTGTTCGTGAAAAGCTGGAAAAACTTATGAGAGCTTTTCCTGACACACTTGATTATATCGATATTCATGATAATGCTGAAATTCTCAAGGAAATCAGAATTGTTGATACTCCGGGTCTGAGTGACCTTGACTGTCTTGACAAGCAAGTTCAGGATTACCTGGTTAATGCTGATGCGGTTATTTATATCGCAAGTGCACTTTCCCCTTTCTCTGAATCGGAACAGCTTTTCCTTGCAAGCCATATCCGTCCTCTCAGCTTCAGCAAGCTGTATGTTCTTGTAAATATGATTGATGCTATGAACACTCAGGAGGATATCGAAAAGATTATCAACCGAGTAAGTGAACGTTGCGAATCTATTATGCCTAATGCTTTTGTTTACGGTGTAAGCGGTATTGATGAATACAGACGCAAAATCGGACTTAATCGTCCTGATATCAAGGGCTTCCAGGAATTCTACGAGAATGAATTTTTGAAATTTGAGATGTCCCTCAAGCGTGAAATTATTCTCCAGAAGGATATTATCCGTACACAGCGTGTACTCACTATGCTTAATCTTATGATTAAAGATACAGCTGCCCGTATCCGTATGATTTACGAAATGATGGCTATGGACAGAAAAAAACTTGATGACATTTCTCTTAGTATTGAACGTGAGTGCTCTACACTTGCAAATGCTCTTGAAAGTAAAAAGCCAAAGATTCTTCTCAGCATTACTGAGATGCAGCAGGAAGCTGAACAGTGGATGTATGGTTTCTTCTCCAAGCTTCGTGAAGACATACTTGAAAGCCGTAACACTACTTCTCCTGAAGATATCGACAAGCACTTCTATTCCTTCCTTGTTGACAAGGTTGGTGAGGCATACAGAAAATGTCTTGACATTCATCAGCAGCAGCTTAACCTGATTATCGCACAGCTTGGTGCAGAACTTGCCAAGAAGCTCGGTATCAATGCACTTGCCGATGATGCTAATGTTTCTGTTGAAGGTTCAATGAACGATTTCAACATGCTTGTTTCCAAGTCGGTTATGAATGCTGCATCGGCAGGAAGCAGCGATGCTTTCCCTTCAGGTGCTATGTCATCATTTAAAAATATTCTCCGCAAGAAACGTCAGACTGATGTTATTGACACAGCTCTTGAGAATTATGATGATATCAGAAATCAGACTGTTAAGGATCTGAAGGCTGCTTATAAGGTTATGGAAAACAATGCTATTGCTCAGCTTGATTCACTTTATCAGACTCAGGTTGAGGTAAGCCGTGATGCACTCAATCATGCTATGGAAATGAGCAACGATACAAGCAGTGCTTCCGTAAAGAAATGCCTTGAAGAAACAGCTGTTGTACTGAGAAATGCTGCTCAGATTCTTGGAAAGTATGCATAAAAGTATATTGACATATTATACGTTATATAGTATAATATAGATGTTTACTACATACTGATTATTTCCGAAAGGTTATTATATATGATTTTTGAAGGCTTTTCTACTGAAAATACAAAACTTGTTCAGACGATTACCACCACAGAAGAAACACTGACAAAAGATATTTTTGAGACACATGAGGAAAGACTGATGTCGCGTGGTAATCACTTCAAGCCTGAGGAGCTTATTCCGGTTTATTTTGTCGGACTTATCGGTTCACCTACAGAAGAAGATGAGCAGGCAAACTTCCACAACATGCTTTATAATCTTCGTGAAAATCTGATTAAGTGTCCAAAGCTATTACTATATACTGAACACGAACTCAAATCCCCTACTCCTGATGAACTTTCAATTTTTGATGATATAAACACATCAAGCAATGAAACATTGCTGAATGGTCTTTGCGGACTTATTAACATTGAAGGTGATGAGTTAAGGACAAAGCTTGCAAAGGAAACTCTGCCGGTTATGCTCCGTAATTTAAGCGGTGAGGCAATGCTGGAAATGGCAAAACCGCTGATTGTATGGCTGAACAGATGTCTTAATTCCGAGGCATACAGAAAGAATCATTTTGAAATTCCGATTCTTATGTATTATGGAAACATTGTTCCTGCAACGGTTAACTTCCTGCACTTTATGTCCAGAATAGGTATTGATGTAATTTATATTTGCACAAATCTCTCTGTACTTACAACGGTAAAACGTAATAATTTCGAGGGGCGCATGCAGATTTTTGAACAGACTTGTTCTGTTCCGGTTACACCATATCCGGATAAGCTTGTTAAAACCAAGCTTGCTACTGTTGCTTACAATGCTTCAAAAGAACTCGACCAGCTGCTTTATAACGGAAGCTCAATTTTCCGTGACTTCCAGTTCTCAGATATGCAGTCGCTCACATTGAAAACCACTTATGATGAAATCAATGTTCTTTGGCATCAGCCTTCAAAATACCGCACAGGTTTCGGTGCATCTGAAACAAAGGTTACCGTTCCTAACATTTTTGCTAAGATATGCGGTGTCAAGGACGGAGATATAAATGATTACTGGGAAAATATCAAATGGCAGCTCTCCCCTAATTCCAGAATTATCATCAAATCTCCAAGCTACAAAAAATATGCGGAAAGTCAGCTTGGCGTGTATAAACCGTACTATAATGGAGAACAGATATTCATAGAACAGCTGAAAGCTTCTCCTTTGAACAAGTATAATTACCTTTCTGACAGCTTACAGCTTCTTATCTTCAACAAGCTGCAGGAAGCTGTTGACAGTGGCTTCCTGAAACTTGACCCATCTGAACTTATGCCAATGGTTCTTTATGTAGGAACCAATCTTGACCGCGAAGTTCTGAAGCTGCTGCAGAAATACGATTTCACAAAGGATATTCCTAAGCTGATTATCATTGATGTTATTGAGGACACTTTCAGCAAGGTTGAATGTATTCAGCTTGTTCTCTACAATCTGCTCGGTATAGATATCCTCATTTATACACCGACAGGTTACAGAAACATTGAAACCTTTGTCAGTGAAATGGCGTTTGAAACTCATACTCTTAATGAGTTTGTTTATAATGCGCACATCCCACGTTTTAAAATCCCTGATTCAATTCCCGAACCTAAGGGAGAGGGCGGATTTTTCAGTAAATTATTTAAGAAAGGACGATAACAAATGGCACTTAAATTTACCCCATCCACAGAAGCAGCTGCAGAAGAGGTTGTTGTTACAGCAACTGAGGAAAAAACTCTTAATGTCAAAGTTGAAGAAGCACAGGAATTTTCTATGGTTGACACAACTGAAAATCTCAAGCAGGAACTTGTAAAGAACGAAGAAGTTGAAAAGCTTGTAAGTTCAATCAACATCAATGATGTAAACTCCATTGTTAAGTTCGGTAACGAGGTTGCTATGGAAATTTCCAAGGCTTCCGACCAGGTTCTCAACTCTATGAACATGGATCAGATTAATGATTCAGGTGAGCTTCTCCAGCACCTTTCCGCTATTATGGAAAAGTTCGATGCTAAGGAACTTACTGAAGAAAAGAAAGGTCTTTTCGCTAACCTCAGAAAGCAGCTTGACAAGCTTCTTGCTAAGTATCACACTATGGGCGAAGATGTTGACAAAATTTACATTCAGCTCCGTGAATACGAAAAGGAAATTGAAGCTTCCAACGTTAAGCTTGAAACTATGTTCAACGCTAACATCAACTACTACAAGGAACTTCTCCTTTACATTATGGCTGGTGAACAGGCTTGCGTAGAGCTTGACCAGTATATTACTGATTACCGTGCAAAGCTTGAAGCTAACCCTGATTCAGGTGCTGTTGCTATGGACCTTCAGACTCTTGAACAGACAAGACAGGTATTCGAGCAGCGTGTAATGGACCTCAAGATTGCTGAAAACGTTGCTATGCAGACTGTTCCTATGCTCAAGGCTATGCAGTTCTCCAACCTTAACCTTATCAGAAAGATCAACTCTGCATTCATCATCACAATGCCAGTATTCAAGCAGGCTCTTGCTCAGGCTATCATGCTCAAGAGACAGCGTGTTCAGGCTGAGGCTATGCAGGCTCTTGACGAAAAGACCAACGAGCTTCTCCTCAAGAATGCACAGAACACTGTTGCTCAGACTAAGCTCACTACTCAGATGGCTACAGGCAGCTCCATTCAGATTGAAACTCTTGAAAAGACCTGGCAGATTATCGTTGACGGTATTGAGGAAACAAGACAGATTCAGGAAACTGCTAAGCAGAAGCGTAAGGATGACTCTGTTGTTCTTCAGCGTCTTAAGGATGATTACAAGAACAAGATGGGCGAAATCAAGTAATATGATATTATTAAGAGGTACTGAAATTCAGTACCTCTTTTTACTATACAAATAACCCGTGAAGGCTGTCCTTCAGGGTTATTTGTACTCATTTATCTTTTATAAAAAATTGCATTATCCTCCATATCAGTTACAGCAATAAACCAGTCGAATTTATCTGAAACTATGTAAAAATCTTTAATACATCCCACTTCATTCAAAACTGTAAAGATTTCATCTATACAACCTTCATATACCCATCCTTCGCATAGTATCAAAAATACCTTTTGAGTTGAATATGGGATAACATTTTTTATTGTCGTCAAATATTCTGTCCAATTATATGTTCTGAAAAAACAATCAATAATTTCACTTTTCAATTCGGAACGAAAATGCATTAAATTATATTCAAGCTTTATTTGTGATGGAGAATAATTCTTTCTGTCTGAAAAAGTATAATAAAACTTTTTTATTATATCCTCATAAGCAAGCTTAGAAAACTCATAAAATCGAGTTCTGTCTATATTTTCAGTTTTGATGATTTCTTCAATTTCATCTCTTATCCAAAAGCGTATCGGTTTATTTTCCAAAAATTTTTTACCCATTTTATTACTCAATTATCTCCCTGTTTCCGTTCTCATCAAAGTAATACGTCACGCTATAGGAATACTTTTCAGTATAGGTATCCCCCTCATAGGCAAGCCAGTTTATTGTAACTTCTCCCTCGCCTGTTATCTCAAATGTCCAGTATTGTCTGTATCCCGGTCCGATTATTGAGGTTTCGTAGTAGTCGATTTCTTTTATTACATTGTCGGTGCTGAGGGTATACTCCCAATAGCTTCCGCTGGAGCCGTTTGCTGTTTGAGAAAGCGTAAAGGTTTCCGAGCCATTTTTACTTGTTGAACAAGAGGACAGCACAAGCATAGTTACCGCAAAAATTATTACGACTAAAGCTTTTTTCACCGCACATTCCTCCTTTATGGCAATTATAGCATATTTGCAATATTATGTCAATATTTGGCACAATCAACAGCTACAGGCTGTATCAGTTTTTGGGGAACAAAATTCGCAGGGATTTTTGCACAAAATTCCCTTTAATGCTTGAAAGTTGTTATAAAATGGTGTACAATTAATATGTATGTTTTTAAATCAATATCTTGAAAGGATTTTTTATATGAACTGGACTGAAGTAAACATTTACACAACTACTGAAGGTATTGACCCTGTTTGCGGCTGCTTGCTTAGAATTGGTGTTACGGGCTTTGTTATCAAGGATGCTAAAGATTTTGAGGAATTTCTCAATGACAAGACGGGCAACTGGGATTACATTGATGATGACCTTATGAATTTGAAGGACTGCGAGACCTGCGTTACGGTTTATCTGCCTGACAACTCGCAGGGTGTGGATATGCTTGCGGCTATTCGTTCAGAGATGGTTGCGCTTGGTGGACGTGATGAGGACAAGGCTTTCGGAAGACTTGCTGTTGAGCTTGCAAACGTTCGCGAGGAGGACTGGGCTAACAACTGGAAACAGTATTTCAAGCCCCTTACTGTTGGTGACAAGCTTGTTATCAAGCCGTCCTGGGAGGAATACAACAAGACTGATGACCGCATTATTCTTGAAATTGACCCTGCTTCAAGCTTTGGCACGGGACAGCACAACACTACTCAGCTTTGTCTTGAACTGATTGAGAAAAATCTCAACAAGGGTGACAGGCTTCTTGACCTTGGCTGTGGAAGCGGTATTCTTTCGATTGCTTCAATTCTGCTTGGTGCAGAGGAAGTTACGGCGGTTGACATTGACCAGAACAGCGTTAAGATTGCTAAGGAAAATGCTGAGAAGAACAACATCGCTGCTGAGAAGTACACTGCGTACTGCGGAAATGTTATTGATGACAATGAACTGGTTGAAAAAATCGGCGGCGGATATGATGTTATTGCGGCAAATATTGTTGCTGACGTACTTATTGCAATGAGTCCGCTGTTTGAGAAGTTTGTGAAAAAGGGCGGCACTCTCATTCTTTCGGGAATTATTTCAGAGCGTTGCCACGAGGTAATTGACGCTGTTAAGGCTAAGGGTTACACACTTGTTGAACAACGTGAGTCAAACGACTGGGTTGCAGTATCATTCAAAGCGTAAAGGACTTGATTTAATTGACAATTATTTATTCGGCTGACAACAAGATTTTCAGCTATGATGAAGAAGAAAAGCTGCTTACCGAAATTCCTTGCGGTAAGATTACAAAATACAGAGAAACCATACGAAGCATTCAGCAGAAAAAAGAATGGAAAACCAGCGGAAGCGGTGCGGCATTTATGGGAATGAATACCGAAATGGTTGATGCTGATTTGCTTCCTGTACAGATTACGGGGCTTGGCATCTGCGGCGATGAACTTGTTTACGGTGTAAATCTTGAGGGTGTGGGAAGCGTTTACCACAGAAGCTTTGACCCGTCCGATGACAGCGAGGGACTTGTTCGTGCTTCAAATGAGTTTGTTTTCGGTTCATTTGACTGCAAGGGTGACCAGCTTGCTGTAAGTATGGGTGCAAACACCAACTCGCTTCATATTGGCGTAATGGACATTAAGGGGCGTTACAATGAATACACTGACGGCGATACCATTGAAGAAAATCCAAGCTGGGCGGCTAAGAAAAACGGTATTTACTTTTCTACAGCGGGCTACGCAAGAAATCAGTATGGTGCTGTTGCGGCTACGGGTCCACGTTCGGTTGCTTATCTGAATCTTGACAATTCTTCGATGTCGGAGATTGTTGCTGATGAGGCTTATGATTATCTGCATCCGCAGGAAGACAAGAACGGTGTGCTCTATTACATACGTCAGCCTTACGGCGGTGAAAAGCCTGAAAGCGGAATTACTTTCAAGGACGTACTCCTCTTCCCTGTTCGAATTATAAAGAGTATTTTCGGTTTTCTCAACGTATTTTCCATTCTTTTCGGCGGTGAGTCTCTCAAAAGCGGAGGTACGGCAAATGGTGCAAAGTCAAAGCATCGTTCCGAAAAGGATTTGATTATTGAAGGAAATGTTATCAATGCTGAAAAGCTGGACAAGATAAATGAGGAAAACGGTGACAAAATGTCGGGTATTATGCCGGCAAGCCGTATGCTTATCAAGCGACTTGCTGACGGAAGTGAGGAAATTATCAAGAAGGGTGTACTTGATTACACTCTTTGCGATAAGGATGTTATAATTTCCAACGGACGACACATAATCAAAATTAATTCTGACGGCACAGAAACACATATTACAAAGGCAAAACTTGCTATGAATATAACTGTAAAATCTTAACAGAAAGGCAGATTGAAATTGGCGGGTAAAAAAACAAAGAACTACGGAAATGACAGTATTACCAAGCTTAAAGGTGCGGACAGAGTAAGACTTCGTCCTGCGGTAATTTTCGGCTCGGACAGTATTGAGGGTTGTGAACACTCGATTTTTGAGATTATTTCCAACTCAATTGACGAGGCACGTGATGGTCACGGTGACAAGATTATTGTTACCTTCTATCAGGACAAGTCCATTGAAGTTGAGGACTTCGGACGTGGCTGTCCTGTTGACTACAACAACACTGAACAGTGCTACAACTGGGAGCTTGTTTACTGCGAATTGTATGCAGGCGGCAAGTATCAGAACAATGCCAGCGGTGACTATGAATACTCACTTGGTCTGAATGGTCTTGGTGCGTGTGCTACTCAGTATTCCTCTGAATATATGGACGTTGAAATTCACCGTGACGGTTACAAGTACAACCTGCACTTTGAAAAGGGTGAAAACATAGGCGGCTTGAAAAAAGAAGAAACAAACCGCAAAAAGACAGGTACAAAGACCAAGTGGCGTCCTGACCTTGAAGTTTTCACAGATATCAATGTAAGTCGTGAATACTTTGAAAATGTACTCAAGAAGCAGGCTATTGTCAATCCGAATGTTTCGTTTGTATTCCGTTATCAGACTACTGACGGAAAGTTTGAGGAGACAACTTATTTATACGAAAACGGTATTTCCGACTACATCAACGAGATTATCGGAGAGGAATACCTTACTCCGCCACAGTACTGGCAGTGCGACAGAAAGGGTCGTGACCGTGAGGACAAGCCTGAATACAAGGTCAAGCTTTCGGTTACTTTTGCTTTCTCCAACAAGGCGGCTTTGCTGGAATATTACCACAACTCCAGCTTTCTTGAGCACGGCGGTTCACCTGACAAGGCTGTAAGCAAGGCATTTCTGTCTGCCATTGACGGTTATCTGAAAAATAACAACAAGTACAACAAGGGTGAGAAGTCTATCAAGTGGGAGGATATTCAGGATTGTCTGGTACTGATTTCGTCCTCATTCTCTACTCTCACCTCTTATGCAAATCAGACCAAAAAGGCTATTACAAACAAGTTCATTCAGGATGCGATGACGGATTTCCTCAAGCATCAGCTTGAAGTTTTCTTTATTGAAAATCCTGATTTTGCAACAAAGATTGCTGAACAGGTACTTGTAAACAAGCGAAGCCGTGAAACTGCTGAAAAGACAAGAGTAAACCTGCAAAAGACACTTACACAGAAGATTGACCTTGCAAATATGGTGCAGAAGTTTGTTGACTGCCGTACCAAAGATTTGGCAAGACGTGAAATCTACATCGTGGAGGGTGACTCGGCGCTTGGTGCTTGTAAGACTGCCCGTGATGCTGAATTTCAGGCTATTATTCCTGTAAGAGGTAAAATTCTCAACTGCTTGAAGGCTGATTACGCAAAGATTTTCAAAAACGATATTATCACTGATATTATCAAGGTACTTGGCTGCGGTGTTGAGGTTACTTCAAAGGCTAACAAGGAGCTTTCCAACTTTAATCTTGACAATCTTCGCTGGAATAAAGTTATTATTGCGACTGATGCTGACGTTGACGGATTCCAGATCAGAACTCTTATTCTGACGATGCTTTACAGACTTACTCCGACACTTATCAACGAGGGGTATGTTTACATTGCGGAAACTCCCCTGTTCGAAATCAACACGAAGGACAAGACTTATTTTGCGTACAACGAACAGGAAAAGACTGAAATCCTTGAAATGATTAAGGGACAGAAATACAAGATTGACCGTTCAAAAGGTCTTGGTGAAAACGAACCTGAGATGATGTCGCTGACTACTATGAATCCTGACACAAGACGTCTTATCAAGGTTACTCCGACTGATATTGAGGCTACTGCAAATATGTTTGACCTGCTCCTTGGTGACAATCTTCAGGGACGTAAGGATTACATTGCACAGTACGGCAATCAATATCTTGAACTGGCTGACATAAGCTGATTTACAAAATTTAAGGAGGACTTGTTTTGGCAAGAAAAAGCAAGAAAACTGAAGATAAATCTGTAAAAAAAGCTATTCCTAATGCATATATTGCAGGCAGCGGTATTGTTGCAGAGGAACAGATTACTGATACGCTTGAAAAGAACTATATGCCTTATGCTATGAGTGTAATTGTTTCCCGTGCGCTGCCTGAGATTGACGGCTTCAAGCCTTCACACAGAAAGCTTCTTTACACGATGTACAAGATGGGACTTCTTACAGGTCCTAAGACAAAGTCGGCTAACATTGTTGGTCAGACAATGAAGCTCAACCCTCACGGTGACGCTGCTATTTACGAGACTATGGTACGTCTTGCTCGCGGCAACGAGGCTCTGCTTCACCCTTATGTTGACAGCAAGGGTAACTTTGGTAAGGCATACTCCCGTGATATGGCTTACGCTGCTTCACGATACACGGAGGCTAAGCTTGACCCTATCTGCAATGAGCTTTTCCGTGATATTGACAAGGACACGGTTGATTTCGTGCCTAACTACGACAATGAAACTGTTGAACCTACTCTCCTGCCTGCGACTTTCCCGTCGGTACTGGTAAACTCAAACGTGGGTATTGCGGTTTCTATGGCAAGTGCGGTTTGTTCGTTCAACCTTGCGGAAATCTGCGAAACTACAATTGCACTTATCCGTAATCCTGAGCATAATATTCTCACAACTCTGAAGGGACCTGACTTTTCCGGCGGCGGTTTTATGCTTTACGATGAGGACGAGCTGGAGAAGATTTACCGCACGGGTCGCGGCTCTGTAAAGGTGCGCTCACGCTATCAGTTTGACAAGGAATCAAACTGCATTGAGGTTGTTCAAATTCCGCCTACGACTACGGTTGAGGCAATTATGGACAAGATTATCGAGCTTATCAAGGCGGGTAAAATCCGTGAGATTTCCTACATCCGTGACGAAACAGACATCAACGGTCTGAAGCTGGCAATTGACATCAAGCGTGGTGTTGACCCTGACAAGCTGATGAAGAAGCTGTTCAAGATGACTCCGCTTCAGGATAATTACTCCTGCAACTTCAATATTCTCATAAGCGGTTCACCTAAGGTTATGGGTGTTTATGAAATTCTTGATGAATGGATTGCTTTCCGCAGAGAATGCATCAAGAGAAGGACATATCACGAGCTTACCAAGAAAAAGGATAAGCTGCACCTGCTGAAGGGCTTGCAGAAAATTCTGCTTGACATTGACAAGGCTATCAGGATTGTCCGTGAGACAGAGGAAGAAGTTGAAGTTGTACCAAACCTTATGATTGGCTTCGGTATTGACGAGGTTCAGGCTGAATACGTTGCTGAAATCAAGCTCCGTCATCTCAACAAGGAGTACATTCTCAAGCGTACAGCTGACATTGAGGGACTTGAAAAGGATATTGCTGAGATGGAGGGCATCCTCAAGGACGACAAGAAAATCAAGAATATTATTGTTGAGGAACTCAAGGAAGTTATCAAGAAATATCAGCAGCCGAGAAAGACTATGTTCTACTACGAAAATGACGAGGACGAGGTTGATATTGAGGACGATACACCTGACTACCCTGTCAACCTGTTCCTTACACAGGGCGGCTACTTCAAGAAAATCACTATGCAGTCGCTCCGTATGGCAAGTGAACAGAAGCTTAAAGACGGCGATATGATGATGACGGCTATTGAGGGAACAAACAAGACTGAGCTGCTGTTCTTCTCGGACAAGTGTCAGGTTTACAAGACGAAGGCAAGCGCATTCAAGGACACGAAGGCTTCCGAGCTGGGTGACTTTATTCCTGTTAAGCTTGGCTTTGACGATTACGAAAACGTGATTTCGATGATTTCAACGATTGACTACAGCGGTCATCTGATTATGGTATTCGAGAATGGTAAGGTTGCAAAGGTGCCCCTTAACGCTTACGAAACAAAGACCAACAGAAAGAAGCTTGCCAACGCTTACACGGCGAAGTCCAAGCTTGTGAAGATGTTCCTTGTGTCTGACAACACGGACATTATGCTCCGTTCCACAAACGGCAGGGCTATTGTGTTCAACACGGGAATGATTCTGCCGAAATCTGCCCGTGACACAATCGGCGTTCAGGTTATGACGCTCAAGGCAAAGACTCTGGTTGATAATGCGTACATTGTTACGGAGGAAATGGCTGAGAGTGTAAAGAAATTTATTGCAAAGAATATTCCTGCGGCGGGAAGTCTTGCGAAGGACCTTGAAGACCCTGACCAGCTTACACTTTAAAATAGTAATCCCCGAAAAGAATTTTAGTTCTTTTCGGGGATGTTTTTATTTATCCGCCCATCTGATAACAGCGATATCGCCGTCTGTAATTCTGTCCATAAAGCTTACGTTCTTGCCGTTTACGGTAAGAATCATATCACCGCTTGGCGGTGGGTTATCAAGGTCGATATCTGCAATTGCCATAAGCTCGATGAATTCGTGCGGCTGGTTGTTGGGACGTGGTGGAAGTGTTACGCTTCTGCCGTTGAGGATAAGCTGACAGTCACGGGGAGCTGTTGGCTGTTCTTCCTCTGTCGGCTGTTCAGGCTCTGGGGCAACGGTTGTTTCGATTGCTTCGGAAAGGACAGGAAGAATGTCGGGTGATGGTGCGTTGCTGTCGGCGATTGCCTTAGCGAGTCTGCCCTCTCTTGCTTCGGGGTTGAACACCTTATCAGCGGTAACGATATCGTCGTCGTCGTGGAGATAATAGTCAACGGAAAGAAGCTTACCTGCCTTATAGTAGCTCAATGTTGAAGCGTCAAAGGTAAATGTCTGCATCAAATCACCGAGAGTTTCGATTTCGGTAATTGAGATATTGTCGGAGTTCTGAATTTGATAATCGCCTGTAATCTGCTTGCCGTTTACGCGTGCGATAACACCAAATGGGTACTCTACGCTGTCGATAAATACCTTTCTTGCGGAAACCTCGCCTGCGATATCGGAAACCTTAACCTCTGCATTATTACCGCTTTTAGCAGGCTTGAACACGAGAGTATCGCCCTGCTTGACGGTTGTTTCGAGGGTTGCAGGTACACCGTTGAGGGTGATTTCTGCAAGGGTTGCAGGCTCGCCCTTGAGAAGCTGTTTTTCGCCGTTAAGGGTGAATGTGAGGTTACGTCCCGAGCGTCCGATAATCTGGTTGGACTTATAACCTGCTGTTGAAAGCAAATCAAGGACACGTACTGCTCTTGTATCGAAGATACGGATTTTCTTATCGTTTACGGTTACAACGGAGAAGTCGTAGCCCTGATTATGTGTAGCTGTTACGCCGATACCGATTGGGGTAACGTATTCAGGTCCTGTGATTTTTGTTCTGCCGAAGGAAACGTTCTTCATAGCCTGCTTACCGCCGACTGCGACACGGTTTTCAGGAATTTCAAGCTTTTCTGCAACCTGCTTTGCAAGGTCAGGAATAAGACTTCCGCCGCCTACAAGGAATACTGCGGCAGGTGCTTGTCCGTTTGCCTTGACGATATTCTTGGCGATATCGTCAGCAAGTGAGTCAACTGCGGGGAAAAGGCTTGCAAAGAACTCACCTGTTTCAACTGTATGGTCAAAGCCGAGAATGTCCTTATATGTGATTTGCTCCTGATAGCTGCTGAGCTTCATTTCCTCGGCTGTAGCAAAATCAACAATATATTTTCTGATTATCTCCTCGGTAATTTCATCGCCTGCCACGGTTGACATTGCATATGCAACAATACTGCCGTTCTGGGCGATGGCAATATCCGAAGTACCTGCACCAATATCGACAAGAGCGACATTGATAAGTCGGATTTCAGGCGGAATTATGATATTCATTGCGGCAATTGGTTCGAGAGTAAGGCTTGCTACCTGCAAACCATTCATGTCCATTACTGCATAGAGGCTTTCTACAACGGGACTTGGGAGAAATGCGGCAATAAGCTCAACGGTAACCTTTCTTCCCTTATGTCCAACGAGGGATTTGATTTTGTAATCGTCAAGGAGATACTGGATTACTGTATGACCAACACAATAGAATGAACCATTCATATCGGTTGTTTCGGCATCAAGTTCGTCCTGTGCTTTAAGTGCGGTTTCAAGTTCAAAGGCTTTTACATCGTCCTGAGTAATAACCTCTTTATCCTTGATATCAAAAGACATTTCTGTGCTGTGTGTTTTCAGCGCACGACCTGCGGCAGCGATTGCAACACGGGAAAGCTTAATACCTGATTTTGCTTCAAGCTTATCCTTGACCTGCCTTGCTACATCAGCAACAACAGGAATATCTTCAATCTGACCGTCAATCATCGCACGCTGTTTGTGCGGCACGGAAATTGCGTAATCGATACAGAAAGTATTTTCAGACATGTGACCAATTATACCGACAACTGTACGCGTACCGATATCAAGTGCAAAGATTTCGCTTTCCTCCTGAGGTCGGAGCACTTTAGGCTCCTTCTTTTTAGCGGGAGCTTTTTTGGAAGTGGTCTTTTTAGATGTGTTTTTCTTTTTGGCTGTCTTTTCTTCTGTTGCTTCAACAGATGTTTTTTCTTCGTTTGCCATAGTATCACCCTTTACTGAAAATATGGGGAAATTTATCGTAAAACAACGAAATTCATTGGTATATACACATTTATTATATTATAAATTACCGTGAATTACAATAGTTTTTACGCAAAAACTTTGCATTAAAGTTAACAAATCACAAATATGAAAATTTTAACTTGATTTTATATTAAAAATATGATATAATTAATTGAATAATATTTTATTTTTTAAGGAAAGGACGGATTGCGAATGGGTTCAGGATATAATTTTTCAAAGGTTACACAGGATATTGTAGACCTTGCTTCGCTTTGCAGCAAAAATGACCGCATTGACCCTGAGCTTTACACCAGATACGATGTAAAACGAGGATTGAGAGATATTAACGGTAAAGGCGTACTTGCGGGACTTACTGAAATTTCGGAAATTATTTCTTCCAAAACAATAGATGGCGAGTCCGTTCCTTGTGAGGGTGAGCTTTACTACAGAGGCTACAACATCAATGACCTTGTTGCAGGCTTTACTCAGGATAAACGCTTCGGATTTGAGGAAATCACATATCTTCTGCTTTTCGGAGAGCTTCCTGATACATCTGATTTGAAAAAATTCAATAAGCTGCTTGCTGATTACAGACAGCTGCCTACAACATTTGTCCGTGATATTATCATGAAGTCACCAAGCAATGACATTATGAACGGTATTGCAAGAGGTGTGCTGACACTTTATTCCTATGATGATATGCCAAACGACACTTCTATTCCGAACGTTCTTCGTCAGTCTCTTGAACTGATTGCGCTGTTCCCTCTTATTGCGGTTTACAGCTATCAGGCTAAATCCTATTATCACGACGGTGACAGCTTCTTCATTCATCAGCCTGTTCCAGAATATTCAACTGCGGAAAATATTCTGCATATGCTTCGTCCGGACAGCTCATTTACACCGCTTGAAGCAAGTATTCTTGACCTTGCGCTTGTACTTCACGCTGAACACGGCGGCGGTAACAACTCTACTTTTACAACTCACGTTGTTACTTCTTCGGGTACAGACACTTACTCAGCAATTGCTGCTGCGCTTGCTTCCCTGAAGGGACCTAAGCATGGCGGTGCAAACATCAAGGTTACTATGATGTTTGAGGATATGAAAAACAAGCTTTCTGACTGGGAGGATGAGGACGCTATCCGTGACTATCTCACAAAGCTGCTCCGTAAGGAAGCTTTTGACAAGTCAGGTCTTATCTATGGTATGGGTCACGCTGTTTACTCTGTTTCCGACCCGAGAGCGTTGGTACTCAAAAAGGCTGTCAAGAGTCTTTCCGAAGAAAAGCATATGGAAAAGGAATACGCTCTTTACAAGAAGATTGAAAAGCTTGCTCCTGAGGTTATTGCAAAGGAAAGACGCATTTACAAGGGTGTTTCGGCAAACATTGACTTCTACAGCGGTTTTGCTTACAGCATGCTGAAGCTTCCGCCTGAGCTTTACACTCCGATTTTTGCGATTGCAAGAATTGCCGGCTGGTCTGCTCACAGAATTGAGGAGCTTCTCAACACGGGCAAGATTATTCGTCCTGCTTACAGAAGCGTACAGCCGCACAAGGATTACAAGTCACTTTCTGACAGATAAAATTACAGCGGCTTTTGATTTTCAGAAGCCGCTTAACTTATAGGAGATGTTAACTTGGAATGGTTCAATATTTTCGGGCTGGTTTTCATTATCATTATTATGATACCGAATATTGTTTTTGCGATAAAATGCAAGGACGGTTTTGAAAACAAATGGAATAATAAGGCTGTTGAAATTCTTGAACAAATCGGACGTTTCGGCTGTTTCGGATTTATGATAATCAACATTCCTGGCACCTGGTTTGGTTGGTGGTCAGATGAAGCATTTGCTGTTTATCTGATTGTAAATGCAATACTTGTGCTGATTTATTGTGCAATATGGGGTGTTTGTTTCAGGAAAAACAATATATTCAGGGCATTGTCACTTTCAATTATTCCGTCGGTTATATTTCTGTTCAGCGGAATAATGTGCAGGTCTATGTTGCTGATTGCTTCTGCGGTTATTTTTGCACCGTGCCATATTATGATTTCTCATAAGAATGCAAAGTAAAAAACCCCTAAAAGAATTGAATTTCTTTTAGGGGTGTGCTTTTACCATCGTTTCATATTACGCTCAAATTTTTCGGTATATGCTTGTTTCAGCTCATCAGCAGTTATTCCATAGCAAAGTAAAACATCATTATAGTACATCAACACGTCTGCCATTTCTTCAACAAGGTGAGCACGAATTTTCTCATCCTCACAAGACTTTGTGCCGCCGTTTTGCTTGACAATGTCGATAACCTCACCGATTTCGCCAATCATCCACAGCAGCTTGTTTTTGCCAGTTTCGGGGCAGATTTTCTCCCATTTATCCTTGTACTTCTCTTGTAGCTTTCTCTGCATTTCAAGCATCTCGTTTACTGAAAAGTCTGACATTAATTTTTACCTCTTCATTTCAAAATGATTTATATAACAGATACCCATATACATTTTTATGTGTACATTTGGGCAACTTGTTTTCAAGTGCTTTTGAACGCAATAAATTCAAATCACCATACCATTCAATCCATTTATTAATAACATTAATAATCAAATTTACATTATTAAACTCTTGATTAACACGTTCAACAATCTGACAACTGCTGATAGATGGATTTTTCTTTTCACCAAGTTCATGTATATAAATTCCTAAATTTATATAATACATTTCTGTGTCAAATTGAGAACCTTGTACATTAAACACTACATCCAAGTCTTTTAAGTACAAAACCCATGTATTATTTCTTTTTTTATATCCTAAGTTTTTCAATAATGGTGCTATTTCACTTATTAGTTCACTTTTATTTATAGGCATTTTAATCACAGTCTTTCCTTAAAATCCTCATACCCGAACTGCTTGACAATTATATTTTCGCCGTCAAGAGTATGAAGCACTATTGCAGGAAGCGGCATACCGTTGAAGGTGTTGTTCTTGACCATTGAATAAATCGCCATATCGCAGAAAACGAGTCTGTCCCCTGCTTTCAGCGGCTTGTCAAAGGAATAGTCGCCGATAATATCGCCAGCGAGACAGGTTGGTCCTCCGAAACGGTAGGTATACGGCTTCTCGTCGGGCATACCTGCGCCGATAATATTTGGACGATACGGCATTTCCAGCACGTCAGGCATGTGGCAGGCTGCTGAAGTGTCGAGGATTGCTAAATTCATTCCATTTTTCAGCGTGTCGAGGACTTCGGTTACAAGGTAGCCTGCGTTAAGTGCAACGGCTTCACCTGGTTCGAGGTACACCTGAATATCGTATTTTTTCTGCACGCTGTCAACAATCTGCACCAGCTTTTCCACGTCGTAATCGTCACGGGTAATGTGGTGTCCACCGCCGAAATTGAGCCATTTAAGGTTGTAGAGGTACTTACCGAATTTTTCTTCCACAACGGCAATTGTACGTTCAAGGACGTCTGCGCCCTGCTCGCACATTGTATGGAAATGAAGTCCACTTATTCCCTCGGGAAGTGTTTCCGGGAACTCAGCGAGAATTGTTCCTAAACGTGAATTTTTGAAGCAGGGGTTATATATATCCGTTTCGATTTCGGAATACTCAGGGTTGATACGGATTCCCACTTCGATTTTGCGTCCGCTATTCTGCACGGTCGGATAGTATTTTTCGTACTGTGCAAAGCTGTTGAACACGATATGGTCAGCAACAGTTACGATTTCGGCGAAGTCCTTTTTGCTGTAGGCAGGTGCGTAGACGTGGGTTTCGCCATCGGGCATTTCTTCCTTGCCAAGCTTTGCTTCAAAAAGACCGCTGGCGGTTGTGCCTGAAAGGTACTTGCTGATAAGCGGATAGGTGCTGTACATTGAAAAAGCTTTCTGCGCGAGAAGAATTTTACAGCCTATTCTGTCCTGCACGGATTTGAGAATTCCGAGGTTTTTCACCAGCAGACGCTCGTCCGTTACGTAGCAGGGTGTAGGCAGGGTTGAGATGTCAAAATCAAGCATTTCGGTACTCCTTATTTTTTGTCAACGAATTCGATATTCTGAAGCTGACCTGTAAGGTTAGCCTTGATGCCGTCACGGTACTCCTGACGAAGCTGAGCCTGCTCAGCCTTTTCCTCCTCAGTCAGACCCTCTGGGGTACGGGATTTTCTTGCAAGCTCGTTTATTCTATTGATTTTTTCCTGTGTCATAGTTTTACTCCTTAAAAATAGTTTCAAATGATATTATATCAGATTTTTTTATCTATTGCAACTACTCTTTTACAGCTTTGACAATAAGGAAATTCGGTTTTATGTACTCCTTGACAATTGTTGGTAGTTTTTCTATCGCCCACGGCTTTGGTGTCGGCTCAACGATTTCTTTCAGAGTAAGCCCGCTGCTGATGATTTCGGTGAGAAGCTGTCCCATAGGGCGGTGATATTTTATAACACCGTCAACAAACCAATTCTTTTCGCGCTTGCCTGCCCTGTTATAATCGGAAAAGGTATAGGAAACACGCTGACCGTTTTCGTCATAATTAAAGTGGGCGTTGCTTTCGTCGATTGTTGCGGTAATAATGGGGTGTTCCTGTGAGAAAAGGAGTGTTCCGTTGACGTTAAGCAGGTTACATATATCGGTCATAAGTGCGCCGAAGTCTTTGATATAGTGTAAAGCTAAAGAACTGTACACCAAATCAAACTTTACATTAAGCTTACTGATTTCTGTCATACTCATACGGATATACTCGATATTTTCGTGCGTTGCTTCTTTTTGTGCAACTTCAAGCATTTTCTCAGATATGTCAAGTCCTATAACTTTACACGCTCCGTGCTGTACAAAATCAATGCAATTCTTTCCGCAGCCGCAGCCTAAGTCGAGAACGGTCTTTCCTGTCAGGTCAGGGAGCATTTCAGCCATTGCAGGCTGCTCCAAAAGGTCATTTAAGCATATATCTTTTGCACGCAATTCCTTATAGCCATTGAAAAAAGTTTCGTTATCGAAAATGTTCTGATTACTCATATTACCCTCCTATCTTATCAAAGAAGTATCCCAGCGTTGACACAAGCTGACCTGTTTCGTAAAGCTCATTTATTTCGGCAACGGTAAGCCATTTTGTGTGTTCAACCTCGTCAGTTGTGGCATTGTCAAGCTGAACCTCACCGTTATATTCAAACAGCCACACATCAAGAATGTCATTAAATTTCTTACCGTTAATCTGCTTACGCACCTGTGAGAAAACAAGGTTGTTTTCCGTGCCGATTATATCAACTCCGACCTCTTCCTTCACCTCACGGATTGCACCTTGCAGGCTTGTTTCACCTTTCAGCACCGAGCCGCCGACTGTTTCCCACATAAGCGGAAAGGTAGGACGGTTTGCTGAACGCTGTGAAATGAGATACTCTCCTTTGCTGTTGCGTATCCAGACGTGAACAACAAGGTGGTAACAACCGTCTGGGATTTCATTACCACGGATGTGTTCCCTGCCGATTGGATTTCTGTTTTCGTCATACAAGTCCCATAATTCCATACATTACCTCCGATGAAAAAAGCCGTTTCTGAAACAAATCAGAAACGGCTTTACAAAACTTATGATTACTTGGAGATGAGTGCGAGTGTATCTCTTGCGATAAGAAGCTCTTCGTTTGTTGGAACAACCCAAACCTCAACCTTGGAGTCAGGTGTGGAAAGCTTTGTGAGCTTGCCGTGGATTGTAGCGTTGAGCTCGTTGTCAATCTTGATACCGAAGAAGTCCATATCTGCACAAACTGCTTCACGAACTTCAGAAGCGTTTTCGCCGATACCGCCTGTGAAGAGAACAGCGTCAAGACCGTTCATTGCAGCAGCATAACCGCCGATGTACTTCTTGATTTCGTATACAAGCATATCTGTAACGAGCTGAGCTCTGTCATTGCCTTCAGCAGCAGCAGTGGAGATATCTCTGTTATCGGAGGAGATACCGGAAACGCCGAGGAAGCCGGACTTCTTATTCATATAGTCGCTCATTTCCTTTGTTGTAAAGCCGTGCTTTTCAGCAACGAATGTTACAGCAGATGGGTCAACACAGCCTGTTCTTGTACCCATTACAACACCGTCGAGTGGTGTGAAGCCCATAGATGTATCAACAGACTTACCGCCGTCAACAGCTGTGATGGAAGAACCGTTGCCGAGGTGACAGGAAACTATCTTGAGGTCCTTGATATCCTTGCCCATTGCTTCTGCAAGTGCTGCGGAAACAAATCTGTGGGAAGTACCGTGGAAGCCATACTTTCTTACGTGGTACTTTTCGTAGTCCTCATAAGGAAGGCCGAACATATAAGCCTTAGGAGGCATTGTCTGGTGGAATGCTGTATCGAACACAACAACCTGAGGAACGTTCTCAGGAAGAACCTTCTTACAAGCCCAGAGAGCAAGTGCGTGTGGGTGGTTATGTACAGGAGCAAGGTCCTGGAGGTCATCAATCTGCTGGATAACTTCGTCAGTTACGAGAGTTGTCTTGTCGAAAATTTCAGCACCCTGCACGATTCTGTGACCAACTGCGGAAATTTCGTCCATGGACTTGATTACAGCTGCATCGCCTGTTGTGAGAACTTCAACGAGCTTTTCAAAAGCTTCTGTGTGTGTTGGGAAATCGCAGTCCATATCAACAGCTCTGCCGTCGAATGTCTTGTGGGAAACGTGACCGCCGATACCGATTCTGTCGCAGTTACCCTTTGCGATAACGCTTTCATCTTCCATGTTGAGAAGCTGATACTTGAGTGAGGAGCTTCCTGCGTTTACTACGAGAATAATCATAATTTTGAACTTCCTTTCAAAAATTTCTAATCATACCTTTATATACTATTACAAAATGCAATCAAAATCAAGAGTTTCACAATATTTTAAGAATATCGTAATATTTATTCAATATTTATTGATGCAAAATCATATACTATATAAACGTATGGGTTTGTACACTACGGGTGAACTGTACCCTTATGACCCCCAAAAGAAAGGATTGAACTGTATGAAAACATATGGTATTATTTGTGAATACAACCCGTTCCACAACGGTCACATTCATCAGATTGAAGAAACAAGAAAACATGGTGCTACACACATTGTTGCAATTATGAGCGGCAACTATGTCCAGCGTGGCGACGTTGCCATGATTGACAAGTTTGAAAGAGCTAAAATTGCTGTAAACAATGGTGTTGACCTCGTTATTGAAATGCCTGTTGTATATTCCCTTTCCAGTGCGAACTTTTTTGCACGCGCAGGTGTTATGATGCTTGGTGCACTGGGTTGTGTTGACGGAATTTCTTTCGGAAGCGAATGCGGTGACATTGCTCTTCTTAAGAATGCAGCTATGGCATCACTTAATGCAACAACTCCTGAAAAGGTCAAGCCTTTCCTTGAAAAAGGCATGTCATTCCCTCAGGCTGTTCAGCAGATTGTAGGTGCTGAATATGGTCCTATTATCTCTTCTGTATTTGACTCACCGAACAATGTTCTTGCAGTTGAATATCTTAAGGCTCTTAAAGTTCTCAATCTTGAAATGGATACATTTACAATCAAGAGAAAGGGTGCTGACCATGACAGCATGAATGCTGTTGACGGTATCGCAAGCGGTTCCCTGCTTCGTCAGATGATTGAAGACGGCGAGGATATCAGCGCTTATGTACCTAAGGATATGGCTGAACTTGTTGCTGAATATGATGACAAGGATATGCTTGCTTACTTCGACAATCTTGAACGTGAACTGCTTTACATTCTCCGTTCTCTTGTTCCGCCAATCATTTCTGAGTGTCCTGATGTTGACCCTGGTCTTGCAAATCTTATTTTTGCTTCTGCTATCAAGTCAAACTCTATAGACGAATTCCTTGAAACTGTTGATACAAAGCGTTACACTACTGCTAAGCTCAGAAGAATTCTTCTCAACCTTTATATTGGTGCAAAGGCTTCAGACCTTATGATTATGCCGCCTTACGGAAGAATTCTTGCTTTCAACGAAAAGGGTACTGAAATTCTCAAGGCTGCTAAGGAAAAGGCTGAGGGTAACAAGTATGCAATCCCATTCAACACCTCACTCAAGGATATTGTTGAACTTCAGAAGCCACCTATCAACAGATTTGCTGACCTCTCAAACCGTGCAACAAATCTTTACGGACTTGCTTCAAGAACAATCCGTCCTTGTGCTGAAGAATTTACTACAAAGATTGAAATTCAGTAACTGGTTTAAAAAGTTACATATTTATGTCAAATTGTAACTTTTTTACAGTGTTTTTTCTGAATTCGTCATAAAATTGTAATATATTTTGGTGAAATAACTATTGCCAAATTTGAAAATTTATAGTATACTTATGATTGAGCAGAATTTTTATTCCAAATTCTTAACTTAAAGAAATTAAATTGTAAAGGAGATATTCAAAATGACAAAGAAGACAGTTAGCAAAATTGCTGCAATTGCTCTTGCAGGTCTTACTACATTCTCTACTATGGGTGTAGCTGCAAGTGCTACAACTACAGTAAATAAGGACGCAGAAATTTACGGTACAGTTGATGTTCTTACTATTTCTTTGACAACAACTACTACTTCTTATGATGCAGAAGGTAAGATTACAAGCACAACAACTACTACTGAAAACCTTGTTGTTAATAAGTACTACGACTCTACAGCTCAGGCTAATGCAGCTTACACTAAGTATGTAACTGATAATCCTAAGACAAACGTTGCTAAACCAGCACTCGGAACTCCTGGTGATGCAGTTACTTATACATATGGAAAGTCTATCGACAGCGGCGTTAAGCTTTCAACATTATTTGCTCCTGGTGCAACAGTTGATATTGATGAAACCGGTTTAATCTCTGCTGGTTCTAAGTGGACAGTTGTTGCAAGCGGCGCAACTACTACACCAGGCACAGGTACAGGCTCTACTTCCGGTGGTGTATACAGTGAACCTGCTGCTGCATACAAGTATGCTGATACAAATGTATACTACTCCAAGCTCAACAACTGCTTCTATCCAAACCTTAAGGCTCTCCAGAGCGTTGAAGGTATCCACTCCAACTACACAGTTGGCAAGCCATCTACACCATACAGCTCCACAAACTGCTACTTCAATGTTTCCAATGGTTCTTATGTATCCTACAAGACTGATTACACATACCTTGTAACCGGTCCTTCTTCTACAACTACTACACAGTATGGCAGCTACAAGGTTGGCAGCTACTATTACTCAACATATGCTGAAGCATATGCAGCTGCAAACAACAATGCTAACCTTATTACTACTTATTCCACATACACAACAGTTCCTAATAACTACTTCTCTAACGTAACAGGTGCATATTACAGCACTTATTCCGCTGCTCTTTACGCTTCTAACGGTAACGCTGCTTACGTTGACGTTTTCAATGGTGCATCTACATACTATGATTACTATGATTACCTCTATGGTTACTCCAACTATACTGATCCTTATTACTACTACTGGATGAACAAGAACTACGGTACTTCTTCCAGCAATAAGGACACAACTACTGCTACAATCGGTAAAAAGACAGGTTGGACAACAATTGCTAAGTACCTCAAGAACATCAGCAACGGTTCTTCCACAACTGTTGATATGAACAATGAGACTGTTGTTCCTTCTTCTGTTCTCTCCGCTATCAAGGGCAGAAACATCACAGTTAAGTTTGTTCTTGACAACGGTGTAACATTTACTGTAAACGGTAAGGATGTTACTACTGCTAAGGATATTGACCTTGACACAACATACAATACAAAGAGCATTTCCAAGAAGCTCATTAAGGCTGCTTACAAGAAGAATGACGCTGTAAGTTCTGCACAGCTTTCTATCGATGCTGGTTCTCTCGGCTTCAATGCTGACCTTACTGTTAAGTTCAGCACTAAGCGCAGCGGTTACAAGGCTAAGATTTATCGTTACAACTCTGCAAGAAACACTCTCCAGCTCGTTGATACAGCTACAATCGGCAGCACCGGTAAGTGTACTTTCGACAACATTACTAAGGGCGGCGAATTTGTAGTAGTTCTTTACAAGTAATTTTTTAAACGTGCACAGTTAATTCTGTGCACGTTTTTTTAAATTAGGTATTGACATTTTAAGCTATGTGTGATATAATTAATATCCGTAAGTGATTTATTAGCACTACTGTCCGATATATTGTGATGGGCTGCTATGCAATCATAAATATATTGGCAAGAAATGAGGTGTTATTAATGAAAGCTGGAATTCATCCTGATTACAAGGAAACTACTATCACATGTGCATGCGGTAACGTAATCAACACTCGTTCCACTAAGGAAAACATTAAGGTTGAAATTTGTTCCAAGTGCCACCCATTCTATACTGGTAAGCAGAAGCTTGTTGATACAGGCGGACGTGTTGACAGATTTAAGAAGCGTTTTGGTCTTGATAAGTAATTTCAAAAAGCCTGCGTAGGTTTTACGCAGGCTTATTTTTTACGGGAATGAGGTTGTTTTTATGCAGAACAATGATTACTCAACTATCAATGGTTTTGCGGAAGCTTCTTTTATCGAACGCAAATCAGAATTTATCGGATACATAAAACATGTCGAAACTAATGACGAAGCTGTTGATTTTATAAATGAAATACGTGCTAAACATCGTAAAGCCACACATAACGTTTATGCATACATTTTACGTGACGGGGCAACATCCCGCTACTCAGATGACGGAGAACCGCAAGGAACTGCTGGGGTTCCAGTACTTGATGTGCTGCAAAAAGAAGGCTTGACAGATATTTGCTGTGTCGTAACACGTTATTTCGGAGGAATTCTCCTTGGTGGCGGTGGTCTTGTACGTGCATACTCACACAGTGCAAAAATTGCTGTTGAGGCTTCTGAACGGTTGATAATGTGCAGATGTTTTCCGATTGATGTTACGGTAGATTACAATTTATATGGAAAAATTAATTATGTACTTCCTGACTTTGAGGTAAAACTTCTGGATACAATATTTGCGTCTGATGTTACTTTGAAAATGCTTGTAAAAATTGATTATATTGATAAACTCAAAGAAAAAATTACCGATATTACTAACGGAAACTTATTAATAGAGCAATTTGACGAATGTTTCGAGAATTTTGCATGATTATTTGTCAATACCAACAAAAATAGATTTTATGCAAGGTTTTTCTTACACTAAATTCGTATATATAGATGTTAAATAAAATTTATGTCACAAAATATCGCAGCAGATTATTTATGCTGTTATTATCTCACATATAGAAAGGAATGGACTTATGACAATACGCGAGCAAACAGAAATTACAGAGCTTGGTATATTGTGTGAAGACGCTTGCACTTCAAAGGGTACCGGACGTCGTGTACGCAGTGAGCCGAAATGTCCTATCAGAACAGAATTTCAGCGTGACAGAGATAGAATTCTCCATTCCAACGCTTTCAGACGTCTGAAACAAAAAACTCAGGTTTTCCTCTCCCCTGTCGGTGACCATTATCGTACAAGACTTACTCACACGCTTGAAGTTTCTCAGATTGCAAGAACTATTGCCAGTGCTCTTCGTCTCAACGAAGACCTGACGGAGGCTATTGCTCTTGGTCACGATTTGGGACATACGCCTTTCGGTCATTCCGGTGAGGATATCCTTAACGAAATCTGCCCTTATGGTTTTTGCCATTACCTGCAGAGCGTTCGTGTTGTTGATTACATAGAAAAAAACGGCAAGGGTTTAAATCTTACCTATGAAGTTAAAAACGGTATTGCATGTCACACAAACAAGGTTGCTGTTACAAAGGAAGGTTATATTGTTCGCCTTGCTGATAAAATCGCTTACATTAATCACGATATTGATGATGCTATACGTGCAGGTATGCTCAAGGAATCAGATTTGCCGAAATCCGCAACAGATATTCTTGGTCACACCAAAAGCGAACGAATTACTACACTTATTATGTCCATCGTCAACAACGGTGTACAGGATATTCACATGAGTGTTGATGTTAAGGAAGCTCACGATGAACTTCGTTCATTCATGTTTGCTAATGTTTATAAAAATTCTGTTGCCAAAACTGAAGAAGCAAAGGCAAAGGCTCTTGTTGAAAAACTATATATATATTTCCTGCGTAATCCTGACAAAATGCCTGACGATTACAAAAAAATTATGGCACGCTTTGACAAGGAACGTGCGGTTTGCGACTATATTGCCGGTATGACAGATGTTTATGCTGTTAACCTTTACAATGAATTGTTTATACCGAAAGGCTGGAAACTTTAATGGCTTTTCCTGACCAGTTTATTCTTGAACTTAAACAGAACAATCCCATTGACAGCGTGATGTCATCTTATGTAAGTCTTATCCGCAGAGGAAGAAACTGCGTGTGTTTATGTCCGTTCCACTCGGAAAAATCACCGTCATGCACGGTTTATCTTGATAGTGACCCACATTTCTATTGTTTTGGGTGTGGTGCTGGCGGAGATGTTATTACATTCATAATGAAAATTGAAAATCTTGATTACGTTGAGGCTATAAAGTTTCTTGCTGACCGTGCGGGAATGACTATGCCTGATGAGGCAAAAAACAATGAAGCCTCACGAATTAAGGCTCGTGTTCTTGAAATCAACAGAACAGCTGCAAGATTTTTCCACAACACGCTTGCAAAATCCCCTGATGGTGAAAAGGGACGCAGATATTTCGCCGAACGTCAGCTTTCCCCTGCTACAATTACCAAATACGGTCTTGGTTATGCACCTGATGACTGGTACAAGCTTTCAAATTATATGCGTTCAAAAGGGTTCACTGAAGATGAACTTGTTACTGCTAATCTTTGCGGACGAGGCAGGAATGGTGGCATTTACGATTCATTCCGTGACCGTGTGATGTTCCCTATTATTGATTTGAGGGGCAATGTAATTGCTTTCGGCGGACGCATTATTGACGGAAGCGGTCCGAAGTATCTTAACAGTTCTGATACGCCTGTTTTCAAGAAGAGCAGAAATCTGTTCTCGCTGAATTTTGCTAAAAAAACAGATGAGAAGCGTCTTATTCTTGCAGAAGGTTACATGGATGTTATTGCCATTAATCAGGCGGGATTTGAAAATGTTGTTGCAACTCTGGGCACGGCACTTACTCAGGAACAGGCTCGGCTTATGTCCCAGTATGCTGAAGAGATTATTATTGCTTACGACTCGGATGGTGCAGGTCAGAATGCTACTCACAAGGCTATAAATCTGCTTTCCGAGGTTGGTGTACGCACAAAGATTATTCATATGGAAGGTGCTAAAGACCCTGATGAATACATAAAGAAGTTCGGTGCGTCACGTTTTAAACAGCTGCTTGACAAATCAGGCGGTGCAATTGAATTTGAACTGGAAAAATGCAAAAATGGTTTGAACGTTGACACCGATGACGGAAAAATTGAATATTTGAAACGTTGCGTAAATGTTATTTCTGATATTTCCTCCCCTATTGAACGCGAAGTTTATATCGGACGGCTTGCTGAAACAAACAGAGTAAACAAGGACATGCTTTTACAGCAAGTTGAGGGTACGATAAAGCGACGGATTAACAAGGCTAAAAATCAGGAATGGACGGAAATACGGACGTTTCAGAAGCAATACAAAAGCAATCCTGATTCATACCGCCATCCTAAGGAATTCAAGGCAGAGGTTGGAATTATTGCTTATCTTGCAGCTAATCCTGATGAGACGGAATATGTTTCGTCAAAGGTTTCGCCGGAACAATTTGTGACAGAATTCAACAGAAAAGTGTATCAGGTTATGCTTGAAAAAATCAAAAAATCAGCTTTTTCCGATATTCATTCGCTGCAAAGTGAATTTAGTGCAGACGAAATGGGTAAAATAACCGAAATTGCAGTCAACAGCAAAGATGTAAATATTAATAAAACAGCTGTTGATGATTTTATTAATATTCTTTCTTCGTCAGCTGACAATTCGGTTGATATAAAGGACATGTCAAATGATGACTTTTTGAAATATATTCAGAATTTGAAAAATAAGAAGTAAAAAGAAAGGACTGACCTTTTATGCAGAACAATAAAAGAACTATTGAAAGCCTTATGGAACAAGGCAAGGCAAGCGGTAAGCTTTCCACAAAAGAAATTACTGATGTTCTTGAGGAGCTTGAATACGACGTTGACCAGATGGAGGCGTTCTATGACAGCTGTACAAATCTGAACATTGAAATTATCGAAGACTTTACTATTGATACGGATGACCTTTCTATTCCTCTTGAATCCGCTGATGACCTTGAAATGTCACTTTCCACTGAAGGTATTGCTATCGATGACCCTGTAAAGATTTATCTCAAGGAAATCGGACGTGTTCCTCTGCTTTCTGCTGAGGAAGAAATTGAACTTGCTGAGCGTATGGCTCAGGGTGACCCTAAGGCAAGAAAGCGTCTTTCTGAAGCTAACCTCAGACTTGTTGTTTCTATTGCTAAGCGTTATGTTGGTCGCGGTATGCAGTTCCTTGACCTTATTCAGGAAGGTAATCTCGGTCTTATCAAGGCTGTTGAAAAGTTTGACCACACCAAGGGCTTCAAGTTCTCCACTTATGCTACATGGTGGATAAGACAGGCTATTACAAGAGCTATTGCTGACCAGGCAAGAACTATCCGTATTCCTGTACACATGGTTGAAACAATCACAAAAGTTAAGAAGGTTACAAGCCAGCTTCTTCACAAGAACGGTCATGACCCTTCCCCTGATGAAATTGCACTTGAACTTGATATGCCAGTTGAACGTGTAAGAGAAATTATGCGTATTGCTCAGGACCCTGTTTCCCTTGAAACTCCTATCGGTGAGGAAGAGGACAGCCATCTCGGTGACTTTATCCCTGATGATGATGCTCCTGCTCCTGCGGAGGCTGCTTCTCTTATTCTTCTTAAGGAACAGCTTGGCGAGGTTCTCTCTACACTTACAGAGCGTGAAGAAAAGGTTCTCAGACTCCGTTTTGGTCTTGAAGACGGCAGAAGCAGAACTCTTGAAGAAGTTGGCAAGGAATTCAACGTTACACGTGAACGTATAAGACAGATTGAAGCCAAGGCTCTCAGAAAGCTCAGACACCCAAGCAGAAGCAAGAAGGTTAAGGATTTCCTTGATTGATAAGAAAGGATTTATATGTATTTTACTTTGGAATCGGATTACGCTGTAAGAATAGTTCATTGTCTTGCTCAGTCGGAAGTGCGTCTTGATGCAAAGACTATTTCCGAACGCTCTACAGTTACTCTGAGATTTGCACTGAAAATTCTACGCAAGCTGGTTGAGAGTGGTATTGTCAAGTCATTCAAGGGAATTCAAGGCGGATATATTCTTGCAAAAGAACCTAAGGATATTACACTTAAAGCTGTGATTGAAACAGTTGAGGGAAAATATCAGTTAAGCAGATGTCTCGACCCTGAACACGGCTGCAACCGAGGCATGTCGGGAAAATGCTGCTTTCAGAGAGTTTTTGGAGAAATATCTGCTGATGTTGACAAAAAACTTGATTCATACACATTCGACATGTTTATATAAATACATAATGCCGTTTCAGTTTGTACTGAAACGGCATTTCTTATTTTTTATAGGCTACCTCGTTGGTAAGTGCTTCACCACTATAAAACTGATGAAGATTAAACAATGTTACCTCGGCAATTTTCTGCAGTGCTTCTTCGGTAAGAAAAGCCTGATGAGAAGTCATGATAACATTAGGCAGGGATACAAGACGTGCGAGGACATCGTCCTGGACGATTGTACTCGAATAATCCTCGAAGAAAAGTGCAGTTTCTTCTTCGTAAACGTCAAGACCTGCTCCCCTTACTTTACCGTCCTTAAGTGACTGCAAAAGTGCATCGCTGTCGATAAGCTGACCTCTGGAAGTATTAAGGATTACAACTCCTTCTTTCATTTTTGCAAGGCTTCTTTCGTTGATTATATACCGTGTATCCTTTGTCAATGGACAATGGAGAGAAATGATATCACTTTCCGCAAAAAGCTTATCAAGGGTAACATAGTTGATACTGCTGTTTTCCATTGGATATGGGTCATAGGCAATAACATTCATTCCGAAGCCTTTACAGATATCAATGAAGATACGTCCGATTTGACCCGTACCGATAACACCTGCGGTTTTGCCGTGCAAATCAAATCCAGTCAGACCGTTAAGGCTGAAATTGAAGTCACGAGTTCTGATAAAGGCTTTATGAATTTTACGGTTAAGTGTAAGAAGAAGTGCCATTGTATGCTCAGCTACTGCGTACGGTGAATAAACGGGTACACGGACAACACTGATTTTGTCCTTTGCGTACTTTAAATCAACATTATTGTAGCCTGCACAACGCAATGCAACAAGCTTGACACCAAGTGCGCACAGTTCGTCAATTGTTTCGCTGTTAATTGTATCATTTACAAAGGCAACAACAGCTTTACATCCTCTTGCTGCAGCGGCACTGTCAGGAGTGAGCTTATAGTCGAGGAACTTGATATTATAGTCGGTATTGAGCTTGTCAAACCACAATTTGTCATATGGCTTTGTATCAAAAAAAGCTATTTTTTCCATTGAAGTTCGTCCTTTCTTTTTTTATATTGTATGCATAGGATTAAGAATTATTATACAGCCAATCAAGAAACTCGTTCATATATCTTTTTTGAGGTGTTATTATCTCTTTTACATCGGGATGCTGTTCGCAAAAAGCTTCAAGCATTTCTTTAAGATTATCTGCTGACTGCATATAATCATCGACTATATATTCCCTGCTGCAGCCAAGCTTATGAAGCAGAATGGCAGAAACAACACCTGTTCTGTCCTTGCCAGCGTTGCAGAAATATATTACGTTTGTTTCAGCAGAAAGAATTTCCTCAATTATTTTATCCATATTGCTGTCAGCCATTCTGATATATGACTTCGACACATCATCGGTCGTCGGAGGAATAGCATTACCGCCTGTTACGGACATACAAACATAATTAAAAGCGATGTTGTCAATCAAATGACATTTTTTCTGCAAACGTTCATTCTCCTCACGCAGGTCAATAACTGTTGTAATATTATTGTCAATAAGCCATTGTATTTCACTTTCGGTTATTTTATATGGCACATCACTTCTTATGTATCTCAGGCTATTGGGGAGAATTGCCCTTGTATTTATCGTACTATTAAGCAAACTGCTCATATCCACCTCTAATATTTGCCGCCTTTGATTCGTTCAAAAGCGGCATTTGTTTATTCAAGTTCAATGCTGTATGTGAATACATACTCGTTTTCAGGTGCAAGCTTGATTGCATGGGACATTTTTGTGATATCCTCTTCATTATCGCAGTATACGGGCACGCTGCTCCAAGGCTCAAGACACACAAACTCGGCTTTTTTTGTGAGTGCTTCATCTGCAAAATAAGATGACCACACAGCGATACAGCCACCATTGTCATAGTTGAGCTTTACCTTTCTGCCGTTTTGATTTGCAATGGCAACCCAGCTTGAATTCGGTGCATCTTTCATAAACACATCGTTTGCGAAAAGCTCATGGCTGAGCTGAACAGTATTTTTGTTATCCAGAATTACTGTGCTTTTACCATTGAACTCCTGAATGAGATTCTCGTTTTTCTCGTACTCCACATAGTAATCGTCAAATCTTTCGTTTTCGTTGAGCGGCACTCTGAATGCAGGGTGTCCACCGATGAAGAAATAAATATCCTTGCTGTCTGTATTTTTTACAGTATATGTAACAGTGATTTTGTTACCTGCAACGGAATACTTTACAAAAAGGTTGAAATCAAAGGGGTAGATTGCTTTTGTAGCATCTGTTGCTTTCAGCAGAAATACCGCCTCTGTATCGGTTGAGGAAACAAGCTCAAATTCGCTGTCACGGGCAAAACCATGATTAGAGAGGCTGTATTCCTTACCGTCATAGTAATACTTTTTTGAATCGGTATTACAGATAAACGGGAAAAGTACCGGAGCGTGACGCTTCCACACAGCTGGCTCAGCCTGCCAGAGATATTCGTTATTACCAAGCTTCAAGGAGTGAAGCTCTGCTCCGAAACTATCGATTATTGCATTGATTTTTTCGGTTGAAATTGTTGTCTGCATAAAAATTATCCTTTCTTAATCAGGTAAAATCCGCATTGGTTTCACCGTAATATGTATCAAAGCAGATATTCAGGTCAACATCGCCATTGACACCGTCAACTCTGCCATCGCTTGCGTATTGCCATATTTTGAAGTCATACGGATACATAGGCTCATTGTAACCGTGCTTATATTCGGCATACCAGAAACCGTAATCTTTGAGCTTGCTCATATCAAGCTTGAATAAAGCAAATTTCAGACTTCCGTAGACCATAGGAATATATCCTCCATCGGCAATTGTATCGCAGAAGGCTGCGGCACACTCGGTTACTGTATATGGTGCAATTTCGTTTGTACGGGCATTTTCAGCCTCTGTTATTTCCCAGTCATAGACTATAGGAAAAGTTATATCATATCGTTGAATCTGCTCCATAACAAAGTTTGCTTCTTCAATTGCTTCCTCGGTTGTTACGGCTTGTGAATAAAAATACACGCCTACTTCAAGTCCTGCGTCAAGTGCACCGTTGGCATATGTATGGAAACGGTCATCAAGATTTATTTCTCCCGTTTCATATCCGCGGTAGCCAACTCTGAGAATTACAAAATCAATTTCGTCTGCGGCAACTCTCTGCCAATCGATTTCTCCCTGATGATACGAAACATCAATACCGGTTTTGGAAATCTGTTTGCCGTTTTCAGAATAAGTATATCGTCCATTCTGAAATTTCAGACCTGAATAATCATAAGAATGACGCGGCAAATCCGTAAAAGCCTGAAGCCATATATCGCCGTAATACGAGTCATTCAGCAGGATTGTATCATCCTCATCAAAAAAGTCATAGACACGGTTATTGATGACAGGGATAAATTTAGCCTCAGGCTCTGTTTCGGGTTGTTTTGGTGCTTTTACTGCAAGCAATGCAACGGCTATTGACAAGCAGATTATTATTGCAATTGAAGTTAATGCAAAACCTACTGCCAGATTAAGCGGCAGTTTAAGCATTTTCCTTGTTTTAAGGAGCTTTTCCTCATAGATTTTTTCTTCTGTATTAACTGTTTCTTCGACAACAGTTTTTTCTTCATTCAATTCACTCATCTTATATCTCCGTTGATTATGTCGAATAATTTATACTTTACGAAGATTATAGCATATTATATTATATTTTGCAAGAATAACATTGGCTTTACAATGCGGATTTTTCCATCTGAAAAGCAGATACTAATAAAAAAACAATTACGGTGAATTCTGATGAAAAAAATCGTGCTTCTGACTTGTATTATATATGGAGTAATTTCTGCATATATTGCTTCGCTTATTTATATTGAACCTATGGCGCATAGTTATCCTGCTGTCGAAAGAATTGATATTTCTTACCTTATTGAGAAGAATTTTGCTGATTACACAGATGAGGATTACGCTGTTGTTTTTCAGCAGACGGGATTGGGCAAAGCCGCTGTAAAAAGCCTTTCTTCACCATTTTTGCTTGCAGATTATCAGGAAAGTTATTTTGCTGAGGTTGAATATATCTGCACCATGAACTCCCCTGTTTCTTTTGAAGAGCGAATTGAGGATAGTCCGGTTATGCTTGCGCCGCTTGAAGACGGTGATGTACTTATTACAAACTCGTCACATGTTTTCAGCTGGCGAAACGGACATGCGGCAATTGTTGTTGATGCTGAAAGCGGAATGACACTTGAAGCGGTTGTAATCGGTAAAAACTCAAAGTTTCAGGATACGGACAAATGGAGACATTACCCTAACTTTGTTGTGCTACGGCTCAAGGATACAAAAAAAGAAGAACGTGCCGCAATAGCACGTTCTGCATATGATTATCTCCGTGATATTCCCTATTGGGTTACAGTCGGATTTTTCCCTGCCAAATACAGCGAACTTGAAATTGCAAGAGGTACGCAATGTGCACATCTTGTATGGCTTGCTTATGCGGCACACGGCTATGACATTGATTCCGACCGTGGATTGATTGTTACACCGAATGATATTCTGGAAAGTGATTTATTTGAAGTTGTTCAGGTTTACGGGAGAGGTTAGATGATATCTCCTCCGTTTATACGCAGGTGGAATTTAATACCGAGAAATTCCGCAGAACGCTTGCAGAGAAGCATACGGTTGAGGAATATTTCAAAATACTCCATAACAGGAGAAATTTTGCTGTCAATCTGGAGTTCAAGAATTATTGCAGATTTATCATCATTGAAATAAAGCTCGGATTTTTCCACTGCATAATTCACACGGTCATGGATATCAAAATTAATCATTTCACTGCGGACACGGCTTCTGCGCACATCGGTTTTATCGGCGATGATAAGTGCGGCGGAAATTGCGTTTATAGGCTGGGCAGTTGATTCGTCGTGATTACCGATTGCGGATACGATTGCACAGATTTCATCGGCTGGCATATCGAAATTATCAAGCAGACGGAAAGCCATTACTGCACCGCTTTGTGCATGTTCGGAACGATTTACTACGTTACCTATATCGTGAAGATAAGCGGCAATTTTTCCAAGTTCGATGGTTCTTTCACTGTAATTGAGGGTTGACAGAATAAGTTCCACAGAAGCTGCTGTTTTTTCAACGTGGGCAAATGAATGTTCTGTATAGCCCTGTGCTTCTACGGCTGCGTCGGCATTTTTGATGTATGTACGGATATCAGGATTCTGCTGTATATATTTGTAAGTAACAATACTGCTCATTGGTAAGTTTCCTTTCATATTTTTTCCTTGACATTATATCATAAAAATTATATTACGTCAAATGTGATGGTTTGTTGAAAAACATAAGAAATGTTTTGACAAAAAGCGATATTTATGGTATACTGTATTGTAGTTATGTATACTCAACTGAAACGTAGAAAGGTGGCTTTATCTTGTTAAAAATCCTTTCTGAAAATCTGAAACTCATTATGATTGGTCTTATTTCGATTCTGATGATTATTGCTATTGCTATTGTTATCAGTCTTTACTTCGGCGGCGAAGTTTCAAGAGAACTTATCATTACTGAAATTTACGGCAGTGCCACAATTACAAGAGAAACAAGAACAATTAATGCAAGTAAAAACGGACGTCTGAAAAGCGGCGATATTATTACCACCAGGGATAATTCTTCGCTCCGAATAAGTATTGATGATGACAAGTTTATTCTTGTTGAGCCTAATACTTCTCTGTACATATATTTTACGGATATTGCTTCAAAAGGAAATATTTCCGTTAACCTCAGCAAGGGTGCAGCTGTTTGCCAGATTAAGAATAAATTACGAAAAAATGCAACATTCAAATTGAAAACACCAAACAGCTCAATCAATGTTACCGGAACTGTTTTCCGCACGGAATTCAATTATGTTTCCGAATATATGGGCTATGAAAATGTGATGATTACTCAGGTTCAGAATTTTGACGGGTCTGTTAATCTGCAGCTTTATGACATTAAACAGCAGCCTCAGGATTTGCCGATGGTTCTTACAGAACGTACATCTGCACAAATGCTTACGGCTGAAAACTTATGCCAATACGGGTATCTGAATTACAGTTTTGATTTAAATTCCATGAACAGCATGGTTCTGGGTGAGCTTATACGTGCCCAGAAAGATACCGAACTTGCATTCAGTGCTGATGAAGTTACTTCTGCTTATAAAATGGTGTCGATTGAAGAAAAACAAATGGAAACAATGACAACAACTCCGGTTTCTGAAGCAACTGAATCAGTAACAACAACTGTTACTACTACATATGAAACTACTGAAACAACTGCTGTAACCACTCTTCCTCAGACAGAAGAATCCTATGATTCTTCGCAGGATACCCTCAGGACTACACAGAAGCCTCATGAATATACCACATACAGTGGTATTAAGTGGTGGGAAATTACAGGCAACACAAATACGGGTACTGATGATTACGAGGATTGGTTTACTGAAGAAACCGAAGAACCAACCGAAACAGTCATGGCAGGTATTTCTGCTGATTAAATTGAAAGGAGTATGCTGATAATTCAGTGTAATGATTATGAAAGAATTATTCAAAAATTTCAAAATTCCGATTATACTTGGCGGATGTGCACTTTTAGCTGTTATTATAACTGTTATTTTACTTACAGGAGGTTCCTCCTCATCATCATATGGATTGTACATGTCATCTGCATACGGAACGGTAAGCGTTACGAATTCAGATAACATGGTTTCTGCAAACTCAGGTGACCAACTTAATGAGGGTGATGTTATTACTGTTGGTGATAACTCTTCCTGTACGCTTGTATATGAGGGTAACAAGAATTCTGATGATAACTACATTGTAATTGGTGCAAATTCTCAGATTGTAGTAATGAATGATTTCGATGGTAAAGATGAGGGTGAACTGTTTATCAGAAACGGTACAGTTATTGCAAATTTTGCTGATGATGACCATTCACCTGTTGTACTTCGAACAGTTGACGCATCTATAACAACAGAAGACAGCGTCTCAAAGGTTTCATACTACACAAACGAATATATGTCATATACTGACTTATATACATTTATGGGCAACAATCAGGTGCAGCTTTATGACGAGCAAGGACATAAAGTCAACAATGCGGAAATGCAGATTGAAAAGAAGTGGGGACGTGTTGTTGCAGAAAGCGGTCCATCATTTGAAGCACTCAACCTTGATATTGACCTTAATGAACTTTCTGCTTTCGATTTAAAGGCACTTATTAAAATTGCAAACATTGTCGGAGACAAATTCCCGTATACAGTTGCTGAATTAAAGGCTGTATATGATACAAAATCCGATGACAACAGCGGAATTTCAATCGAACAACAACCTGATGCAACAGAGACTGCACCTGTAACAGAACCTGTAAATACTCCCGGTGATACTTCCGGAACTATACAGACTGCAGAGCCAATCACTACTACTGTTGCTCCTCCGACTGAAACAACTCTTCCTGGACAAACTACTACTGCGGCAAAAACAACTTCTGCTGCAAACACAACTTCTGCTCAGAATACAACAACAAAAACTAACGTATATCACAACGTTACAATTATTATTGACGGTGAGGAAACAATTCAGGAAGTTCCACATGGCGGAAATGCTGAAAAGCCTGAAGACCCGCATATTGATGGTCTTACATTCATTGGTTGGGATAATTCCTTTGAAAATATTACCGAGGACAGAATAATCACAGCTATGTTTGATGAGGCATTCGGAGATGACAATAACATTTTCAATGATAACGACAACAATAATAACAATACCTCACTCCCTGTTCACAATGTAACTGTTGTTATCGGCGACAAGTCTACAGTTGTTCAGGTTGTTCACGGTCAATCTGCTAATCTCCCATCTGTACTTAACATTGAAGGTTACGTATTTATGGGATGGGATAAGGATTATACATCTATTACAGAAGATATGACAATTACTGCAATTCTCAAGCCTAATGTTCACACGGTAACATTCATTGTTGAAAACAACACCTTTACTGTTGAAGTTGAACATGGCGGTGATGCGCTTCCTACATATATTCCTGTTTCAGACAGCAACGGAAATATGTTTGTAGGTTGGGATAAACCGATTACCAATATCACTATGGATACAACAGTTAAGGCGGTATTCAATACAGGTACATACCATACAGTAACTTTCATTATTGATAATGAATTCTATACCGTTCACGTTGCTGACGGTGGAACCGCTGAACCTCCGTTCTGGCCTATGACAAACTCACTTGGTGTACCATTCCTTTGCTGGGACAGAAGCCTCGACAACATTACAAGTGATGTAACAATTACAGCATATTACGGATAAAAAATCAAGACCTGAACTATATGGTTCAGGTCTTTGTTTTATTCAAGCAAATTATGTATTTCCTCAAAAGGAATAACGCTACGTTTTAGGATTCCGTTCATATATGCAATTGCAGTACCATAATTGGTTATCGGAACACCTTGTTCAGCTGCACAAAGGTAACGATATTTCACTTCCCTTTCGTTAAGCATACAGCCTCCGCAATGGATAATAAGCTTATATTCTCTTAAATCCTCAGGAAATTCTGTTCCTGAAGTGAACTCGAATTCAAAGCTTTTGCCCGTATATTTTTTCAATAGATTAGGAAGCTTTACTGTGCCTATATCGCCGCATTGTCTATGATGAGTACAGCCCTCAGAGATAAGAATTTTATCGCCGTCTTTAAGCTGTTCAATTGCAGTTGCGCCTTTAACTGCGGTTTCAAGACTTCCCTTATAACGTGCGAAAAGAATTGAGAATGACGTAAGCTGGATATCATCTGGGACAATTGCAGAGACCTTTCCGAAAGCCTGACTGTCGGTAATAACAAGCTTTGGCTTTGTTCCAAGCTTTGCGAGTGTTTCTTTAAGCTCGGTGTCCTTGACAACGACGGATACTGCACCTGCATCGAGAATATCACGGATTGTCTGCTGCTGCGGGAGGATAAGCCTGCCTTTTGGTGCAGCGGCATCGATTGGCACAACAAGTACAACTATATCAAGCGGTTCAATCAGGTCCGCAACGATTTTTTTGTCGCTATCCTCGCTGTTGGCAAGGGTTACGATTGCTTGTTTCAACTCATCAATGCCGATTTTTTCAAGGGCACTTCCATAGAAGTGACCCTCTTTCTTATCGGCTGTAAAGGTATCCGACTTGTTATGGAAAATCACATAAGGGATATTCTTTGCAATAATTTTTTCGATAAGCTGTTTATCTTCTGCACTCTCCTCTGCTCCTTCGATTACTACAACGGCAACATCGGTTTTGTTGAGCATCTGATAGCTTTTCTTGATACGGAGTGCACCGAGGTCGCCATCATCGTCGATACCCGGAGTATCAATCATTACCACGGGGCCGAGCGGGAGAAGCTCCATTGCTTTCAGCACGGGGTCGGTTGTTGTACCCTTGACGTCGGAAACTATTGCTAAATTCTGATTTGTCAAGGCATTCATAACGCTGGATTTACCAGCGTTACGCTTGCCGAAAATGCCGATATGGACACGGTTTGCGGATGGTGTATTATTAAGACTCATAACATCACCGTTCCTTTCTTAAAATCTGAAATCACGCTTACCCTTTGTAATTTCTTCAAGGTTCTTGATCACGATTTCTCTTACCTTTTCGTTAGGGATGTTGTTGATTTCCTTCATAATAAGCTCGTCGCCCACTTCCTTTGTACGCTGTTCAGCGTAGTCGGTGAGGTATTCCTTGAGTGTCATAAGTGCGTTAGGGTGACAGCAGTTCTGAATCTGGCCTGTCTTGCAGAGGCTCATAAAGCGGTCACCTGTTCTGCCTTCACGGTAGCAGGCTGTACAGAAAGATGGAATGAAGCCCATTTCCATAAGCCAGCATACAACCTCGTCAAGTGTTCTCTGGTCGGAAACGTCAAACTGTTCGCTGTCGTGAGGACGTTCTTCCTCTGCGTAACCGCCTACGGAAGTTCTTGAACCGCCACTAATCTGAGACACACCGAGACGGAGAACCTTTTCTCTTACGGACTGGCTTTCTCTTGTAGAAATAATCATACCTGTGTATGGTACGGCAATTCTGATAAGTGCACAAATTTTTGCGAATGTTTCGTCAGAAATACCGTTATCAAACTGGTCAGGGTCGATGTCGTCGGCTCTCTTGAGACGTGGAACACTGATTGTGTGAGGTCCTACGCCGTGAACAGCTTCAAGGTGTTCAGCGTGCATAAGAAGACCTGCAAACTCATAGCGATAGAGTTCAAGTCCGAACAATACGCCAAGACCAACGTCATCGATACCACCCTCCATTGCTCTGTCCATTGCTTCAGTATGGTAAGCATAGTCGTGCTTTGGTCCTGTCGGGTGGAGCTTGAGGTAACTTTCCTTGTGGTAGGTTTCCTGGAAAAGGATATATGTACCGATACCTGCTTCTTTAAGCTTGCGGTAATTTTCAACGGTTGTTGCGGCGATATTTACGTTTACACGTCTGATTTCGCCGTTTTTATGCTTGATTGAATAAATTGTGTCGATACATTCGAGAATGTACTCGATTGGGTTATTTACAGGGTCCTCGCCTGCTTCGAGGGCAAGACGCTTGTGTCCCATATCCTGAAGTGCAATAACTTCCTTGCGTACTTCCTCCTGAGTAAGCTTTTTGCGGGCAATGTGCTTGTTCTTCATATGGTAAGGACAGTAAACACAGCCGTTTACGCAATAGTTTGAGAGGTAGAGCGGTGCAAACATTACGATACGGTTGCCATAGAATTTCTGCTTGATTTCTTCAGCAAGTGCATACATTTCCTGAATTTTTTCAGGAATTTCACAAGCGAGAAGCACGGAAGCTTCACGGTGGGAAAGACCTGCACAGGTTACATAGCTGCCGTTTTTCTTAGGACGTGCCTTTTCAAGAATGCTGTCGATAAGCTCGATATTATCCTTGTTTGCGTCGGCATAGGCAATGGTTTCACGGATTTCTTCGTCGCTGATAAATTCTTCAGCCTTTAATGATTTTGGATTGTACATAATTCTATTTCCTTTCTTGAACGGTGTTACCCGTAATTATTCGCTTTTCCAGTCGCCTCTTGCAGTCACGATTTGGTAGCCTATGGCTTCCATTCGCTTTTTCAGGTTTGCAACGCTTTCTGCGGCTTCGTCGCCTGTACTGATTTTGTTGTCGTACAGAAGATACTTTTCACGGACGTCAAGCGGTGAAAGATTTGGCATTACAACGTTACAGCCTGCGAGGATACCCTTTTCCCTGCCGCTTGTGTGGATTGTACCTAGTGCAGTTGTTGATGGAAGAAGGACGTTAGGTAGGATAAGTCTGACAAGTCCCAGCATAAGCAGGGTTGTTTCGAGTGTGCCCGCTTTTTCATTTGCAAATGGAGTATCGTGGTGAGGAATAAATGGTCCGATACCGACCATGTGAGGCTTGAAATCATGTATGAAAATCAGGTCGTCAGCAAGATTTTCCGTTGTCTGATAGGGTGAGCCGACCATAAATCCGCAACCTGTCTGAAATCCGATTTCCTTTAAATCTGCAAGACATTTCTTACGATTTTCAAGGGTGAGATTTTTGGGGTGAAGCTTGCTGTAATGACAACTGTCGGCGGTTTCGTGACGCAAGAGAAAACGGTTTGCGCCAGCGTCGTAGAATTTCTGATAGCTTTCACGGGGACGCTCGCCAATTGAAAGTGTCAACGCACAATCAGGATATTTCGTCCTGATTGCGGAAATGATATCGACCATTTTTTCGTCAGTGTAGAATCCGTCCTCGCCGCCCTGCATTACAAAGGTGCGGAAGCCTAAAGCGTAACCCTGTTCACAGCAGGATAAAATCTGCTCTTTGGTAAGGCGATAACGCTCAGTTTGCTTGGCACTTCGACGTATTCCGCAATAATAGCAATCGTTCTTGCAGTAGTTGGTGAACTCTACAAGTCCACGGATATACACGTCCTTGCCATAGTGCTGTTCACGGATTTTACGTGCTTTTTCAAAAAGGTACTCGTCGGTTTCGGGAGTGTGGTTTTCGATTATTTCGACAAATTCATCCTTGGTAAGGATGAGGTCATGCTCCAACTTGTCGATAAGGGATTTAATTCTATTCATTGGTTTTCTCCGATAATTTGGAATAAATGGTTTTGGTGGAAATTCCGTTAAGCATACCGAGTTTGCCTGACAGTGCACTTATAACATTTGCAGGTGCGTCGATTGCAACACTGATGATTGAAACATCTCTTTCACGGTACGGGATACCCATTCTGCCGATTATGTAGTTGCTGTACTGGTGGAGAACATTGTTGAGCTGTTCAACCGACTCGGTATTCTCCACGACAATTCCGATGAGTGCTACTCTTGTGTCCATAAATTTGATTACGCTTCGCAAGAAGCGTATCCTCCTTTTTCGATGTTTTGTGGTTTTCGTCAGAAAATTTCGAACTTTAGTTCGAAAAACAAAACTCGGGTCTGAAAATTTATTTTCAGACTTCCTCCTCAAATAAATAAACCTGCCGACAGTTCTGCCGACAGGTACAATAATAGCGTGATATTCTATCGTTGCCTTTCCCCTCAGAAAAATCTTCGGGCGTCAGAACAGGAATTTATATTATAGGTTGTTCACGGTCAGGCACACCTTTCCGATTACACTTATATTATAACATAGTTTTTCTGACTTTGCAACAGGGAAATTTTAAACTCTCCACCTATGTCCGCAGCACTGACATACAGCTTCACTATGGGTTTTGGTTTTCGTTTTTGTTCGTGTGTTGGTAATTGCGGGGATAATCAACACAAGTCCACAGGTGCAGACGGCGAGAAGTATCCACAGTGCCCAGCCGAGGCAGCCTCTGTGCTTGGTTTTGGTTTGTGTTTCGGTAACTGCTTGTATTGTAACATTATATGAACCGCATCTTGAACATTTCATGGTATCATCTCCTTTGAATAATATTATACATTATATAATATTATTTGTCAATACCTGTTTTCAAAAAAATATCGGGAAAGCGAAAAACCTTCCCGATAACAATTATTTGAAATACATATAAAGCTGACATTTCAGCATACCGTTATAAAGCTTACGGCGTTTATCTGCCTTTTTGCCAAAGATTTTCTCAAACTCCTCGTGTGGTGAAATTACGAAACAAGGGTGTTCCCTGTCGGCTTTGAAGCACTGTCCCATAACTGCATAGAGTTTTTCTGCTTCTTTCAGTTCAAGAAGTCTTTCGCCGTAAGGCGGGTTACTGATTGTAATGATATTATCCTCGTTCACATAGTCACGGACGTCTGCCTGCTTAATCTGCACACGCTTCTGTATACCTGCTTTACGGCAGTTTTCTTGAGTAAGTGCGACACACTCGGGGTCAATATCGTAGCCGTAAGCAAAGAAGTCGGTATCCTTACGGATTGAGTCGAGTGCATTCTGTCGCTCATCTGACCATATTCCCGCTGGAATAACGTTCCAATTTTCAGCGGCAAATTTACGCTTTAATCCTGGTGCAATATTAAGAGCCTTGTATGCGGCTTCGATAAGAATTGTTCCGCTTCCGCAGAACGGGTCGCAGACAATGCTGTCACCTCTTACGTGGGCAAGGTCAACTATACCTGCGGCAAGAGTTTCCTTGATTGGTGCGGCATTGGAATTTCTTCTGTAGCCACGCTTGTGGAGTCCTGCCCCTGAGCTGTCAAGGTAGATAGTAACATGATTTTTGAGGATACTAAACTGAATCTGAAACAGTGCACCTGTTTCCTCAAACCAACTTATTCCGTATGCACCTTTAAGACGCTCTACAGCGGCTTTCTTGATTATTGACTGGCAATCGGGTACGCTGTGAAGTTCAGAATTGAGAGAATGACCCTTTACAGGGAAGCGGTCGGTTGCTCCGATAAAATCCTCAAAGGGAATATTTTTTGTTCCCTGAAACAAATCCTCAAAGCTGTATGCGTCGAATTCAGCAAGCTGAATGAGCACTCTTTCTGCTGTTGCAAGCCATAGATTTGCTTTTGCAAGTACGGAAAAATCTCCCGAAAAAGTAACCTTTCCGTCGGAAACATTTATATCCTGTCCGCCGATTTTTGTTACCTCAAACTTTAACACGCTTTCCAACCCGAAATGACACGGGCAGGCCATTCTAATCAAATTCATATCCAATAATCCTTAATCTTCGTTAGTCTTTTTCTTTTCTTCTTCCTTGTCGGACTTATGAACACCCGAACACATTTCAGGAATGTTACTCTTCCTATAATAACCTACTGTACCTGTAGGACATTTTGCACTTGCAAGCTTACCTGTTTTTGTACAGTAATAATATTCAAGAACGTCAGGACATTCAGGGAATTCCTTACCCTCTTCGGCTTCTGCAATTTCACCGAATACGTTCTTCCATACCTGTGCAGAACTATAATATGTTCCTGTAGGAATCTGCTTTGGTGTTTCATAGCCGTACCAGACACCGCTTACATAGTCAGGTGTACAACCTACAAAGGAAAGGTCGTGCCAATCCTGAGATGTACCCGTTTTACCAACAAGCGGTGTATTCTGAAGCCTTGCAGCTCTACCGGTACCGTTAGGGCCTTCGATAACGGTCTGCATAAGCTTATTCATAATATACGCTGTATCCTCACTGATTGCCTGGATTGGTGTATATTTGTGCTGAATAACAATCTGACCGTTTGCATCAACAACCTTGGTAAAGGAAGTTGGCTTGTAATATTTACCGCCGTTGCCGAACACCTGATATGAAGCAACAAGCTCTTTAAGGGTAAGACCTTTTGTAAGTGCACCTACTGAAAGAGGAGCAATATTTGCGTCATCAGCTACAAGAGTTGTAATCTGGAATCGATTCTGCAGAAACTCAAAAACTTCCTGCGGAGTTTCCTGCTCAATAAGCTGGGCAGGTATTGTATTGAGAGAACGCTGGAGAGCCTGGAAAGTAAAATATCCGCCGTAGTCCCACGATTTGGAGTTATAGTTGTAAGGCCACTTTCTTGGGTTGCCTTCATCGTCAAGAATTTCATCTTCAAGCGGTTTATTGATAAATACTGTTGACCAATGGAAAAAGTCGTGTTCAAGTCCGTATGCATAAGAAGTAATTGGCTTGATACAAGAACCTGGTGAACGTTTAGAGTGGGTAGCATTATTCCACGACATGGATTCAGCCTTTTCACCGATACGTCCGACTACTGCCTTGATATTTCCTGTGTAATCCATAACTATAAACGCAGACTGAGGCGGGTCATTGAGAACCGTTTCGGAGAATGTTGTATAGTCCTTATACTTCTCTTCAATTGCATTCTGCATTTCTATATCAATGGTTGTATAAATCTCATAACCGCCATTGTAAAGCTTGTCACTTGCTTCCTGATATTCGATACCGTACATTTCCTGGAATTCAGATATAACATCATTGATAACCATATCTACAAACCAGTTCTGGATACCGTTGGTCTCTTCTTCACCTTCTGCTTTTGCATTAGGGTCTCTGAAAACTACCTCTTCGGCAATTGCTTCTTCATACTGACGCTGAGAAATACAAGCATTCTTGTACATAAGCCAAAGAACTGTTTTCTGACGTTCGAGGTTGCCTTCCGGGTCCGCAAAAGGGTTAAGTGTTTCAGGAGATTTCGGAATAGCGGCAAGACATGCACCTTCGGCAATTGTCAGTTCGGATACGTCCTTACCAAAATATTTCATTGAAGCTGCCTGAATACCTGCGGCACTTCCGCCGAATCCGATATAGTTAAGATACGCTTCAAGAATGTCAGTTTTGGTACAATATTTTTCAAGCTGTGCGGAACGGAAAATTTCACGCATTTTTCTATCCCAGTCGGGATTATCATCACCTGTTACGTTACGGACAAGCTGCTGTGTGATTGTTGAACCACCCTGACGGGAACCAAGAAAGCTTAAAAATTCGTTAAGAAACGCTGTAAATGTACGTTTCCAGTCTACGCCTGCGTGTTCATAAAAACGCTCGTCTTCTGTATAAACGAAAGCGTCCTGAACGTGCTGAGGAATTCTGTCGATGGAAACAGGAATTCTGTCGGCATTACGGCTGATACTTGCAAGTTCAATAACCGCACCGTTTTCGTCGTATCCGTAAATGAAGGTTGTATAATCAAGGTCTAAGTCAGAAAGTGAAATATCCACTTGTTCCTGGTCTACAAACTGGAGAACGTAAACGGTAAGGGCTGCAGCAATAATTGAGCCTGTAATAACAACAATCAGCACAAGAGACAGAATTGTTGTTCCGATTACAGCTAAAGTACGCTTAATAGGATTTACTTTTCTTTTTTTACGTTTTTTCTTTTCCGGCTGCTCTGCAAAACGCTCACCTGAAGTATTTTCCTTTTTTGCCATGATTATGATCATGCTTCAGTGGAAGCATGTCCTCCTCTCTGATGGTTTCAAATAGGCAAGTATATTTTATACATGAATTATACCATATACATTTGCCTTTGTTAACAGTTATTCCTAATTTGTAATAATTACAAAGCAAATTGTAATTTTTTCAACACATTAATAACACAGACTATCTGATTATATATGAGTCGCATCCGAGTGAGATAACTGCTGTTATTGTTTCATTGAAGTCTGCTTGTGAAAAGTCACCCTGATTAAGTACAGGAACTATTTTCACATCACTGCCTGCAAGTCTTTGAATTTCAGAAAAAATCACATAAGCCTTATTATTTGCAGGAAGTTCAGCAAGAGCAGTTTCTTCTCCGTTGATTACAGCTGTATTTGGAATCTGCGATGGAATATATTCTACTGCAAGAATATTGTAATCAAGCTCTTCCGGCTTGAAAACTTCTTCTGTTCCGTTAATAATCTTTTCTGCTGAAACAGTTAACAACGATTCTGTGTCGTATGCATCGGCAGCAGCAGAAGCAATATTAGCAATATTTACAAGTGACTTGTATCTGTTTTCATTCTTTACAATATCACCAATATATGAAAGGTCGGAATTTCTGAATGTCGGGAATACTGCGCCGTCATACACAATGAAATCAAATCCTGAACCTGCAATTTCATTTGATATATGTTTCACATACTCCTGTGTATCCGCATCAAACGGTGACAACCATGGCTTTCCGCCTTTTGTAGGTGCATTATCAAGCCATGTGGAATCATCGGTTGTTTTGTATGAACCGGTACGATTTTCTCCATAGCGGTTATTATCCTCAAGCAAATTAACGTATGCAATTGCAGTAAATCCTTCGCTTTTTATTACTGACGCAATTTGTCCTGCAAACATTGTTCCTGATACTGCATCCTCAGATGATTTTGCCATTTCTGAAGTTGTGTTGTAATATAATTTACCGCCTTCTGCTTTAAGCGGAACAATAACAGCTGTATAGCCGCTTTCTTTTACTGATGCAAGAGCAGTCGCGAGAGAATCCATTGAAGATAGTGCTGTTTCCGGCAACTGATATGCAGAGAAGTTTTCACGTTTTTTTACTTCTTCCACAGGCTGTGTTGTTTCCTCAGGTTCAGTTTTGTCCGCTTCTTCAGCTTCTGTTTTTTCAGTTACTACCGGAGGAGACCACACTTCATCTTCAGTTACGCTTTCTCCTGATTTGCTTAATATATACTCATGGACAGGTTTGGCTATACTATACCCTAAAAAAACCAAAACTGCAAGACATATTATAATCAATATAACCTTCAAAACCTTACGGGTTCTTTTTTTACGGTGATTTGCTGATGTTCTGTAAATTTTTCTTCCGCCTTTAGCCATATTGCTGCATTTCCTTTCAATAATTTAAAGTATGCCCTGACAATCCCCAGAATGCCATACTTAATATGCCGAGATAAATCAGCATAATAGGATAACCTCTGAACGGATATGGTACTTTTTCTGAATATATTTTATCATAGACAATTGCTGTAAGGTAAACCGCAAAAACAAAACCAAGACCAATTCCAAGACCGTGAATAAAATAATCTGACAAAGTTTCGCAATATTTAGAAATGAGAAACATTGACCCAAGCACTGCACAATTAAAAGCTGAAATATGCACATATTTTTTGGCTTTTGCAAAAAGCCTGGGCAAGAACTTCCACAGACACAGAAGTGTTAGAATGTACACAAATCCAAGAACGCATATATACACAAGCGGCATATAAATATAGCTGTTATCGTTATTGGCAAAAAGCTTGTTTACAAAATATGTCAGCACGCTTATAAGTGCAGTAATATATGTTACGCTTAAACCAAAACCAAAAAGATTTTTTCGGTTTCTCGATATAACCACAAGTGTACTTGTACCCAATGCACGTGAAAAAATAGTATTTTCCACAAAAACTGCAATAAATGCAGTCATCATTATATTTCCCATCAATTCCATAAAAACACCTTTATTTTTGTCTTACACGTTTAATAAACAGCAATATACTTCTGAAAACCGCTGCTATAAGTCCCAACAGAATAAACCCGCCAAACGGATTCTGAAGTGCAGCTATTTCAACCGGCATACCTATTATGTTTCCGCAGATTGTGCCGAATGCAAGAATTTCTCTTATTGCTGCAAACAAAAGCACTGCAGCGTCATAACCGATAATACAGAATATGATATCCAGAAACATTTTTCCTTTGGTTTCAAGAAAGAATATCGTTTCAGAGCGGGATATAATAAAGCTGCTGGTTATGAAAAGAGGAAAAAATATTCCCAATGCTTCTACACCTTCCGGCATCAGATATTTTAAAAAAATCACAGATGGTACATAAACCAGTGCACCGATAATTGTGTACAGAATTATTCTTACTGTATAAACTATATTTTTAGGAACAAATGACGACATAAGCAATGTGAAAAAAGTTATCAGCGAAAAAGCTATAACAAGAGTTACGGCATCAAAAAAGTTATTTGCCATTACCACAACAGGGGCAATAACCATTCCGCTTACAAATATCGGATTTTTATATAAAAGGGCATTCTTCACAATCCCCTTGCAGCTGTTATCGTTTGCCACAATCATTTCTCCAATTCATTTTTCTCAAGGATTTCAAGAGTTTCATTTATATGGTTCAAAGGTTTGTTTACTTTATGAAAAACAGATTTTTTATTTTTTATCATATCGGCAAAGGAAAGAGCTTTTCTATCCAATTCAATTCCTATAGGCGATGAAATTATTACTGCATAAATAGCAGCATTTTCTGTTGCTGAGTAACTATGAAAAATTATTACGCAAATTGAAAATACCACACCATAAATAAAACGGGAACTTTTTGTTTTAGGGATAATGCTGTAATCACATGATAAGAAAATCATACCGAAAAGCAGCATACCGCTTGCAAAAAAGTAAATTACGCTCATTATGTCATTATCATATCTGACAAAAGCATAAATTCCAAGAATAACGGCTTCAGTAAAAAATGTAATTGCTGAAACAGAACGTCTGAAAATAAGAAATACAACGGCTACAAGCATTAATAAAACAAATCCGGTTCCCATAGGTCCATTAAATTTACCTATGAGGACATCAATTAATGACAGTTCTGCACTTTCAGTTAATAGGAATGCAGAAGTAAAAGATGATGAAAGCACATCAGGTGACACTACAGATGTCATAGGAATTTCGGAAAACGGCTTTGGATATGTAAGCATATTCTGAGTAAAACTCAATGATGCAAACAAGAAGCCTGTTGCTGCTGCGTTGAATATTTCGCACCCATGTCCGCCAAATGCATGTTTTGCAATAACAATTGAGAAAACTGCTGCTATTACCGCGGCATAATACGGCACCGATGCTGACATCATAAGACCCAACGTAATGCCCGTTATCAATGCAGATAAATCTTTTCCCATATCTGCTTTTCTGAGCTTACAACACAAAAAATCAGTTGCTACGCTGACTGATATTGTGATTGCAAAAACCACAGCTGCTCTCATTCCATAATAATAAACTGACATAGATGCAATTACTATCAGAACAATCAGCATATCTGTCATTATACTGAAATCTGTTTTTGTTTTTGAATTCATTAAATCCACCTTATTTTACAAGCTTTTCTACGGCGGCAGTCATATCATCTGCACCGAAAAGATATGAGCCTGCAACAAGAATTTCCGCTCCTGCAGCCTTTACAAGCTCTGCTGTTTCGGCATTTATTCCTCCGTCAACCTGAATAGGGACATTCAGACCTTTGCTGTTTATAATTTTCTTTGCTTCGGCAATTTTATCAAGAGTTGAGCTGATAAAGCCTTGTCCTCCGAAACCTGGTTCTACTGTCATAATCAGTAACATATCAATCTTATCAAGATACTGCTCAACATCCGAAACCGGAGTATTCGGCTTTATGGCCAGTCCTGCTTTTTTTCCGCATGAATGAATGGCATTGATTGTTTCATTTATATCTGAATCTGCTTCAGAATGAAAAGTAATAATATCTGCACCATTGTCAGCAAAGTCCTTGACATACTTAATCGGGTCAATAATCATAAGGTGAACGTCAAGAGTTCCCTTTACTATTTTGGATACAGCTTTAAGAATCGGAATCCCGTAACTTATATTAGGAACAAAAACGCCGTCCATAACGTCGAAATGTATATACTCACAGCCTGACTCCTCTGCCCTTTTGATATCGGAACCAAGGTTACAGAAATCTGCGCTTAAAATTGAAGCTGATGCTATATTTTTCACTGAAAAACCTCCAAACACTGAATTAATGCATACCACATTTTATTATATAATATTTGGCAAAAAAAATCAAGGTCAAATGCCAAAAAGATTGACATTTGACCTAATCTATAAATTATACGGGAATATGCTGAATACGCTTCCGCTGAAGCTCCCCTACGGGTATCGCTTATTCAGCTGCATACCACTTCCGCCGCATAAACTGATATTTCCCGTTAATTCAGTTTATGCAGTTAAAGTTTTTTCGCTACTTGTACAATCAACTTCCGTAAGCAAGCTTGCGGAGATTGATATCGGTCATAAATGATGATGCATTGTATAAAAACATTACCTGGTCATAATCTTCTGGATTGAGCAGACCTTTATATGACATCTGGATATAACGCATATCTACAAGTGTGATTTCGGAGTAATGCTGGGTAAGGAATGGTACGTAGCAATGTGCGTATGAATCCTTGAACATAAGCAGTTTGCCGCCTTCGCTGTCTGTTTTGATTGTTACAAGCGGCTGGTTTGTTCCGAGGAATGTTGAGTATTTATCCTTTACATCAAGAAATTCTCTGAAGTACATACTGTCATAGCTTGCGGGATCCTTGCCATATTCTGAAGTAATCAGGACATCTTTAACGCTGCTTCCGCCGTTATAATGATAAATATCGATACTGTCTTTTTCTATTCCGCCATAAAGTGCCTTTGAATAGAACGTACCAAGGAAGGAATCGGAAGCGTGCTCAATATCATACATTTCTCTTGGAACAGGTTCATATCCCATTTTCTTTCCTGCTGTCTGATACGCAATATATGCACCTTGCGTTGTCCAGTGGTGGTCGGTACGGTAATAGATATAATTGAACTTTTCAGCCTGCATTGCCGGATATACATCTATTGTTGAAGCATTTTTTGAAAGTGCTCCGTAAACATAATTTATCAATTCACGCTGATTAGCATTAGGTGCACTTTCAGGAAGCTGGTCACGGTATATTTCGGCAGAAGTCGGTACAAGCATAAAATATACCGGAACATCATTATCAGAAACAAACTTATTTATTGCATTTATACTTTTATCTATAAATGCATAGTCCGGTTCTTCCACCTTCTCAACAAGTCTGTCATCAAGTATATATATACCGTTACGTTCATATTTTCCTGCAAAAGTTTCAACTGCTGTTTTCATTTTTATCCAGTCAGTTCTGCCTGCAAAATGGTCGGAAATATAGGTTTCCAGCTTATTCATATAGCTTCGGTCATAAATTGTTTTGGCAGAAGCCTCAGGCATTGATTGCAGAGTACGGTTCTCTATATCGGAAAAACTTTCCTTTGGTGCAAAAATTGTTATAATCGGAAAAGCAATAAGAATTCCGAAAAACGCTATGCAAGTTATGAGATTTACAACATTAAGCTTCTTTTTCATATGCTTCTCCTCTCTTTAGAATCTGAAATACAGGAATGGATTATAGGTTGCGTCAACAAGGTAAGATGTACAGATAAGAAGCATTGCAACGATAAAAACAGGTGTTGCATAGATAACAAGCTTCTCTTTTTTCTTCTTAACCACGTCAACAAGTGTCATAAACCAATCTGTTGATGCGAAGATACAAAGTGCAAAAATTACAATGTTTGTTGTGAACAAATAGGTTGCTGTACTGTCGGTAAGGATACCTGTTGCACCAAACATTGCTCCAAAATAGCGGAATGCATCGGAAAGAGTATTGGTATCGAAAAGCACCCAGCCGAACACTGCAAGAATGAAGGTATACAGTGTACTGATTGGTGTAGGAAGCTTTTCAAGGATTTTACCCCAGCCGAGTCTTTCGATAATAATCAGCACGCCGAAATAGAGTCCCCAAAGGATAAAATTCCAGCTTGCACCATGCCACAGACCTGTAAGTCCCCATACGATAAGAAGATTGCGGAGGGTTTTGCCTTTACCCTTGCGGTTACCTCCAAGAGGGATATAGACATACTCACGGAACCATGTACCGAGAGTGATATGCCATCTGCGCCAGAATTCGCTGACACTCTTTGACATATATGGGTGGTCAAAGTTCTTCGGGAAATTGAAACCAAGCATTTTGCCAAGACCTACTGCCATATCTGAGTAACCTGAGAAGTCAAAGTAAATCTGGAATGTAAATGCGAGAATACCAATCCATGCGGTTGCGACACTGATTTCGCTGTAGTCCATAGCCTTAATCTGGGTCCAGATGATACCGATATTGTTTGCAAGTAGAACCTTTTTGGCAAGTCCCTTTACAAACTTGCCGATACCCTCGCTGATTTTGTTGATGTTTACGGTACGTTCTTCAATTTCAGCTGCAACATCCTCATATCGCACGATAGGGCCTGCGACAATTTGCGGAAAAAGTGTTACATAGGAAGTAAATCCGATGAAGCTTTTCTGAACCTTGATATTACGCAGATAGAGGTCGATTGTATAGGACATTGACTGGAAAGTAAAGAATGAAATACCGATTGGCAGGGCTACTCTGTCCTCTGTTAAGCCGAAATCGTATATATTTTCGTTTATCCAGCGATTGACAAGGATAATCGGATTTGTAATATCGCTCTTGAAAATAGAATTGATTGTATCAATGAAGAAGTCGCTGTACTTGAAAATTGCAAGCAAACCTACATTCATTATTACGGACACAAGCAAGCAGATTGTACGTTTTTTCTGGTTATCATCATACTTATCCATAAAGCGTCCTGCAAAGTAGTCAATTGCTGTGGAGAAGAGCATTAAAATCATATAGAAAGGCTCGCCCCATGCGTAGAAGAAGAAGCCTGTCAACAAAATAAGCAGATTTCTTGTGGGAATTACAATCGGCTTTTTCTTTCCCGCATTGACTTTGTCGGGAAGAAGGATATATATTATCATTACTATCGGGAGAAAGTAATACAGAAATGTTAAACTTGAAAATACCATAAATTTACGGGTTATCCGTTTGCTCCTCTCTGTTGTGTATTTTTTCGGCAAGAGTAAAAAACTCCTGCTTGGTCATAAGTGTATTAAGTATATCAATTATTGCAGTTGTTGACATTAATTCAGGCAGATTAAGCTCCGAGAGAAGCTTTTTGCGGAGTGCTGAAGAATTCGGCATTCCACTGAAGCCACACTCATAAAAATCAATTCGTGTTATTGGGTCGGAATTTACGGGACGCTCCTCGGATACAATTCCTGCCTTTGCAAAGGCTTCGAGTATAAGCTTTTTTTCAATACCCTCAACTCCGAGTTTGCCCTCTTTTGATGGCTCTGCTTTACGTTTTTCTTTTCCAAAAATATCGGGGATATAGACATTGGTTATATTGCCGTTTTTGATTGCACCTTTAAGGAATGAACGGATTTTGAATCCTGCGGTATCTGAATCGGTCAGGATTATTATTCCCGTTGCGGCGGCATAATACCTTATAATTTTCAAAGTTTCCTTATCCTTGAAAATCTTGAATCCGTTTGTAGGAATTATTACTGCGTCAATTATTGAGGAAAGTTTGATTTTATCGTACTTACCCTCAACTATGACGGCTTGTTTTATATGAAGCATAATTGCGTACCTTTCATCATCTTTTGAATGTAAGCATTTTTACGAGGGCTTCCTCCAGTAAAATCTGCGGTTGAGTTTTTGAGGATTTCATCAATGCATCTGTATCGGCAAGAGTTTTGATACACATTCTAAGATGCGGCATTGAGATTTTCTGCACATCACGGAACGCATTGTCAACCCGGAATTCAATGTTTTTTGCATAGCCGAAATCAGATTTTACATCAGTGGGACCTTTTCGTACTGACATTGCTGCTCTTGCGCGGTACATATCAAGCATATTTCCTGTAATTGTATAAAGAATTACGATAGGCTCGATTTTTTCTTCAATAAGGTCATTGAAAAGACGCATTGCTGTTTTTCTGTCCATTCGCATAATTGCTTTTGCAAGGTCAAAGGTTGTGGTTTCGATTTGCCTTGGAGAAAGCTGACGGATTATATCCATTGTGATTTCATTTCCTTGTGCGTATGCTGTAAGCTTGGCAACCTCGTTGGAAATAAGCATTGTATTGCAGGAACACTGTTCGGCAAGAAAACGTGCTGCATCACGGGAAATTCCACAACCTGCTTTTGACACGGCTGCCATAATTTCCTTTGCAAGGGTATCAGGTGTTTTTAATGCAAAATTGCAAACACTTCCGTTTTTCCCTACGGCATCCATAAGCTTTTTATTTTTCGCTGTAGGATATTTTTTTCCGTCAGTAACATCAACAGAAGTATAGTAAAAAATCAGCACTGTACTTTCGGGAAGATTTTTTACTATGTCAATAACTATGTTAAGCTGGTCTGAGGTAAGTGTTTCGGCATTAAGGTCGGATACAACACAGCAGACGTAATCCGCAAACATCGGAAGTGCTTCACATGAGTCGGAAAGCAGCTCTATATCAAGGTTTTTTCCGTCAAAATTGTGCAGATTATAGGTTTCGTCATCCTTACTGACAAGGCGTGCGGAAAGTGCTTTGGTATATTTTTCAACAGCAACTGCATCCTTACCATAAAAATAATATGCACGGCTGTAGTTATTGTTTTTTACTGCGGTTTTGATATCATTTTCAGTTACAACAGCCATTGGCTTACTCTCCTTATTTTATCAGTTTGGTTGTTATTTTTCCGTATTTGTCAGATTCAAAGCTTATGCTTTCATCTATGTACAAAGCTTGCTGAAAAAAATCTTTTTCAGGTTTTTCATTCATAATGATTACACTTTCAGAAGCTGGCTCAGAAGTAAATTTTCTGCCGCTGTACAAAACAGCAAACTCATATTCGCTATAATCTGCAATGTCACTTTCAGATGTGCAGAACAAGAATTTCGTTCCGTTAACATCTATAACTACTATATCGTCATCAAATTCCACTGTATATTTATCTGATTCAAATATACTTTCTTCGGTATAAAAATACATATTGTTCTTTTCAGCACTGACAAGCTTTCTGTCATTTTCAGGAACCATATACGCTTTCACATCAAATATACTGAAACGGTTATCGTAGATAATTTGTGATGAAACAACATCAGTATTCATAAAAATTGATTCAATTTTACGTATGCCTTCACGGTTGAGGTATTTTATGGCATACTCTGCTGTTTTACCACCTTTCTTCAGGTCGATTATGCATGCGGATTTATTGTCATGAATTACTGCGGAAACTGAAGCATTATTCTTCAGCACTGCGATTGTTACCGCATCATCAGCCATATAACGCTGTATATTTACAAAGCTTACCACAAACACAAAAACAGTAGTTATTACTGCAACTGTAATTTTTATATTCTTGCAAAGAAAAGAAACGGTTATTCCTATAATCAGTGCTGAAGTAATTAATGGGGTAATACTTTCATCACCGAGAGGTATATATGCAAAATTAAGACTACCGATATATTTTGCGATTGCCGAAACAAGCCAGCAACACACTTCGCAGAATTTCAGCACGGGAATTGCTACAAAAGGAATTCCTCCTGTAAGGGTAACAATTACTCCGCCTATGAGTGCGGCTTCACATATCGGAAGCAATATCAGATTTGATACAGGTGACACCACTGAAACTTCATCAAAAAACAGTGCTATTACAGGAAACACCACAATCATTACACACAAAGAAGAAATCAATGATGCTGCAATTTTTCCTATTGAATATTCCTTTCGGATATCCTTTATGATTTTCGGTGCAACAACACCTATACCGAAAACACCGGTTACAGATAAAAGGAATGATGCGTCTCTTACCGCAAAGGGAGAGGTTATGGTAAGCAGAATTACCGCTATTCCCAATGAATTGAAGGTATCTGCCTTTCGCTTGAAAAGCTCTGCTCCATAGACAAGAAGCACCATTACTGCGGCACGTATTACTGAATTTGACATTCCTGCAAGAACAACAAAACACATCACGGGAACAATAAGCAGTCCGAAACGCAGGTACTTGTTCATGGGTATACGAGAAATAATCAGCCAAATAAACGAACATACAACGGACAGATGCACGCCTGAAACTGCCATTATGTGACCTATTCCAGCACGATACATCAGTGTCTTATCGGCACTTTCCAAACCAGTTTTATCTCCGAAAAGCATTGCGGTCATTATTCCGCTGTAACGGCTGTCCATATTTCTATTGATTACTGAAAGAACGTAATCTCTGTATTTTAAAAGAGTTTTCTTTGGCGAAAACACGTTATTATTTTCATAATTGAGCTTATAAACCTTACTTAACTGAATAAATATATTTTTGGATTTATAATATGTTTTTGTCGGAAATTTATAGCTGTCCTTAAGTTCTTTTGCTTTACCCAGGACACTTATACTGTCACCGATTTCTACGTCGTAAGAATCGGAATAGAAGGTTACATATGCTTTTACATCACTATTAATTATACCATTTATGGTATATGAAGCCTTATCGCCGTCATGGAAACTTACATCGGTTACAACACCTTTTACTTCCACGTCATAACCATCATATTTGATAACACTATGATAGACGCTGCAATCATACAAGCCGTAAAGAAGAAATGCAGCTGCGGCACTTGCTGAACAAACCGTTATTTTTATTGATTTACTTTTAAAAATAATCAAAGATAAAATCGATGCAGTGAATAATGTTACTGATAATGAGAAGTTTGTTACATATGTAAAAAAAGATGCGAAAAACAGCCCTATAAGATAAGATGAACCTATATAAGCCATTTTCCGCACCATAAAAGGTCAGCCCTTTCGATTTACTTAGCCCATTGTTTCGTTGAGCTTTCTTCCGCCAAGAATGTGGAAGTGGAGATGCTTAACGCTCTGACAACCGTTTTCGCCGATGTTTGTAGCAACACGGTAGCCGTCCTCGGCAATGCCCTGCTCTTTGGCAATCTTTGCAGCTGCTTCAAAAATATGAGCAACATAAGCAGAGTTTTCTGCTGTAATTTCAGCAGCACTTGCGATGTGAGTCTTTGGCACTACGAGAATATGAACGGGAGCAAGAGGATTGATGTCCTTGAATGCGTACACGAATTCGTCCTCGTACACCTTTGTGCTTGGAATTTCACCTGCGATGATTTTACAGAAAAGACAATCAGACATTTTCATTTCCTCCCGATTACTTTACAAATTCAGCAACAATTCCGCTTACAGCTGCAATTGCTTCTGCTGCCTTGGAAGCGTCACCCATACCAGCCATAGCGCTGTCAGGACGTCCGCCGCCCTTACCGCCTGTGAGTGCGGAAACCTTCTGAACGATTTTACCTGCGTGAGCACCGTTTGCAACAGCGTCCTTACCGCAAGCACAGATGATTGAGCCGCCGTTTTCGTTTGTTGCAGCAATTACTGCAACAGCATCGGAAGCCTTATCCTTAATCTGGTCACCCATTGTTCTGAGAACGTCAGGCTTTGTATTTTCAAGAACTGCTGTGATAACCTTAACAGAGCCAACTGTTTCAGCGTTGTCGAAAAGTGAGTCAAGCTGAGAAGCGGCAATCTTGCTCTTGAGCTCAGAAATTTCCTTTTCAAGAGCCTTAACCTCACCAGCCATAGCGTTACACTTGGAAACAAGTTCTGTAACGTTTGGTGCCTTTACAGCCTGTGCAGCACTTGTGATTGTTGTCTTGTACTCGTCGATGAGAGCGAGAACGCCTGCACCTGTTACAGCTTCGATACGTCTTACGCCTGCTGCTACGGAGTTTTCGGAAAGAATCTTGAACAGACCGAGCTTGGATGTATTATCAACGTGAGTACCGCCGCAGAATTCGATTGATACGCCGTCAACATTTACAACGCGAACTACATCGCCATACTTTTCGCCAAACAGAGCCATAGCGCCGAGTTTTCTTGCTTCTTCGATTGGCATTTCTGTCATTGTAACTGTGATTGCGTCGAGAATATTCTTATTGATGATAGCTTCGATTTTCTTCAGCTCGTCTACTGTTACAGCTTCGAAGTGAGAGAAGTCGAAACGTACTCTTTCGTCGTTTACAAGCTGACCTGCCTGGTGAACGTGGTCACCGAGAACTGTTCTGAGTGCAGCCTGGAGAAGGTGTGCAGCGGTATGGTTACGCATTACAGCTGCTCTTGTTTCGGGATTAACCTTTGCAGTAACGTCTGCGCCTGTTGTAAAGCCGCCGCTTGTTACTTCACAATCGCATACGAACTGACCGCCTGTAAGCTTCTGTGTATCGAGAACTTCCATAACGTTGCCGTTGCTTTCGATTGTACCCTTATCGCCTACCTGTCCGCCGCTTTCAGCATAGAAAGGTGTTGTTTCGAGGAGAACTGTTACTCTGTCGCCTTCTTCGCACATATCAGCTGCTTCGCCGTTCTTAATCATAGCGAGAAGCTTTGTTTCAGCTGTAAGGTCTGTATAGCCCACAAACTTTGTTGTGTACTGTGTAAGAACGCTTGCTGTAGCGTCATCCCAGCCGCCGCCGAGCTTTCTGTTTTCACGTGCGGTCTGCTTCTGTATCTTCATACATTCCTGGAACTTTTCTTCATCAACGGAGATACCCTTTTCACCGCAGATTTCCTTTGTAAGGTCAAGTGGGAAGCCGTAAGTATCGTGGAGCTTGAATGCTTCCTCGCCGCCGAGAATCATTTCTCCGCCCTTAGCTTCGATATCTGCGATATACTGGTCAAGAATCTGAGAGCCCTTGTCAACTGTCTTTGCGAAAGCTTCTTCTTCCTTCTTGATTACTGTCTTGATGTAATCACGCTTGCCGTCGAGTTCAGGATAAGCGCTTACATTTTCGTTGATAACTGTATCAACAACTTCATAGAGGAAAGGCTTGTTTGTACCGAGAATTCTGCCGTGTCTTGCAGCTCTTCTGAGAAGTCTGCGGAGAACGTAGCCGCGTCCTTCGTTGGAAGGCATTACACCGTCGCCAACCATAAATGTTGTACTTCTGATGTGGTCTGTGATAACACGGATAGAGATATCTTCCTTAGCATCAGCCTTATATGTTTTGCCTGTAAGCTCAGAGATTTTCTTCATAATGTTCTGGACTGTGTCAACTTCAAAGAGGTTGTCAACGTCCTGCATTACGCAGGCAAGTCTTTCAAGACCCATACCTGTGTCGATATTCTTTGTAGCAAGCTGTGTATAGTTGCCGTGACCATCGTTATCGAACTGTGTGAAAACGTTGTTCCAGATTTCGATTATTCTGTCGCAGTCGGAAGCCTGTTCAAAGTTTTCGAATGGACCGTACTTCTCGCCTCTGTCGAAGTGGATTTCAGAACAAGGACCGCAAGGACCGCTGCCGTGCTCCCAGAAGTTATCCTTCTTGCCGAGCTTGATAATTCTATCTCTTGGCACGCCTACTTCTGTTGCCCAGATTTCGCCTGCTTCGTCATCTTCCTCGTAAATTGTTACCCAGAGTCTGTCCTCAGGGATTTCAAGTGTCTTTGTGAGGTACTCCCAAGCCCATGCGATTGCTTCGTGCTTGAAGTAGTCACCGAAGGAGAAGTTACCGAGCATTTCAAAGTAAGTACCGTGACGAGCTGTTTTACCAACGTTCTCGATGTCAGGTGTACGGATACACTTCTGACAGGTTGTTACTCTGTGGCAAGGTGGTTCTTCGATGCCCTGGAAATACTTTTTAAGTGGTGTCATACCTGCATTGATAAGCAGGATAGAGTTATCGCCCTGTGGTACGAGAGGAGCAGAGTCCATTCTGAGGTGTCCCTTGCTCTCGAAGAATTTAAGATAGCTTTCACGCAGGTCATTAAGTCCTGTCCATTTCATTTTCAAAACTTCCTTTCAAATCGTAAGATTAGTCCTCATCCTCTTCATCAGGCATATCCCAGTTGTGGTATACCTTCTGAACATCGTCGTTGTCCTCAAGGTGTTCAAGGAGAAGGTTCATCTTCTTGATAGAATCCTCATCTGTAAGCTCTGTATATGTTGCAGGAATCATTTCGATATCAGCAGAAACGAGCTTGTAGCCCTTATCTGTGAGGGCATCTCTTACTGCTGCAAAATCAGCAGGCTCTGTTTCGATTTCAATCATATCGTCTTCCATTGTAAAGTCGGAAGCACCTGCATCGAACACGTCTTCCATAACTGTATCTTCGTCCTTGCCGTCAGCTTCAGCAACGATGATACCCTTGCTGGAGAACATAAAGGATACACAGCCTGTTGTACCGAGATTGCCGCCAAACTTATCAAAGTAGTGACGAACGTCGCCTGCTGTACGGTTCTTGTTGTCTGTAAGTGTTTCTACAATTACAGCAACGCCGTTAGGACCATAGCCCTCGTAAACGTTAGCCTCATAGTTTGTCTTATCAGCACCGCCTGCTGCCTTCTTGATTACACGGTCGATGTTATCGTTAGGAACGTTGTTTGCCTTAGCCTTTGCGATAAGATCACGGAGCTTTGCGTTGTTGTTGGGGTCAGCGCCGCCTTCCTTTACACAAACAGTGATTTCACGTCCGATTTTGGTGAAAATCTTGGCCTTTGCGCCGTCTGTAGCTTCCTTTTTTCTCTTGATATTGTTCCATTTGGAATGTCCTGACATAATAAAACTCTCCTTCAAATTATATAAAAAATTTATTTTACTTTATAAACAATCTGCGATATACCGCAGATTTTGTTTCAATTGGTTCGCCGTGGCCGAAGAAAATTCTTTCGGTTTTTAATGTTTTGATTTTTTCGAGGGATGCTCTTGCAGCTTTCGGACTTTCACAGATTGCAGGAAATGAAGGTTTTATGTAATTCATTGCCGCATCGCCGAGGTACAAATCCGTACCGTTCAGGAATCCGAATGAGCCTTTGGTATGTCCGTCAAGTTTAACAGCTTTACAATCTGCACCGAATTCTTTACCGAGTTCCATACCGTCCTCAAGGTAAATACTTACCTCAAACAGCTCCGACCTGTTGCTCATTGTCTTTTTTGAAAGTGCGGCGACAAACTTTCCTGCTGCACCCACTGAATAAAAGTGTCTGCAAAGGTTGTCCTCGGCAAGTAATTCATCACTCTTACTCATTGCGATTGGTACGCCGTACAATTCGGAAAAATAAGCGGCATTGCCGATATGATCATTATGGCCGTGGGTAAGCACAATAAGCTTCACGTTATAGTTGAGAAGCCAGGTTTCGATTTCGTCACGGTACTTCGGGGTACCCGTATCAACTAGGATATCGCCGTCCGTACCCCTGATTATGTAACAGTTGATGTTATCACAATTTATAAGGTTTACATTAGTTAAGTCCATATCAATTTTCCTCTGTTGCCAACTCAACATTATACCATATAATGTCGAATAATTCAACTATTCTTTCTGAATTTCCCGTGAGGTGGAGATACCCGAAAAGAGCCTCCAGAGCGGTTGCACGTCTGTACTCCACGGGATTTGAGCTTTTCGGCACGGTATTGCCCGTTGCATTGCGTCCGCGCTTGAAAACAGCTTCTTCCTCTTCGGTAAGATGCGGCATTATCACGTCAACCGCCTTTGATTGATACGCTGCACGAACTCTTTCAACAGCTTCCTTATGAAGCTTTTTTACAGGCATATTGGCCGTAAGCACGATTTTTTCACGTACAAGCTGCTCATACACTGCATCACCGAGGAATGCAAGTGTAAGAGGGCTGTACTGATTAGCGTCTTTCTTTTCCGTTGTAAACACTCCTTGTTAAAATACAAAGTCAAACTCAAAGCCGAAGATATTGACTGTATCACCTTCGTCAATGCCCATACGTTCAAGTTCGTCAATAATACCGCTGTTTCGGAGGACACGCTGGAAATACTGGAGGGATGAGTAGTCTTCCATATCCACGGTACGCATAATATTTTCAAGCCAAGCAGCTTCGACATAATAAACTCCATCGTCGCCTCTTGTAATTTCGAACTTCTCGCCCATTCCTGCGCGCTCATCAAGCTCCTGCTGAGTAAGAGGTTCAGCCTCGTACTCTCTGACTGGCGGAAGCTTGTCAAGCTCAGCTGTGATTGCGTTCACAAGCTGTTTTGTACCCTGTGTTGTTGCGGCAGAAATTTCAAAGAATTCAAGTCCCTGTTCGGTTACATACTGCTTAAAGGCTTCAATCTGTTCGGGTGTTGCCATATCGCATTTGTTTGCGGCAACAATCTGCGGACGCTCAGCCAAATCCTCGCTGAAATTGGCAAGCTCACGGTTGATGATTTCAAAGTCCTCAACGGAGTCTCTGCCCTCGATACCTGAAACGTCAACAACGTGAACAATAAGTCTGCAACGTTCAACGTGGCGAAGGAACTCGTGTCCAAGTCCTACACCGTCGCTTGCACCCTCGATAAGTCCAGGGATATCGGCCATTACAAATGATTTACCTTCTTCAACCTTAACAACGCCGAGAACGGGGGTAAGAGTTGTGAAGTGGTAGTTGGCAATCTTAGGCTTTGCCGCTGAAACAACAGAAATAAGTGTGGATTTGCCTACATTTGGGAAACCTACAAGACCGACATCGGCGATAAGCTTCAGTTCAAGTGTTACCTCATACTCTTCACCAAGGAAACCTGGCTTTGCGAACTTCGGAATCTGTCTTGTCGGTGTAGCAAAACGTGCGTTACCCTTACCGCCCTTACCGCCCTTGGCGAGAATTTTCGGCTCGTCGCCTGACATATCTGCCATAATTCTACCAGTCTGTGCGTCACGGATAATTGTACCACGCGGCACACGGATTACAAGGTCAGGAGAATTCTTGCCAGTACGGTTGCCTGAAGAACCGTTTTCGCCTCGCTGTGCGATATATTTTCTTTTATAGCGGAAATCTTCGAGGGTTGAGAAGTTGTCATCAACCTGAAAAACGATATCGCCGCCCTTGCCGCCATCGCCGCCGTCTGGACCGCCTGCCGCTACATATTTTTCACGGTGAAATGAAACGGCCCCGTCGCCGCCGTCACCTGCTTTTATCTTAATTTTCGCTTTATCTACAAACATATTTAACCTCTTTCTTACATCAAGTCACAAAATACCCATAATATTATACCACAAAAGAATTGCAACTGCAATATATAATTAGAAAAAATCGCCTGTTTATGCAGATTTATGGGTAAAAAATGTCCCTCTCGGGGAGAGAGGGACAAAATTTATTTCAACTTATTGATATAAAAATCCAGCAAATCAAATATCCAGTCTTTTACGTTGCTGAATTTATAACCGAGTAATTCTGCTTTTTCTGTATTTATGCTGTATTCGGTTTCGCCGTTGTATGGTGCAGACTCGCCGTCTGATGTGAGAATTGCTTTTACTCCTGTCTTTTCTTCGACATATGTAATTATTTCTCTGAGAGAAATTGTACCGTGTGAACAACCGTTTATTGCACCTAAAAAATCCTGTTCTGCAAGGAATGCCATAAACTCCCCTGCTTCATCTGAACGGATATATCCCATCTTGCAATTAAGATTGTCAACATACATAGGGATTGATTTTACGACGTGTTCAACATAGAAAAGCAATCTATTTGTGTAATCGTCCGTACCAACAACATAAGGGTAACGAACAGCAATCCATTTTGTATCGTTATACACTTGGGACAGTGCACATTCAGCCTGTCTTTTAACCTCGTCATACGGGAAATCGGGTCTGTTGCACCAAACAAGCTTTTTATTGTTTCCATCAAACTCATTTTCCTTTGTGTCAATGTGTTTTGGCTCATACACGGCGGTACTTGACATATGAATAAGCTTATCACATTTCACAACATCCATAAGATATTTTACATCATTGGAACAATATGCGATTTTATCAATTACTACGTCGTAATGCTTGCCTGCAAGTGCATTTTTTATGCTTTCGGGATTTGTTCTGTCAAGCGTTATACGTGTTACTTTGTCACCGAAATTATCTGCGGTTTTACCTCTTGTTGCAATGGTAATGTTATGTCCGTTATTCAGTAATGCGTTGACCATATGCACGCCGAAAAATCTTGTTCCGCCGATTACGAGAATGTTCATTTTGCAAACTCCTTATTAATCCCAATCAAATGTTGCATAACCACAATGTTTTATTTGATTAATTGTTTCTCTCCATAAAGTCTCATCTTCAGCGCTTGCTAAAAAGGTAACTTTGGGATTGGTATAAAAAATCATTTTCCAGCCGTCAGCTTTTGTTCTGTCGCAAACATATTTAACTCTGGATTTCTTTTGATTTTTACTTTTACACCACCCTTTATATGCTTCTTTAAAATTGATTTTCATCAGCTGTCCATTATTATCGTTATACAATATTCCTTCTTTGTCAATCGACTTAATATTAATCAAAGCAACCTCTTGGGGTGTAAACTCAATAATATTGTTATCTGTCTTTTTTCTGAACAATGAAAACATATAAGTCTCTCCTTTTTGTCAAACTTATTTCTCCAAATTATAAACCATAATCGGCTCGTTATTGGCTTCTTCATATACATAAATACGTTGACAATCAGGACATTTCCAAACATCATATTTGGGAAATGGAATATTCAACGGAGAGATAGTTTCGCAATCAATTATTTTGTCCCACTCTTCATCTGTATAAACTTTTAAAGATACATTGTTTGGACAAGCTGAATTTGACAGCGTTGCTCCACATCTGCATACCATCCTTGCCATATAAGCCACCTCATTTTGCTATAAAAAATAAAAGCACCGTCCAAGACGATGCTTTTATTTTGGCGGAGAAGGAGGGATTCGAACCCTCGATGAGCTATTAACCCATACACGAGTTCCAGTCGTGCGCCATAAACCGGGCTAGGCGACTTCTCCATTTATTGTATCGCATCTCTCAGCGACTTAATTATTATATCAGATGTTTTTACATTTGTCAAGCCTTTTTTGCAAAAAAGTTTTATTTTTTTCTAATTATGTAAAAACGGCTTCCAACCGTGATTGGAAGCCGTTTGGATAGATTAAACTGTTGCAGGTGCTGTATGCTCTGCGGTTTCGTTCTTAACAACTTGTGTATTATTGTAAACGTCCATACCTGTACCTGCAGGAATGAGCTTACCGATAATAACATTTTCCTTAAGGCCCTGGAGGTAGTCGCTCTTACCCTTGATAGCTGCGTCGGTAAGTGCTCTTGTTGTCTCCTGGAAGGAAGCTGCGGACAAGAAGCTGTCGGAATTGGACGAAGCCTTTGTGATACCCTGAAGAACAGGGAGAGTTGTAACAAGTGTAACACCTGTTTCGCCTGCGTCAATTCTTGCCTGGAGTTCTGCGTTAATCTGGTCGATTTCACGCTTATCAACGAGAGAACCTGGGAGCAGATAACTTGAACCGCTGTCGTCAACCTTAACCTTACGGAGCATCTGGCGAACGATAACTTCGATGTGTCTGTCGTTGATATCAACACCCTGCTGACGGTAGGTCTTCTGAACTTCTGTGATGATATAGTTCTGAACAGCCTGCTGACCATTGACTGCAAGGATATCGCCAGGGTTGATTGCACCTTCTGTAAGTGATGCACCTGCTTCAACCACGTCACCCTCATGAACCTTAATCTTGAAGCCATATGGTACAGGATAGTATTCTTCTGCACCTGTTTCAGCATTTGTGATAATAACGTTTCTGATTTTCTTGATTTCTTCCATACGAACTGTACCGCTGATTCGTGCGATAATAGACGCATTCTTCGGACGGCGGCTTTCGAAGAGTTCTTCAACTCTTGGAAGACCCTGTGTGATATCTTCTGCGGAAGCGATACCACCTGTATGGAACGTTCTCATTGTAAGCTGTGTACCAGGCTCACCGATAGACTGTGCAGCAATTACGCCGACAGCTTCACCTACAGCAACGAGGTTGCCGTTTGCAAGGTTTGCACCGTAACACTTAGCACATACACCGTGCTTAGCCTTACAATTGAGTACAGAACGGATTTTAACCTTTTCGACACCGCTGTCAACAATCTTCTGAGCATCAAATTCGTTCATAAGCTTGTTGTGGCTCATAATAAGGTCGCCTGTATTCGGATCACGGAGATCTTCGATAAGATAACGACCAACAAGACGTTCCTTAAGCGGTTCAATCATTTCATTACCGTTCTTGATTGTATAAACTTCGATACCCTCATTTGTTCCGCAGTCTTCTTCACGGATGATAACATCCTGAGAAACGTCTACGAGACGACGTGTAAGGTAACCGGAGTCGGCAGTACGAAGCGCTGTATCGGCAAGGCCCTTACGAGCACCACGTGAGGAGATGAAGTATTCGAGAATGTTAAGACCTTCACGGTAGTTAGCACGAATAGGCATCTCGATTGTGGAACCGGAAGTATTGGCGATAAGACCACGCATACCTGCCAGCTGACGAATCTGGTTAATACTACCACGGGCACCTGAGTCAGCCATCATGAAGATTGGGTTGTACTTATCAAGACCATCCTTCAAGGCAACTGTTACCTCATCTGTAGCCTTATTCCAGATATCAATAAAGTGCTTTGATTTTTCAGCAGCAGAAATAAATCCACGCTTATAGAGCTTATTGATCTTTTCAACCTTTGCGTCTGCGTTAGCAAGAATATCCTTCTTTTCCTCAGGAATTTCTGCGTCACAAACAGCAACAGTGATTGCAGCTCTTGTGGAGAACTTATATCCGAGAGCCTTGATATCATCAAGAACTTCCGCAGTTTTAGCTGTACCGTGGATGCGGATACAACGGTCAACGATATCGGAAAGCTGACCCTTCTTAACGAGGAAGTCAACCTCGAGATCAAACTGCTTATCGGAGTTGGTTCTGTCAACATAACCGAGGTTCTGAGGAATCTTTTCATTGAAGATGATTCTGCCGACTGTACATTCAATCAGCTTGGAAACTGTTCTTCCGCCGATATCCTTGGAGATACGAACCTTGATCGGAGCATGGATGGAAACTACGCCTTCGCTATAAGCCATAAGGGCTTCATTTACATCACGGAATACCTTTCCTCCGCCCTTTTCAAGATACTGACCATTCTCGTCCTTTTCTTCCTTCTTCATTGTGAGGTAATAGGAACCGAGAACCATGTCCTGAGAAGGAACTGCTACAGGACGTCCGTCAGAAGGCTTGAGGAGGTTATTTGCAGCAAGCATAAGGAAACGAGCCTCTGCCTGAGCTTCTGCAGAAAGCGGGAGATGGACAGCCATCTGGTCACCGTCGAAGTCGGCGTTGAACGCTGTACATACCAGCGGATGGAGCTTGATAGCTCTGCCTTCTACGAGGATTGGCTCAAACGCCTGAATACCGAGTCTGTGAAGCGTAGGGGCACGGTTAAGAAATACTGGGTGATCCTTGATCACGTTTTCAAGTGCATCCCACACATCATTCTCAGCTCTGTCTACCTTCTTACGGGCAGACTTGATATTGGTAGCCTTGCCTGTATCAACAAGGCGCTTCATTACGAAAGGCTTGAAGAGTTCGAGTGCCATTTCCTTAGGAAGGCCGCACTGGAACATCTTGAGTTCAGGACCAACTACGATAACGGAACGACCGGAGTAGTCAACACGCTTACCGAGGAGGTTCTGACGGAAACGACCCTGCTTACCCTTGAGCATATCGGAAAGAGACTTGAGGGCACGGTTGTTAGGACCTGTTACAGGTCTGCCGTGTCTGCCGTTGTCGATAAGTGCGTCAACAGCTTCCTGAAGCATTCTCTTTTCGTTTCTGATGATGATATCAGGCGCTTCGAGTTCAAGCATTTTCTTAAGACGGTTATTTCTGTTGATAACACGTCTGTAGAGGTCATTGAGGTCGGAAGTAGCGTATCTGCCGCCGTCCAGCATAACCATCGGACGAATATCAGGCGGGATAACCGGAACAACATCGAGAACCATCCACTCCGGCTTGTTGCCTGAGAGGCGGAATGCTTCGATAATTTCAAGTCTCTTGAGGAGCTTGATTTTCTTCTGTCCCGGAGGAAGCTCTGCGAGCTCAGATTTAAGTTCATTAGCAACTGCTACAAGGTTGTTAATCCAGTTTTCCTTATCAGCGATTTCGTTGAATTCACCATTAACATTTGCAGCTTCGAGGTTTTCAAAGAAAATCTTTTCGATATACTGAGAACCGGTTTCAACTGTAATAAGAGCGCCCTGCTCTTCTGCCTGTCTTCTGTTGAACGGAACAATTTCTTCAGTATAGGTTGTTCTGGAAACAACATCACCAACGTTATAATCCTCGTTTTCAGCATTGTCAGAAATTACATAGCAACGCTTAGCGAGGAAGTCCTTAATCTGTTCCTCATCGATACCTGTAACCTTTGCAAATTCGCTGAGATGCTGCATGATATAGGTATCATATCTATCAGGATTATATTCGTCAAGAAGTTCCTTGATAGCTTCTGCACCCATTTCTGCAACGAAATCGTCCTCGTACTTTTCACGCATATCAGCATATTCCTTTTCAGTAAGGAGCTGCTTCTTCACGAGTTCTGTATTACCGGAATCGATAACGATATACTTAGTGAAGTAAAGAACTTCTTCAAGACGCTTCTGTGATACTTCGATAACCTGACCGATTCTGGAAGGTGTACCCTTGAAGTACCAGATATGGGAAACAGGAGCAGCAAGCTCAATATGACCCATACGCTCACGACGAACCTTTGCACGTGTTACTTCAACACCGCAGCGGTCGCAGACTTTGCCCTTGAAGCGGATTTTCTTATACTTACCGCAGTGACATTCCCAGTCCTTCTGAGGTCCAAAAATTCTTTCACAGAAAAGACCGTCACGCTCAGGCTTCTGAGTTCTGTAGTTTATTGTTTCAGGTCTTTCAACCACACCGTAAGACCATTTTCTGATCTGTTCGGGGGATGCAAGACCGATTTTTATAGATTCAAAAGTATTGAATTCCAAATATAACACTCCTTTAAACTGTTGTTTCAATGAGAAGCGATGTTCCGTCCCGATTTACACGGGACGAAACCGAGTGTATTAATCATCAGATAAGGTCGTCTTCATCGTCGAAGGAGTAATCCTCTTCGTCCTCATCGTCACTGTCATAATCACCGTAATCGTCATCGTCGCTGTCTTCAAGCGAGAAGCCGTCATCAAAATCGCCTTCTTCAACGATTGCGTCCATATCATCTGCGTCTGAAACAGGAGGTGGAATAATATCGTCATCGTCCTCAAATGTCTGCTTGAGGTCAATTTCCTCGTTATTTTCGTCAAGCACCTTAACATCAAGGCAGAGGGACTGGAGTTCCTTGATAAGAACCTTAAAGGATTCAGGAATACCAGGCTTAGGAACGTTCTGGCCCTTAACGATTGCCTCGTAAGTCTTTACACGACCTACGGTATCGTCAGACTTGACAGTAAGGATTTCCTGAAGTGTATATGCAGCACCGTAAGCTTCAAGTGCCCAAACTTCCATCTCACCGAAACGCTGACCGCCGAACTGAGCCTTACCGCCGAGAGGCTGCTGAGTAACCAGTGAGTAAGGACCAACGGAACGAGCGTGGATTTTATCATCAACGAGGTGGTGGAGCTTGAGGTAATACATATAACCAACAGTTACAGGGTTATCAAACTTATCGCCTGTACGTCCGTCATAAAGGATTGTTTTACCGTCTTCTCTCATGCCTGCTGCCTTGAAGCACTCACGGATATCATCTTCGTGTGCGCCGTCAAATACAGGAGTCATAATCTTCCAGCCGAGCTTCTTAGCCGCCATACCGAGGTGAACCTCGAGAACCTGACCGATGTTCATACGGGAAGGTACGCCCAGAGGGTTAAGAACGATATCCAGCGGTGTACCGTCAGGAAGGAATGGCATATCTTCGGATTTAAGGATACGGGAAACGACACCCTTGTTACCGTGACGACCAGCCATCTTATCGCCGACAGAAATCTTACGCTTCTGAGCGATATAGCAGCGAACGAGCATATTTACGCCAGGAGCAAGCTCTTCGGAGTTTTCTCTTGTAAATACCTTTACGTCAACGATAACGCCAGCCTCACCGTGAGGAACCTTAAGGGAGTTATCACGAACTTCTCTTGCCTTTTCACCGAAGATTGCACGGAGAAGTCTTTCTTCAGCTGTGAGCTCGGTTTCACCCTTAGGTGTAACCTTACCAACGAGGATATCGCCGGCACGAACCTCAGCACCGATACGGATGATACCACGGTCATCAAGGTCCTTGAGAGCATCTTCACCAACGTTAGGAATATCGCGTGTGATTTCCTCAGGTCCGAGCTTTGTATCACGGGACTCAATCTCATATTCTTCGATATGGATAGAGGTGTACATATCTTCACGAACAACACGTTCATTAAGAAGAACGGCGTCCTCGTAGTTGTAGCCTTCCCAGGTCATAAAGCCGATGAGAGCATTCTTACCGATAGAAATTTCACCATTGCATGTAGCAGGACCGTCGGCAAGAACCTGTCCAACGTGTACCTCTTCACCCTTATCAACGATAGGACGCTGGTTTACGCAGGTACCCTGGTTGGAACGCTTGAACTTTGTGAGCTTATAGGTATGTGTTGCACCTGTGCCTTCCTTAACAACAACTTCGTCAGCGGAAACACGTTCAACAACACCGTCGTGCTTGGAAACAACACATACGCCTGAGTCAACAGCAGACTTATACTCCATACCTGTACCAACGATAGGTGCTTCAGTTTTAAGGAGCGGAACAGCCTGACGCTGCTTGTTCGCACCCATGAGGGCACGGTTTGCGTCATCATTTTCAAGGAACGGAATCATAGCTGTAGCGATGGAAACTACCATCTTAGGAGAAACGTCCATATAGTCGATACGTTCACGTTCACATTCAAGAATCTGGTCACGGTAACGTGCATTAACGATTGGACGTGCAAACTTGCCTTCTTCTGTAAGAGGTTCGTTCGCCTGAGCTACAGTAAAGTTATCTTCAACATCAGCTGTCATATAAACAACTTCATTTGTTACAACACCTGTTGCCTTATCAACCTTTCTGTAAGGAGCTTCGATAAAGCCGTATTCATTGATACGGGCAAAGGAAGCGAGGTAAGAGATAAGACCGATGTTAGGTCCTTCAGGAGTTTCGATAGGACACATTCTACCATAGTGGGAGTAGTGTACGTCACGAACTTCAAATCCGGCACGGTCACGGGAAAGACCGCCAGGACCGAGGGCTGAAAGACGTCTCTTATGAGTAAGCTCTGCAAGAGGGTTAGTCTGGTCCATGAACTGTGAAAGTGGTGATGAACCAAAGAATTCCTTGATTGCAGCTGTAATTGGTCTGATATTGATAAGAGCCTGCGGAGTGATGGAATCCATATCCTGAGTCTGGATATTCATTCTTTCACGGATAACTCTTTCCATACGGGAGAAGCCGATTCTGAACTGGTTCTGAAGAAGTTCGCCGACAGAACGAATTCTTCTGTTACCGAGGTGGTCTATATCGTCAACAAGTCCAACACCTTCGCAGAGGTTGATGAAGTAGCTGATTGTTGCATAGATATCGTCAAGGATAATATGCTTCGGAACAAGTTCTTCAGCACGGGACTTAACCATTTCCTCGAGTTCTTCCTTATCAGAAGCTGTTTCGAGAATTTCCTTGAGAACCTTGAAGTATACCTTTTCGTTGATACCGTACTTTTCAGGGTCGAAATCAACGTAAGGAGCCATATCAACCATACGGTTACCGAGAACCTTAACTTCGCGGTCTTCAATGCTGTGGGAAGTTTCGCCTGTAGGTGTTGTGAAAGTTTCCTTATGCTCAACACGAAGCCATACTTCACCTACACCTGCCTGCTCGATTTCCATAGCCTTATCGTAAGTGATAAGGTCACCCTCGTCAGCCATGATTTCACCTGTAAGTGGGTTAGCAACAGGTCTGGAGAGGTAATGTCCGGAAATTCTGGAGCCTACGCCCAGCTTCTTGTTATACTTGTAACGTCCGAAACGTGCGAGGTCATATCTCTTTGCATCAAAGAAAAGACCGTTGAGGTGATTTTCCGCACTTTCAACTGTAGGCGGTTCACCCGGACGCAGCTTCTTATATACTTCAAGAAGAGCTTCTTCTCTGTTCTTTGTAGTATCCTTCTGAAGAATAGTCTGGTTGATACGTTCATCGGAACCAAAAACTTCTTCAATTTCAACATCTGTACCGCAGCCAAGTGAACGGATGAATGTTGTGAGAGGAATTTTTCTGTTTTTATCAATTCTTACATAAGCAACATCGTTTGAGTCCATTTCGTACTCAAGCCATGCACCTCTGTTAGGAATAACAGTTGATTTAAAAAGGTCCTTACCGGTCTTATCCTTTTCAAATGAGTAGTAAACACCGGGAGAACGAACGAGCTGTGATACGATAACACGCTCAGCACCATTGATTACGAACGTACCGCTGTCTGTCATAAGCGGGAAATCGCCCATAAACACTTCATTTTCTTTTACTACACCTGTTTCCTTGTTCCAAAGAGTAGCCTTTACTCTCAGCGGAGCTGCATAAGTTACATCACGTTCCTTACATTCTGCAACGGAATACTTAGGTGTGTCGTCGATTGAATAGTCCACAAAGTTCAGCACGAGATTACCGTTATAGTCGGTAATTGCCGCAACATCGCGGAATACTTCTTTAAGTCCCTCCTCCAGAAACCATTTGTAGGAATTTTTCTGCACCTCGATAAGATTCGGCATTTCGAGAGCTTCATTGATCTTACTGAAACTCATTCTCGTCGTTTTACCGAGCTGCACCGGCTTGACATTCACCATAGGCGGGTCCCTCCTTATATTTTTGCGGGGATAGAACATTCCGAAAAAAACAATTTTTTCTCGGAGCTATTGCAATCTTAAACACGATGTGTTATACTATATATAACGTCAAAACGGCATAAGATTACATTATGATACAGTATATTATTATACTACAACATTCAAGTATTGTCAAGGACTTTTCCACGATTTCTTTAATTTATTAAAAATAACCGTATTCGCACTTAAATCGAATACGGTTATTTTTAGTTTTACACAAAAAGCACAACATTTTGTGGTCAATATTACTGCCCACCCCAATATTTACGGTCGAGGCTCCTGAACTGGACAGCCTGCGCAATATGAGCCTTGTCGATTACTTCCGAGCCGTTCATATCAGCAATTGTTCGCGCAACCTTCAGTATTCTGTCATATGCACGGGCTGAAAACCCCATCTTTTCAAACACATTTTTAAGAGTTTCCTTTGCTCTGTCGGTCATAACACACACATCTGTAAGCATATCCGAAGTAATTCTTGCATTACAGGTAACCTTTGTACCCTTGAATCGGACATTCTGAATTTCTCTTGCAGCCTGAACCCGCTCTCTTATCTGTGCGGAGCTTTCCTCCTTGGTTGTTGAAGAAATATGCTCAAACTCGACGGGAGGAACTTCGACGTGTATATCGAAACGATCTAACAATGGACCGCTGATTTTGGAAAGATATGCCGAAACAGCCTTCTGGGAACAGGTGCATTTTCTTGTGGGGTGTCCGTAATAACCGCAGGGACAGGGATTCATTGCGGCAACGAGCATAAAACTGCAAGGATATGTAATTGCACCTGCCGCACGGGAGATTGTCACCTGCTGGTCTTCAAGGGGCTGACGGAGAATTTCAAGTGCAGGACGTTGGAACTCAGCAAGCTCATCAAGAAACAGCATACCGTTATGTGCAAGGGAGATTTCACCGGGGCGTGGAATTGTTCCGCCGCCTGCAAGTCCTGCTGAGGAAATTGTATGATGAGGACTTCTGAACGGACGTGCTGTAACAAGTGGGTGTTCCTTATTCACAAGTCCCGAAACGGAATGAACGTTGGTTGTTTCGATTGACTCCTCAAAGGTCATTGCGGGAAGGATTGTATTAAGGCGCTTGGCAAGCATTGATTTACCTGAACCGGGACTTCCAATCATTAAAATGTTATGTCCGCCTGCTGCGGCATATTCAAGAGCCTTTTTAGCAGCGTACTGACCCTTTACATCGGCAAAATCAAGGGTATCAAAACGTTCTTCGGGCTTTATTTCGTATGGTCGCTGCGGAAGAATTACTTCTTCACGACTAAAATGCTTTATAAGCTGGCCTGCATTCTCTACGCCGTACACAGTTACACCCTCAACAACACTTGCTTCGTAAGCGTTATCTGAAGGAACAAACACATTTTCAAAGCCAGCTTTCTTTGCAATAAGCACCATAGGAAGGACACCGTTTACGGTTCTTACATCGCCGTTGAGGGACACCTCTCCGATGAATGCTGATTTAGAGATATCCTCTTTTATATGTCCCATTACACATAGGAGTGCAACGTAAATTGCAAGGTCGTGTACGCTTCCTGATTTTCTCGTATCGGCAGGAGCAAGGTTTACAATTACCTTTGCAAGTGGAAACGCTATATTGCAGCATCTGAGTGCTGAACGAATTCTTTCACGGCTTTCCTTTACAACCGTATCACCGAGACCTACTATATCAAAAGCAGGTGTACCCTTGCTTGTTTCAATTTCAACTTCCACGGGAAAGGCGTTAAGACCGAAAAGTCCCAAACTGTTTACTTTGGAAAACATAACTTATTCCCCCATTTCGCTGATATGGCTGTTACACCATTCCAGAATATCATTGTATACTTCATTGCGGTTTATTTCATTAAGCAATTCATGACGTGCACCATCATAAAGCTTCATTTCAACGGCTGTACAGCCTGCATTTTCAAGCACTGACAAAAGTTCACGCGGGCCTTTCCCCCACTGTCCTATCGGGTCGGCTTCACCTCCCAATATAAGAAACGGTTTATGTTTCGGAACTGCATCGATACAACGCTTGTCTGTTGCGTACATAAAAAGCTTTATCAGGTCACAGAATGCACTGACGGTAAATATGAAGTTGCACTTCGGATTATCATAGAACTTGTACACAAGTTCATCATCTCTTGACAGCCATGCGAATTTATTCACAGGGTCATCAATTTTGACGTTTGTATATCCATAAATCATTTTCTCTATAATTTCAGAACGGCACATATCACCGCTTGCTCTGCGTATTGTATCCGCCATTAACATAACAGAATCAAGTTTTACCTTTGTATTAAGCGCACCAAGGAGAATTACACTATTATAAAGGTATCCGCATTTTGAAACAGCTACTCTTGCAGTAAGTGAACCGAGGCTGTGTCCGATTAAAAAAAGCGGTTTTTCTGGGTACTGCTTACGGATTATTTTTGACATCTGCACGGTATCCTTCACAAGATACTGCCATCCCTTTTCATGAGCAAAAAAACCGAGGTAATCGTCATTCAGGACAGATTTGCCGTGTCCCAGATGGTCGTGACCGCATACTGCAAAACCATTTCTGCATAGAAAGTCTATGAATTCCTCATATCTTTCGATATATTCACACATTCCGTGGGTAATCTGAATTACTGCTTTCGGCTCAGTAATCGGGTTGTATATATAATATGTAATATTATCAGTTCCGTTTGAACTCCTGAAATAATCTTCTGATTTCTCAAAATTCACTGTTTTCACCTGCTTATAATAATAGTACAAACTGAAATAATTATATCATTTTTTCATTATTTTAACAAGAGTTTACACAAAAAATTTGTTTCAGAGAAAAAATACACAATTTTTTTCTTGCTTGAGACAGATTTTTGGCTGTTTTACTCTTAATTTTGCCCTAACAAATAAATAGTTGTTAAAAATTTTTAAAACCTATTTTCAATCGAAAGAATTTGTGGTATACTATATCATATTATGCTATTAAAGCAATAATCGGTTAGTATATTCATATTTCTATTTGACATGGAGGTATTTTTTATGAACGAAAAGGAGCTTTACGCACTTTGGTGCGAAAAGGCAGTTGATGACCCGGACTTACAGACTGAACTCAAGTCCATTGCAGGTGATGATGAGGCTATTCTCGACAGATTCTACCGTGACCTTGAATTCGGCACAGGCGGTCTGCGTGGTGTTATCGGTGCAGGTTCATACAGACTGAACATCTATACAATCAGACGTGCTACTCAGGGTCTTGCTGACTATGTCAAGGAAGCTTTCCCTATCAATCCTTCCGTTGCAATTGCTTACGACAGCCGCATCAAGTCTGATGTTTTCGCTAAGGAAGCTGCTGCTGTTCTTGCTGCAAACGGTATCAAGGCTTATATTTACAACGAGCTCATGCCTACTCCTATGCTTTCCTTTGCTGTTCGTGAACTTAACTGCAGCGCTGGTATTGTTGTTACAGCAAGCCACAACCCTGCTAAGTACAACGGCTACAAGGTTTATGGCTCTGACGGTTGTCAGCTCACTCTCGGTGCTGCTGAAATCGTGCTCAAGAACATCAACAATGTTCCTATGTTTGACGGTGCAAAGGTTATTCCTTTTGAAAAGGGTCTTGAAGAAGGCACTATCGAATACATCAAGCAGGACGTTATTACAAACTACATCAACAAGGTTTCCGAGCAGGGTATTCACACTGATCTTTGTGCTGCAAGCGGTCTTAAAGTTGTTTACACACCGCTCAATGGTACAGGTAACAAGCCTGTTCGTATGATTCTCAACAAGATTGGTATTACAGATGTTACTGTTGTTCCTGAACAGGAATATCCTAACGGCAACTTCCCTACCTGTCCGTTCCCTAACCCTGAAATCAAGGAAGCTCTTGCTCTTGGTCTTAAGCTTTGCGAAAGCGTACAGCCTGACCTGCTCCTTGCTACTGACCCTGATGCTGACCGTGTTGGTATTGCTGTTCCTGACGGCAAGGGCGATTACGTTCTCTTCACAGGTAACGAAGTTGGTGCAATGCTCCTTGAATACATCTGTGCTGAAAGAACAAAGCTTGGCACAATGCCTGAGAATCCGATTGCTGTAAAGACAATCGTTACAACTGACATTGCAAAGGCTATTGCTGAAGAATACGGCGTTAAGATTATCGACGTACTTACAGGCTTCAAGTTTATCGGTGAACAGATTGGTTTCCTCGAGGACAAGGGCGAAGAAAACCGCTACATTTTCGGTTTTGAAGAAAGCTACGGTTACCTTGCTGGTTCCTATGTACGTGACAAGGACGCTGTTGTTGCTTCAATGCTCATCTGCGAAATGGCTGCATTCTACCGCACAAAGGGTATTTCCATGCTTCAGGCTCGTGAGAACATGTACAAGAAGTACGGCGTTTACACTCACACTCAGAAGTCCTTCACTTGCGAAGGTGCAACCGGTATGCAAAAGATGAAGGAGCTTATGACAATGCTCCGTACAGACACACCTAAGGAAATCGGTGGTCTTGCTGTAATTCGCTTTGACGATTACCTTGCAAGCACTTCCTTAGACTGCAAGACAGGCGACAAGACAATGCTTACGCTTCCTAAGTCTGATGTTCTTACATTTGCACTTGAAGGCAACGCTTCTGTTATTATCCGTCCGTCAGGTACAGAGCCTAAGATAAAGGCTTACTACACAACAACAGGTGCTACAAAGGCTGATGCTGATGCACTTGAAGAAAAGATTTCCGCAGATTTCCAGAGAATTCTCGGTTTCTAAAAATAAATCAAGGCTCATTGTTCCGTAAAGGCAATGAGCCTTTTTTACAAGAGGTGACATTATGGCTGATACTAAAAAAATCGGAAATACAATCGGAAAAGTAATTTCATTTTTATTCCTTGCAATTGCTTTGATAAATCTTGCTGTTGTTGTTATGACCTCGGCTTTTATGTCTATTGTTCTGATGATTATCTGCACGGCTTGTTTCATCATTGCTTTCAGAAAAAAGCAGTATGATGCAAAGGCAATTGCTATTGAACTGGTTGCTGTTTTGATTTTAGCATATTTTATATTTTTTACCGCTTTTTTTTCAGGATACATGAAGTGGCAGTATCCCCTTCAACGTTGGTACATTGAATTTATGGCAAATGATGACACTGACGGATTCTTCCCTGACAAGCTTCCTGCAGACGCTGATAATTTCTGCACTAAATATGTACCTCCTATGATGCAAGGCAGCGGTTCTTATTATATCTGCTTCAATACTGATGGCATTGAGCAGTACAAGGCTTACACGGGAAATGCGGTGCTATCATTTACTATGGAGGAATACCGCAACGGACTTTCTGTTGAAAATGATGCAAAATTCAATGAACTTGCCGAGGATGGATATGGACTGGATTTTTATGTAGATATTCCTGATTGCATTGATGAATCAGATAATAATACGGAAATACACATAATCAACTCAAATTTTTACTGGAATCACCCTCACATAGATATAATTTTTATTGATTATGATGAAAAGCTGGTTTGTTTTTCAAGTGTTGGATAATTTCTCTTGACATAATTATTAAAAACATATATAATATTTTTTGTGTGCGTTTTTTTGAAAAATTATGTCGGATTTATGTGAGGTTATTGTTATGAAAACAAAGGCTTATAATATTTACTGCAAATGTTTCCCTCATCTTCCTTTGGAGGAAGAAATGTTCCTGAAACTTATTGACATGGAAAACTGCAAGCTTATCCCCCACTATGAACACGAAGTTCTTGCAGGTTACGGTGTTGTGAAGGGCAACTGTATCCGTCTGCTGTGTGTTGCTCCTGATTACCGCGGACGCGGCATTGGCAGCAAGCTTATGAAAAAGTGTGAGCAGTACATTGCTGAAAATGGATTTGATAAGGCTGTTCTTGGTGACAAGGGTTCAGATTTTTTCATTGGTGCGGTTACTCCTGAAAGTCAATGGAATGATATGCGCAACCGTTTCTTTGAGTGTGAGGGTTATTCTGCTAAAAACGGCTGTCTTGAAATGAAAATGGGACTCGCTGATTTTGATTATGAAAAGCTTGATATTCCTGCTTGTCCCGATGACGTTACCTTCAGTTATCTTGACAAGGGCGAAAAGGCTGAGCTTGTTGAAGCAGTTGAAAAGGTAAGTCCTGAATGGATAGAATACTTCACTATGGAGAGTCCTGTTTTTGCGGCTAAAAAGGATGGAAAAATCGCAGGCTTCTGTATTGTTGACGAAAATGCTGACACGATTATCAGCACTGGTGAAAACAACGTTGGTATGATTGGCTGTGTTGGTGTTATTCCCGAAATGAGAAGAAACGGCATCGGTCTGCGTATGGTTGCAAAGGCTATGGACAATATCAAAGGGAAAGGCTGTGACGCTGTTTTCATTCACTTTACATATCTTGACTGGTGGTACGGCAGACTCGGATTCAAGACCTTCCTGCACTACTGGTTCGGTGAAAAGGAGTTAAATAAGTGATAATTACACACGAATTTTTTGATGGCAACGTTCCTGCCGAGGCAAGAAAAATCCGTCAGGATGTTTTTATGACAGAGCAAGGATTTTCATATGAATTTGACGATAATGATTATATAAGCGTTCACATTCTGCTTTGCTGTGATGACATTCCTGCGGGCACGGGCAGACTTTTCAAGGATAAGGACGATTCTTGGCACGTGGGAAGAATTGCTGTAAGAAAGGAATTCCGCGGCAAAAATCTCGGTGCGGAGGTTATGCTTCGGATTGAGGACAAGGCTCGTGAACTTGGTGCAGACAAGATTGTTCTTTCGGCACAGTGCAGGGTTCGTGGTTTCTATGAGAAGTGCGGATACACGGCTTACGGCGAGGTTTATCTTGATGAGTATTGCGAGCATATCAGGATGGAGAAGATTTTATAAAAGATAACGAAGGGTTGAGCGTAAAACTTGTTTTTACCTCAACTTTTTTGTTGAAAAGTCAACAATTATCGTTGACAAATCAACGTTTTATTGACATTTTGACTATATTTTTTTAATTTTTTTCGGTAAGTCGGTTACATAAAAGTATTTACTTTTTTAATACAATGTGATATAATAAGTACAAATTATTGTGCAACTTAACTGTAAACCTGTTACGTTTTACAGTCAATTTAAATGAATGGAGATTTTTTTAGTATGGCAAGAGACTACGTTATTGTTACTGACTCATGCGCCGATATGGACGAAAATTACTATAATATGAATGACGTCAAGGTTACCGGTTTGCACTACACTATCGGTATCAAGACTTATACGCAGTGCACAAGTGATGACCTTACAACAGAAAAGTTCTATGACAGAGTAAGAAGCGGCGTTCTTCCAAAGTCTTCCCCTGTTACATATGAGGATGCTCTTGAGCTTATGGATAGCATTGCTTCTGATGGGAAGGATATTTTCTTCCTTTGCTTCTCAAGTGAGCTCAGTACAACATATCAGACCTGTCAGATTGCTGCACAGGACGTTATGACAAAGCACCCTGAATGTACAATCAAGGTTATTGACTCTATTTCCGCGGCTCTCGGTCAGGGACTCCTTCTCCATCTTTGCGTTAAGAAGAAAAATGCAGGCACTTCCCTTGAAGAACTTGAAAAGTATGCTGAACGTATGAAGGGGCATGTTGTTCACCTCTTCACTGTTGACAACCTCAATCACCTTCAGAGGGGCGGCAGAATTTCAAAGTTTTCTGCTGTTATGGGTACGCTCCTTTCCGTTAAGCCTCTGCTTTGTGTTGACCCTAAGGGCGGTCTTAACGGTTACGCTAAAATCAAGGGCAGAAAAAAGGCTCTTGACACAATGGCTGAACACATGAAGGAAAAGTATCTCCCAGGCGAAAACGAGGAAATCTTCATTTCCGATGCTGACTGCCTTGAAGACGCACAGTATCTCGGCAAGGTTATCATGCAGATGATGCCTGACGTTAAGCGTGTAAGATACGGCAAGATTGGTGCTGTTATCGGCTCACACACAGGCGCAGACGCTATTGCTGTTGCTTTCATTGGCAAGAGCAGAACACCTGTTGAATAATTTTTGGGATTGCAAGTCCTGCATAGGTTATCTATGCAGGATTTTTTTGTCATTTCCGCACATTTTTTGCAAAAAATTACTTCCATTTTTAATCAAAGTATGCTATAATATGTTTATGTATTTTTTTTGAAAGGATTTTTGACTATGAAAAAGCTTATGCTTGGTAATGCTGCCTTCGCAAGAGGGCTTTATGAGGCGGGAGTTACTGTAGTTTCCAGCTACCCGGGTACTCCTTCCACTGAAATCACTGAATACGCGGCTGAATATGATGAGATGTATGCTGAATGGGCACCTAATGAAAAGGTTGCGATGGAAGTTGCAATCGGTGCTTCAATTGCAGGCTCACGTTCATTCTGCGGTATGAAGCACGTTGGTCTGAACGTTGCTGCTGACCCGCTCTACACAGCTGCTTACACTGGCGTAAACGGCGGTATGGTTATTGCTGTTGCTGATGACCCCGGAATGCACTCCTCTCAGAATGAACAGGACTCCCGTCATCACGCTATCGCTTCAAAGGTACTTATGGTTGAGCCTTCCGACTCCTCTGAATGTAAGGAATTTGTAAAGGCTTCCTTTGAACTTTCCGAGGAATTCGACACTCCTGTTATTGTTCGTATGTGCACAAGAGTTGCTCACTCACAGTCTGCTGTTGAGCTTTGTGACAGAGTTGTTCCTGCACAGAAGGAATATGTAAAGAACCCTGCTAAATATGTTATGATGCCTGCTTTTGCAAGAGGCAGACACGTTTTTGTTGAGGAACGTCTTGAAAAGCTTCGTGCTTACTCTGAAACATCTTCTCTCAACAAGGTTATTGACAACGGCGGTGATATCGGTATCATCACAAGCGGTATTTCCTATCAGTATGCAAGAGAGGCTATGGGCGACAAAGCTTCATACCTCAAGCTTGGTATTGTTAATCCGCTTCCTGTTGACCTTATCAAGAATTTCTGTGCTAAGTACAAGACTGTTTACGTTATTGAAGAACTTGATGATATTATCGAGACACACTGCAAGAAGATGGGTCTTGACGTAAAGGGCAAGGAAATCTTCGGTTACATAGGCGAATTCTCTCAGGCTATCGTTGCTGAAAAGCTTCTTGGCGTAAAGAACGAATCCGCTGTATTTGACGGAAATGTTCCTGTTCGTCCTCCTGTTATGTGTGCGGGATGTCCTCACAGAGGTTTGTTCTACTGCTTGTCAAAGAACAAGATTACCGTATCGGGTGATATCGGATGTTACACACTTGGTGCAAGTGCTCCGCTTTCCGCTATGGATACTACAATTTGTATGGGTGCTTCCATTTCTGCGCTTCACGGCTTCAACAAGGCACGCGGTGCTGAGGCAGAAAAGTCAACTGTTGCTGTTATCGGTGACTCCACATTCATGCACAGCGGTATGACTGGTCTTGTTAACATTGCTTACAACGCTACAAATTCTACTGTTATTATCCTTGACAACTCCATTACAGGTATGACAGGTCATCAGCAGAATCCTACAACAGGCAAGAATCTCAAGGGTGACCCTGCTGCGGCTGTAAATCTTGAAGAACTCTGCAAGGCTATCGGTATCAAGAGAGTAAGAGTTGTTGACCCTTACAATCTTGCTGAAACTGAGGCTGCTATCAAGGAAGAACTTGCTGCTCCAGAGCCTTCCGTAATTATTTCCCGTCGCCCTTGTGCACTTCTCAAGTATGTTCAGCACAAGCCTGCTCTCAAGGTTGATACTGACAAGTGCAAGAGCTGTAAGATGTGCATGAAGCTTGGATGTCCTGCAATTTCTATGAAGGACGGCAAGGCTGTTATTGAGCATACACAGTGTGTTGGCTGCGGAATTTGTCAGGAAATGTGCAAGTTTGATGCTATCGGATAATTGATTATATACAGATAAACAACACTAAAAAGGGGTAAAAAAAAATGGACGGATTTGAAAAAGAAAACAATGTTTATACTAATCCTGACCTTGGTTCAGAAGATAATTTTGCAATTGCATTACTGAAAGGTATTCTCGGTGCAATTGTCGGTGCGATTCCCGGATTTGCACTTTGGCTTATTATTGCAAAGCTTGGTTATGTTTCATCACTATGCGGTGCGGTCATTGCAATCGGCTCAGCTTTCGGCTTCTCTTTCATGACAAAGAAAAGTTCGATTTCACCGTTTATAGCAATTATTACATGCATTATAGTTATGGCAGGTGCTGTTTATCTGGCAATAAGAATTGACTGGGCATGGGAAATTGCAAAGGTTTTTGAAGAAACTGTATGGCCTGAATTCAAGGAACTTATGTCGGTTTATGGAATCAGTAATTCTGAGACAAAGGAACTTTATGAAATGTCACTTAATGAAGAACTCGGGTTCTCTGAACTGAATTTTGCAAATTGTTTCAGCAAACTCAGCATGCTTATTGAATACCTTGACCTTAAATCAGAATATACTATGGAACTTGTCAAGGGCGGTGCTTGTGCACTTCTTGGTGTTGTTGTTCTGTTCAAGGGTCTAAAAAAATAATTACACAAAATACGAATGGAGAATATGTTATGGATACACGTTCTATTATGATTGTCGGCGTGGGCGGACAGGGCTCCCTCCTCGCTTCAAGACTTCTCGGTAACGTTCTTCTTGCTCAGGGATACGATGTTAAGGTATCTGAAGTACACGGAATGTCACAGAGAGGCGGTTCGGTTGTTACTTATGTTAAATACGGTGACGAGGTTTTCTCCCCTGTTATCGAAAAGGGTGAGGCTGACGTTATCATTTCCTTTGAGCAGCTTGAGGCTGCAAGATGGGTGCCTTATCTCAAGAAGGGCGGAAAACTGATTACTTCCACACAGAAGCTTGACCCTATGCCTGTTATCACAGGTGCAGCTGAGTACCCTGAAAATATTGTTGAGAAAATCAAGGCAGCAGGCGTTGAGGTTACTGCGGTTGACGCTCTCGGACTTGCTGAGCAGGCAGGCAATGCAAAGGCTTCTAACGTTGTTCTGATGGGCAAGGTTGCTTCTCAGACTGAGTTTGATGACAAGCTCTGGCAGGACGCTATTGAGCAGTGCGTACCTGCGAAGTTCCTTGAGCTTAACAAGAAGGCTTTTGAGCTTGGTAAGAATGCGTAAATAAAGTGACTTGCTTATTTTATTTTTAAATTGGAGGTTTTACCAATGGCAAATTACTGGAACAAAGAAATTGAATGTATGTCCCGAGAGGACATGAAAAAGCTTCAGGATGAACGTCTTGTTGCTCAGGTAAAGCACGTTTACGAAAATGTGCCTTACTACAAGAACCTTATGGACGAAAAGGGTGTTACACCTGATGACATCAAGTCAACAGATGACCTTCACAAGCTGCCTTTTCTCACTAAGGCTGACCTGCGTGAAGCTTACCCATACGGACTTCTTGCAAAGCCACTTTCCGAATGCGTAAGAATTCAGTCCACAAGCGGTACAACAGGCAAGCGTGTTGTTGCTTTCTACACACAGCACGACGTTGACCTTTGGGAGGACTGCTGTGCAAGAGCTATTACAGCTGTTGGCGGTACAAATGAGGACGTTTGTCAGGTTGCATACGGCTACGGTCTTTTCACAGGCGGCCCCGGTCTTAACGGCGGCTCTCACAAGGTTGGCTGTCTGACACTTCCTATGTCCTCAGGCAACACTGAAAGACAAATTCAGTTTATGACTGACCTTGGTGCAACAATTCTCTGCTGCACACCTTCCTATGCGGCTTACATTGGTGAAACTCTCAAGGAAATGGGTATTTCCCCTGACGACCTGAAGCTCAAGGCAGGTATTTTCGGTGCAGAGCCATGGACAGAGGAAATGCGCCGTGAAATTGAAAAGTCCCTTGGTATCAAGGCTTATGATATTTACGGTCTTACTGAAACAAGTGGCCCTGGCGTTGCTTTTGAATGTGAAGCACAGACAGGTATGCACATCAACGAAGACCACTTCTTTGCTGAAATTATTGACCCTGACACAGGTGAGGTTCTCCCTGAGGGCTCAAAGGGTGAGCTTGTTTTCACAAGCCTTACAAAGGAAGCGTTCCCGCTTCTCCGTTACAGAACCCGTGATATCTGCGTACTTACAAGAGAAAAGTGCTCCTGCGGAAGAACACTTGTCAAGATGTGCAAGCCTATGGGCAGAAGCGATGATATGCTTATTATCCGTGGCGTAAACGTGTTCCCAAGCCAGATTGAAACTGTACTTATCGAACAAGGCTACGCTCCTAACTATCTCATTGAAGTTGACCGCAGAAACAACACTGATACACTCGACATCAATGTTGAACTTACTGAGGAACAGTTCTCCGATACAGTCAAGGGCATTCAGGAGAAGGAATATGAACTTGCACAGGCTATCAAGACAATTCTCGGTATCAATCCGAAGGTTCACCTTGTATCTCCTAAGTCCATTGCTCGTAGTGAGGGCAAGGCTGTTCGTGTTGTTGACAAGCGTAAGCTTCATGATTGAAAAACCAAACCCTAAAGGGTTAGGTCTCCGAGTTTTGCTTTGCAAAACTCTTAAATCAAAACCATAAGGATTTTAGTTTTAATTCCACATAAACAAAGGAGGAAAATATTATGTTAATCAAGCAGATTTCTATTTTCGTTGAAAACAAGCCAGGCAGACTCAGTGCTGTTACAAAGCTTCTCAGCGACAACGGTATTGATATCCGTGCGCTTTCCGTTGCTGACACAAAGGATTTCGGTATTCTCCGTCTTATCGTTAACAATCCTACAAAGGCTTGTGAAGTTCTTAAGGAGGCTGACTGCACAGTTTCCCTTACAAACGTAATTGCAATCGGTATTCACGACAAGCCGGGCGGACTCTCTGCTGCTATGGATTGTCTGTACTCCGCTAACATTTCTGTTGAGTATATGTACGCTTTCATTTCCAAGTCCGAGGATCAGGCTTACGTTATTCTCCGTGTTGAGAACAATGACAAGGCTGTTGAGGCTCTCAAGGAAAATGATTTCACTATTCTCAAGGCTGAGGAAGTTTACGATATGTAATAAAAAAATGAGGCAGGATTATTTCCTGCCTCATTTTTTATTCATGAGTATCACCAATGATCAATGCCATAGGATATTTTTTGGTTTGAGTTAAATTAGCATATTCAGTATCGGGTGACACCTCAATATCCTGCCCTCCTGTTGCCAAAGCAACAATTTCATCATATCTTTCGTATACATTAGAACCTTCACCAGTTATCGGATCATCTACATCCATAGCTTCAATATACACACCCTCTGCTATCCAATCTTCAGTAAAATATACAACCATTCCGAAAAGATCATTTTCAAATCTGATAACATATATATCTGTGGACATGTATAAAAAGCTTTCCTCTGCTGAAAAACCTTTTAAAAGTTTATACACGCCCTCTTTTGTAGAACCGATAATACACAATGGATCTCCCTTTTCAAGGTTGACTACATCATCAAAAACGGTATAAAACATATTTTCCTTAGCGGTGAGTTCTTCATTTATATTGTGCAACACTATCGTTTCTTCCATAGTTGTAGTTTCTATAACAGCTTCCGTTATTAATTCAGTCAGCACTACAGATTCTGAATAAGACATAGTTTCGGCTTCAGTCTCTATTGTTTCTGTTATATCTGTGTTCCGTTTTGTTACTACCTGTTCAGCATATTCTTTTTCCTTGGCACTATAAACCGCAGCTACCCCAAAAAGAATGATCAGAAAAACAGATAAAGCAATTTTAGCTGTTTTTACAAGTTTAGTTTTTTTCCATATCCAATAAAATGGTCCTATAATACATATAAATGGAAACAAACATATTACAACTATTATCTTACCTTTTGTAGATAATGACTTAAACTTATCCAATAATTTATCCATTACCAAATTCTCCTTTTGCATATAAATACACGTTTATAATACATTATATTGCTTCAAATGTCAAGTTGATTTATTACATATTTTAGTGTAGCCTTTCCATTTGTTTTCTTGATAAATTATTGACAAACCGCACGAAAAATGGTATACTATATTATGTATTTTTATAAATTGAAAGGACGGTTCAGAATGGGATACACATTAACTGAAAAAATTCTGAAGGCTCACCTTGTTGACGGCGAATTCGTCAAGGGTAAGGAAATCGGAATCCGCATTGACCAGACATTAACACAGGACGCTACAGGTACTATGGCTTACCTCGAATTTGAGGCTATGGGCGTTCCGAGAGTTAAGACAGAGCGTTCTGTTGCATATATTGACCACAACACACTCCAGTCGGGCTTTGAAAATGCTGACGACCACCGTTTCATCGGTTCTGTTGCTAAGAAGCACGGCATTTACTTCTCCAGACCTGGTAACGGTATCTGTCATCAGGTACATCTTGAACGTTTCGGCATTCCCGGCAAGACTCTTATCGGCTCCGACAGCCACACTCCAACAGGCGGCGGTATCGGTATGATTGCTATTGGTGCAGGCGGTCTTGACGTTGCTGTTGCTATGGGCGGCGGTGCTTACTACATTACATATCCTAAGATTGTCAACGTTAAGCTTACAGGCAAGCTCAATCCTTGGGTTGCTGCTAAGGACGTTATTCTTGAAGTTCTCCGCATTATGTCCGTTAAGGGCGGTGTCGGCAAGGTTATCGAGTACACAGGCGAAGGCGTAAAGACACTTTCCGTTCCTGAACGTGCTACAATCACAAATATGGGTGCTGAGCTTGGTGCTACAACATCTATCTTCCCTTCCGATGAAATCACAAAGCAGTTCCTTGACGCACAGAAGCGTGGTGAGGTTTGGACAGAGCTTTCTGCTGACCCTGACGCTGTTTATGATGAAGTTATCGAAATCAACCTTTCTGAGCTTGCTCCTCTTGCTGCATGTCCTCACTCCCCTGACAATATCAAGTCTGCAACTGAACTTGCTGGCATGAAGATTGACCAGGTTTGTATCGGTTCATGTACAAACAGCTCCCTCATGGACATGATGAAGGTTGCTCACATTCTCAAGGGCAAGACTGTTCATCCTGACGTTTCACTTTCTATTGCTCCCGGTTCAAAGCAGGTTCTCAATATGCTTGCTCAGAACGGTGCTCTTGCTATTATGATTGACGCTGGTGCACGTATTCTTGAAAGTGCTTGCGGTCCATGTATCGGTATGGGTCAGTCCCCTAACTCCAAGGGTATTTCCCTCCGTACATTCAACAGAAACTTTGAGGGACGTTCCGGCACTAAGGACGGTCAGATTTATCTCGTATCCCCTGAGCTTGCTGCAGCTTCCGCTATTGCAGGTGTTCTTACAGACCCAAGAACCCTTGGTGATATGCCTGCATTTGAAATGCCTAAGGAATTCGTAATCAACGATAATATGGTTGCTGAACCTGCTCCTGTTGAGGAAATGGACAAGGTTGAAATCCTCCGTGGACCAAACATCAAGCCTTTCCCTGTTACAAAGCCACTTGCTGATGACATTGAAGCATCTTGTTCTCTCAAGGTTGGCGACAACATCACAACTGACCACATTATGCCTGCAGGTGCGAAGATTCTTCCTCTCCGTTCCAACATTCCTGCTATCTCCAAGTTCTGCTTCACAGTTTGCGACGAGGAATTCCCTGCTCGTGCTGAAAGCCTTGGAAAGAGCATTATTGTTGGTGGTGCAAACTACGGTCAGGGCTCATCCCGTGAACACGCTGCACTTGCTCCTCTCCACCTCGGTGTAAAGGCTGTTCTTGTTAAGAGCTTTGCAAGAATTCACCGTTCCAACCTTATCAACGCTGGTATTCTCCCACTCACATTCGTAAACGAAGCTGATTACGAGAAGATTTCTCAGGGTGATGAGCTTGTACTTGCTAATGTTCGTGCTGATATCGAGGCTGGCAAGACTGAACTTACTGTAAAGAACAAGACAACAGGTGCTGACATTCCTGTTCTTTGCGAGCTTTCGGGAAGAACTAAGGATATTATTCTTGCTGGCGGTCTGCTTGACTACACAAGAGAGAGCCTTAAGTAATGAATCTTACATTTTTACTCAGATATCGCCATCATCGTTGGTCGACGGCTGATTTTATTGCATTTATCTGTGCATTAATTGTTATTTATGCAATAAAAAGCTTTGCCAAAAAATATTTTCCCGACGTCAGCGAATCCAAGCTTAATATAATATCTACAATTGTTATTGTTATTGCAGTGCTTATTGCAAATTCTATTGAATAGTATGGATATTAAAAATAATAACAATCCTTCTGTTGTTGTGACGTCACGCTGCGGCAAGGATTGCTCGCAATGCGAGATGAAAATCGAAGAATTATGTGCAGGCTGTTTTGAACTTGAAGAGGGCAACTGGGCTGGTGACTGCGAAATCAAGTACTGCTGTGAAGGCAAGGAACTTGAACATTGCGGTTTATGCCCTATGTTCCCCTGCGACTTGCTCCGCAATACTGCTTTCGATGAAGAAGAAGGCGATGACGGAGAGCGGCTTGTTACACTGAAACGCTGGGCAGAAGAAACTGACGTACAAAAGGACAATTCACGCAATTACATTCTTGGCGGAGTTGCTTTGGGTGTGGTTGCAGGTGCAATTTTCGGTGCGTTATCAGGAAGCTTTGCGGCGGTTATGTTTGCGTGTGTTCTGGTTGGTGCCGCTGTTGGCGTTATGATTGATATTACCCAAAAAAAAAAATAAACGGAGGTTATTAAAATGGCTGATAAAATTAAAATGCTTACCCCGCTGGTTGAAATGGACGGCGACGAGATGACCCGTATCATCTGGAAGATGATTAAGGACATTCTCCTTACTCCTTATGTTGAACTCAACACTGAATACTATGACCTCGGTCTTGTTCACCGTAACGAGACAAATGACCAAGTTACTTTTGACTCTGCTGAGGCTACAAAGAAGTACGGTGTTGCTGTAAAGTGTGCTACAATCACACCTAATGCTGCTCGTATGCCTGAGTACAACCTCAAGGAAATGTGGAAGTCCCCTAATGGTACTATCCGTGCTATTCTTGACGGCACTGTTTTCCGTACACCTATCATTGTTAAGGGCATCACTCCATTTATTCCTACTTGGACAAAGCCTATCACTATCGCTCGTCACGCTTACGGCGATGTTTATAAGAACACTGAAATGCGTGTTGAAGAAGGCTGCAAGGCTGAACTCGTTGTTACTGACAAGGACGGCAACGAAACACGTTCCCTCATTCACGAATTCGGCGGCACTGACGGTATCATTCAGGGCCTTCACAACACAGACAAGTCTATCGGCAGCTTTGCAAGAGCTTGCTTCAACTACGCTCTTGACCTTAAGCAGGACCTTTGGTTTGCTACAAAGGATACTATTTCCAAGAAGTATGACCACCGCTTCAAGGATATTTTTGCTGAAATCTATGAGAATGAGTACAAGGAAAAGTTTGAAGCAGCAGGCATTGAATATTTCTACACACTCATCGACGATGCTGTTGCAAGAGTTGTTCGTTCAAACGGAGGTTACATCTGGGCTTGTAAGAACTATGACGGTGACGTAATGTCCGATATGGTTGCTACGGCTTACGGAAGCCTTGCTATGATGACTTCTGTTCTCGTTTCTCCTGACGGTGTTTACGAATACGAAGCTGCACACGGCACTGTTCAGCGTCACTACTACAAGCACCTCAAGGGCGAAAAGACTTCTACAAACAGTGTTGCTACAATCTTTGCTTGGAGCGGTGCTCTTCGCAAGAGAGGCGAACTTGACAACACACCTGACCTTGTTGAATTTGCTGATAAGCTTGAAAAGGCTACAATTCAGACAATTGAAGAGGGCGTTATGACAGGTGACCTTGCTGCTCTCTCCTCTATTCCTAACAAGCAGACTGTTGACACAGAAGCTTTCCTCGTTGCTATCAACGAAAGACTTGCAAAATTAATGCAGTAAAGATAAAGGACGTGCACGCAAATGGCAAAGAAATCAGGTATATCAACCTCTGTTATCAAGCGCCTGCCGCGTTACTACCGCTTTATAGGCGAGCTTGTTAAACAGGGTACGGTAAGGATTTCCTCCGGTGAGCTTGCTGAGAAAATGTCGCTTACCGCTTCACAAATCAGACAGGATTTAAACTGCTTCGGCGGTTTCGGTCAGCAGGGTTACGGTTACAACTTAATCGAGCTTCATGCTGAAATCGGCAAAATTCTTGGGGTTACACAGGGGTATAAGACTGTACTTATCGGTGCAGGTAACCTCGGACGTGCTGTTGCTACGCATATGAATTTCAGCGAGTACGGCTGCAAACTGGTAGGTATTTTCGACAGCGATGCAGCAAAGGCAGGAACCGCTGTTGCGGGACTTGAAGTTATGCCCGTTTCGCAGATGGAAAGCTTCTTTGCAGCTGAACAGCCGCAGATTGCTATTCTGTGTATTCCCAAAACCTCGGCACAGGAGCTTGCTGACAAGCTGATTTCGCTGGGTGTTAAGGCATTCTGGAACTTCAGCCACTATGACATCAAAATCTCCCACAAGGACGTTGTGGTTGAAAACGTACACCTTGGTGACAGCATTATGATGCTTTCCTATGCACTTACTAACGGTGATGAATAAACAAAAATTGCTCTTCCCTGTTAATTCAGGGAAGAGCTTTTTTCATGCAAATATTTCTTTGAAATGATTTTGAAACAGAATTTTATTCAAGTTCAAAAGCACCCGTATAAAGCTGATAATACTTACCCTTTTCGGCAATAAGCTTATCGTGGCTTCCTCGTTCGATTATGCGTCCTTGTTCAAGAACCATAATCACGTCGGAATTCTTTACTGTGGAAAGCCTGTGTGCAATTACGAAAACCGTTCTGCCCTTCATAAGTGCATCCATACCACGCTGAACAACTGCTTCGGTATGGGTATCTATTGAAGATGTTGCCTCGTCCATAATCATTACCGGAGGGTCGGCAACTGCGGCACGGCTGATAGCAAGAAGCTGTCGCTGACCTTGCGAGAGGTTGCTTCCGTTTTCGGTAAGCACGGTATTATATCCGTTTGGAAGTCGTGTAATAAAATCGTGGGCACCCGCAAGCTTTGCGGCTTCCATACACTCGTCATCGGTTGCGTCAAGACGTCCGTAGCGGATGTTGTCCATAACCGTACCTGTGAAAAGGTTGGTATCCTGGAGAATTACTCCAAGAGAGTGACGCAAGTCGGCTTTCTTGATTTTGTTGATGTTGATGCCGTCGTAACGGATTTTTCCGTCGTCGATATCGTAGAAACGGTTGATAAGGTTTGTGATTGTTGTTTTGCCTGCACCTGTTGCACCGACAAAGGCAATTTTCTGTCCAGGTTCGGCAAAGAGTGAAACATTATGGAGCACGATTTTATCTTCAACGTAACCAAAGTCAACATCATCCATAACGATATCACCACGCAGTCGTGTATAAGTAACAGTGCCGTCAGCCTGATGTGGATGCTTCCATGCCCATACACCTGTACGTTCTGCACATTCAACAAGCTGGCCGTTTTCTTCCTTGGCATTGACAAGGGTTACATAGCCGTCGTCAATCTCAGGCTCCCTGTCGATAAGGTTGAAAATTCTTTCCGCACCTGCGATACCCATTACTACAGAGTTTATCTGGTGGGAAACCTGGCCGATGTTGCCTGCAAACTGCTTGGTCATATTGAGGAACGGTACAACAACGCTGATGCTGATTGCCATACCTGAAAGGCTGAGGTTTGTTACATTGTTCAGATAGAGGAAACCTCCTGCGATAGCAACAATAACGTAGAGCACGTTACCCATATTGTTCAGGACAGGTCCGAGGATATTTGCGTACTTATTTGCTCTTTCAGACGCAAGGAAAAGTGCTTCATTGATTTCGTCAAAATCAGCCATACATTCTTCCTCGTGGCAGAAAACCTTGACCACCTTCTGACCGTTCATGATTTCCTCGATGTAGCCTTCTTCCTTACCGATTTCAATCTGCTGCTTCACGAAATATTTTGCTGAGCCGCCGCCTACTTTTGAAGTGACGATGAGCATAAGGATTACGCCAACAAGCACAACAATTGCCATCCACACGCAGAAATAAAGCATAATGGAGAAAAGTGTTGTAACAGTAAGAATTGACACGAGAAGCTGCGGGAAGCTCTGGGATACCATCTGACGGAGTGTGTCGATATCGTTGGTGTAATGGCTCATTATGTCGCCATGGTTTGTTGTATCAAAGAACTGCACAGGCAAGTCCTGCATTCTGTTGAACATCTTTTCACGAAGTTTTTTTAGCGTACCCTGTGTAATGATTGCCATCATCTGATTGAAAGCAAAGCCTGACAGCAGCGACAGCACGTAGAACACAACGAGGATAATAACCGTACCCAAAATCTGTTCCTTGACGCCTTCCCAGTCACCGCTCTGCCAGCTTGTTTCAACAGCGGAAATTACTTTCTGCATAAAGATAGCAGGCATCGAGCTGACGATTGCGTTGAAGATTATACACACGAGGGTAAGCGGCATAAGCACGGGATAAAACTCAAAAAGCGTTTTGATAACACGTTTTGCCGTACCCTTTTTCACGGTTGGTCTTTTTTTATTCTCCATCGCTGTCACCTCCTGTCTTGTTCTGGATATTATAGAGGTCTTTGTAGATTTCGTTGGATTTCAGCAATTCATCGTGGCTGCCTGCGGCGCTGATTGTGCCGTTTTCCATAACAATGATAAGGTCAGCGTCCTGCACGGAGGAAATACGCTGTGCGATGATAAGCTTGGTTGTTTCAGGGATATACTCACGCATAGCCGCTCTGATAAGTGCGTCTGTCTTTGTATCAACTGCACTTGTGGAGTCGTCCATAATAAGGATTTTAGGCTTTTTCAGCAGTGCACGTGCAATACAGAGTCTTTGCTTCTGACCGCCCGATACGTTTGCACCGCCCTGCTCGATATATGTATCATAGCCATCAGGGAAACGAACGATAAACTCGTCAGCCTGAGCAAGCTTGCAGGCTTCAATCATTTCCTCGTCGGTAGCATTTTTGTTGCCCCAACGGAGGTTGTCCTTGATTGTTCCCGAGAAAAGAATATTTTTCTGGAGTACCATTGCAACCTCGTTACGGAGAGTTTCAAGGTCATACTCACGGACATCACGTCCGCCTACAAGGATTGCGCCCTCGGTTACGTCGTAAAGACGGGAGATAAGCTGTACGAGAGTTGATTTTGATGAGCCTGTGCCGCCGATGATACCGACTGTCTGTCCAGATTCAATATGGAGATTGATGTTTGAAAGTGTGTTCTTTTCGGCTGTTTTTGCGTACTTGAAGCTTACGTTGTTGAAGTCGATGGAGCCGTTTGCAATATCCATAACGGGATTTTCGGGATTGCTGAGGCTGCTCTGTTCGTCAAGCACCTCCACGATACGCTTACCTGATTCGGAAGCCATTGTAATCATTACAAACACCATTGAAATCATCATAAGGCTGTTCAGAATCATAAAGCTGTATGTAAGAAGTGCGCTGAACTGACCGACATCAAGGTCAATTCCCTTTGATGTGATGATTGTATATGAACCGAAGGAAAGCACGAATACCATTACTGCGTAAAGGCAGAACTGCATAATCGGACCGTTAAGGGCAAGGATACGGTCAGCTTTTGTAAAGTCGGCGCAAACATCCTCTGCGGCGGTATTGAACTTTTCCTTTTCGTAATCCTCACGAACATAGGATTTTACAACACGGATACCCTTTACGTTTTCCTGAATTGAGCTGTTGAGGCGGTCGTACTTCTTGAACACCTTCTTGAACAGCGGCATAGTCTTTGCAATTACAATAATAAGTGCAACTGCAAGAATTGGTGCAACGATTAGAAAGATGAATGCCATTTTTCCGCCCATTACAAATGCCATTACAAATGCGAAAATCAGCATGAACGGACAACGTACTGCCATTCGGATAATCATCATAAATGCCATCTGCACGTTGGTTACATCGGTTGTAAGACGTGTTACGAGGGAAGATGTGGAAAATCTATCGATGTTCTCAAATGAAAAATTCTGGATATTGTAGAACATATCCTTACGCATATTCTTCGCAAAACCGCAGGACGCTGTTGCACAAGTTATTCCTGCAAGCGCGCCGAAAGTAAGTGAAAGAATTGCCATCACTACCAGCACAAGACCGTAGTTAAGAATTGTTTTCATATCACAGCCACCTTTAATCTGGTTAACGAGCTCTGCGATAATGAACGGAATTATACATTCCATTACCACTTCAAGCGATACAAGTATTGGTGTCAGAATTGAGTCACGCTTGTATTCACGCACGCATGACGCAAGTTTTTTTATCATATCGGATTTACCGTCCTTTCTGCATTTACCTGAACGCAATTTTTCTTTTTTTCAAAAAAAACATTTTAATTATAACATATTTTTTTCCCTAAAATAAGACATATAAAATTAACGCATTAACATTTTGTTAACATTATTGTATATGTAATTTTGTATTGACTTATCTGTTATAAAATAGTATAATAAATATGTAAATTTCAGTATAATACTGTTATATTTTTTGTGAAAGGGGGATATGCTTCTCTGAGAAGCATGAATAAAATTATGTTTTGCGAATATTGCGGTACAAAAATGAAAGCAAAGAGCAAATTCTGTCCACAGTGCGGAAAACCTGTTGAAAACAAAAAATCAGGCACAGAAAAGAAACAGAATAGTAATGCTCAGATTCCTGATTCACCTGTTGATAAGGCCGTTTCTGTTGCAGAAATAACACCAATTATAAATCCTGTAAAAAATGAAGAACCTGCTCCTGTTGTAGAGGTTACTCCTGTTGAAGAAGTTACTCCTGTTGTAGAGGCTGCTCCTGTTGAAGAAGTTACTCCTGTCGAAGAGGTTGTTCCTGTTGAAGAAGTTACTCCTGTTGAAGAGGCTGCTCCTGTTGAAGAAGTTACTCCTGTCGAAGAGGTTGTTCCTGTTGAAGAGGTTACTCCTGTTGAAGAAGTTACTCCTGTTGAAGAAGTTACTCCTGTTGAAGAGGCTGCTCCTGTTGAAGAAGTTACTCCTGTTGAAGAGGCTGCTCCTGTTGTAGAGGTTACTCCTGTTGAAGAAGTTACTCCTGTTGAAGAAGTTACTCCTGTTGAAGAAGTTACTCCTGTTGAAGAGGCTGTTTCAGAAGTTAATACTGATGACATTATAGAAGAAACTATGCAGCAGAATTCTTCACCTGTAAGTCTTGAAAAGACACCTGAACCTGCTATTGATGAAACTATACCGGATAATATAGCAGAAGAATATGACGATGATGCTACCGTATTTATACCGGTTAACGCTCAACAGGAAAATCCTAAGCCAGCTCCTCAGGCTGCACCTGTTTCGGAACCTGCACCTCAGGCTGCTAAACCAGCAAAAAAAGCCAAAAAATCAAAGGCACGTTCTCCGAAATCAAAAGAACTTATAAGGAAGAATGTTACTTCTACAATAGTTTATATCGTTTCTGCTGCTATTGTTGCAGGCATAGGTATTTTTGCACTTCCTAAGTTTGTTATACCTTTTGTTAATGAAAAGGTTGCAGAAAAAATGCTTGATGATGGTAAAGCTGCAAATGCACTTAATCTTTACAGAATTACCCAAAATACTGATGCTATTGGAAATGCAAAGCTTACAATAGCCAAAGATGCTCTCGAAAGCGAAAATTATGCATACGCTGCTGCAATTTTCAGCGAACTTGAAAGCATGGATTTTGATACTGATGATGATCTTACATCTTACATAGATGAGGCTTTCGGCGGAAGATGCCGTGCTCTTATCAATGGCGGCAAATATAATCTTGCAGCTGCTGATGCAACTCAGATTTCCGATGAACTTCTCAGTGCAAGCGTTGCAAATGATACTTTAATTTCCCGTGCTAAAGTTCTTTCTTCCGAAGGAAAAACTGTGGAAGCATATGAGATGGTTACTGCTGTAAATACTTCTGCTGCCTATGATTCAGAAGCTTATAATGTTATTGCTTATAACTATGCAGTTTCTCTCTACAACGAAATGAACTTTGAAAAGGCATATAATATCCTTACAAAAGCAACAGATGATGCTTCTGTTGAGCTGCGTAATTCAAGTGCTTATCATTTTGCAAATGAATTACTCAAAAACAAGGATTACGAAAAAGCTGCTGAAATGTTTGAAAATGCAAACGGCTACAGCGATTCAGATGCAAAAATAAAGGAATGTAATTATCAGCTTGGTTTAATTAATTATAACAAGGGCAACTATGATGCTGCACTTGGATATTTTGAAAAGGCTAACGGATATAAGGAATCTGCTTCTTATATCAGTAAGATAGAAGAAAAAGTTGCATATACCGGATGGGAAATTGATGCTTACACATCTAATTACTATAATCCGGTTACCAACCTGCCCGGTTCCGAAACAACACTTATTTCAGCTTATGATGAGTTTGTTTATTCCTTTACTTTGAGCAATGCCAATAACAATACAAATGGTGTTACTATCAAAATTACAATTACAACACCTGATTATCAGACTGCTTCTGAAACATTCTATAATGTTTACAATGGTGATAGTTACTGCTATTCAGCATACTATGAATACCCTGAATTCGGAGCAACAGGCACAGCCACATTCACCGCTACTCTTGTTGAAACAGGTGAAGTTCTTGATGTTACTTCATTTACAATTTACTGATAAAACAGAAAGGAGGGCATATTTCTCCCCAAAGATGCATTTGCGGAGAAATTGTAAATATGAATATTCAGACTGAAGAAAATATTGCTATTGAGCAGCAGCCTGCTGCTTCCACAAAAACTAATAAATCCATGCCGGCGGCGGTACGTGTTATTCTTTGTATTCTGCTTTCTACACTGTTTCTTGTGACAGTTGTTGCTTCATCAGCAATCGTTGTTGTAAAGAAGGTTATTACAAGAGAAAACATTGAAAAAATTCTCGATAATACTGATTACATGACTATACCGCTTGAAATTGACAACATTCAATCAAATCTGTATGAGATGTTCTTCATTGCTTTTGCCAACAATTCCACTAAGAAGGTTGATATTTATGAGCTTGCAGAAGATACGGAATTTGAAAAAATGATTGCAGGATGTCTCTATGATTATGTATCATTTGTACTATATGATGACAAGCTGGATGAAATTGATGATGACATCATAAAGGATTTTTATGATGATAATTCCAAAACAATAGACAGAGCTTTCAACATCACTTTAAGCCGCAATGATATTTATGAAATCATTGATGAGCAGGATGATATTTTCGACAAGCTTTCCGATAAGGAAATTGAAAAATCGGTTCCTTATATTGAGCTTATCAGATTTGCAATGTCCCCTGCTGCTTTAATTATCCTTGGTGTTACTGCGGCAATTCTTCTTATTCTCATCGGAATTGTTTCCAGAAGTGTAGGAACACCGCTCGTTATTACAGGTGTTTTTGCATCAATCATCGGACTTGCAGGCATAATTGCAGCTTATCTTGCTATCTTTGGCGTAATCGGCATTGCTGCAGCACCGGTTACAACTGCTTCTGTAATCTGGCAGGGTGTTGTAAGCGCACTTGTTCCAAGCGTAACCGTTTTGTTTGTATACATACTCACAGGCGGAATTCTGCTTATTCTTACTGGTGGATTTATAGGAAAGATACGCAGAAATATCAAGCGTGCGAAAACTCAATAAACAACGATACCCCAAGAAAATTCTTGGGGTATTTGATTATTGCTGACCAGCGAGGTATTATCTATGCTCAATATAAATGATATAAATGCAATTGTTTCAGATATCAATGCCTTATGGAAAGAATATCGAGATAAGTACATTGAACTGTCAAACGAAGCAGAATGCATCTCTGCCAATGTATCATCTTTTCAAAGTATGCGAACAATTCATAATATTCCTAATGGGATAATCCCTGATACAAAAAGTATTGTAAAAGAGTTTGAATTTCCTGACAAATATATATCTTCCGAATACTGGTGCCAAAGTAAAAGACATTCCTACAAAATATATCGAAGAAATAATAACTCAATAATCAGAATATGTGCAGATAAGAAATTTGATGAATATTACATGGATAACGACACTGTCATATGCTTTGACTGTGGCAAAATTTCTTCTGTCGGTAAAATAAAGCACAGTAATGGATTGATATCACAAACCTACATTGCTGACATACTAAATGATTATTCCCAAAATATTGATATAGTTATAAAATGCAACGAGTATATTTATAATGATATAAGACAGCTCGTTAAGATTATTACATATATTTTTGATACAACGCGAAAGCCATTTTTGATTGGTGCAGATTTTATTGGTTCAGGAAAAGAATTCAAGGATAACCCTCATATATATGAGCATGAAATTCACTATAATAACAACAAAATTGCAGAAACTGCCACGGTATCAAGTCCTTTTTATCCAGAAACACGAGCAGTATTTAAAGTAAAACAACAGAACAAAAACACCTGAGAAGTCGAGTGCTTCTCAGGTGTTTTTTTACGCTTCATATTCACTTCGTAGAATTGAAAAATAGTGTCTGCCCACATACTCGCCGTTCATGAAGAAATAGTCACGGAGTGTCCCTTCGTATGTAAAACCACATTTTTCTATTACACGCTTTGACGGAGCATTGATAGTCTTGGTGCAAATCTGAACCTTGTGGAGGTTCATTTCCTTGAAACCAAAAGCTATAACAGCCTTTGTTGCTTCGGTTGCGTAGCCTTTGCACTGGAACTCCGCACCTATGCAATATTCGATTTCGGCAAAGTGATTTTTGCTGTCCACGAGGAAATACGCAATCTGACCGATACACTCGCCCGATGCCTTTTCGATTACTGCCCAACGGTAATAATCCTCACGCTCATATGAGCCGATATATTTGTCAAGCAGACCCTTGACCTCAGCTTTTGTTGAGTAGACAGGCTCGGAGTAAAGCGACTGAATTTTCTCGTCCGCAACCCAGTTTTTCAGCATTGCTTCGTCGTCAGTATACTCAAATCTGCGGAGCACGAGACGTTCGGTTTCGATTGTTTTTGTTCCGATGTGGGTAAGCATAGTTCATCACCTCAGTTATTTGTTATGGAAATTATATCACCCTGTCAGATTATTGTCAAGAAAATTCCACGGAAAACCATTCTTCCCGTGGGATAATTTTTTTCTATAGTTTTATTGCTGATTAGGATTTTATAGCCTTGTGGAAAACCTTCTTGCCCTTCTTGATGATAACTTCTGTTTCAATCTGAATAAGAGCGTTAGGGTCAGTAATCTTCACGTCATCAACGGAAACACCGCCCTGCTGAACGTTACGTCTTGCCTCACTCTTTGAAGGAACAAGTCCTGTCTTTACAAGCAGGTCGAGGATGTTGATACCCTCTGCTGGAATTTCAGCCGCAGGAATTTCTGTAGATGGCATATTAGCTGTGTTGCCTCCGCCGCCGAAAAGTGCCTTTGCGCCTTCCTGTGCCTTGTTTGCTTCTTCCTCGCCGTGAACAAGCTTTGTAAGCTCATAAGCAAGGATTTCCTTAGCCTTGTTGAGCTGACTGCCTTCCCAGTCTGCCATTGCTTCGATTTCTTCGATTGGGAGGAATGTGAGCATTCTGATACACTTCATAACGTCAGCGTCAGCAACGTTTCTCCAGTACTGGTAGAAGTCGAAAGGGCTTGTCTTTTCAGGGTCAAGCCATACAGCACCCTTTTCTGTCTTACCCATCTTCTTGCCCTCGGAGTTGAGGAGAAGTGTGATTGTCATAGCGTGAGCGTCCTTGCCAAGCTTCTTTCTGATAAGCTCAGTACCGCCGAGCATATTTGCCCACTGGTCGTCGCCACCGAACTGCATATTACAACCGTACTTCTGGAAAAGCATGTAGAAGTCGTAGCTCTGCATAATCATATAGTTGAATTCGAGGAAGGTAAGTCCTCTTTCCATTCTCTGCTTGTAGCACTCGAATGTGAGCATCTTGTTTACAGAGAAGCACGCACCAACCTCACGGAGCACGTCAACATAGTTAAGGTTGAGAAGCCAGTCAGCGTTGTTTACCATCATAGCCTTGCCGTCGGAGAAGTCAATGAAGCGGCTCATCTGCTTCTTGAAGCATTCGATATTGTGGTCGATATCTTCCTTTGTGAGCATCTTTCTCATATCGGACTTACCTGATGGGTCACCAATCATACCTGTACCGCCGCCGAGAAGTGCGATAGGCTTGTTGCCGGCCATCTGCAGACGCTTCATAAGGCAGAGTGCCATGAAGTGACCAACGTGAAGGCTGTCAGCTGTAGGGTCAAAGCCGATGTAGAATGTAGCCTTGCCCTCGTTAATCATTTTCTTGATTTCTTCCTCATCTGTTACCTGTGCAATAAGGCCACGGGCAACGAGTTCTTCGTAAAGTGTCATAGTTTTTACTCCTTTATATAAATTTAATTTTCAACAATTTTACACGTCATAAACGATGAAATCAAAAGCTGATTTCACGGATACCACCGCCTTTCAAGGTATTGTTTATCTCATATCATTGACATAACTCGTAAAATGCTCGGGAAGCTTTTTCACAAGCTCCTTTGCAAGCACGGGTCTTACGTCATAATCGTCAATCTTATCAATAGGCAGCCAACACATTCTTTCGTGTGCTCCGCAGGTTGTAACGCTTTCAACGTCATACTCACGCTTTTTCGTGGGCTTCATCAGATAGTAGAACTCAACAGCGTGGCAATTAAGGTCTTTCAGCCACACATCGTCACCATTGAAGAAATTTTCCACCAGACAAAGCGGTCTTTCAATCTCAAACCTTTCGCCCGTTTCCTCGTAAACCTCACGGATAACAGCGTCCTCGGAGCGTTCTCCGACGTGAACACCGCCGCCGATTGTATAGTAGTAGCCCGACTCCTCGCCGTAGGAAAAAAGAGCGTGCCCCTCCGAAATAATTATCGCACCCACACGGTATCGGAACCAGTCGTTATCCTTGCAGAAGCAGCAGTCGATAGGCATATCAACACCTCTTTTCAAGCACCATAATTGCACAATAATGCAGTACATCAAACTGTTCAGGAGCAATTTTATCAAGCAATTCAAGATGCTCCTTTTCAAACTCTGCAATCTCATTTTCAGCAAGCGATGCGCCTATTCCGCGGCACGCCTTGATGCGTCCGTTCCAGCTTTCACGGGTAAACGGTACATTTACGTCGAAAATTTCGCTGTGCACACGCTTGAAATATTTGTCATAAACCTCGGGAACGAAGATATCACGGCGGGTTTCACCGCAACCAGTCCAGTTGGGATTGTATTTCAGCACAAGCTCCTCGCTTGCACCTGCAAGCTTATCCTCGTATGGCAGCCAAGCCATATACAGCACCGCAAGTCTGCCGCCGCTTTTCAACATTTCCGCAAGCTTCGGGGCGGTTACTTCGTGGTCGAAATAGAAGAAACACTGACAGGCTGTAACAGCGTCAAAGGTGTTGTTCGGGAAGTCAAGCTTCTCGGTCGGACAGCACAAAAAGTCAATGTCCATACCACTTTGCTGTGCAAGAATTTTTGCCTGTTCAATCTGATTTTCGGCAATGTCCGTCCCCGTAAACCTTGCACCGAAGCGGTACATATTCCGTGGGATAACGCCCGTTCCCGTGCCGATGTCGAGAACATTCTGCCCCTCGGTACAGATGCCGAGAGAGTAAATTTTGCGGTAAAATTCCTCAGGATAAATATCACGATATTTCGCATAATCGGCGGAAGTCCTGCCCCAGTCGAATGCTTTGTCGTTGTCGATTTCCTTGTTTGTAATCATAATATTTCTCCTTTCGGTTCAGTCAAAAAACGTCAGCTGACTATCGCCGTAGCCAAGCTTATACGCCGCAATAATCTCCCTCATATCGTAAATCAGCCCCAGCCTTTCACACTCCTCCGTGAAAATTTTCCACAGCCGTTTTGCGTGGGGCGAGGTGCAGACATATCTGTCGCCGTAAGTTTTTTCGTATTTTTCAGCAAGTCCCTGTCCCGAAAAGTTTTCTTCGAGCTTGCTGTAGAAATATTCACGCTGTCCTGCACGAATTGTCACCCCGAACATCGGATAGACAGACCGTGCACCGCACTCCTTTGCAATTTTCAGAACACGCAGGATATTGTCCTCGTTATCCTCGATAAACGGCAGTATCGGTGTCATTACAACTCCCATAAACAAGCCGTTTTCAGACATTTTTGCAACTGCATTGAGCCGCTCAGAGGTTACGCTGACATTCGGCTCAACAAGCCTTGACAGGCTATCATCCGCGGCGGTAACCGTAACCTGACATAGCACAGGAGAATGTTCCGCTATGCTGCACAAAATATCAGTATCACGTTCAATCAGCGGACTTTTCGTCAGCACCGCTGCCCCGAATTCATAAGCGTCGATAAGTTCCAATGCGTGACGGGTAAGTTGCTCCGTAGCTTCAAAGGGATTGTATGGGTCGCTCATTGCACCCGTGCCCACAATGCCTGTCCGCACCTTACGTCGAAGTTCGTCGCGGAGAATTTGCAGGCAATTTTCCTTTGCACGCACTTGCTCGAAATTGTCAACGTGATAGCAGTCACTTATGCTGTCGCAGTAGATACAGCCGTGTGAACAGCCGCGGTACAGATTCATATTGTAGTCGCTGCCGAACCAGTCGGTGCTTTTGTTTTTCTGTAAAATCGTCTTTGCAGGAATTGTGTCCATAACCGCCTCCAAAAAGAAAAGCCCCCTGACAAAAGTCAGAGGGCGAATTATCGCGGTACCACCTCAGTTTGTCAAAAGACATGCTTTTGACCTCGAAACGCTTTAACGGGCGTACCCGTGCACCCCTACTATCCGCAGATTTGTTCAGGGAACAAGCTCAGTGATGTATTCGCCGCAGTTCGTCACCTTTTTGCACCGTCCAAAGGCTCTCTTTATCGGAATTATGCGGTTACTTCTTCACTTCGTTGCTGTTGATATATATTTGAATAATATCACAATACATCTCATTTGTCAAGTACGATTTCGCTGATATTTACAAAAGTCAGCCGTGGATCAAGAATATACAGGGTTGTGGAGTCAATATAAAGGTATAAATATTCTTCATCAAGATAAAACCAGCTGTTATGGTCGTCAATATCGTTGTAATCTCCCTTTCCCCAACCGCAGGTAACATATTTCAGCACCTTTTCCTGACCCTGCTCAAACACAAGTAGCGGGGCAGTATTTTCCGTTATCTCATAATACTCTCTGTCAAGCCGCAGGAAAACGTCATTATCCGAAGCAAGCCCGACTTTATACACAGGATTTGTTATAACAATCGGATTTGTGCTTTCGACTCCGCTGTAACGACCTCTTAAAGCCGTTTCGTTTTTATGTATATCAGTTTGTATAAAAGTATAATCCGATTTATCAAGCGGCTTATCGGAAAGAACGTCACAGATTGCAGTATATTCGTCAATCATGTTCCAATTTGTTTCATACAGTGCATATTCCTGTTTTTCTTTATCCTTCATTGACAAGCCATACTCAGTTCGTGTTTTGCCCCCTGTAATCATTTCCATATACCTTTCTCCTGTGGGAACTTCCAAATGATCAACACGGTCAATCATACACTTATACTTCATTTCGGGAAGGTCAAGTGTTGGGTCAAAAACATAAATTGCCGCCTCTGCATAAGTAAAATCCGTCGTTATTTCATTCAGCTTGTTTTCTATTATCTCACGGTATTTCTCTGCTTTTTCGGGATAGCCGTCATAGTACACATAGCACTCCAGATACGGTGAATTTTCTGCAATGAAGCGTTCAAGGTCACCATCAAAATAACCTTTTGCATAATTTTGCAAACCGCCGTATACAAAATCTTTAAAATAGTCATTATACTCCACATTAACAGTAATCTCGCGGATTGCACCAAGAGTTTCATCATAGAAATATTTCTCCGTAATCGCCTGACATATTTCATCATTCTGCTTATTGTCCCAGCATTCACCGTTATACCACAAAACTCTGCAATTCTCCGCATACATAAGCACATACCCCGTAAAGATACCCGAGTCAAACATAAATCCACCCGAATATATTACATCCATATCCGTCACAACAAGCTTTTCGCCGTACTTTTCTTCATAGTATTCAGCGGCGTCATTTTTAGCAATTCTGCTGTACCACGCTTCTTCAATCTGCTTATCCACTTCAAACAGTTCCCACAGTACAAATCCGACAAAGGCAAGAAAAAGGAACAATATTGCTCCAACAACTATAAGTATGATTTTTTTGCTTTTACTCATTTTGTCACCTCACCAAAAAGGGAACAAGAGTTGCCCCTTGTTCCCGATAATTTTAAGCAAATGGATTTTCAGTTTTGTACAGCATACCCTGTGGCTGATTGAAGCCGATTTCTTCTACACCGAGGTAGCGGAACACGTTAAACAGTGCCTTACCGTTGTGAGCAAAGGTTACTGCGCCGTGGTGTGGGTATCTGCCCTCGATAAGAACGTGACGATAGAAGCGTCCCATTTCCTTGATTGCGAAAACGCCAATGCCGCCGAAGCTCTTTGTTGCAACAGGAAGAACCTCGCCCTCTGCAACATACGCACGAAGCTTTGCGTCAGCTGTGCTCTGGAGGCGGAAGAATGTAATTTTTGAAGGTGCGATATCGCCCTCAAGAGTACCTCTTGTGATGTCAGGCTCCTTGTCAGGCTCAAGTCCTCTGTGCATAATAAGCTGATACTTCATTGTGCGTGTGGAAAGCTTGCAAGCGGCTGTGTTACCGCAGTGGAAGCCCATAAATGTATCTGTGTGCTTGTAGTCGAACTTGCCCTTGATATCGTTGAGGTACATATCAGCAGGAACGCTGTTGTTGATATCGAGGAGTGTTACAACATCGTCGGAAACGCACTGACCAATGAATTCGCTGAGTGCACCGTAAATATCAACCTCACACGCAACAGGGATACCCTTTGCGTTCATTCGGCTGTTTACGTAGCAAGGCACAAAGCCGAACTGTGTCTGGAATGCAGGCCAGCACTTGTTTGCGAAAACAACATACTCACGGCTGCCCTTGTGTTCCTCAGCCCAGTCGAGAAGTGTTGCTTCGTACTGTGCAAGCTTCGGAAGGATACCTGCCATCTTGTTGCCATCGCCCAGTTCAGCCTCCATATCTGCGATTATTGCAGGGATACGGCTGTCGTTTGCGTGCTCATTATATGCGGCAAAAAGGTCAAGCTCGGAGTTTTCCTCAATCTCAACGCCGATGTTGTAAAGCTGTGCGATAGGAGCGTTACAAGCGAGGAAATCCTGTGGACGTGGGCCGAATGTGATAATCTTCAGGTTTGCAAGACCGAGGAGTGTTCTTGCGATTGGCACGAATTCAGCAATCATATCAGCTGTTTCGGAAGCTGTACCGACTGGATATTCAGGTATGTAAGCCTTTACGTTTCTCAGACCGAGGTTGTAACTTGCGTTGAGCATACCGCAGTATGCGTCGCCTCTGCCGTCGATAAGTGTGTTGGATGATTCTTCAGCAGCTGCAACAAACATTACAGGCGCACCGAACTGCTTTGCGAGAAGTGTTTCGGAAGTTTCAGGGCCAAAGTTGCCGAGGTACATAACGAGAGCATTGACTCCAGCCTTTTTCATATCCTCAATAGCTGCAAGCATATGCTTTTCATTTTCAACAGTTACGGGACATTCATAGATTTCGATATTTTTTTCCTTACAAGCCTTTACAACCTCACTGCGGCGTCTTTCGGAAAGCTCCATAGGGAAGCAGTCACGGCTTACAGCGCAGATACCAAGCTTTACAACAGGCATATTGTTCATAATATTATTCTCCTTAAAAATTATTTTTCTTCAGCAGCAGTTGTTCCATCAATTGCAACCTCTGTCTTAACTGCCTTTTCAATGATTTCAATTGAAAAATATGTACCGTAATAGCCATCAGTACCATTTACATTATCATATCTTTCAACCATTGTAAACACAATATTATAGGATGGGCAATCATACTTCTGAGTATATGTAAGATTCATATCCATACCCTCTGTACCAGTCATTGCACCAACAGGCTCAGCACCATGTTTCTTTGCAAGCTCAGCGGTTTTATCCTTAAAATATTTTGTAGCAGTATCGCGGTCAAGCAGGCAAGTTACCTCAGACATATAACCGTCAAGATAAATTTCGTCATCTCCCTTTACAGTACGGAAATTATATGTAATGATTGAGTCATCCACATAAAAATATGTATGGTCAGGAGCAATTACATCACGAAGTGTATTAAGCTCTGTATCAGTATTAACACTCCAGATTGTTGTATCGTCCTCATAATAAAGTTCAACACCGTCAGGCTGGAGAGAAACAATTTTTGTAAGGGGCATACCGAGCTTAACCTTTGTGAGAATACCTGCATAGGCATTTTCAGAAACCGTTGTTTCCTCGTCCTTGCCGCAGGCGGTAAGACAGGTAAGCGACATAGCAACTGCAAGTATTAAAGTGAGTATTTTTTTCATTCTTCATCATTCCTTTGTTACAAAAAGTTTCAGATAGTTTGCAATTATTTATATAATACTACAAATTTACCAAAAAGTCAACGATTTCAGCATCGTTTTCTATTGAATTTTTTATGAAGATGTTGTATAATATGTTCAATAATTGAAGTGAGAGGAGCTTTTTATGACTGAATTTGAAAAGAACTCGGCAAAGGTTATTGCCGATTATGAGGCACTTATCAATCGCCGCAATGTCAAGGCAGGACGCTACAATGGTATTTATGATGTTTGGAAATATCCTGTACTTACTGCACTTCACGCACCTTACATCTGGAAATATGATATGAACCCCGAAACAAATCCACATTTTATGGAAAGACTCGGCATAAATGCTGTACTCAACTCAGGTGCAATTGAGCTTGACGGCAAGTTCTACCTTGTTGCACGTGTTGAAGGTAACGACAGAAAGTCTTTCTTTGCTGTTGCGGAAAGTGAAAGTCCTGTTGACGGTTTCCGCTTCTGGGATTTCCCTGTTCAGCTTCCTGATACTTGTCCCGAAGAAACAAACGTATATGATATGCGTCTGACAAAGCACGCTGACGGCTGGATTTACGGCGTATTCTGCTCTGAAAGCAAGGATACTTCCTCAAATGACCTTTCCGCTGCTGTTGCACAGGCTGGTATCGTGCGTACAAAGGACCTCAAGACATGGGAAAGACTTCCTAACCTTAAATCAAAATCACCGCAACAGAGAAATGTTGTTCTTCACCCTGAATTCGTTGACGGAAAGTACGCTTTCTACACACGTCCTCAGGATGATTTCATTCAGACAGGCTCAGGCGGAGGCGTTTGCTTCGGTCTTGTTGAGGATATCAACAACCCTGTTATCTGCACAGAAGAAGTGGTTATTTCTCCGAGAATTTACCACACAATCACAGAAGTAAAGAACGGTGCAGGTGCTGTTCCTATCAAGACTGAAAAGGGCTGGATTCACATTGCTCACGGCGTAAGAAACACAGCCGCAGGTTTAAGATACGTTATTTACGTTTTTGCAACAGACCTTAACGACCCATCAAAGCTTATCGCTTCCCCGTCAGGATTTTTCATTGCTCCTCACGGCTATGAGCGTGTAGGTGATGTTTCAAATGTTGCTTTCACAAATGGTGCAATTGTACGTGACAATGGCGAGGTTTACATCTACTACGCTTCTTCCGATACAAGACTTCACGTTGCTTCAACAACTCTTGACAAGCTTATTGATTATACTTTCAACACACCTTCCGACCCGCTTCGCTCTGTTGACTGCGTAAAGCAGAGGTGCGAACTGATAGCGAAAAATCTTGAATACATGAAAAACAACAAATAACAATAAAAATACGGCACTTTCTTAATTTGAAAGTGCCGTATTTTTTACAATACTTTTGTGCCGCCGACAGGTCTTATGTAGAGATTATAACAGCTTCCCTCACCAAAGAGATGCTCCATTTCAGAAATGAATTTATCAAGCAGGTCATTCGGGACAAAAGCCTGAATTGTTCCTGCAAATCCGCCACCATGCACTCGGCATGCTCCTCTTCCGTTCAGGACACGTTCAGCTGTATAGAGTCCGAGGACAACGCCCTGTTCTCTTGAATCAACTGTTGCAAAAATATTCTGAAGGTACTTGAATGAACTGTTTCCACTGGCATTTACTTCTCTGAGGAATGCGTCCAGGTCACCTCTTCTGAGAGCATTTGCTTCACGGTCAACACGCTCGTTCTCATCAAAGAAATGAAACGCTCTTGAAACAGCTCTGTCACCGCAGGCTTTACGTACTTCATCCACCTTTTCCCAGAGCTGTTCACGGGTTATATCACGAAGCTCATTCTTGCCGAAGAACTGTGCAACAGACTTCATTTCAACAGGAATTGCCGCATATTCCGGAGTAAGGTTAGCGTGACTTCCCTTTGTATCAACGATGCAAAGGCTGTGTCCGCTTTCTGCAAAGTTATAGCTGATTGCGTCGATTACAGGATTTGCTGTATCTGCAAAATCAATCTCGATAAAGCCGCCTACGGAAGATGCCATCTGGTCCATAAGTCCGCTTGGCTTACCGAAGTGAGCATTTTCAGCGTACTGAGCAATCTGAGCAATCTTTACTGCAGTTACCTTGCCACCGTTGTAAAGGTGGGAAAGAATTGTTCCGATAAGAACTTCAAATGCAGCCGAGGAAGAAATACCGCTTCCCTTGAGGACGTTTGAAGTAGTATATGCCTTGAAGCCGCCGATGCTGAAGCCATCTTTTTTAAGTCCATCTGCAACACCTCGGATAAGTGCGGCGGAGGTGTTCTTATCCTCTTCCTTTATGGAAAGGTCAGCTGTGTCAACTGTATCCTGAGGGAATCCCTCAGACTTAACGGTAATAATTCCATCATCTGTAGGTGTTACAAAAGCGATGACGTCAAGTCCTACTGCTGCTGCAAGAACCTTGCCGCGGTTGTGGTCGGTATGGTTACCGCCTACTTCGGTACGTCCCGAAGCTGAGAAAATCATAAGATTTTCAGTTGTGCCAAAAAGCTCCTCAAAAGATTTCTCTGCCTTTGCATAACGTTCCTGCTGAAACGCAAGCATTTTTTCCCCATAAAGCTTGACAAGCATATTGTCGATATTTTTCATATACTATTCTCCTTTTCAGTTTTTATATTCAACATTGCAAGCGAAACCGCCACAAATATTATTCCAATTATTCCTAAAGCACTGAGCGATTCATCGAAAACGATTACTCCCACAAGAGTTGCAACAACAGGCTCAATTGTTGCCATAACCGAAGCCTTACCAGCTTCAACTGTACGCAGTCCCAACGTATAAACGAGGTATGGCAGAACAGTTACCACCAGGGCAAGTACTGCTCCCCAACCGATTATCTGCGGATTTACGGAAATTTTCTCTGTAAGGTCAGGTAAATCTGCTAAAGGCAGCACACCCACTGCCGCAAAAACAAATGTATAAAGCGTTATGGTAATGCTGTTGTAGCCACGTTTCAATGCATATTCGCCGAAGATTGTGTACAGTGCATAGCCAAAGGCTGAACCAAGTCCTGTCAGCACACCTATAGCATTAAGTGCAAGGCTGCCATCTGCGGCACCGGTTACCATTGCACATCCGACAAATGCAACTGCGGCGGCAATGATTTTTCTTGCGGTAAGCTTTTCCTTAAACAAGAAAAGTGACATTATCATTACCATGATAGGTGCTGTATAAAGCAGTACAGCTGCCGCGGAAAGTGATGTAAGAGTTATTGTGCGGAAATAGCAGAAGTTGAAAAACACGATACTGCATATTCCCGTGCCGAAAAAGCACCAGCAGTCACGAAGCTTTATTTTAAACAGCTTACGGTCATAAACAAGCGTTACTGCCGTCATCATAATTGCTGTAAACACTGCACGGAGGGCAACTATCTGCATTGAGGTTATTCCGTATTTATCAAGATTTCTGACAAACAGACCCATAAGTCCCCACAGCACACCTGCGGTTATAATCAGTATGGGTCCGACAAATTTTTTCTTTTCCATCAAAGGTGTTCCAATCAATTAATTTGCGTCATAGAATACGCGGTAATTCTTTTCAGAATGAGCATAAACACTCATTACAAGCCCGATACAGATGAACATACTCACCATGCTTGAACCGCCCTGACTTACAAATGGAAGCGGCACGCCGATTACCGGAAGCACACCCAGAACCATACCCAAATTCAGCACACAGTGAATAAACATCATCGAGAACACACCCACACAGATATTTCTGCCGAGTTCGTCCTTGGCAATTCGGCTGTCGGCAAGGATTTTCAGGCACACAAAAGCAAGCATCGTTACAAGTCCTATACAACCAAGGAAACCAAGGCATTGACCCACATAGGTAAATATGAAGTCATTCTGCACCTCAGGAACATGGACATATTCCTCAGCAAAAAGTCCTTTGCCGAAAAGCTGTCCCGAACCGAGAGCGAGCTTGCCCCAATACTGCTGATATGCTATATCTGTAAATTCGGGGTTGCTCATTGGGTTTTCCTCAAAGAGCACAAGGAAACGGAGTTTTTGGTGGGGCTGCATAATTTTTGTCCACAATATCCACACTGCGAAAGGAAGTGCTATTACACAAGGCAGGATATATTTCCATGATAAACCCGCTGCAAACATCATACATGCGAACATTACAAAGAAAACAATTGCCGTACCGTCGTCACCCTGTGCAACAATTATCATGGTTGGTACTGCACCGTGAATACACAGCAAAATCATATTCATGGGGTGATTTAACTTATCGCCCACCTTTGATAAATGCAGAGCAAAGGTCATAATAAATGCAATTTTCAGAAATTCCGAAGGCTGAAGCGTTGTAAAGCCAAGGTCAATCCACGCAGCGTCATCGGCACTTTCAACCGGCTTATACACCAGCGACGTAAAAGTAAGCAGGGTTAGTCCCAGTGCACCGGGACCGTACAGAAACCATAGTTTTGTAAATTTATGATAATCAAGCGCTGACATAATAAGAGCAATTAATGCGCCTATCCCAAGACAGAGAAGCTGCATTTTGTACATTCGGGAATCCTTTGTAGAGGTTACGCCATTCTGAACGAGAGAGTACATAAGCAGAACAGAAAATCCTGAAACAAGGCACACAGCAATAAAAAGCTGCTTATCAAGCTTACGGAAATAGCGCCACACTGCCTTGAAGATTTTCTTTACCATAAACTGCACTCCCTTCATTAAAAATTTCAGTTTAATTATAACGCATTATGCTGTTCATTTCAAGCAATTTCCCAAATTGGTTCCGAATTGTAATCATTCTGCAACATAATATTCGTCAGCGTCAAAGTATTTATCGCTGATATTTTTGTCAAGCACTTCAAATATGTACTCATATCCGAATTTGCTCATTGTTTTTACTCCATGAGAGTCAGCAAGCTCTCTTGTATACATATCGAGGGGATAAATTCGCACATCTTGATAACTTCCGTCATAATGTGTTATTACCGGAATAAACTCTATATTATCAATGATAGGATGCTGATTATCTTCTGCATTTTCATCAACACGCATTGTTACATCAAAATTCAGCACACCGCCGATAAGATTCTGTCCCACACTTTGTGCGGATATGAAATTTCCCAGGGAATATGCACACAATGCTGTTGAACCATCTTCACGTTCAATTTCCTCAATATCACGAAGAACATGAGGATGGTTGCCAATGATAATATCTGCACCTGCGTCAACGAGCTGTTTTGCTGTTGTACGCTGATAATCGCTGATTACGTCAGAATTTTCCACTCCCCAGTGCAAAGCTACGACGCACACATCAGATACTTCCTTTGCGGCGGTAATTTCCTTTACAATTGTATCAACATCGAAAGCATCTCCGATTTCCATAACGCTTCCTTCGGGTAGGTACAGACCATTAAGGTACTCAGTATATGAGAGGAATGAAAATGTTATTCCCTCAAACTCGCCTGTGCGGATATTGGCTCTGTCCTCGGCGTTGCGGTAGGCACCTGCAACAATAGCGTTTTCACGGCTGTCCCAATAATCAAGGCAAGCCTGCAGGCCGTCCTCGTTCTTATCAAGAGTATGGTTATTTGCAATTGTGAACACGTCAAATCCGATTTCAAGCATATGGTCACCGAGTGCAACGGGACTATTGAAACGCGGATATGTTGATGGCTCATACTGGTCGTTGCAGATGAGAGTCTCCTGGTTTATGATTGCCATATCTGCGTCACGAATAAGCGGCACGGCATTTTCATATGCATATGTAAAGTCATATCCGCCGTCAGTTGAACGTGCAGCTGCTTGCTTATATATGCTTGAATGGATAAGATTATCGCCTACTGCTGAGATGTTTACGGTTGCAAACTCAGGCTCAGGCTCGGTAACAACAGTTGTTGTGGTTACCTCGGTTGTGGCAACGGTAGTTACTGTTGTTGTCTCGGTTATTTCGGATACCGAAATTACTGTAGCCATTGCGGGAACGTCCTCAATAGGCTTTCCACAAGCTGTAAGGGACAATATAATTGATATGGATATAATCATTGGGATTAATTTTTTCATTTTGTCACATTCTTTCACAAAAAATTACAAGGATAATTATAACCGATTTTACCCAAAATTTCAATCATTTTCAAAAATTATATTGATTTGACATAAAGTTTATACTATAATAATAGTAACAGCTTTTTCATCTGCTGATTATTAATTTAAGGAGTGCATATTTATGAGAAAATTTTCTGCTCAGACCCCTGACAATTGCAAAAATGCTGTCATTGAACTCATCAACGAAATCAACGGTCTTCCTACTATGTCACTTTCAGATTTTGCACCCGAAAAAACCGCAATGATTGTTGTGGACGTTGTAAACGGCTTTATCCGTGAGGGAGCTATGGCTTCTCCGCTTGTAGAAGGAATTATCCCTGAGGTTGCAAAGCTTATGGATAAATGCAACAAGGCTGAAATTCCAGTTGTTGCATTTGCTGACTGCCACAAGGAGGAATGCTCTGAATTTGCTTCATTCCCTCCGCATTGTATCGAAAACACCTCCGAAAGCGAGCTTGTTGACGAGCTGAAAAAAGTCGGCGGTTATTTCCTGATGAAAAAGAATTCCACAAATGGATTCCACGAAAAAATTTTTAAACAGTGCTTAATCCAGAATCCTACAACCAATACTTTTATTGTTGTGGGTGACTGTACAGATATATGCGTAATGCAGTTCTGCCTTACACTTAAAACCTGGTACACACAGCAGAACAGAAACATTGACATTTACATTCCTGTAAATGCTGTTGAAACCTATGATGCACCGGGACATGATGCTGACTTTATGAACATTGCTGCTTACAAGCTTATGAAGGACAGCGGAATTAAATTTGTAAAAGAAATAAAATAAAGGATTATCAAGGGGATTATTAAATGGATAAGAATAAAAGAAATCTGACGCTTCTTACTGACTTTTACGAACTTACAATGGCGAACGGCTACTTCGCAAACGGAATGGGTGAAACCATTTCTTATTTTGATATGTTTTACAGAAGCGTTCCCGACGGTGGCGGTTTTGCGATTATGTGCGGTCTGGAACAGGTTATTGATTATTTCAATTCGCTGAAGTTTGAAGAGGATGACATTGAATATCTCCGCACAAAGAAAATCTTCAGCGAGGATTTTCTTGATTATCTCCGCAATTTCAAATTCTGCTGCGATGTATGGGCTGTTCCTGAGGGTACACCTATCTTCCCTAATGAACCGATTGTAACGGTGCGTGGTCCTGCAATTCAGGCACAGTTTGTTGAAACTATGGTACTTCTCTGCATCAACCATCAAAGTCTTATTGCTACAAAAGCCAATCGAATTGTACGTGCAGCTGAGGGACGTCCCGTAATGGAATTCGGCTCAAGACGTGCACAGGGCTTTGATGGAGCAATTTACGGTGCACGTGCGGCTTACATCGGAGGATGCAGCGGTACAGCCTGCACTATCTGCGACAAGGAAATGCAGACACCCGCTCTTGGTACAATGGCGCACTCCTGGATTCAGATGTTTGACAGCGAGCTGGAAGCTTTCCGTGCTTATGCTGAATGTTATCCTGACAGCACTACCCTGCTGGTTGACACATACAACGTGCTGAAATCCGGTGTTCCTAATGCTATTACCGTATTCAAGGAAATGCGTGCGAAGGGACATAAGCCTGTTGGTATCCGCATTGACAGCGGTGACATCACTTACCTCTCAAAGCGTGCAAGACAGATGCTTGACGATGAGGGATTCTCTGATGTAAAGATTGTAGCATCCAACTCACTTGACGAGTATATTATCCGTGACTTACTCAGACAAGGTGCAAAGGTCGACAGCTTCGGTGTTGGCGAAAGAATGATAACTTCCAAATCCGAGCCTGTTTTCGGCGGTGTATACAAGCTTGTAGCTATTGAAAAGGACGATAAAATCGTGCCGAAAATCAAGCTTTCGGAAAATGTTACTAAGATTACAAATCCTGACTTCAAGGAAGTATGGCGTTTGTTTGACACAACAACGGGAATGGCGATTGCTGATGTACTCACCTGCCGCGGTGAAATAATTGACGACACGAAGCCTTACGAAATTTTTGACCCTGAGTATACTTACAAACGTAAGTTCCTTGAACATTTCAGTGCTGTACGTCTTATGGAGCCTATCTTTATGGACGGAGAATGTATTTACGACCGTCCGTCAACCGAGGATATCCGTGAATACTGCAAGGCACAGCTTGATACTATCTGGGATGAAGTCAAGCGTTTTGAAAATCCGCACAAGTATTATGTTGACCTTTCACAGCAGCTCTGGGACAAGAAAAACGAGCTTCTCCGCAAGGAATACAGAGGGTAAAATAATGGGTACCGAATTCATTTTTCGGTACCCATTTTGTTTGCTGTTTTTTAGTGGCAGCTGTGACTTCCGCAGCCGTGTGAGCCGCAGGTGTGTCCTTCGCCGTGTTCGTGATTGTGGTGGTTACACTGAACATTCGGATTAAAACCGAGTGTACCGTTAAGCAGGGACATCACTGCAAAATCAGCGTTGCCAGTTACACCACCGTAAAGCTTTATACCTGCCTGTGCAAGGGCTGTCTGTGCGCCTCCGCCGATTCCTCCGCAGATAAGAGTATCTACGCCGTTAATTGTAAGAAAACCTGCAAGAGCACCGTGACCGCTGCCTAATGTAGGTACTACCTCTTCCTTTACAATTTTACCGTCCTCAACTGTGTAAAGCTTGAACTGTTCGGTGTGACCGAAATGCTGAAAGATTTCTCCATCCTGATAAGTTACTGCAATCTTCATAGTAAAATTTTCCTTTCTATTTATTATCACGAAGTCGTGACTTTATTCCTTCCATAATTATGTCACGGGCTTTTGCTGCCTCAGATTTTGTCAACGGCAGTGTATCTCCAAGTGGATACTCCATTCCAAGCTGTTCATACTTTGCCTTGCCCATATCGTGATACGGCAGGACGTCAAGTGCTTTAAGTGTACGCAGACCGCCGATAAAGTAACCAAGCTTGCGGAGATATTCCTCATTATCAGTTATATTTGGAACAACGACGTGCCGCACCCATAATTCGACGCCTTTGTCGCTGATATACTTTGCAAAATCAAGAATTACGGTATTTTCCTGACCTGTCAGGTCAACATGCTTTTCGTTGTCTATATGCTTGATATCCAGCATTACTATATCAGTGCTTTTCAGCAGACGGTCAAACTGTGCAAGGGTTTTATTATCACGGCTGAATGTTATCCCTGAGGTATCAAGGCAGGTATGTACTCCCCTGCGTTTTGCTTCCTCGAAAAGTTCAATAACGAATTCAATCTGCATAAGCGGCTCGCCGCCTGTTACGGTTATTCCGCCGTTGCTGAGGAATTCCTTACAGCTTTCCCAGCCGTCCATTATTTCGGTCACAGTAACTTCCTTGCCGCCATCGTATGCCCAGGTATCGGGGTTATGACAATATTGACACCGCATAGGACAGCCCTGCATAAACACTACATATCGTATTCCCGGACCGTCAACCGTACCGCAGGATTCTATGGAATGAATATATCCGTTCATTTGCTTTCCTCACATATACGATAAGGGAACATCCTCAGATGTTCCCTTGATTATTACATGGATTTGTGGAATGTTCTGGAGATTACGTCGTCCTGCTGTTCCTTTGTCAGCTTATTGAAGTTTACGGCATAGCCCGAAACTCTGATTGTAAGCTGAGGATACTTTTCAGGATGAGCCTGAGCATCCAGGAGGAGTTCCTTTGAAAATACATTTACATTGAGGTGGTGACCACCTTTGCTTACATAACCATCAAGAAGTTCAATGAGGTTATCAACCTGCTGATTAGCTGCCATAGTAACCATCCTTTCTGCATAGCTGATTAAAATTCTTCATCTTCATAATCCATACCCTTGTTCAGCGTTGGCTGGCAGCAAGCTTTCTGTCCCGTGCCGCAATCGCTGCTTCGGTATGTCTGAACGGTCATTTCGTCACTGTCATCGGATGTTATTACATTGACGTGACCGCCGCCGTCACTCATAAGACGGTCAAGCATATCCACAAGTTCGTTAACCTTGTTATCCATAATAACCGTCCTTTCGTGTTTTATTTTTTATTTACTTCATCGCTGAGTCTGTCAAGGTCGAGGTCACCCATAAACACGGAATTGTCCTTGCCGAGAGCATCAGGCACGATTGAGAATGTATTGGAGATACCATCCTGAGCGTGCTTGAACGGAAGCTTTGCAACGCTTGCAAGGGAAGCTGTTGCACCGTTTGTATCACGTCTGTGCATTGGGTTGGCACCAGGTGCAAGAGGCTCGCCCATTTTTCTTCCGTCAGGTGTGTTGCCTGTTTTCTTACCGTAAACAACATTTGATGTGATAGTAAGAATTGACATGGTAGGGATACTGTTTCTGTATGTATGGTGACGTCTGATTTTGTCCATAAACTTACGGACGATATTTACCGCAATCTGGTCAACACGGTCATCATTGTTGCCGTATTTAGGGAAGTCACCCTCAACCTCATAGTCAACTACGATACCGTTTTCGTCACGGATACACTTTACCTTAGCGTACTTGATTGCACTGAGGGAGTCAGCTACAACGGAAAGTCCAGCGATACCTGTTGCAAAGTAACGCTTTACTTCTCTGTCATGGAGTGACATCTGAAGCTTTTCGTAGCTGTATTTATCGTGCATATAATGGATAACATTCAGCGTATTTACGTATAATGCTGCAAGCCAGTCCATCATATCCTCGTATTTTTCCATTACGTCATCGTAATCGAGATAGTCGCCTGTTACGGGACGGTACTTAGGACCAACCTGCTCTTTGAGACGCTCATCCACACCGCCATTGATAGCGTAGAGGAGGCACTTTGCAAGGTTAGCTCTTGCTCCGAAGAACTGCATTTCCTTACCAACAACCATTGAAGATACACAGCAAGCGATTGCATAGTCATCGCCGTGAACTGTTCTCATAAGGTCGTCGTTTTCGTACTGGATAGAAGATGACTTGATAGACATTTCTGCACAGTATACCTTGAAGTTTCTCGGAAGCTTTGTAGACCAGAGAACTGTCATATTTGGTTCAGGCGCACTACCGAGATTTTCGAGTGTATGGAGATAACGGAAGCTGTTCTTTGTTACAAGTGTACGTCCGTCGATACCTACGCCGCCGATTGATTCGGTTACCCATGTAGGGTCGCCTGAGAAAAGCTCGTTATATTCAGGTGTACGGGCAAACTTGACCATACGGAGCTTCATAATAAAATGGTCAACAAGTTCCTGTGCCTGTGATTCAGAGATAAGACCTCTGTCAAGGTCACGCTGGATATAGATGTCGAGGAATGTAGATGTACGTCCGAGACTCATTGCTGCACCGTTCTGTTCCTTGACAGCTGCGAGGTAGCCGAAATAGAGCCACTGTACAGCTTCCTGAGCATTTGCAGCAGGCTTGGAAATATCAAAACCATAGATGTTACCAAGCTCCTTGAGTTCCTGAAGAGCCTTTACCTGGTCGGCAAGTTCCTCACGAAGTCTGATATTTTCAGAAGTCATTCTTACGAGAGAAGTATCAATCTGATGCTTCTTATCATTGATAAGTCTGTCTACACCATAAAGTGCTACACGACGGTAGTCACCGATGATACGGCCTCTGCCGTATGCGTCAGGGAGACCTGTGATGATAGCGGACTTTCTTGCAAGGCGCATTTCCGGAGTATATGCGTCAAAAACGCCCTGATTGTGTGTTTTTCTGTATTTTGTAAATATTTCAACTACCTCAGGGTCAACCTCATAACCATTTTCACGGCATGCATTCTGAGCCATTCTGATTCCACCAAAAGGCTGGAGAGAACGTTTCAGAGGCTTGTCCGTCTGGAGACCAACAATCTTTTCAAGGTCTTTATTTATGTAGCCTGCACCATGAGATGTAATTGTAGAAATAATTTTAGTGTCCATATCAAGAACACCGCCTGCTTCACGTTCCTTCTGAAACAAGTCAAGAACCTCTTTCCAGAGGGCTTTTGTAGTTTCTGTAGGTGCAGCAAGGAATGACGAATCACCGTCATACGGTGTATAATTACTCTGAATAAAGTCTCTTACGTTGATAGAAGTACTCCAACGTCCGAACTTAAAACCTGCCCACTGGGAAGGTAATTCCATAGGCTTCATAAACACTCAATCCTTTCAAAAACAACCATTCTAAACCCACCTTAATTATACTACTTTTTTTTAAAACTTACAAGCAAAAAAACAAGATTTATCAATATATTGATATTTTTTTGCATTTCAACACAATATATTGTTTCTTTTGTACAAATCAATTTTTTATCTAAAAATTAATGTCATATTTCTCTATATTTTTGTAAAACTTATGCAAAAAATAATACAATTGTACAAAGCCTATGTAAAACTATTAAAAAAATAAAAAATACACTTGCATTATGACATTATATGTGATATAATATTATGTATCAAAGCATTAAACAAAATCTATCCACTATACCTTAAAAGAAAAAGAGGATTAAGATGAATATAAATTTATTTAAAAATTCAGATGAAAGCACCACAAGATTTCTTGCAAACGCTTTGCTTATCTGCATCGGTTTATTTTCAATATGCTGGGCACTTAACCAGATGGGGATTTTTGTCATTGACAAAACTGCTTTTACCATTGTTACAGTTGCTTGCGGTATTATTTTCTGCGTACCTAAGGTTGCTTTGCTTATCCGCAGAAAATACGAGGACTGGATGAAATACGCGGTTATTATTTCGGCAATTCTTGCCATTAACCTTGCTTACAGTGTTCTTACATATCACATGGTAATGATGCTGGCTTTTCCGCTGATTATGTCGGTAATGTACTTTGACCCGAAGCTTACAATTTTTACAACTGTTTCATCAGTTTTTCTGATGACTGCTTCCCACATAATAAGCTTATTCCTTTCCGTTATGGATGATGACCCTCTTGAAAATCTGCATGCTGTAATGATATACGGACTTATGCCGCGACTTTTCATTTACTGCACTTTTGCGCTGATTTGCTTTGTAGTAGGACTTATTACACAAAGACTTTTCCGCAAGCTTGATACTCAGAATGCTGAAATTGAGCGAAGCAAAAAAGGTCTTGACACAATCATCAGGGTTTCACGCTCACTGTACGAAGCGACAGACATGATTGAGCTTGCCAGCCTTATCAGATACGCTGTCTATACTGTTACTGAAGAAATGCAGGGCAGTACCTCAGCACCGGTTACGGTTGTGGGATTCCGCGGTGATGACGGTGTTTTCCATTATCTTGACAATAATCTTGTTCACGGAACATGTATTGCCAAGGACGGAAGTCTTGAAACAGTTCTTCCAAACACTAAATTTATCTATCCCATTTCCAGACAAAAAGTATGGGACGATATTCAGGTGCACGAAAACGGAATAGGAATGACATTCTATGAGCACGGCGAGCTGCTTTGCTATATTTCAATGGAATTTCCTGTTGACAGCGAGGATATTCTGCTCCACAACACACTTGAAATTCTTTACAATAACATAAATACTGCTCTGCGTCAGACTAAGATGAACAGCGAAATTTTCAAGACACAGGAAGCTATTATTCTTTCCTTTGCTGAAATATCCGAATCAAAGTCACGTCAGACAGGTCAACATGTAAAGCGTGTTTCCGAATATATCAAGATTATGGCTGCTTATGACGGTTACACCGAAGAGGAATGCAACGAAATTGCTCTTGCTGCTATGATGCATGATATCGGCAAGCTGATGATTCCTCCCGAAATTCTTGAGAAGCCATCAAGGCTTACTCCTGAAGAATTTGCTGTAATCAAGAGCCATGTTACATATGGTGAAGAGCTTCTCCGCAACTCTCCCGGCGAGGTTATGACAATGGCAAGGAGAATTGCTCTACAGCATCACGAACGCTGGGACGGTCGTGGATATCTTGGATATGCAGGCGAAGATATTGATTATATTTCAAGATTTGTTGCGGTTGCGGATGTATTTGATGCACTTGTTTCCAAACGTTCCTACAAGGACGGCTGGCCGCCTGATGAAGCTTATGCGGAAATTGTCAAGCAAAAAGGCGCACAGTTTGCTCCTCATGCAGTTGACATCTTTGTAAAAAGCTATGACAAAATCCTTGAAATTCTTGCTCAGTATCCTGACCAGGTTGCACAGTCCGCATAAATTATTTTGTCAAAATCACGAAAAAGCCTTGCAATTGTTGAAAAATATGCTATAATGTTCATAATGGTGTATTATTTTGAAAGAGGGGTTACAAATGCCTGATATTATGGCAATCGGTGAAATGCTGGTAGACTTTACCGCAAAATCCGATGAAAACGGGGACATTTATTATAAACAGAATCCCGGCGGTGCGCCTGCAAACGTTGCTGTTATGGTTGCAAAGCTTGGCGTTTCAAGTGGTTTTATCGGCAAGATGGGCAAGGATATGTTCGGAACATATCTGAAGGAAACCCTTGAAAATGAAGGCGTTGACACTAAGGGTGTGAAGCTTGATAAGGGTTATTCCACTACCCTTGCATTCGTCCGTAAAAATGAGGATGGCGACCGTGATTTTGTGTTTTACAGAAATAACAGTGCTGACCTTAATCTCAGCTACAGTGAAGTAAATCTGAAGCTTATTGACAACTGCAAGCTTCTGCATTTCGGTGCACTGCTGCTTACATCTGAACCATCTAAATCAGCTGTAATAAACACGGTTGAATATGCAAAACAGCAAGGTAAGATTATTACTTATGACCCTAACTGGCGTGAACATCTGTGGCCATCTAGATCTGAGGCTGTAAAGGCAATGAGAAGCGTACTTCGCTATGTTGACATTATCAAGGTGTCGGAGCTTGAATTGCAGATTATTACGGACAGCGGCAACCTGCTTCCTTCTATTGCAAAACTGCTTAACGAGGGTGTGAAGGTAGTGTGCATTACGCAGGGCGCAAAGGGTTGCATCATTGCTACAAGAAAGGGCATTGAACGTTTGCCGACATTTGATGTTGAAACGATTGACACTCTCGGTGCGGGCGACAGCTTCTTCGGAGCTTTCATTTCTCAGATTATCAAGTCCGGCAAGACCGTTGATGAGCTTGATATGAATGACCTGCGTGAATTTGCTGTTTATGCAAATGCCTGCGGCTCGCTGAGTTCAACAAAGGTTGGGGCGATACCTGCTATGCCTACTCATGAGGAGATTATGGCACTTGTTGAAAAAGGTATGAAATATTAAAAAGATAAAGGAGAAGCTTGACGCTTCTCCTTTTTGTTATTTATGTATGCCATTGAAAATTTCTTCGGGTGTAGTGTCAAGATTATCAGGAAGATAAATTGCAAGGGTATAAACAACTTTTCCGTCACGCAAAACAAAATAACAACTGTCTTTTTTGTCAGCTGCGTACTCTGCGCTATCAAATTCTGTACCTGTAATGTCGAGAATAACAATCTCTGCATTCTCGTCTGTTCCAAAGAATAGTGGTATGTTCTGCATAAATTCTTTTGCACACTGCTTAGCAAGCAACTCGTTTTTAAAATTGGTGTATGTCCCTTGTAAAAGTATTCTGTCGCCGTATTTTTCTCCCTCAGGAATATAAGCGGCAGGCTGCCAATAAGAATAATTGGTAAAAATATCAGAGGTTACTTCTTCTATTTTTGGTTTGGCTCCTTTTCGGGAGTCCTCTTTATCTTCGTGGGCGATATACTTATCAGCAAGCTCATCTGTTTCAAGATAAACAATATGCTCCGCACCGAAAATTTCATCAAGGGTTATAGCCTGTGAGGGTACGTTTTCAAGCTTATTTACTTCCCTGCTTTCGCCAATACAGACTGCATATATAGAAGCTCCGAACAAAGCAAAAGCTGCTGTAAAGAGTACAATAAAAATCACTTTTGCAACATTGCTGTATCGCATAGCCTTTTCAGCTGATTTGCTATTTTCTATTGAGCCTGCTATAAATCTTCCCGCTTCTATGTAATCATACAGATATACTCCTGTCATCGGTATCAAACCAGCTAACAATATTATGCACGCACTTAAATTGGCATAGGCTAAGCCATTGTCCCAAATGGAAGAAAGCATCGGAACAATCACACCTGCTTCAATAAACTGATAAAAATAAAATGGAACGATAATACACCATAAAATTGTTATGAAGCAATAAATCATCACCCACATTGCTGTGCGATGAAAACGCTGAATAACGTGTGCATACTCCGAGCCGTCGGTATGAAGCGGAACAGCATTTTCGTCCGAGGATACATACACGTCAAAATCTGAACCCCTTGCCGCATATATCCAGCCGCTTTCTTCGTAAGCCTTTCGGGTTTTCATACTTGCTTTAAACACACTTGCTTCAATACAATATTTAACCTTTTGAGGCTCAGCTTTTTTGAAAAAAGCCATTCCCATAGAATATGACTTGATAAACTCACCATTTGCCGCCATTTCTTCAAATCTTTTTTCGTCAGCGGCAGGCTCATACTTGTTGATTTTCATAAATTTAATGCTCATAATAATGTTCACCTCTTATTCGTCAATTATTGCGCCGTCTGAAACCATAGCTTTAAGACGGCTATACTCATCTTTCAAAGCAACTTTTCCACTGTCAGTTATTGCATAGGTTTTTCGTCTTCCGTCGTCCTCGGCAATAATGATAAGTCCGTCCTTCTGCATTCGGGTAAGCACACCGTAAAGTGTACCGGGACCCATTGAAACGCGTCCTCCCGAAATTTCGGAGATAGCGTTCATAAGTCGGTAGCCGTGCCCAGGATTCATAAGTGCAAGCAGGACATAATACATTGCCTCGGTCATTGGACCTCCGTTGTATGGCATATTGTCACTCTCCTAACTATTATGTGTCACGATACTATGTGTTACGATATTATGTATCACGATATATCGTGTGACATAATAGTAACATATAGAAACACGCTTGTCAATACATTTTTGAAAAAATTTGACAAGCGTTGATTTTTTCAGTGCAGGATTGAAAATTATTCATCCTTCTTATATTCAAGTATGTCCCCGGGCTGACATTCAAGCACCTCGCAGATTGCTTCGAGGGTTGAAAAGCGTATTGCCTTTACCTTGCCTGTTTTGAGGTTGGACAGGTTTACATTGGATATGCCTACCCTTTCCGCAAGCTCGTTCAGGGACATTTTTCTATCCGCCATTACACGGTCGAGTCTTAATATAATAGCCATTTCGTTATCCCCTTACTATGCGATACTGTTGTAGATTTTATAGATTATCATATATACAAGCATATTTGTCACCTCATATTGTTTCGTCGGATTCTTGCTGTAACTCACAGCCGTAGCGGAATATATAGGACACGCAAAGCATTACAAGTCCTGCCGAAAATGGCAGACCAACAAAATTATCAATATTCCATACACCTGAGCAGACAATGTCATATATGAAGCCGAGCGGCTCGATAAGCATAAAGCAGATACCGATTGTGCCTATTCGTTTGCCGTTTTGTTCGGTGAATGGTGAGTCGGATTTACGCACGCCAAGAAGAAGTCTGATTGCGGTAACGATTGGTACAATCATATTGGCAAGACTCACAATGGCTAATACAAGATTAAGCGTGATAAGCCAAAACGGCTCGTTTGTGGGACCTTCTGCGGCGGCTTCATTCCAGCCAGCCTTGAAGCCTGTTACTGCTGCAATTGCAGATGTTATGCAAGGCACTATCAGGTACAATATAAGTATTACGGAAGATATTGTACAGATACGTTTACATTTTTCTTTCATTTTGGACACCCCTTATATAGTTTCATCGGACTCCTGCTGGAGTTTACAGCCGAAATTCATTACATACGACATAATGCCGAGAAGCAGACCTGTAAAAATATTTCCTAATGCGATAAAAAAGTAGTAGTGACATATATCTGAGAAATTCTCAGAAAAAATCGGGGAAACGCTCTGAACGATAATGCTTGCCATACCGCACATCAGAAGTGCAAGTGCTGCACCTTTCACCTTATCCGCTATATCGTAACGAAATGGGGTTTCAACGCTTTTGAGTGATTTGAATATTGCACGTCCGAAATTAAGTGTGCTTGTCATACCGAAAAGAAGAATTATGCTGTTTACGAAAAGAACCATTACGTCTTTAAGTTCTGCACCCATTACGGCTATGACACCAACTACACCAAGCATTATAAGTGCAACGACAACCAGCATCACGATACACAATACTTCAAAAAACTTGCAGACCGTTGCAAATTCTTTCTTTTCCTTTTCAAGTGTACGTTCGTTGATATCTACTGTTTTGTTCACATCAAATCCCCCTTATATAGTTTCATCGGACTCCTGCTGGAGTTTACAGCCGTAGTTGAATATGTAGGCGATTGCAATAATAAGTGCCCCCCAGATAAAAATATCCAAATCAATTCTGACAGATGTATCCTCAAAAGCGAAGAAGCCTTCCATAATTCCTGCGGCGATTGCAAAAAAGCCTGTGCCGAAAAGTGTCATTCCTGCGGCTTTGATTTTATCGGCAATTTCATATCGGAAAGGTGTTTCGCCGTCTTTAAGCTTTTTGAAAACCTTAACTCCGAAATTAACTGCTATTGAATAACCTATCAGCATACCCAAGCCGACAATGCCGTTGAATATGCCCTCGGCGGTTGTATATTCACTGTCACTCGGAACAGATGCATTTTTAATTACGTTATCCATAATCATTACTATCACAAGTGCAATTGCACCGATAATCATTATGGCTAAAAATACACTTAATACACCTTCAGCTGCTTTGCAGAATTCAATAAAATTCTTCTTTTCCTTTTCAAGTGTACGCTCGTTTATATCTACTGTTTTGTTCATAATAATACCTCCCAATAATCCTTATATTATTCTGTGATTGCAAGACCTGTTTCGCGGTTTATTTCAAAATAGTTTTCGGTGTACTTCTTACGGAACACCTTTACAAAGTAGATTACGCTGATTATTACCAGCACGGCATTTACTGCGAGGTACTGCCAGCTGTACTGTACGAAGCCGTTTTCATATGTTGCAAATTCACCGAATATTATTTTTAAACTATCAAATCCAAGTGCAAATACGTTATGTATAGCGTGTCTGATAATTACATACAGAATGTTGCGTGTTTTGCAATATACATAAGCAGAACACAAACCGCCGATAAACACGTTGATGAAGCCCTGAATGTTGTACATATGAGGCAGGGAGAAGAAAATGCCGTTTGCGATACAGATTATCGGCAGGGAGTACGCTCCTCTTGCAAGCTCACACCAGCCGAAACGGCAGATAAGCTCTTCAAAGATCGGTGCACAGATTACTGCGGAAATAAATGAAATAATCGTTATTTCATTTACATTTGGCTCTACTACCATAAAATTTGAAAGGATAAGACCTGTGCAATGGTCAATGATTTCTCCTGTGCTCCAGCCGAATATCATAAGCATTATGGGTACGGCAAGGTCAAAGTCCTTTACTTTTACTGTTTCACGAAGCTTTGTGCCGTGACGCTTTTTTACAAATGAACAGGCAATAACAGAAGCGCTTAACATTCCGAGTTCAGTAAAAATAAATATTAAGTTGTCTGACACCTCATAATTTTCGTCTACTACAAGCATTCCGATTATGGTTGCAAACATCATAAGAATAACGGGAACGATAAGTATAAACGAAAATGCTACTCCGCAGAGAAGCGGTTTCTTGATACGTTCTTTTGTTAATGCTTTCATATAATTGTCCTCCAAAAATTAATTTGGTGCCAAATTCTATTTGGTGCCAAATTCTGTTTGGTAAGCTTACTGTGGTTATAGCATAGCACATCAATTTACGTTTGTCAATACAAATTTAACGATAAACATTAAATTTTATTCGTTTTTCACAAGTTATTGTTACTGTTGTTGTATAAATGTGTCATTTTTACAGAAAGATTTTGCAATTTGGACATATTGACATTATCAACAACTTATCGTATACTTTATTATATAAAGTGCGAAAAGGTTGGTCGGTTTTAAGATTGTTACAAAATTAACAATATATTCATTGACGTATATAACGCAATATGGTAAAACGAGATTGTGATAAATTTAACAATCATTCAAACCCAATCGCACATTCACCTTTAATGGTTTTGAAAGGAAGGATTTTATTATGGCAAAGGAAAAGAAAGCTCCCGTTGCAGAAGAAACAAAGGTTGACGCTGCTGCTATGATTAACACCCTCGTTGCTAACGCAAAAATCGCTCTTGAAGAATACATGAAGCTCGACCAGGAACAGGTTGACAAGATTACTGAGGCTATGGCTCTTGCTGGGCTTTCCGCTCAGATGGAACTTGCTAAGATGGCTGTTGAGGAAACTGGCAGAGGTATTTTCGAAGATAAGGTTACTAAGAACATCTTCTCCACTGAATATATCTGGCACTCCATCAAGCACGAAAAGACTGTTGGCATTATTGAGGACAACGTTGACGAAAGCTATATGGAAATTGCTGAGCCTGTTGGTATTGTTTGCGGTGTTACACCTACAACAAACCCGACTTCCACAACAATGTTCAAGTCCATAATTTGTGCTAAGACAAGAAATCCTATTATTTTCGGTTTCCACCCATCTGCACAGGAATGCTCCAAGAAAGCTGCTATGATTGTTCGTGATGCTGCTGTCAAGGCAGGGGCACCTGAACACTGTGTACAGTGGATTGAATATCCTTCCGTTGAAGCTACAGGTCTGCTTATGAACCACCCTGATGTTGCTACAATCCTTGCAACAGGTGGTCCGGGCATGGTTAAGGCTGCTTACTCCGCAGGTAAGCCTGCTCTTGGTGTTGGCCCCGGTAACACACCTTGCTACATTGAAAAGTCCGCTAATCTCAAGCAGGCTGTTCATGACCTTATTCTTTCCAAGTCCTTTGACAATGGTATGATTTGTGCTTCCGAGCAGGCTGCAATCATTGATGATGAGGTTTATGATGAAGCAGTTGGCTTTATGAAATACCACGGCTGTTACTTTGCAAAGCCTGAAGAAGTTCAGAAAATTCAGGACGTTGTAATTGATGTAAAGAAGATGGCTGTTCAGCCTTGGGTTGTTGGTCAGTATCCTTGGCAGATTGCTGAAAAGGCCGGCATTACAATTCCTAAGGAAACTAAGGTACTCTGTGTTGAAATTCCTGACACAGACGCTGAAAAGTATCCTCTTGCTCTTGAAAAGCTCTCCCCTGTTCTTGCTGTTGTAAAGGCTCAGGACAGCGAGGAAGCGTTTGAAATGTGCGAAAGAATGCTCCTTCACGGTGCAGGTCACACTGCTGTTGTTCACTCTTCTGACAATGGTATCATTGAAAGATACGGTGAGGTTATGAAGGCAAGCCGTATTGTAGTCAACTCCCCTGCTTCCTTCGGTGCTATCGGTGATGTATACAACTCCATGGCTCCGTCCCTTACACTCGGTTGCGGTTCTTACGGTAAGAACTCTGTTTCTGAAAACGTTACTGCAAAGAACCTTGTAAACAGAAAGAAGGTTGCAAAGAGGAGAGTTAATATGCAGTGGTTTAAGGTTCCGGAAAAGATTTATTTTGAAGCAGGCTCTGTTCAGTACCTTGCAAAGATGCCTGAAATTCACAGAGCTATGATTGTTGCTGACCCAGGTATGGTACAGTTCGGTTATGTTGACAGAGTTATTTACCAGCTCAACAAGAATGCTAATATGCCTGTTATTGAAATTTTCAGCGACGTTGAGCCAGACCCAGACCTTACAACAGTAAGAAAGGGCGCTGCTCTTATGAACTCCTTCCAGCCTGACGTTGTTATCGCTCTCGGCGGCGGTTCTGCAATGGATGCTGCAAAGGCAATGTGGCTGTTCTACGAAAATCCTGATGCTGACTTCGTTGGCATGTCCCAGAAGTTCATGGATATCCGTAAGAGAGTTTACAAGTTCCCTAAGCTTGGCAAGAAGGCAAAGATGGTTGCTATTCCTACAACATCGGGTACAGGTTCCGAAGTTACTTCCTTTGCTGTAATTTCTGACCGTACAAAAAATATGAAGTACCCTCTCGCTGACTACGAGCTTACACCTGACGTGGCTATCGTTGACCCTGAGTTCGTTTACACTGTTCCAAAGGCTTCTACAGCTTTCACAGGTCTTGACGTTCTCACACACGCTATTGAGGCTTACGTTTCTATCCTTGCCAATGACTTTACAGACGCACTTGCTCTTCAGGCAATCAAGCTTGTATTCAAGTATCTCCCTGACTCCTATAAGACAGCTGACCCGACTGCAAGAGAGAAGATGCACAACGCTTCCTGTATTGCAGGTATGGCATTCACAAACGCATTCCTCGGTATCAACCACTCCCTCGCTCACAAGCTTGGCGGTGAGTTCCACATTCCACACGGTCTTGCTAACGCTTACCTGCTCCCACACGTTATTGAGTACAACGGTGTAACAACACCTACAAAGTTCGCAGCTTGGCCAAAGTATGACCACTACGTTGCACCTGAGCGTTACGCTGAAATTGCTAAGATGATGGGCTTTGCTCCACAGACTGCAACAAACGAAGAAGGCGTAAAGGCACTTGCTGACGCTGTAAGAAAGCTTATGACAGAGGTTGGTATTCCGCTTTCCATCAAGGAAGCTGGCGAAAAGGACGCTCGTTCCTACATTGACCCTGCAAAGTATGAGGGTGTACTTGAAACACTTGCTTACAGAGCATTTGATGACCAGTGCACAACTGCTAACCCAAGACTTCCAAGAATTGAAGAGCTTAAGGCACTTTATATGAAGGCATATTATGGTGCGTAAGAAATAAATAACCAGTTATTACAAATCCGCTTCCGATTTTGGTTGGAAGCGGATTTGTTGACTTTTGTAGGGTGTAGTGATATAATTTTATATTATAAATTCTGATTGGAGAAATACTCGGTGAATAGAATTGAACAAGTCAGAAAAACAGTTGATAACATTTTATTGAATATGACAGACAATGAAGAAAGAAGATGTGCATATATACATTTATATGGTGTTTCTCAAGCTTGTGCTCTCATTGCTCAAAAACGTAAAATAAATGTTGAACTGGCTGTTATAGCTGGTATGTTACATGATATTTCTTCTTATGCAACAATGGACTCAAATGACCACGCACATAAAAGTTCCGTAATGGCAAGGGATATTTTAAAATCGCTTGATTTGTTTTCTGAAAATGAAATATATTTAATTAGTGTGGCAATTTACAATCATAGCGATAAATCAACTGTACATAACGAATTAGACGAGCTTTTGAAGGATGCTGATGTAATGCAGCATATTTTGTATAATCCGCTTTTTGAAATAAAGCCAAAAGAACAGCAACGTTTCAATAATTTGGTTAATGAATTTTAGTTGAATATATAGAAAGGCTGAACATTATGGAGTTTATAATACGTGAACTTATGCTAAATGACAGCGATGGTATTTACCGACTTAACACAGATGAAATGGGATATGAATTTTCACTTGACGAAACAAAGGAAAAGCTGTTGAAGCTAATCAACAGCGACTCTGACAAAATTTTTGTTGCTGTAATCGGTGATGAAGTTATTGGATATGTTCACGCTAATGATTATGATTTAATTTATGCTCCGCATATGAAAAATATTATGGGGATTGCTGTTGCTGAAAAATACAAGAGAAACGGTGTCGGCAAGGCTTTGCTTTCAGAAGTTGAAATGTGGGCTAAAGAAACAAATGCAAAGGGCATACGCTTGGTTTCGGGTGCGACTCGGACAGGTGCTCACAAGTTTTATCACAACTGCGGTTATGACGGTGACAAGGCTCAAATTAATATGAGCAAAATGTTTTAATAGAAGATTTAACCCGTGAGGAATTGACTTCACGGGTTGCGTTATTTTAATGAAATTATTGACCTATATCAATATTGTGTGGTATAATTTTTATATATGTACTTATGGAGGTACGCTATGACCACGATTTATTTTGTACGGCACGCTAAGCCTGATAAAACTATACACGATGACCGCACGCGTCCTCTTACTGCGGAGGGGCTTGCTGACTCGGAAAGGGTTACGGAATTGCTGAAGGACAGGGGTATTGACCTGCTTATGTCCAGTCCGTACAAGCGGAGTATGGACACAATCGGCGGACTTGCTGAGGTGCTTGGAATGGAGATTGTTACAGATTATGATTTCCGTGAGCGTGAGGCTGGCGGCTGGCACGGTGACAATTTTCTGCAATACATTGAGGCACAATGGGCGGACTTCAACTATCATATTATGGACGGTGAATGTCTTGCTTCGGTGCAGGAGCGGAATATCCGTGCGCTGAAAAAGGTGCTTACTGAACACGATGGAAAGACGGTTGTTATCGGTACGCACGGCACGGCTTTAAGCACAATTATCAATTTTTACAAGCCTGAATATAATTTTAACAGCTTTATGCGGATACTGAATTTTATGCCGTATGTGGTGAAGATGGAGTTTGATGGAGAGGTGTTTCTTAGTATGAGCGAGGAGCTTATTGTGGAGAAGGTTTGGTAATTATGGACAGAAACAAATTAGTAGACACTTTGCACAAAATGTCAGTTTCGAAAAGCTGTGCAAACTTTTATTTCAGCTTTGACACGAACTTCTACAATCTTATTCCGTTAAAGGTCAGCGATAAGCTTATGCTTGCTGCACATGATGATGATTTTCTCATTGACGGATATAAAATCACACGTCTGAAACACATTGAAAAGATTGCTGACAAAGGCGGAAAATACAACGAAATTCTTGCCTTGAAAGGAATTAACAAAGGTATTGATGTACCTGAAATAAACATTGAAAATATGCGGTCAGTATGCAAACATTTTCTTGATAAACAACAATATATTTCACTTGAATTTGAGAGCAAAAATTATAAATGGAATTTTGCAATCGGTAAGATTATAAAGCTCACTGACAAGCACATTCATTTTGCACATTTTGACAGTATGGGTAACTGGAAAAAGAAGTTACTGAAAATAAGATATTCTGATATTTTCATTATTCATTTCTGTGACAGGTACACAGAAACATTTTCAAAGCACGTTACACCACTTGAAGCAAAGGAGTAATTCTATGCCTGAGATTTGGGATTTATATGATAAGAACAAGCAGAAAACGGGTGGAGTTATTGAGCGTGAACGGGTGCACGAAATTCCGGAGGGGCTTTATCATCTTGCGGTTGATATCTGGGTCAAGACTTCTGACGGGCGGTATCTTATCACGCAGAGAAGTGAAAAGAAGCCGACTTATCCGCTTTACTGGGAATGTACTGGCGGTGCGGTTGTAAGTGGTGAAGAAAGCATTGACGGTGCTGTTCGTGAACTTGTGGAGGAAACGGGTATTCGTGCTGAAAAGGCTGATTTGAAGCTTGTGAACACGGTTGTTTACTCAAATTATATCATGGACGTTTATCTTTATGAGCGTGATGTGGATATGTCCGAGGTGGTTTTGCAGGAGGATGAGGTTTGCGGTGCGAAGCTTGCGACGGAGGCTGAAATTCTTGCTATGATTGAAAATAATGAGTTTGTGGAGCGTGTATGGAAGCGCTTTGCAGAGGTAAAATAAACAGGATTGGAACGATAGAATGAAACGATTGGTAATCGGTATGATAGCCCACGTTGACTCGGGCAAGACTACGCTTTCGGAAGCTATGCTTTACTCGGCGGGCGAAATCCGCAAGCTTGGCAGGGTTGACCACGGTGACGCTTTTCTTGACACGCACTCAATTGAACGAAGCCGTGGTATTACGGTTTTCTCAAAGCAGGCTGTTATGCGTTACGGTGACTGCGACATAACTTTGCTTGACACACCTGGGCACGCTGATTTTTCTGCTGAAACGGAACGTGCTTTGCAGGCACTTGATTATGCGGTGCTTGTTATCAGCGGTACGGACGGCGTACAGAGTCACACGGAAACGCTGTGGCGCTTGCTGACGAGGTACAGGATACCTGCGTTTATTTTTGTGAACAAGATGGATATTTCCTCCTATGAGCCGTCGGTGCTTATGGGTGGTTTATGCAATCGTTTGGACAGCGGTTGCATTGACTTTTCGGCAATCCGTGACCGTGACGCTTTTTATGAAGAAGTAGCGATGTGCGATGAAAAGCTTATGGAGGAATATCTTGAAAGCGGTGAGGTTTCCCCTGAAAGCTTACGCAGGGCAATTTATGAACGAAAGATATTTCCCTGCTTTTTCGGCTCGGCACTGAAAATGAGCGGCATTGAGGAATTTCTCAAGGGCTTGGATTTTTACGCTGTGCAAAAGGATTACCCTGCTGAATTCGGTGCGAGGGTGTTCAAGATTACCGAAGAACAGAATGTGCGTCTTACTCATATAAAAATAACTGGCGGAAGTCTGAAGGTACGCTCGGTTATTGGCGAGGAAAAGATAAATCAGATACGTATTTATTCGGGCACAAAATTTCAGGCTGTTGACGAAGTATATGCAGGTGCGGTCTGTGCAGTGACGGGACTTGCTCACAGCTATTCGGGGCAGGGGTTGGGTGCTGAAAGTAACGCTGACACTCCCCTGCTTGAGCCTGTTCTTACCTACAAGCTTATTCTGCCGCCGAAAACCGATTTACACACGGCACTTACGCAAATGAGAAAACTTGAAGAAGAAGACCCGCAGCTTCACGTTGTATGGAATGAACAGGCACAGGAAATTCACGTTCAGCTTATGGGTGAAATTCAGCTGGAAATTCTGAAAACTGTTATTGCTGAACGTTTCGGCTATGAGGCGGAATTCGGAACGGGAAGCATTGTTTACAAGGAAACAATTTCTGACACGGTTGAGGGTATTGGACACTATGAGCCTTTGCGCCATTATGCGGAGGTACACCTTTTACTTGAACCTGCGGAAAGGGGCAGCGGTTTGCATTTTGCAAGCGATTGTCACGTTGACGACCTTGACCGAAACTGGCAGAGATTGATTCTTACACATCTTGAAGAAAAAACACACGTTGGCGTGCTGACCGGCTCGCCTATTACGGATATGAAAATCACGCTTATTTCGGGACGTGCACACCTGAAACACACAGAGGGCGGTGACTTCCGTCAGGCGACTTACCGTGCTGTACGGCAAGGGTTACGCTCGGCAAAAAGCGTACTTTTAGAGCCTTGGTACAACTTTACGCTGGAAATTCCGTCCGAGTCGGTTGGACGTGCTTTATCCGATATGCAGAGGCTCTCTGCGGAATTTGAGCCGCCTGAAACACTGGGTGAAACGGCCGTTATAACGGGAAGTGCACCTGTTTCGGAGATGCAGAATTATCGTAGTGAGGTTATAAGCTACACCCATGGTAAGGGTCGGTTGAGCCTTATTTTGAAAGGCTATTTTCCTTGCCACAATGCTGAAAAGGTTATTGAAGAAATCGGGTACGATTGCGACAGCGACCTTGAAAATACTGCGGACAGTGTGTTCTGCTCACACGGTGCGGGATTTGTTGTGAAGTGGGATGAAGTTCCGTCACACGCTCACATAAGCGGACGAAAGGAACGTAATGAAAATGCTGACGAGGAAATTACTGTTCAACAGGTAAGCAGTTACCGTGCGAGGATTGCCGAAGATAAAGAGCTTATGGAAATTTTTGAGCGCACCTACGGCAAGATAAAGCGTGATGAACATCACGCTCTGCACACGGAAAAGCACGTACCCCAACAGAAACCACACAAGACCAAGCCTCTTCCTACGGGTCCTGAATATCTGCTTGTTGACGGGTACAATATTATTTTTGCGTGGGAGGACTTGAACAAGCTTGCAAAGGAAAATCTTGACCTTGCGAGAACTACGCTGATAAACCGTTTATGCAATTATCAGGGATTCAGGCAGAACAATGTTATTGTTGTTTTTGATGCGTACAGGGTTTCTGGCCATCATCGTGAGGTTGAACAGCATCACAATGTAAGCGTTGTTTACACGAAGGAATCGGAAACGGCTGACTCTTACATTGAAAAGGTTACGCACGAACTCAGCAAATCACATCGTGTTCGGGTTGCGACTTCTGACGGAACGGAGCAGATTATCATTCTCGGTAACGGTGCGTTCCGTGTTTCTGCGGCAGAATTCGAGGACGAGGTCAAACGTGTTGAATCGGCTATAAGGGAGATTATAGGCGGATAAGAAAGCTACTTTGATTAATTCACCTAAAAATAAAACAGGGTACTCCAAAAGGCGACCACCCATACAGAAGTATTTAATATGTACCGAAAGGTTGTGTAGGAAAATCCTACGCAGCCTTTCTCTTTTTGTCGTAAACCACACTGTCAGCAGTAACCGTTGCGGTCATAACATTGAAACGGAAGCAGATGTCAATCTGCTGTGTTCTGTGTCCGCTAGACTTGTCGGGTGCGTATACGACAATCTTTTCAATGAATTCGTGCATAATTTCAGGAGTGAGCTTCGGGATTTCAGAATACTTGCGTACAATTCCGATAAACTGTGCCGTGTCAGCATTCTTTTGCTCCCTTGCTTCAATAAACTGAGATAATTCGGGAATAATCTGTCGAAGCTCCTTCTGCTCGGCTTCGTAATTCTTCGACATCATCTCAAAGCGCTTATCAGAAATCTTACCAGAAACATTATCTTCGTAAAGCCCTGTAAACAGCTTGTCCAGTTCCAAAACTCGCTTTTCCGATTGAGCAAGCCTTTTCTTTGCAGCTTTCATCTCGGCAGATTGCTTGAGAGGTTTTGTATCATATTGAAGATACTTGCGTTCCACCCCGACGGAGTTAAGCCTACCTCTGCCGCAATTTCTCCCGTTGCCGCATTGGCGTCGTCGAATATGCCGCCCGAAAAGTAAAGGGACGGATTAACCGTCCCCATTAAAGTGATAATTCACTTCGGAGGTATAATAGTTGTCGATAGTAACGGCAACAGTAATCTCACCTTAAATACATTTAATCCGTCAACACTCTCTGCCCATATTCTGCCGCCATGCTCCTTTACAATACTCTCAGCAATAGAAAGACCTAAACCATAGCTGTGATTTCCACTCCGAGCCTTATCTACACGATAAAAACGTTTAAATATATTTTTTAAATCGGTTTTTGATATTGTATCTCCGTGACTTGAAACAGAGAAAATACAGTAATCCCTGTGTTTTTTCAGGCTGACTGTCACAGTTGTATTCGGATAGGAGTATTTCATCGCATTGTCAAGAAGAATATCCGCAAGCCTGCAAAGCTGTGTGCTGTCGCCGCTTACAACAATATTATCCTGTAGTTCACAGCTGAGCGTCAGTCCCTTTTCGTAATAAAGAGGCTCAAACGGAAGTACAGCTTCAGAAATAAGATTACTGAATTCCACATCCTCAAAAGTAATTTCCTTTGAATGATTATCGCTCCTTGCAAGCTCTAAAAGGCTTTCAGTAAGCCCTCTCATTTGTTTTGACATTGTGAGTATGCTCTCCGAAAACTGCATTCTCTTTTCCGCTGAATGATTTCCTTCCAGCAGCATTTCCGCATTTGTCATTATAACAGTCAGTGGAGTTTTCAGTTCGTGAGAGGCATCGGCAACAAATTGCTTCTGCTGATTCCACGCTGTTTCTATGGGCTTCACCGTCCACCTTGCAAGCAGAACACTGATTGCGAAAAACAGTATAAGACTTAATACTGCGATAAGAATGCAGGTACAAGTAAGCTGTCGGAGTGTTTTGATTTCTCCTGAAATATCAGCAAAGAATATTGCTTCTTCAAAAGGATTGCGTCTTAAATGAAAACGCAGGTCATACTCTTCAATAATACCTGTTTCGGCATTTGTGTTCAAAGCCTTATTATATATTTCAGACAGAAGCTCATTATTTGAAAAATCCACAACTTCACTGCCCCATGCGTTGTATCGGGTGTCAGGTAATTTATAAACCGCAAACACTGACGGGGGAGCCTTCTGTGGAGCCTTGTTGTGAATATCGTGCTGTTGTATGGGCATCATGGAAACGGAACGGAGCATCTGGATACTTTCCTGTTCCATATTCGACTTTGTAAAAAACAGTATCAGCCCGAAAATTACCGCAAGCATTACCGTTACAATAGCCATATTTACAACAATAAATTTTCGTCTTAATCGCTTAATCATTTCCCGCCTCCAGATGATAGCCGAGCCTGCGGATTGCTTCAATTCGTATATCCGAACCGATGCTCTGAAGCTTTTTACGCAGAAATCCCACATAAACCTCAACGTGATTTTCAACAGCGTTGGAGTCATATCCCCATACCTTTGTAAGCAGCGTTTCCTTTGAAACGTTGTTTTCTTTTGCCTGCATAAGAAAACGCATTATATCAAATTCTCTTGCGGAAAGGCGAACATTCTTTTTACCGCAGATAAGCTTTCCGGATTCAAGGTCAAGATAAGTATTCCCGAATTTCAGTTCATTTACCTGTGCACCCTGTCTGCGGAGAAGTGCATTGACGCAGGCAAGAAGCTCTCTTGAATCAAATGGCTTTGTAAGGTAATAGTCCGCACCTGCATTGAGTCCCTCTATTCTGTCTTCAAGACTTGATTTTGCAGTCAGCATAAGAATAGGTGTTGCACAACGGTGTGCACGGACACGTCTCGCAACCTCATATCCGTCCATTTCGGGCATCATTACATCAAGTATCAGCAAATCATAAATGCCAAGCTCCGCATATTCTCTGCCGCTTTTTCCGTCGTATACAGCTTCCGTTTCAAAGCCTTTGGATTCAAGCAAATCACAGAGAGATTTTGCGAGCAGTTTTTCGTCCTCTATAACAAGTATCTTCATAACCATCACCTCTTACATTATAATACTACATTTTGCTGAAATCAAGCTGAAAAAGCTTTCAGCATTCAGGTTTCATTATCTTTTCACCGCTTTTTCATATTGGCTGAAACTCTTTTCAGCGTTAATTCAGCATAGAGTGTTAAAATTAAAACAGAAACGAGGTGATAGCTATGGATTTCAGACACGAATGGAAGCATGAAATCAACTACTCGGATATGATTATACTTCGACAGCGGCTTAAGGCAGTGATGAAGCCTGATGAAAATGCAGTCGACGGAAAGTATTTTATCCGAAGTCTTTATTTTGACAACATTTCGGACAAGGCTCTGCATGAGAAAATTGACGGCGTCAACTGCCGTGAAAAATTCCGCATACGCTACTACAATGACGATACTTCCCTCATTCATCTTGAAAAGAAATCAAAAATAAACGGTCTTGGCAACAAGCAGAGTGCAAATCTTTCAGCGGAGGAAGCACAGAAAATTGTTGACGGCGATTTTGACTGGATGATTGACTGTGACAGACCTCTTGTGCAGGAGCTTTACTCCAAAATGAAATCACAGGGACTGCGCCCGAAAACAATCGTGGATTATACTAGAGAGCCATTTGTATTTTCAGCAGGAAATGTCCGTGTAACCCTTGATTACGATATACGCACAGGACTTTACTGTACGGATTTTTTTAATCCCGATTGTATTACAATTCCTGCTGGGAATGCGCCGATTATTCTCGAAGTTAAATGGGACGAGTTTCTGCCATCTGTTATTCGTGATATTGTTCAGCTTGAAAGCAGGCATACAGCCGCTTTCTCAAAATATGCAGCATGCCGTATTTACGGCTAAATAATTAAAAAGGAGATTAAACCAATGAATTTCAATGATATTTTTAAATCGAGCTTTCTTGAAACAATGACAAGCGTAAGCATTCTCGATATGGCAATTGCCCTTGCGCTTGCTTTCGGACTGGGACTTTTTATTTTCCTCGTCTACAAAAAGACCTTTAACGGCGTAATGTATTCTTCAAGCTTCGGCGTTACGCTTATCGCCCTCACAATGATTACAACGGTAGTTATTCTTGCAGTTACAAGCAATGTTGTGCTTTCACTCGGTATGGTCGGTGCGTTATCTATTGTCCGTTTCCGTACAGCAATCAAAGAGCCGCTTGACATCGCATTCCTTTTCTGGTCGATTGGCGTAGGTATCGTCCTTGCGGCAGGTATGATTCCTCTTGCAGTTATCGGAAGCGTGATTATCGGTGTGATTCTTCTTGTATTCGTAAACAAAAAATCACACACACATCCATATATTGTTGTGGTACGCTGTGAAAACCACGACGCTGAAACACAGGTAAATAAATTCCTCAGCGAAAAGACAGAACGCTGTGTGGTCAAGAGCAAGTCCGCACAGAAGGGCGAAATAGAGCTGAATATGGAAATCCGACTTAAAAATGACAACACAGATTTCATCAACAATATCGCAGATATGGACGGCGTTCACAGTGCTGTGCTTGTAAGCTACAACGGCGATTATATGGGTTAAGGTAATACTATGTCTACACATAAGAATATTGACCGCATCTGTATCATTGCAATTGTGATATGTGTTGCATTGACGGCTGTACTTATGAACGGTTCTGCTCTTGGTATCGGGCAGACTGCTCATGCAATGGGCTATGAGGGACGGCTTTTTGATACAGATAAGGTTCATACAATTGATATTGTAATTGATGATTGGGATGAATTTCTCACAACTGCACAGAGTGAGGAATATTCCGATTGTACTGTAGTTATTGACGGTGAAGCGTACAAAAATGTCGGCATAAGAGGAAAGGGAAATACATCTCTCAGCACGGTTTCCTCTATGGACAGTGACAGATACAGCTTCAAAGTTGAATTTGACCAGTACGACAAAAACAAAAGCTATCATGGTCTTGATAAGCTGAGTCTGAACAATGTCATTCAGGATGACACATATATGAAGGATTATCTGACATATCAGATGATGAATGAATTCGGTGCAAGCGCTCCACTTTGCAGCTTTGCATATATCACAGTCAATGGTGAGGACTGGGGACTTTATCTTGCAGTTGAGGGTGTTGAGGATTCTTTCTTACAGCGTAATTTCGGCAATGACTATGGCAATCTTTATAAGCCTGATAGTATGAGCTTCGGAGGCGGCAGGGGAAACGGCAAGGATTTTGATATGAATGACTTTGCGGACAATTCTGACTCTGATGAAAACTCAGATTCCGCAGAAGATAAAAATAACAGCGGAAATATGCAGGGCGGTTTCGGTCAGTTTGCTCCTCCCAATATGCAGGGTGGAATACCGCAAATGCCAGAGGGAATGGAAATACCAGAGGATTTCGACTTTTCGGCTATGGAAAACGGCGAATTTGAAATGCCCGATATGGGCGGCGATTTCGGTGGTTTCGGTATGGGAAGTTCCGATGTCAAGCTGAAGTATTCCGATGATAATTATGACAGCTATTCAAATATTTTCAATAGTGCCAAGACGGACATTACAGACAGTGACAAGGACAGGCTGATTGCTTCTTTGAAGAATTTAAGCGAGTATGAAAATCTCGAAGAGGTTGTTGATATCGAGAATGTTATCCGCTATTTTGTTGTGCATAACTTCGTCTGCAACGGCGACAGCTACACAGGTTCAATGATTCATAACTATTACCTGTATGAGGAAAACGGCAAGCTTTCAATGCTTCCGTGGGATTATAACCTTGCATATGGTACATTCCAAGGGGGCGATGCAACAGGTCAGGTCAATTCGCCTATTGACACTCCCGTTTCAGGTGATATGAGCGAACGTCCAATGGTCGGCTGGATTTTCAGCAGTGATGAATATACAGAAATGTATCACGAATATTTTGCTGAATTTCTTGCAGAGGTTGATATAACAGCTATAATTGACAACGCTTACGGATTGATTTCCGAATATGTGGAAAAAGACCCTACAAAATTCTGCACATATGAAGAATTTGAAAAGGGCGTTGAAGTTCTCCGCTCATTCTGTCAGCTTCGCAGCGAAAGCGTAAAAGGGCAGCTTGACGGCACAATCCCCTCCACATCCGAAGGACAGAATGCTGATAATTCCGCACTTATCGACGCTTCTTCCATTACTCTTTCCGACATGGGAACAATGAATATGGGCGGTAAAGGCGGATTCGGCGATGGAATGGACAAAGGCAATTTTGGCAGCAGAGGCCAGCGTAATAATAAATCAGCTGCTCCAACTGATAGTACAACTGATGTAACTATTACACAATCTTCAAATATCAGGCTTATGGCAAACAATAACGAAATGCCACAGGGCGGCTTCGGAGGAATGACACCTCCTGATGGATTTGAAGGGATGACACCACCTGACGGTTTTAATGGTGAAATGCCCGATTTCGGAAATATAGAGATTCACACAGATGAAAACGGAAGTCCCGTGATGCCCGAAGGTTTTGGTGATGGTATGCCAAATCCTGAAAATTCCGATAATCAAAGCGATAACACACAATCGGAAAACAACGAAAATGATGTACCGCAGGGCACAGATAATACAAACAGCGGGAACACACCGCAGAATCCATTTGGCAATGGCAGAGAAATGCCGAATTTCGGCGGCAATATGCAGTTCCCACAGGGCGGTAGCAGTACACAGAATAATACCCTTTCGTATATTCTTCTTGGTGTGTCTGTTTTATTGCTTGCAGGTGGTCTGATTTTTGCTTTTAAATTCAAGAGATAATGACAACAGGCGTATGCTGTTTAATTTGCATACGCCTGTTATTGGTTTCATTAGCCACCGTTTAGTCAATAACCATTAGTGTTTTTGAATACTTCTATATGGTCATTACCATAATCGGAGTACCCTGAATTCATATCCCTTAGAAAAGTCCTGAAATATTACCATTGTTGTCGCAATCAATCTTGAGTGCGGCAGGAGCCTTAGGAAGTCCGGGCATTACCATGATGTCGCCTGTGAGAGCAACAACAAAGCCTGCACCTGCAGAAAGTTTAACGTCACGAACGGTAATCACAAAGTTCTCAGGCTTGCCGAGCTTTGTAGCATCGTCGGAAAGGGAATACTGTGTCTTTGCAACACAAACAGGAATTTCACTGAAGCCGAGAGCTTCAATTTCCTTGATTGCCTTTTCAGCCTGTGCTGTGAAGTTTACACCGTCTGCACGGTAAATTTCCTTTGCAATTGTTGTAAGCTTTTCCTTGATAGGAAGCTTTTCATCGTAAATCGGCTTGAAATCAGCCTCGCCCTTTGCGATAACATCGCAAACCTTCTGAGCAAGGTCAGTTCCGCCTTCGCCACCCTTAGCGAAGATTTCAGCCAGGGAAACCTCAACGCCCATTTCAGCACAGAATTCCTTGATGTAAGCAATTTCAGCCTCTGTGTCAGTGTGGAAACGGTTGATTGCAACAACAACAGGAACACCGAACTTGCGGATATTTTCAATGTGAGTCTTAAGGTTTACGATACCCTTTTTCAGTGCCTCAACATTTTCAGTTGTAAGCTCAGCCTTTGGAATACCGCCGTTGTACTTAAGTGCACGGATTGTTGCAACAAGAACTGTACAGGACGGTTTCAGACCTGCAAAACGGCACTTGATGTCGAAGAACTTTTCAGCACCAAGGTCAGCGCCGAAACCAGCCTCTGTAATGCAGTAATCACCAAGCTTAAGAGCAAGCTTTGTAGCACGGACAGAGTTACAGCCGTGAGCAATGTTAGCGAAAGGACCGCCGTGCATAATAGCAGGAGTGTTTTCAAGTGTCTGAACAAGGTTAGGTTTGAGAGCGTCCTTGAGGAGTGCTGTCATAGCACCGTGAGCACCGAGGTCACGAGCGTAAACAGGCTGATTGTCATAAGTGTACGCAACAAGAATACGTCCAAGACGTTCCTTAAGGTCTGTCAGATCGGAAGCAAGACAGAGAATAGCCATAACCTCGGAAGCAACTGTGATACGGAAGCTGTCCTGACGTGGAATGCCGTTAACCTTGCCGCCCATACCAACAACAATGTTACGGAGCGCACGGTCATTCATATCAAGACAACGGTCAATCATAATGCGGCGCTGGTCAATACCGAGAGCGTTGCCCTGCTGCATATGGTTGTCAAGAAGTGCACAGAGAAGGTTGTTTGCAGCAGTAATAGCGTGCATATCGCCTGTGAAATGCAGGTTGATGTCCTCCATAGGAACAACCTGAGCGTAGCCGCCGCCAGCTGCACCGCCCTTGATACCGAATACAGGGCCGAGAGAAGGCTCACGGAGAGCAAGTACAGCATTCTTGCCAATTTTAGCCATAGATTCAGCAAGACCAACGGAAATAGTAGTCTTGCCCTCGCCTGCAGGAGTAGGGTTGATAGCAGTAACGAGAATTAACTTTCCGTCGGGATTGCTGGAAGTTTTGGAGAAAAGCTCCTCGGAAAGCTTAGCCTTGTAGTGGCCGTAAGGCTCAATGTCGTCCTCGGAAATACCGAGATTTTCAGCGATTTTGCCGATTTTCAGCATCTTCGCCTGCTGAGCGATTTCGATATCTGTCAGCATTGTAGGTTCCCCCTTGCAAATAAATTCGTAATATAAGTATAGCACATCTGAATGAATAAATCTACAAAAAAATAAAAATTTTACCCAATAATGAAAAATTCGGTGCATTTGAGTTGTATTATAAGTAAAGGAGTTGATTTTATGAAAAGAATATTATGTGTAATTCCGCTTGTTACGGCTTTGCTGACAGGCTGTTCTGCAGAATCGGAAGAAGTTTTCTCTGAAGCAACTACTGCAGCAGAAACAACTTTATTCATTGAAAATTACGACGAATGGGGAGTAACCCTTTCTGCCGAATATGACCCGAATACCCATACCGTAAGCGGCAGCTTTTTTCAGTGAGGAGAAAAAAATACAACAGAGCTTTTGTCGGGAAGCTGGTACGAAATTGAACGCTATGATGAGGTGAACGGCTGGTGCAGATTAGAGTATGCTCAGGAATTTGAAGGACAAGAAATATGCTGGACATCAGAGGGGTGGATAATTCCCGAATACGGACAGCGTACCTTTGAACAAGACCTTGCCCTATATGATAAGCTTGATGCAGGGAAGTACCGTATTGCAAAAAGTATTTTCGACCTGCCTGACTTTCAAAATGCACGCACCTACTACGCCGAATTTGAAGTGGAATAAGTAAATTTCCCCGTAGCCCTTGACCTTTGCCCCCGAAAGTAGTATACTATAATATGTCAAATATTATATTTTTAAGGTAGGTAATAACTATGTCAAAAACATTCATCGTTGAAACTTCCGCACGTCACGTTCACGTTTCACAGGCTGACCTCGAAATCCTCTTCGGTAAGGACGCTGTTCTCACAAAGAAGAAGGACCTTTCCCAGCCTGGTCAGTACGCTTGCGAAGAAAGAGTAGAAGTTGTAGGCCCTAAGAAGTCCCTCCCAGGCGTTTCTATCCTCGGCCCAGTTCGTCCTGCAACACAGGTTGAGCTTTCCGCAACAGATGCTCGTTCCATCGGTCTTTCCGCACCAATCCGTGAAAGCGGCGACGTAGCAGGTTCTGCAGGCTGTAAGCTTGTTGGCCCTTGCGGCGAGGTTGAAATCAGCGAAGGCGTTATCGTAGCTAAGAGACATATCCACCTCACACCTGCTGACGCAGAAGAACTCGGCGTTCAGGATAAGGAAGTTGTATATGTAAAGGTTGATACAGACGGAAGAAAGGCAATCCTCGGCGACGTAGTATGTCGTGTATCTCCATCTTTCGCACGTGCAATGCACATCGATACAGACGAAGCAAACGCTATTTCTGCTACACCAACTCTCGAAGGCGAAATCTTCAGAATGTAATTTGATTTACATATTATTAAATGCATACCTCACAAGCATTGATTCTGAGGTACATGCATCATAGAAAACAAGTAAGGGTACCGAGCGATAAACTCGGTACCCTTGATTTGTTTATTACGTACTGACTAAGGCGACACACCTTCCGTCAGGTACTAATCAATAGTTTTCTTTTCTTACTTCAAAGAAACTCTGTGGGTGAGCACATACAGGACAAACCTTAGGTGCTTTTGTTCCCATTACAAGGTGACCGCAGTTGCGGCATTCCCACATTGTCATCTCGCCCTTTTCAAACACCTGCTGCATTTCAACATTCTTAAGCAGTGCACGATATCTTTCTTCGTGAGACTTCTCAATCTTAGCAACCATTCTGAATTTTGCAGCAATTGCTGTGAAGCCTTCTTCCTCAGCATCCTTTGCAAAGTTCTCATACATATCTGTCCATTCGTAATTTTCGCCCTCAGCTGCAGCAGCAAGGTTCTTAGCTGTATCGCCAAGCTCACCAAGTTCCTTGAACCACATTTTTGCGTGTTCCTTTTCATTATCAGCTGTCTTTAGGAAGATTTCAGCAATCTGCTCATAGCCTTCCTTCTTTGCTACGCTTGCAAAGTAAGTGTATTTGTTTCTTGCCTGGCTTTCGCCTGCGAATGCTGCAAGAAGATTAGCTTCTGTTTTTGTACCTTTAAGTTCTGCCATAATAATTACCATCCTTTCATTTATTGGGAAAACAAACTATATCACGCCCAATACATCTCTAATAATTATATATAATTACCAAATATTTGTCAATAGAATTTAAGCAATTATTTTTATTTTGTTATATTGAAAAAAAGAAAAATGTATGGTATAATTGTTCCAATAATTCACCTTAGGAGATAATAAAATGATAAAGGATATTCAGCAGGAAATACTGCGTATAAAAAAAGAAAAGAACATTACTATTCTTGCTCACAGCTATCAGGCTGAAGAAATTCAGGAAATTGCTGACTACACCGGTGACAGTTTCCGTCTTTCCGAACTTGCTAAAACTGACCCTAACGACACAGTTATCATGTGCGGTGTTCATTTTATGGCTGAAACATGCAAGCTGCTTTCCCCTGATAAAAAAGTTATCCTTGCCAAGGAAGGCTGCGGCTGTCCTATGGCGGAACAGTTTACCGCTGACGAACTTATTTCGTTTAAAAAGGAACACCCCGACCACACTGTTGTTGCTTACATAAATACAACTGCCGAACTTAAGGCTGAATGTGATGTTTGTGTAACTTCAGCTTCTGCAGTTGAAATCTGCAAAAAAATTGAAAATGATAACATCCTTTTCATTCCTGACTGCAATCTTGGTGCATTTGTTGCAAAAAGTATTCCCGAAAAAAATGTCAAGCTTATCAAGGGCGGATGTCCGGTTCATGCTGCAGTAACTGAAGATGAAGCAATTGCTGCAAAAAAAGCACACCCTGACGCTCTTCTTCTTGTTCATCCTGAGTGTATTCCTGATGTTGCAAAACATGCTGATTACGTTGGTTCAACAAGCGGAATTATTAATTATGCACTTAATTCCAACGCTAAGGAATTCATTATCGGCACGGAAATTTCCATTGCGGAGCATTTACAGTTTGTATGCCCTGAAAAGGAATTTTATCCACTGTCCAAGCATCTTATCTGTGCAGATATGAAACGCACAACTCTTATGGATGTTTACAAGGCACTTAACGGTGGTGGACTGGAAATTACACTTCCGGAAGAACTTATGAAAAAGGCATCGGTATGTATTAATCGCATGCTTGAAATGGGCTAACAATAAATGGGTATCAGGCTTTGGCTTGATACCCATTTTTGCAACAAAATAAAAACGGAACTTACCAAATGGCAAGTTCCGCAAAAAACAAAATTAGTTTTCTTCCTTCATCTTAGCAAAGCAGTCGCTGCAGTATACAGGACGGTCTTCTCTTGGTCTGAATGGAACCTTAGCTGTGCCGCCGCAGGAAGCACATGTAGCTTCAAACATTTCTCTTTCAGCCTTAACGCTGTTCTTTCTTGCATCACGGCAAGCCTTGCATCTCTGTGGCTCATTTACAAAGCCCTTTTCTGCATAAAACTCCTGTTCGCCTGCTGTAAAGGTAAACTCGTTGCCGCATTCCTTACACACTAATGTCTTGTCTTCGTACATTTTGATTTCCCTCACTTAAATTATTTTTTAGACCTGAGGACGGACTCGCACCGACACCTTTGCCTTTACAAACAACGCTCTGGAGTTAAGCTACTTGGCCATATTATATATTAGTTAATGAGCTTATCCTGTGAAAACAACATTCTCAGCTTTTTTCTCACACGGAAAACCGCATTATCTACCGTTTTAATCGGAATATTCAGTATCTCGGAAATTTCCTTATAGGAAAGTCCTGCAAGATACAACCTGAAAATACTCCACTCTTTTTCCGAAAGAAGCGATGCAATTTCATTATATATTCCCTCAATTTTATCACGTTCAACACAGATGCTTTCAGGCGTTGAAAAATCTTCAACGTTATCCTCAATTACTTCGGAACAAGTTTCACCGAAGTTTTTTTTCATCTTGATAACTGCTGATTTTATTCCGTTTGTCACACAAACATCAGCAAAACTTGAAAACTTTGCACCATGCTCCGTATCAAAAGAATTAACCGCATTGATAAATGACAAGAACCCTTCCTGAGTCAAATCCTCAGCATCAGCATACTCAGAAGAAAAAAAGCAAGCTCTTTTTCTTACCAGTCTGAGGTAACGTGAAATCAGGACAGAAACAGCATTTCTGCCTAACTTATTGTCACGCTCATTCCGACAGATTTTCACAAGTTCATCATCAGTAAGCGGATTAAGCACATTAAAATCGGAGTTATTCATTTCTGAACCAACAAGGCTCATTCACTTCCCACCAATCTTAACGGACTAAAAATGAACGCACTTCTGCAATCATCAATAACATTGTAACCATATTTCCGAGATTTGTCAAGGAATTTTAAAAAACTTCCAATTAGTTTTTGTTTTTTTGTGAATAAAATCAATAACACCTCTTGCTTTTTAGTGAGTTTTACAAGCATTGTTATTGCTTTAACATTCAAAATATACATAATGACAAAAAGGGACACCTTACATGGTATCCCTTTTATTTACACTTCGCAGTATTCTGCTCTGCCCTCACTGAAAATATCTCCGCCGCTGCAATCGTTACAGACAGTTACCGGGAATTTTTCAACATAAAGCCTCTTTACCGACTCACAGCCTAAATCCTCAAAAGCAATTACTTCACAGCTTTTGATACAGCTAGCCGCAAGTGCACCTGCACCTCCGATTGCACAAAAATAAACAGCATTATTTCTCACAACAGCATCACGGACAGCTTGATTACGTTCGCCCTTGCCAATCATTCCGCAAAGGCCTTCATCGAGAAGTCTCGGTGCAAACTTATCCATTCTTCCAGAAGTTGTCGGTCCACAGGAGCCAATCGGCTTACCTTCAGGTGCAGGAGTCGGACCAGCATAATAAATCACTGCATCCTTTATCTCAAACGGAAGTTTTTTTCCTTCGTCCATAATAGAATTAAATCGCTTATGTGCAGCATCACGAGCAGTATAAATTGTTCCCGTCAGAAGAACCTTATCCCCGATTTTAAGCTTCGGACAATAGCTTCTCAAATCAGAAACGTTGATTTCATAGACCTCTGCCATAATAAACCCTCTCTAATAGTTAATGCTTAACCGACCAAAATCGGTTAAGCATAACATTACTTTTTAACTTAAATTAAACCTCAGGATTTGCTTCAGCAGCAGCAGCGAGATTTTCAAGTTCGCTCATATCAAATCCTGCAAATGATGGCTTTGCAACAGCAGGTTTTTCTTCAACCTTTGGAGCTTCTTCAACAACAGGAGCAGGAGCTGGTGCCGGTGCTGGAGCTGGTGCCGGCTTAACAGCAGAAGCTGCAGGAGCACTGCCCTTCTTCATTGCACTCTGAGCATTGTCAAGCTGAGCTTTAGCTTCATCAAGTCTGGAAAGGCTCTCGCTTGAGAACATTTCGAGAACTTCCTTAAGCTTAACAACATTTTCGTCAATTTCAGCCATTTCTTCTTCAATCTGCTTTCTGATTTTATCAGCAGCAGCGCGCATTTCGGAACTCTTATCCTCTGCATCAGAAAGAATTCTGGATGCCTTTTCATCAGCATTCTTAACGATTGTGGAAGCCTTACCGTTAGCATCGTCAATAACCTGATTTGCAAGCTTCTTAGCATCCTCATCCATCTTATGAGCATTTTCCTTAGCCTGAGTAACGATTGTATTGGCAGTCTTCTGAGCCTCAATAAATACGTTGCTGAGGTCCATAGCGCTGCTGTCACCACCGCCGGAAGCAGCCTTATTCTTAGCTTCCTGAAGCTGGTCTTCGAGTTCAGCATTCTGAGCCTTGAGAGCTTCAATTTCCTTATCCTTGTTTGCAAGGTCATCTTCCATAGTCTTCATCTGAAGCTTGAGAGAGTCATTGCTTGTCTGGAGCTCTGTAATCTTAGCCTTATCAGCAGCAAGAAGTTCTTCATACTTTTCGCTGTCAACACCTGAACCGCCTGCACTTTCAAGCAGAGCCTTCTTTTCATCGAGTTCAGCCTCGAGTGTATAAATCTTGGTATTTAATTCGTCAACATAAGCAAGAACGTCTTTCTTATCAAATCCACCGAAGCTTACGGTTTTAAGGAAACCTGTACCATCCATTGTGAATACCTCCAAAAACAAGATGTTTTTTTCATGTGCATTTATCGAAATTACACTTGAATACAATAAAATTATATCACATATTAAAAAAATTCACAAGTACATTTACAAAAATTAATATACAAAAAATGCATTTATTTTTTAGTTATTTATAATAATTTTATTAACTCGATTCACAATCACAAACAGCTTAAAGGTTTTCGTATAAATTCCGCTCAAGTTAGTTTTCAAAATGCATTTTCAGCTTTTCAACAAGTTCCAGAATATAAAACCGACATTCATAATTTTCAGGATTATTAAGCATTTCCAGTTCTTCATCTGTGAACACGCCCTCATAGTCCTCTATCTCGCCTGACACAGCAGGTATGCAAAGTGGCGGAAACATCACACACCACCAGTTCTTCCCTTTCGCCTCACCTATTGTTATTCTGAGAGCTGAATACTTACCTGCAGGCATCGTTACCGAATCATACACACGCTTATCAAAATACATTTCGGCAACCTCACATTTCACATCGTAATAATAGTTATTCTCAGTAATAACCTTTTCGGCGGTTGACCTTATATATTCCATATTATCTTCAGCAACCTCAGCAGATTGCTCAGCATTTTCACAGTCTTCAAACAAATATGAACACTCTTCAAGAATTGCATCACGCACTTTAAGCTTTAACGTCTGGTCCTCATTGCTGTCCGAGTTGGCAAGAATGTGAAGTCGGAACACCGTATCGGTTATTGAGTCATACTCCTCCGCAAATCCGCAGAATCCAGCACTGAACACAGATATTATCATTCCCAGAAGCATTGCAAGTTCAAGTTTTTTCATAAGTTTTTCCTCCTGTCTTGTGTAGGAATTATTACACATAACAGGAATTTTTATACATCATCCAAGAAAAAAATTTAAAAATACTTGACAAATGTAATCAAAAGCGATATAATGATTAAGCACTTATGGTGCGCTATCTTAGCTCAGTTGGTAGAGCACATCCTTGGTAAGGATGAGGTCGTCGGTTCAAATCCGATAGATAGCTCCATTTAGAAAGCCGTCCCCGAGTCTGCATAGGGGGCGGTTCTTCTATCGGTAATAGTTTACTGGACGGGGTTTCCCGTCTTTTTTATTTTTGTCGCTATCGAAGCACTTGCTTCAGTTCACTTTCAAGTTCTGCAGCGATTGAATTTACTTTATCAAAATCTATACTTTTTATATAGTATGCTTCAAGCTTATCATGCTCTGCTTTCGCATTGACAAGTGCATTCACCGCCTCGTCACGCAGTTCCTTTACAGCACCCTCATTGAACCTGATACGCATTTTCCGCTGACGAATGATATTTTTATCATAAAAACGTTTGAAATTTATCACTTGCTTCTCGGCAATATCAAGATTGTTGACAGGAGTTGCTGACATCAATGCAAGTTTCAGCTCAGGGATAAAAATGTGTTCAAACTTATTGCCGTTCAGAATTGTAATCTGACTTACACATACGTCATAACCCTTGTTCAGGGCAATATCAGTAAATTTACGCAAAAATGCTTCAGAACCATAATAAAGATTATCATTAAGAAGGTAGATTGTATATCCTTCCGGCACGTTGGTTACATATCCCTTCGGGGTAAGTGCAGAAAGCTGTCGGTACAAAATAATACTTTCATCATGCTCCTGTTTCTTAGGGAGCAGTTTTTTTGCGAATCTTTCTGTAAATCCATCAAGTTTTTCGTCATTCAAAGAAAGCTTACCGATTTGAGCAGTATCCTCTGCAACAGATGACAGTGCCGTTACATATCGGCGACAGATATTGTGGAAGCGGAGATAATCTGCTGTTTTTGATATGATTTCAGGTTTGTTTTTCTGCAGGAGTTTTCCGTTCCAGCAACTGCCCAGGTCAACAAGCTGCTGTACTGCTCCCGGAAATTCCGGGTCAAAGGTATGCGGTGCTGTACCATCTACAAAAACTATCCCTGATTTTACAAACACAACTGCATCAAGTGAATCTGGGTCACTGGAACAATAATAAAGTTCCTTTTCTTCATCGGGAAATGCAGCAGCAAGCTTTTTCATAAGCGAGGATTTCCCTGTTCCTGGTCCGCCCTTGATTATGTAGGTATGATAATCTGTATCGAAAATTGTATCTCCAAACCGTGTTTTAAAGCCGTTGGGAGAGGTTCCTCCAAGAAAAAAGATGTTATTTTCCATTAAATCAACTCCATTCTTAATCTGATTTATAATATGTTATTGCAAGGTATTTGGTGAAAATATTTCACTTTGTAAAGAAGATTGCAAAAATCAACATTTCATTTGGCTAAAGTGCCAAAATTTATTTTTCCTCTTTATTTTTCAAATATTATATGTTATAATAATGAACAATATATAAACAAGGAGAGTGACTATATGACCGCATACAGCCGTGAACTCTGGAAATCTATTATGGAACGCACTGCAAAAAATCTTGAAGCAAACAATATGAAATGTTATATTGCTGATACAAAGGATGATGTTATTCCACTTATCAAGGAAATTATGCAGGAAGGCGACACTGTTGCCTGCGGCGGTTCTATGACTCTTGCCGAATGTGGTGTTCACGAACTTCTGAAATCGGGTACATATAATTACCTTGACCGTGACGGTAAGTCAGGCGATGAGCTTCAGGCTGTTTTCAGAGGCGCTTTTTCTGCTGACTGCTACCTTTCAAGTGCAAACGCTATTACAGAAAACGGAGAACTTTACAATGTTGATGGCAACAGCAATCGTGTTGCAGCAATTTGTTTCGGCCCTAAGTCCGTTATCATTGTTGCGGGAAGAAACAAAATCGTTCGTTCACTTGATGATGCTGTTATTCGTGTAAAAAGAATTGCTGCTCCGATGAACACTGCTCGTCTTGGCTGTGAAACATACTGCAACAGCAAGGGCGAATGTATGTCACTTGCTTCAGGCGGCAACTGCATGACTGACGGCTGCAAAAGTGCTTCAAGAATATGCTGTTCCTATGTTGTAACTGCTCAGCAGCGTATCAAGGACAGAATAAAGGTTATTCTTGTTAATGAAGAATTGGGATTTTAAGAAAGTTCACTTTATATTACTCAAGGGTTGCAATTATTATTGTTATTACACATTTAACTCTAATTTTTATATGAATTTATCTGTAATAAATTAATTGCAAAATCGTTTTCAATGATGTATAATATAATCAACATCAAGGAACAAATAAAACCCTTGACTCTCTCTTAAAATATTTTTTATTAAGAAAAACGGACATTTGCTCGATGTCCGTTTTTTATTTTTACTAAAGTTTTATAGTGTTCTGCCGATAAATATTTTGTAAAGTTTTTTTAGAAAACTGTTGAAATTCTGAAAGCATTGTGCTATAATGATTATGAGGAATTATAGTTTTTAAGGAGCTTCATGTTATTATGGCCGAACTTATTTACAATGAGCAGGGGCGTTTGCTTTTTACAGAAGAAATGCGCAAGGAATATACCATACTTATTCCGCAGATGCTCCCTATACATTTTACCCTGCTTGAAAAGATTTTCAATAATCACGGCTATAAGGTAAAGCTTCTTACTTCTACTGGAAGAAAAATTATCGACGAGGGTCTGAGAAATGTTCATAATGACACTTGTTACCCCGCTTTGCTGGTTATCGGTCAGATGATGGATGCTCTCAAATCAGGTGAATATGACCTGAACAAGACCGCTCTAATGATTACTCAGACCGGCGGTGGCTGCCGTGCTTCAAACTATATCAATCTTCTCAGAAAAGCTTTGAAAAATAATGGAATGGCTCATATTCCTGTTGTTTCTCTCAATCTTTCAAATATGGAAAAGAATCCGGGTTTCAAACTGTCTGTTGATTTGCTGTTTGACCTTATTATTGCTATCTGCTATGCAGACACTCTGATGTGGATTGGTAATCAGGTTCGTCCTTATGAAAATAACAAGGGCGATTCTGACAAGCTTATTGACAAATGGGTTGATGAATTGATGGCAAGAGGATTTTCACTTCCTGCTTTCAACAAGACAATCCGTGAAATTCTTGCTGATTTTGAGAAAATTCCTTACACAAAATCCGAAAAAGTCAAGGTCGGCATTGTTGGTGAAATTTACATCAAGTATGCTCCTCTTGGCAACAACTGTCTTGAAGAGTTTCTGCGTGGTGAAGATGTTGAGGTTGTTGTTCCGGGTCTGCTGGACTTTATCCTCTTCATGTGCGACCATCATATTGTTGACACTCAGATTTACCATGTAAGATATAAAAAATACATCGGTTCGGGTGCATTGAAACTGTTCCTGAAAAAGATGCAGAATACTATTATCAAAAACGTTGAAAAAACACGCTTTAATCCCCCTGCTCATTTTGAGGAGACAAAGAAAAATGTTCTCCCTTATGTTTCACCTGCAAACAAGATGGGTGAAGGCTGGCTGCTTACTGCGGAAATGGTTGAACTCGTTCACAGTGGTGTAAACAATATTGTTTGTGCACAGCCTTTCGGCTGTCTGCCGAATCATATTGTGGGCAAGGGTATGATAAGAAAAATCCGTGCTGTTCACCCTGATGCAAATATTGTTGCTATCGACTATGACCCCGGTGCTACAAAAGTTAATCAGGAAAATCGTATCAAGCTTATGCTCTCAACTGCTAAGACTAAGCTTGGCAAATAATACAGAAAGGATGCGGTGCTATGTCTTTGTACGGAATTAATGCTTATACTTCAAATTCATATTACAGCTCTTTGCTTTCAGGCAAAAATCAGTCACTTGCTGACTCGCTTTCTTCTTTTAACAAGAACGCTTCCAACAGCAATCTTTCAAGCATGCTCAATGCTGTAAAGGTTGATGGCAATACTGACCTTCATACTCTTGCAAGAACTGTTGACCTTGTTCGTTCAAGAAAGTTCCAGAACAATCTTACAGAAGAACTCAAGAAGCAGTTTGAAAGTGACAGCAAAACTGCCACAAGCGAGGATGAACTCAAGCTTGCTGAAAACGCAAAAAATTTAAGCAGCTATGCAGGTGCACTTGCTTACAACGGCAGTTCAATCAAAGAGCCTGACCAGATGATTGCTGCTGTCAAGGATTTTACAGAAAGCTATAACGCGACTCTTGACGGACTTCAGAAAACTGACAGCCTCAATGCACTTGAAAAAGGCGTTTCCCTTGTCAACACAACAAAAGCTTATGCACGTGCACTTTCAAGAGTTGGTATTGTAGTTGGCAGTGACAACAGACTTACTGTCAATGAAGAAAATGTCAAGAAAGCTACAGCTGAAAATTTCCGTTCCCTTTTCTCAGGAAACTATTCTTACGCAAATAAAGTTGCTGACAAGGCTTCTTACATAAGCCGTGCTGCTGACCTCAAGGCACAGGTTACATATAATGTCAAGGGCAATCTTGATTACTACAACAAGATGGCTGCAAGTATGATTTTTGATGACAAAATCTGATATTACCAATCTCCGTATCATTGATACGGAGATTTTTTGTTGCATTGTTACAGATAATATGTTATAATTACTTTGACAAAAACTTTGGAGGTAATTATGGACAAAAATGAAATTATTTTCAATCCTGAAATGCCACTCGCACATTATGAAAAGTGTCACAAACGATTTCTGAATTACAGGTTTTCTGTTTCATTCGGTACAGCTATTATAATTGCTGCTTTTATTTTAGGATTTCTCAGTATAATGTATGCGCCTGCAGCTATGGCGGTTTTCTTTGCAACGGGAATTCCATTTTCACTTATTTCGCTTATCGGCTGCTACGCAAGACGTCCTAAAGCTTGTCTGTTTTCTATTCCGTTGGCACTTGTTGCAGGCGTTACAACGGTAACAGGCGGAGAAGCAATTTCGATTTTCGCTTTGCTTGCTTACGTTGTTTCTGCACTTACTGTTTTCAGAGCTGCACACGATATTTCGGCTCTTGTTGAAATCAAGGACTTACCAGGATATCCGATGTTCGATGCTTCGCTTGATGATGCAAGCTTTGCGGCAATGGATGAAATGGGTGCAGGTGAAATACTTGCTGATGAACCTGTTGTTTATGAGGAAGTACGCGGCAAACGTTTCATTGCACCTCTGGAACCGTCTGAGGATATGGATGAAATAATTACGACGGGAATGGCGGTTACGGAGGAAGAAAAACAGCTTACTGCGTATGAGCGTGAAACAGCTAAGGAGGTAAGCGATGTTCCTGAGGATTTGCGTGATGAGGTTGCGCAGAGTCTTGGGCATCTTGCTCCAAATCTTGCGGAATACGAAAAGGCGGCAGCGGAGGAACGTGAGAAAAATTCCGACTATGCTTACGAAAAGATGATGAAGGTTCAGGAAGGCAAGAATAACAGTAATATTTCCGATGTAGATTTGTTTGGATAAAATTTATGGGTACTCTGAAAAAGCGACCACCCATATAGAAGTATTTAATATGTAACCGAAAGGTTGTGTAGGAAAATCCTACGCAGCCTTTCTTTTTCTGTCGTAAACCATACTGTCAGCGACAGCAGTTGCAATCGCAACATTGAAACGAAAATGAATATCAATCTGCTGTGTTCTGTGTCCGCTGGACTTGTCAGGGGCGTGTACGACAATCTTTTCAATGAATTCGTGCATAATTTCAGGAGTGAGCTTCGGGATTTCGGAATACTTACGGACTATTCCGATAAACTGAGCCGTGTCAGCATTCTTCTGTTCACTCGCTTTGATATACTGAGATAATTCAGGAATAATCTGTCGAAGCTCCTTCTGCTCGGCTTCGTAATTCTTCGACATCATCTCAAAACGCTCATCAGAAATCTTGCCACTCACATTATCCTCATAAAGCCTTGTAAACAGCTTGTCCAGTTCCGAAACTCGCTTTTCTGACTGAGCAAGCCTTTTCTTTGCGGCTTTCAGTTCAGCGGATTGCTGTTTCTGAGAACACTCATAGGCGGACTGCAAGAAGTCCGCTTCATTCTCTCTGACGAAAGTTGTCATCTTTCTGAGTTCAGATAGCACGATTTCTTCCAGTACAACAGTACGGATAAAATGTGCAGAGCAATCGTTCTTATCCGCCGAATAAGTCGAACATTTCAGATGTTCTTGGTCTGAGTTAAGACTTTTGGAGCGACAGAGATACATTTTCTTGCCGCAGTCAGCACAGTATACCATTCCTGAAAAAGGATTGACTTCTTCCTGATGCTGAAGCTTTCGCTTATTCTTGCGAAGCTCCTGCACCAAATCAAAATCTTCCTTTGAAATTATCGCCTCGTGCGTATTTTCAAAGATTGCCCATTCCTCTTTAGGATTATCAATCTTTTTCTTGCACTTATAGGATTTCTTTCTGGTCCTGAAATTTACTGTATGCCCAACATATTCAAGCTTTTCAAGTAAATCAGCTATCGTTCTCTGTGCCCAGCGATAAGGTTTGGCACAAGTAATATTTCCGGATTTTTTGAGTTCTGCGTAAGCAGTAGGCGTAAGAACTTTATCCTCAGTCAGTATTCTCGCAATCTGCGTCGGACCGTACCCGTCAATGCAAAGCTGAAATATTCTGCGGACTACCTCCGCAGCTTCCTCGTCAATCTCCCAGACATTTTTGTCTGCTTCAGATTTTTTGTAGCCGTAAGGCGGAATTGTGGTGAGTGGCTTACCCGACTGTCCCTTCGCCTTGAAAACTGCCTTAATCTTCTTTGAGCAGTCACGGGCATACCAGTCATTAAACACATTCTTGAAAACCATCATCTCGTTTTCGCTACGCAGAGTATCAACATTATCATTGATGGCGATATACCGAACATCATAGTCGGGAAGCACCATTTCGATATACTGACCCGTCATAAGATAATCTCTGCCGAAACGGGACAAGTCCTTTGTAATGATAGTTCCGATTTTGCCCGACTTCACATCTTCCATCATTCTCATAAAATCAGGTCGATTGAAATTTGTTCCGCTAAAACCATCATCAACATAGAACTGGAGGTTAGAAAATCCGTTGTCCTGTGCATACTTTAAAAGA
>JAGBCL010000101.1 GCA_018110825.1 Oscillospiraceae bacterium
CACAAAACAAGCAAAAAAGCAAGGAAAATCGGCAAATTTTCCTTGCTTTCACATCAATATATCATGCCTGTTTTACCTTCTCGGATAGCCTTAGGCTGTTCGATTGTCAGACCTTCAAGCAGCCATCTTGTTTGCTGCGGAGTGAGAAGCCTTGCCTCAGTTTCATTACGAGGCCATTGAAATCTTCCGTTATCAAGCCGTTTGTAAAGAAGCAGAAATCCGTCACCTTCCCATAGAAGTCCCTTGATACGGTCGCATCGTCTTCCGCAAAACAGAAATAATGCAGAACTGAACGGATCAAGACGAAGCTGTCCCTGTACTATCATTGCAAGTCCGTCTATGGAGCGCCTCAAATCTGTATATCCTGTGACGATATATACCTTTTTATCTGATGATAGATCATTTAGCATAAAGCTTGAACCAGAGTAAGAAGAGTGCCCGCCGAGATATCTGACGGCAGTGTTATTTGCAGGCCATTCTTTTCGATACGAATATCTGAGGCTGTTCTTGGAATAGCTACAGGTACTATTTCCGGTTCAGATTCCATACACTGCTCACGAACTTTGCGAAGGTGATAGTAATATGTCTTAATATTGATCCCGTTCTGAGCACAGTATGCTGTTACTGTCATTCCGCTTTCCTGTTGTGCTTTGATCTGTTCCGTCCATTCTCGCAGCTGTACATCTCGCTTGACAGTGGTAATAGCTGTCGTTGTTTTCATTTCCGTATTCCCCCTATGTCTAATTTAATCCGGTTTACTCCATAGACTATTTCAGCCTCTCTAATTTGGTCTATGGACTTCCTTGGACTTTATTATACATCAGATTCCTTTTTTCTGGAATACGTCATTTATTTGACGCTTACGAAACTGTGGCAATTGTAGGCCCGAGCAGCGGAAACGACAGCTGCACAGATGCGATTACCATTCATACAGATGATGAAACACGATGGGTTTCCATACAGGGAAAAGAGTACAAAGTTATAGGAGAACAGAAGATGACGGGCTGTCCTATGATACCCTTTCTGTCCTTGGATGATAATACACAGATGAAAGATTCCATTTTAATCTGGTTTGAAAATATTATGACACGTTCTCAGTACAATGAACTGAAAGATGCATTTGAAAGTCGATTTGGAAGTGCCATTACAGTTCCGGAGCTTGATATTCCCGAAACGGGGCAGCGTTATCTTTATCGCACAATTCTCATGATTTGTGCTGCAATTGCACTCCTGGCTGCTGCAAACTTTTCTGTATTGTATCAGTATCTGCTGGAACAGCGCAAAAAACAAATAGCTGTATTCCGCATCTGTGGATGCAGAAATAGCCGTACTATATGGATATTCCTATTGGAGTGCCTAATTGTGATGCTGCCGGCATACTGGCTTTCTGTTGGACTGTTTGTAAAGCTGATTCTGCCGCGATGTAGGCAACTTTATCCCTATATGGAAGGTGCTTATCGAACAGAAATATATCTTGCTATCTTTGCAATTTATTTCCTTATTTCCGCAGCGGTTATCACATTACTTATCTGGAGATCCGTAAGCAAGCAAAGTCTGGCTGCGTTGAAGGGAGGCAATCTGAATGTTTAACAAGACACTCTGGAAACTGTCATGGAAAAATATCTTGCATAATCCTGTTTTGAATTTCATGACCCTTCTGCAAATGATTGCCGTATTTTTTATTGCAATCAGCCTGACGTCAGGCATTTGTTCACGCTTTGACGATTATCTTCCCTTTCGTCCGCTCTTGTCAGCGGAAGGAGAGTTTTATAATACAATTTATGCGGTGGATCCTCAAACCGGCATAACGCTAAATAGAAAAACGCTGTCAGAGAAGCTTTATGGAGAACCTGAACTTGCAGGTACATATAACGTCTGGCTTGAATATACAGATGGGAAAAAAGTCCATTCCGGTAATGTGTATATTAGCTATGATGATGCGCTGCTCAAAGCCTATATACCGGAATTAGAATCAGGTACATGGTTTCCGGAAACATTTGACTCACAGGATAAAATCCCTGTAGTAGTATCTCAGAATCAGTACGGATTGCAGGTTGGAGATGAAATATCATTTGCAGCGTTTGGATATGAAGAGAATTTGCAGGCAAGAGTTATCGGTGTTATGAAGGAAGGAGCAAAGTTTATAAACTGCACCAATCCGAAAAATGATGATTTTTCCGCAAAGAATTTATACTACCATTTCTATCATGAAATAGAAGAACGTACACTGTTTCTATTCCCCCAGAGTTTGCTGGATGACGGCGATAAGGCTATTACACAGTTACATGGACCGTTGTTCGTTACCTATACCGGGCAAAATCATGAAGCTAAGGAGAAAAATAGGGAGTATCTGAAAACAATTCCAAATTCATACTGCAATGAAACAGATGTAATCCAGAGCAACAGCTATACATATATCTTTGAGGAATGCAGACTGCTCTTTCCCATTTTACTTGCAGTTTTGATTATGACAGTTGTAGGTTCCATGAGTGTAAACGCACTGATGGCAAAGCATCGGCTGCGTGCATTTGCCGTATTCTATATCTGCGGATTGAAATGGCGTGAATGTGCAAAAATCAGCCTCATCTCATCCTTTATGATTGGTGCTTTATCCTTTGCCATTGCTGTAGGCAGTATTGGTATATTACAGAATACTACTCTGTTGGCGAATTCCGTTATCAGAATCGGATGGGTACAGATTGTGGTATTATTGGGCATTATGCTGATTTATATGTTATTTGCCATTGCTTTGCCTATTCGATTAATTCAAAGCCGTACACCAATTCAGGTACTGCATTCCAACTAAAGGAGGAAAAGAAATGATTCAGCTTCGGGAAATACACAAAATATATAATCAAAAGAAAGCAAATGAATTTAAAGCACTGAATGGTGTGTCGCTGACTATTGAAGACGGTGAAATGGTTGCCATTATCGGTAAGTCGGGTGCAGGCAAGTCAACGCTTCTGCACATTCTTGCTTGTATCGACAGCTATGAAAGCGGAGAATACCGCATTGACGATGTGTTGGTAAAAAACACAAGTGAAAAGCAGCTTGCCCGTATTCGCAATGAAAAAATCGGAATGGTCATGCAGGATTATGCACTGATCGACGACTTTACTGCAATTCAGAATGTTATGCTGCCGCTGGATTTTGCCAAAAAAACTA
>JAGBCL010000102.1 GCA_018110825.1 Oscillospiraceae bacterium
TAAAATGTACCCTATAAAGTGGACACGCAAAAAAACATTTTATACCCACACATTATGGTCACCCCCAACTAGTGTACACGACTTTTCAGTTATATCCCCAGCTTTTTTGTGTATTTCTGGTTGACCCCATATTGAAACAAGGTTATATATCCATATCTGATTTCCGTTTTTTTGATTGTGTGATATATTGATATTAATGAAACGGAGGTCTATTATGGCAAACAAAAAATTTACACAGGAAGAAATGGATATTATCAGACAAAATCCTTATGTTGTGAATGTCAGCCCCACAAAAATCACCTATTCACTAGCATTTAAAAAGTTCGCGCTAGAGCAGGCAAAGCAAGGGGTTAAATCTACACAGATTTTTCCCCTGGCAGGATTTGATCCTGAAATGATGGGAAAACCACGCATGAAATCCGCTTTGAAAAAGTTTAAAATCGAAGCCAAATCACCGGAAGGTCTCCGCGAACCCAGAGGCAAATCCCGGGACGAACGAATTGCTGATTTCGCCAAGGCAGATTTGGAAAAGAAACACACCAAAGTCGCCATCCGTGAGTTACAGCAGAGAATCGTTCATCTCGAACAACAGATTGAGTTTTTAAAAAAAATCCAATCGCCGGAACAATAAGCAGCACTTCCTGTATTTTTAGCATCATTCAGCAGGAGCTGGACAAAGAAACCAATTCGCTTACCGTAAAGGAAATGTGTGCACTTGCCGGAGTATCCCGTTCCGGGTATTATAACTGGCTGAAACGCGCGGTAGCCCGATACAACAGAGAGCTGTGTGACGAGGCTGATTTTGCACTCATTTTGGATGCTTATAATTATCGTGGTTATGCAAAAGGAGCCCGTAGTATTCACATGCGTCTGCTTCATACAGGAGTACGCATGAATCTCAAAAAGATTCGCCGTCTGATGAAAAAGTTTGGTCTTTTGTGTCCCATACGGAAGGCAAATCCGTATCGTCGAATGGCAAAAGCAATTCGAACCAATGCAGTTGCAGACAACCGTGTAAACCGCGAATTTCGTAAGCATGGACCAAGGAGGATTCTGCTAACAGACATCACCTACATTCCTTATGACGGAACATTCTGCTATCTTTCTGTCATAAAAGATGCTTTTACCGAACAGGTTTTGTCCCATGTATTGAGTGATTCACTGGAAGTTGATTTTGTTCTTGAGACAGTTAACCGGCTCATCAGCAAACACGGTTCAACGCTGGATGCTGAGGCTATGATACACAGCGATCAGGGGTGTCACTACACCAGTGTAAAATTCAGAGAACTACTCAGTAATCACCAACTTCGCCAGTCCATGTCCAGACGAGGAAACTGCTGGGATAATGCACCACAGGAAAGCTTCTTCGGTCACATGAAAGATGAACTGGCTGAACGGAAAAAGAACTGGTCCAGCATTGAGCAGGTAGGTGCTGATGTAGATGACTGGATTGACTATTATAACAACGATAGAGGTCAGTGGAATCTAGGTAAACTGACCCCAAACGAGTTTTACAATTACATAACAACCGGAATAAATCCACTCTCAACAAACGGATAGTGTGGGTATATAATTTTTATTAAAGTGTCCTTGACATGGGGTACACTTTA
>JAGBCL010000103.1 GCA_018110825.1 Oscillospiraceae bacterium
AAGAAATTCCCAAGAGAGATAGCCGAGCAGGAGGAGAGGATCAAATCTCTGATTGCGGATATGGAAACGGCAAAGAACAATACCTTCCCGAATGAAAACGGCTTCTCCCCGATGGTGATTATGGGTACGACCTACACCGAAAAGGCAGAAGCGGGTAAGGCGATCCTTGCTATCTGTGAGCGTATTACCAATCCCGAGGGGCGACCTTTAGGTGAGTATCGCGGCTTCAAAACAGACATCGGTTTTGATACCTTGTCAAAGGAATTTTTCATTACTCTACGCGGAGAACTCTTTCACAAAGTGCCGCTTGGCAAAGACCCACACGGTATCATAACCCGTTTGGATAATGCCATCGAAGCCTTTGAAAAGCGAAAGCATGGCTGTGAGTTTAATCTTGAAGAACTACACAAGCAGGTGGAAAACGCTAAAGCAGAGATTGCAAAACCGTTCCCGAGAGAAGCAGAGCTTGACGAGAAATGCAAGCGACTTGCAGAACTCAATGCCGAGCTGAATATGGACAGACGCGAGAATGAAATCGTGGACGGTGTGGACGAGCAGAGCGAGGAGGAGCAAGAAGAAAAGCGTAAGACAAGAGACGACAGAGACGACAGATAACTGTCAGAGCGCGGTGAAACTGAGACGCGCGGGGCAATTCAAATGAAAGATTTTGAGTTGCCCTTATACATAGCAGAGAGGATTAGCACCTTAATCTTCTCGGCTGTTTCTTTATTGAAGTTGTAAAAAAGTTAGAAAGGATTGAAAAATTCACAAAAGAATGATATAATTATACTCGTTGATATATGAGAAATAGTAGAACGGAGGATGCAGGTATGAGAGATAATATTTTGCATAATGATTTGAAATTATATAAGCATCACAAAAACTATTCAATCTATAAATCCGCTCAAGGATGGACAAATTACTACTCTGATGGCACTATTGAATTCTTACAAATGATTCTTGGTGAATACAATTCTTATACGGATGAAACAATAAATAAAATTATTGTTCAATATAGATCCGGAGAAACTTACAAATGGGAAACCAAATACATAAACGGATACAACATCGGACAATTCGGCATCGCAGTTTCAACCGATGGAACTATGGTTTTTGCTCAAACTTGGGAAAACGGATTGTTTAGTTTCGATGCTAAAACGGGTGAGAGAATTTGGAAAACCAAAAGCCGCCGTGGAATAACTAATATTTTTGTGGGTAATACAACTATCACGGCGCAATTACACGATTATGCGATGCAGTTAATTGATATAAAAACGGGAGAGGTCTTGAAAGAAAAACGCCCCTGCACAGCATGGGGATTTACGGCACTCGATAATCAACACATTGTATGTCAGGTTACTGCGCGAAAATGGGAAATCATTGAAGCAGAAACACTTGAAGTAAAAGAAACATTTTCACACAAGGAGTTCACGGACAACCATACAGATTTTTGCAGAAATCATATCAGTTTGTGCGAAAACGGAAATATTCGTGTTGCGGGATTTGATAATGTTTGGGATGATTCAGAAAAGCCACCCAAAATGTTACCGAATATTGAGTTTGAGTATTTCCTAAAATCAAATTATTTTGAAAAACTCAAAACTGATTTATAAAACAGTATTACGCTTGAATTTACAAAAGAATACTTACATAGCCGAGAGGATTAGCACCTTAATCTTCTCGGCTTTTTCTATTTCAAGAGAGGAGGTGGTTGTGATGAAATATGGCGTAGCCGTTACAATCGTACAGACCGGATATATCGAAGTTGAAGCCGATTGTGAAACAGAAGCAAAGGCAAAAGCTGAAGAAGCCGTGTCGGAAGATCGAGTTTTGTATCACGAAACCGAAGTAAAAGAGTGCAAGATTGAAGGATATTTTTGAGGAAAGGAGAGTGATCTTATGAGTGTAAGTTCAATGAGAGTCGAGAAATTACACGCAGAGCTTTTTGAGAAAATGCAAGAGGAACAGCGCGTATATATCGAAGATCTCAAAACGAAAACAGCCGATGAAATTCTAAATCATGCGTATGAATACCTTATACGCGAGGACTTCCTTGAGGAGATGGAGAACATCAATCTGAACGAGAGACAGATCAGAGCGATGCTTGTCACGGAAACTCCGCTTGCTGATTTGTACCGCAAGTGGATAGATACCGAAGATCCTCACAAGGAGGACATCAAGTGTACCATCAACAATTATTCTGCCGATGAAGCGGAGCGTTTGGGTATCAAGGAAAAGCGCAGAGACAGAGACGCAAGGTAAGCTATGGCATATATTCAACCCGAGGTTATAGCCGAAGCGCGAAAGGTCGATCTGTTTTCCTACCTCCAAGCAACAGACCCGAATGAGCTTGTAAAGTGCGACGGAAATGAGTATTGCACTCGCACTCACGACTCGCTGAAGATCTCAAACGGGAAGTGGTTTTGGTGGTCAAGAGGTATAGGCGGTGCATC
>JAGBCL010000104.1 GCA_018110825.1 Oscillospiraceae bacterium
GAGTATTCTGCGACGTGTTGGCATACGTCAGTTGTCGGGAGTGTGTTGGCACTCTGCTAAGCGCACAGGGTCATTCCTGTGAATCAAGGTGGCACCGCGGATACGGGCAAGTTATATATATTTGCAGCTATTCGTCCTTGGCAGAATTCTATTTTTATGAAATTCTGTCAGGGGCGTTTTTGTTTGTGCACGGCGAAAGCTCTTCTGACAGATTCAGAGGAGCTTTTTGTTTTACACGGAGGTGCATTATGAAATTTTTACCCGATATTGAAGAAATAAAAAAAGTTGCGGCAAGCGGAAAATACAATATCATTCCCGTGAGCTGCGAAATACTTTCAGATATCTGCACGCCAATTGAAGCTATGCAGAAACTGAAAAATATATCATCCCATTGCTATATGCTTGAATCGGCAGCGGCAAATGAAAAGTGGGGACGCTACACGTTTCTTGGTTTCGATCCGAAGCTTGAAATCACCTGCAAGGGCGAGGATATGAAAATCGGTGATATAAGGCTTAAATCTGATAATCCCGATGAACATATCAGACAGCTTATGTCGGAATATAAAAGTCCGAAATTCGATTATCTTCCCTCATTCACAGGCGGACTTGTCGGCTATTTTTCATACGATTATCTCGGATATTCCGAGCCGACTGTACGTAACAACGCAGCGGATACCGAGGATTTCAAGGACGTTGACCTTATGCTTTTTGATAAGGTTATTGCCTTTGACAATGTCAATCAGAAAATTATCCTCATTGCGAATATGCCGCTTGATGATATTGAAACAAACTACAATAAAGCTGTTTATGAACTGAAAAAGCTTATCGAGCTTATCCGCACAGGCGATAAAAAAATTGAGTGCGGACATTTAACAGGAGATATAAAACCGCTTTTTGACAAGGAGCAGTTCTGCAATATGGTCGAAAAAGCAAAGCACCATATCTATGAGGGTGATATATTTCAGATTGTGCTGTCAAATCGTCTTTCCGCACCATTTGAGGGGAGTCTGCTGAATACCTATCGTGTTCTGAGAACGCTTAATCCATCGCCGTATATGTTCTATCTTTCGGGAACTGACGTGGAGGTTGCAGGGGCTTCCCCCGAAACACTTGTCAAGCTTGAAAACGGTATTCTTCACACATTTCCTCTTGCGGGGACACGTCCGAGGGGAAAAACAGAAGCCGAGGACAAAACGCTTGAAGCTGAACTGCTTGCTGACGAAAAGGAGCTTGCAGAACATAATATGCTGGTGGACTTAGGCAGAAATGATTTGGGCAAAATCAGTAAATTCGGCACGGTTAAGGTTGAGAAGCTTCGAAGCATAGAGCGTTATTCACACGTTATGCACATCGGCTCAACTGTACGGGGTGAAATACGTGAAGACTGCGATGCACTTGACGCAGTAAGCGCTGTACTTCCTGCGGGGACGCTTTCAGGTGCGCCGAAAATAAGAGCATGTCAGCTTATTGCAGAGCTTGAAAACAACAAGCGTGGAATTTACGGCGGAGCAATCGGATATATTGACTTTACGGGAAATCTCGACACCTGCATTGCAATCCGCATTGCCTACAAGAAAAATGGAAAGGTGTTCATCAGAAGCGGTGCAGGAATTGTTGCTGACTCTGACCCCGAAAAGGAATATCAGGAGTGTATCAACAAAGCGGCGGCGGTTGTAAATGCTCTCAAAATGGCAGAGGAGGCAGATTTATGATACTTCTCATTGATAATTACGACAGCTTTTCATATAACCTTTATCAGCTTATCGGTGAAATCACACCTGACATTAAGGTGATAAGAAACGATGAGCTTCGTACAGATGAAATACGAGGACTTCGCCCCGAAAAAGTTATTCTCTCTCCCGGTCCCGGAAGACCTGAGGACGCAGGAGTAACCCTTACCATTGCAAAAACTCTTGCAAGAAGCGTGCCGACGCTGGGTGTTTGCCTTGGGCATCAGGCGATATGTGCGGCATACGGCGGCGAAGTAACTTACGCAAAACAGCTTATGCACGGCAAGCAATCGGAAATAAAGCTTGATACGGAATGTATGCTGTTCAAGGACATTCCAGAAAAAATAAAAGTCGCAAGATACCATTCCCTTGCGGCAGATTCCGAAGCTTTGCCTGATTGCCTTAAAGTTACAGCTGTAACCGATGATGGCGAAATTATGGCAGTACAGCACAAGACTTACCCCATTTTCGGAGTACAATTCCACCCCGAATCAATCCTTACGCCAGACGGCAGACAGATACTTGTAAATTTTTTGAAAGGAGATTTCTGATATGATTAAAGAAGCGATTGTAAAAATTGTAGATAAGCAGGACTTGACATACGATGAGGCATATA